>JAJRZK010000060.1 GCA_024275315.1 Nitrospirota bacterium
GCCCCGTCGGGAAGGATATGGTTGAGCAACCGGTCGTGGATTTTTGGCGCGACAGGGGCTCCGGCCATCAGCACACGTGTCAGCGATGGCAGTTTCACGCCATTTTCCACGCAGTGCCGGCTTACGTTTCGCCATATGGCCGGAGATCCGAAGGTGAAGGTCACACCCCGGTCGTTTATCTGTTCGGTCAACCTGGCGGGGTCCGCCTGTGCCGGTTTTGTCGGGTCCATATCGGGTATGATCACGCTCATCCCCATGGCGATGGAAAACAGCCCGAACAGGGGAAACGCGGGCATGTCGACGTCGTCGGTGGTGATGCGGTACTGGTCCCTGATAAGCCTCACCTGCGCGTCGAAAACGCCGTGCTCGTAGACCACTCCTTTCGGAGGGCCGGTGGAGCCGGTGGTAAAAAGTATCGCCGCCACGTCGTCCGGCTTTGTCGGGGCGATCGTGAACGGATCATGTGGAGCCTCGCGCAACAGCCCGCCGGTTGTCCGGCCTCCCCACAACCAGCGGACGCCCGCCGTGACCAGATGTCTGACAGATTTGAAATAGCGCGGGTATACGCGCCTGGCCATGTGCGCCAGAGGTATCGCCACCATCGCCTCCGGCTGGGAGTCCTTTACGCAGTTGAGCAGGTTGGACTTGCCCATGCCGGGGTCTATGAGCACCGGAACCGCGCCGACCTTGAACAGCGCGAAAGAGAGCGCGATCAGGTCGAACCCGGGCCGGACCATGAGCAGTGTCCGCGTGTTTTTCCCTATCCCCATCGACACAAACCCGTGGGCGTAGCGGTCCGACGCGGAGTCGAGCTGGCCGAAGGTCCAGGTGCTGTACGTCAACCGCCCGTCCGTGCATTTCCCCGCGGGAGCCGTAACCGCCACCCGGTCCGGGTCGGCCGCCGCAACCTTTGGCAGGTACGACGCGATGTTGGTGGATGGTTCCGCGGTTTTTTCGCTCGTCAATATAGATCCCCCGGTTTCAAACAGTGGTAAACCCCGATAGGCAAAGATTATATCGAAACCGCGCGGGAAAGATAGTGTTCCGGTCGACGGGCCGGTAATTGCGGACGCTGGGGGTTCGATTCCCACTGGGGCTACCAGCTTTTCATCAACTGGCGTTTGCCGTTAATTGCCCGAATCCCTCAGATAAAGAATGGCTAATAATTAAATTTCGTCGCTGTTTTTTAGCTACGTGTTCAGCGCCTGATCGCAGAAAGCCGTCGTTTGTTATTAATGCATCACAGTAAGCTAAAGCTGGTACTGCATGCATGAGGTCTATGGCGTCTTGAGGATTTGGATGGCGGGCAGAATTCGAACTTCGAAAATCCGAAATATGATGTTCCGAGCAAATCGCCGGGCAATTCATAAACAGGTTTTCTCTGTTTGCCGTTAATTCTGAAACAATATCTTCTGCTTCACTTTTTACGATTGGCGAACGATCAGGTTTTTCAACTGGTAGCAAAGCGCTAAACCAATTGTGAAAAATCTGATTTTGAATAGAAGCGTTAGATTGATCCTCTGACCTGGCCTTTTGCAATATTTTTAAAATTCCAGGGTATATGTTTTGACAGTTTTTAATAATATCCAGGCTGTGCGCATTTCCATGAAGCTCGGAAATGAAACCGGCTAGATTTTCTCCGATAATTTCCAAACCCTGCCCAAAATCTGCCCAGACTTGAGATAGGTGTTCATTAAACACATTTAATGCGTGATAAGGAATTTGTTCAAAGTGGTAAATGAAAATATATTTTTCGATTTCGGCTTTTTGTATATTTATCTTTTCTGATAAATATAGTGGACGCAACTTTTCAAGAAATGACCCATAAGCTTTTGCCTGTTTTCGGTCTTGGGCTCTTGCCGCTTCAACCATGTTCCATAAAGATACGGTAAATCTATAATCCGGATATAATGTCTTTATTCTTTCGAGCGATTCCTTTTCGACGGTTTTATCAAATCCTTTCGGAAATCCGAAACAGAAATAGTGGACAATGTTTTGGTCGAGATAGATGGTTTTCATGTTTGTAGCGAGATGGAAGGCCTCATGGATAAATTGCGGCGGTTAAGTATCAAGCCGAGCTTTTTCTCGTTTTCACGGCTTTCAATTTGTCGCCGATCTTGTTTTTGGCCAACTCAAGCTCATAGCGTGTTTGCAGGTTGAGCCAGAATTTTGGTTCCATATCAAAATATTTGCCCAGCCGTAACGCCGTGTCGGCTGTTATGGCTCTCTTGCCAAGCGCGATTTCATTTATTCTTCTGGCGGGAACCGATAGGGCCTTGGCAAGTTTGTTCTGGCTGAGTCCCATGGGCTTGAGAAATTCTTCCATCAGAATTTCACCGGGATGAACCGGGGATATATTCCTGCTCATTATATTCTCCTAATGATAATCGGTAATTTCCACTTCGTAGGCGTTTCCATCGCGCCATGCAAAGCAAATTCGCCACTGTTGATTGATCCTTATGCTGTGCTGTCCTTTGCGGGGGCCTTTAAGAGCCTCCAGCCTGGCCCCGGGCGGCACGTTGAGCGATTCGAGATTTTCAACCGCGTCAATCACCAATAGTTTTCGTAGCGCGGCTCTTCTAGGATCGCCGACAAATTTCTTGGATAGTTTCCTGTTGAAAACCTTTTCTGTATCCTTGCATTTGAAACTTGTTATCACGACACGAATATATAACGTTTAACGTTAAACGTCAAGAACGCCCTTCCCAATCCCCAGCCCTAATCGAAGTAATCCCGTTCAGCCACTTGTGTTAACGCCTGATTATACCCGGAGCCGGCGGATACGAACCGTCTGACACAAGGCGCTCCCGCTCGCTTTTTATCCCCCATCTCGAACAGATGCTCCTTTTGCCCCACCTGCTATTTTGCTTTGGTTCGGCCCGCTATACCATCGCCCCTGTTGTCGCCGATATCCGGCGGCGGCCATTGCAAAGGAGCGAAACGAATGGATATACGCACAGCCGGGACCATCGATAGCAATCAGATTCCAAGCGGACCGAGCTCCACCGCGCACTATGGAAACGCCATTGGCCGCATGGATATTGTGAGGATCGAACCGGCTGTGCGGATTGTAAACACGCCCCACGCGACGGATCGACGCCGGTTCCCGGCCGGGGGTTCCGGTTTTCTTCCCCCGCCGGAACCCTGTCGGTATGGGACCCCTCCGGCCCCCCTCCTCAACCAGGCCATCACCCCGAAAACGGGAGCCGGCGTCGATCCGTCGCAATTTAACCGCATAAACGGAACGGATAACCGAAGATGAAAAAAGCATCTGGATCGTCTCATGTCCGCAACCTGCGAAAGCGGGTGCTCGACGTCCTGGCGGAGCTATACATTTTTCCCCAGACTTCCAGGAGCGTCACCAGGGCGCTGGCAAAACAGATCGACCGGGTGGACACCAGGAAAGTACGGGACAGTTTCACATACCTGGAAAAGAAAAAATATGTCACCACCGTCCGCCGTAAAGATGGCCGGATTACCGCCGCGATAACCGCGCAGGGTGTCGACCTGGTGGAGGGCGCCGCCGAAGACCGGGGGGTGCTTCCAGCCAATCCGGACAAGTCCGGGCTCAACCTCAACAGGGACATCAGGGCGGGGGCGCTTTCGTATTGCAGGCAGTTTCCCGAATCGTTCAACGGCGACGATGAAATCCTGGCCGAGCTAAGAGAGCTTGGGATGACCAGCCTGGTGATCGACCAGGTGGCCAGCCAGATATGGTACCTGGCGGACAAGGGATACCTGGAGATGAAGACAGTCGCCATGAAAAGCGGCGTGGTGTCGCTGGCGCGCATCACCGCCCTGGGCATGGACCTGGTCGATGGTGTCATCTCGGACCCGGGAGTGGCCTGCGATGAGTAGTTGCGTCAACACCGAGTCGGGCCTTACCGGAACGCAGAAAAGCCTGATCAAACAGGGCGCGCTCGAAGGGGCCGACTGGAAAACCGTCCACGACATCGTCTGCGGTGAAAAACCGGTCACCCAGTCCCTGGTCAAGCGGATGATGGAGCAGTGCTCGGCCAGGCGATCGGTCAAGATCCACGCGAAACAGGAGGGAGCCCGGATTATCAGGGATTTCCTGCAGGGTGTGCGCGACGGATCCGACGTGGAGGACCTGGCCGCGCTCCTGGAGCTGGCCCTCTACCACGACATGTTGCGCCGATACGCAGAAGCCGCGGACCCGCTGGTGAGCATGACCATGGAGCAGATATTAAAGCTCGACATCGCATACCGCGGCGCCAGGCTGGCGCGGAAAAAACAGGACAGTACAACCGGAAATAATGAAGATGAAAACACGCGCAACGCCATCGAAGAGCTTCGTATCGAAGCGGATAAACGGCGCGCCGGGAGTGACGGTGAAGAAAACACCCGATCGGGCGCGGCTGTTGGCCTGGCTTGAAAACCCCGCCAACTTCGCCGAAACGCTCTTTACCGCGGATGACGAAAAAGTGCGCCTCGACCCGTGGCAACACAGCTACCTCTCGTCCGGGGCCCGGTTCACCGTCATCCTCAAAAGCCGCAGAGTCGGCGGGTCGTGGGCGATGACCGTCAAGACGCTGGTCAGGGCTCTTACCATCCCCCGGTACAAGGCGGTGTTCGTCAGCATGAACCGGGAGGAGGCGCAGGGAAAGATCGAGTACGCCGACGAGCTGTACGAGTCGCTCCCGTCTGCGTGGCGGCTCAGGAAAGTGGCCCGGTCCAGGGACGAAATAGCGTTCGTCGACTCGTCGGGCAGGCGGTCCGTGTTGCGGTCGCTGGCGGCGAAGGCTCCCCGTGGCAGGGGAGGGGACGTGGGCGTCTCGGAGCTTCCTCATTGCGCCAATTCCCGCGCCATATACGAAGGAGCGTTGCATGTCACCGCCCGGGACGAAAAAAGCCAGCTTACAATAGAATCCACTCCTTTAGGCGGGAGCGGAGTGTTCCACGACATTTGCCGCGGAAAATATCGGGAGTTTACACGATACGAAATCCCGTGGTGGCTCTGCTCGGCGCTCTGTTCGGACGTGGAGGAAGCCGCCGCGCTGGCGCCTCTGCTGTCCACCCGTGATCGTGTGGCCAAATACGGCTCCCCGGCGCTTAAGTCCATCTACTCCTCGATGCCGGAAGAGGCTTTCAGGCAGGAGTCGGAGCTTGCGTTCGTACAGATCGAAAACGCCGCGTTTCCCATGGAGATGATAATGGCCTGCGCCGAGCCGGAATTCGGCGAGTCTTCTACAGCGCTGGCATACCGGCATGTGGTCGGGGTCCCTTCCGGCGCCGACTGGGAGTGGCTGATCCGCAACCGGAAAGGGATCCTGGCGGCGGGATACGACCCGGCCAGGAAAAACGACCGGTCGGCCCTGGTCATCCTCGACCACGCAGGCGGCCGGTTCGAGACCAGGTTGACCGTCGCCATGAAAAACGTGGCGTTCGCCGATCAGTCTGGCGTGTTGACCGCCGCCATAGGCCGGGGCGTAAGTCTGTTGAGGATCGATTCGACCGGTATCGGCATGGACATGTCGGAGAGGCTCGAGCGGGATTATCCGGGCGTGGCGGCCGGTGTCATGTTCACCGTCAGATCGAAACAGATGATGGTGGCGAATCTTTACGGGACGCTTACGGACCAGCGCATCGTCCTTCCGGCGGACAGGGAGCTGGTCGGCCAGATAGGGGCGATCAGGGAGGTTCGGTCCGAATCGGGGGCCGCCCTGTATCAATCTCCATCCGGGTCGGCGGGCCACGGAGATATGGCCTGGGCGCTGATGCTGGCCCTTCAGGCCGCCAGGGGGCTGGCCGCGGACACGGGGGCCGGCTACCAGTCGCTGTCGTCGCGGGCGCGGTGGAACTGCGTTACATGAGTGCAACCCGAATTTTTAGCGAGGGATATACGATGATTAAAAGACAAAAACCGGCCATGGGCGAAATAGTCCCCACCGGGGCCTCCGCGCTCTGGTCCGGCGCGGCTCCGCGCAACCTTACACCTGGCAGGTTGTCCTCCATAATCGGCGCGCTCGACGCGGGCGACATAACCGAAGCCATGGCCCTGTTCGACGACATGGAGGAAAAAGACCTGCACCTGGGCGCGGTGATGCAGACCAGGACACTGGCGGTTATCGCGCAGGATCGTGATGTGCAGCCCGCGTCGGACAGCGGGCGGGATATGAAAATCGCCGATTTCGTCCGGGATGTGTACGAGAGCCTGCCGGAAAAGCAGATTTTCCTGGCCGGCATGATGTCGGCGGTCTCCCACGGGTTCTCCATGGCGGAGTTCATATGGGACGTGTCGGGAGGAATGACCCTGGTCACGGCCATCCGGCCCCGTCCGCAGAGGCTGTTCACCTTCATCGACCCGGACGACCCGTCGTCGATCCTCGATTTTCCCCGCTACCTCGACAGCCGCCACCCCGGCGGCGTGAAACTGCCCCGGGACAAGTTCATCATGCACAAGAGCCACGGCGGTGGCGGCGACATCCTGCGCTCCGGCCTGTATCGGGGCGTCGCCTGGTATTACCTGTTCACCAACTTCACGGTAAAGGACTGGATGACCTTCATAGACCTGTACGGCATCCCCCTTAGGCTGGGCCGGTACAAGCCCCACGCCGACGACCAGTCCCGCGCCGCCCTGCGTAACGCCGTGTCCAACCTGGGTTCCGACGCGGCGGCGGTGATATCGGAGGATACGACGATAGAGTTCATACATTCCTCCCTGTCGGGGGATCATTCGCTGTTTCAGAACGCCGCGGAGTTTTTCAACCGCCAGAAGTCCAAACGAATACTGGGCCAGACGCTGACCACCGAAACGGGACACAACACCGGCGGGGCGTATTCACTGGGCAAGATCCACGACAGGGTCCGAAGCGACATCGTCGCGTTCGACTGCGTGTCCATCGAAGAGACCATCAACGCCGATTTCGTCCGGCCCCTGGTTGATTTCAATTTCGGGCGGCAAAAACGGTATCCCAGGATAGTGACCCGCCTGAACAGGGCTGGCGAGACAGAGCTGAAACTGGGCCAGGTGGCAAAGCTGGTGGAGCTTGGCGCGAAGGTGCCGGCCCGGGTGGTGGCGGACATAACCGGGGTCCCGATCACGGGTGATCTCGACGCGCCGCTGGGAACCGGCGGCCCGGGGGTGAAACCATGACCCCGAAGCTTAACTCGCCGACGTTGATCGTCCCGAAAGGGGTGTTCGCCCATCCCCTGGGCGCGCAGGTGATTGACGACGCGGCGATAGGACGGATCATCTCGTCGTTTAAGGAACGCGCCGGCGACATCGTGGTCGATTACAGGCACGAGTCGATGAACCGGTGCGGCCACGCCCACGCGGCGGGGTGGGTGAAAGTATGTTCGGCGAGGGTCACGCCCGATGGCGTCGAGGCGGTGATCGACTGGAACGGGGAGGCTCGCGGGTTGATCGAGTCGAAAAAATATCTTTACCTCTCCCCGGTGTTCGAGATGGTAAACGGTCATATCACGGCGCTGGTGAACCTGGGGCTGACCAACAACCCGAATATCCACGCCATGCCGCAACTTGTCAATGAACTGTCAACTATGGAGAAGCCTATGCACGAGATCGTACAAAATGTCAGAAAACTTCTGAGCCTGGGTGAAGACGCGGACGGAGCCGCCATCGCCGACGCTGTGACCGCCCTGGTGGATGAACACAATAACGCGCCGACCCTGATCTCGCTACTGGGGGATGTCGTCACGGAGCTGGGGGTCGCGCCCGGAGAGGGGGACGGGGCGGTTATAGAGCGGATAAGGGCGCTGGCGGCCGAATCGGCGCAACATCGTCAGGGCCATGTGGAGACCGTCGTCAACGACGCCATCGCGGCGGGATTGATTCGTCCTTCACAAAGGGAATGGGCTGTCAACCTGGGCCAAAACAATCCGGGCTCGTTTCGTCTTTTTCTGGCGAACAGCGGTCCGGCGGCGCCTCTGGGCGGGATCATCACGCCCGACAGGCCCGGCGAGCCGGCGCTTTCGGATGGTGAGGCGAGGGTGTGCCGGTCGCTGGGGCTTTCGTCTGCAGAGTATCTGGGGACGGAGAGTTCTTAACTGCTGTAAACAACCTTATCAACTTAATGGGAGTTAGATATATAAAGTGGCTAATCTTACCGAAGACCGCAAATCCATCCGAAAGGATGGAATAACTTTTTCGATCCCCACGGCCGCGAACACGGTCATATACGCGGGGGCCCTGGTCTGTGTCAACGCCGGCGGGTACGCCGCGCCGGCGGCGGACGACGCGACCCACTCGTTCGCGGGCAAGGCGGACAAACGCGCCGACAATTCCGCTGGCATGGATGGCGATATCCGAACCGAGGGGAGGCGCGAGGGGGTGTTCGAATACAACGCCTCGGGGATGTCCATCGCCGATATGGGCGAGGATGTGTATATCGTCGACGACAACACGGTTGGCAAGGGTGTCGCTGTCCAGCCGGTGAACGTGACTGGTGTGGTGGTCGGCCGCGTACCTGCAAGCCGGGGGGGCGTGTACGCTCTGGCGTATGTCGCCGCTGGTACGACGTTGTCCTGGGGGGGCGGGGCCGCGGTGAACGTGGGGGCTGGTGGCGATTTTACTCTCACGGCTCCGGACGGGTCGCAGATACTGGTGAGTGTAACTTCCGGGTCTCTGCCTGGCGTGGACCAGTCTGACAGCGTGACGTTGCGGCATGTGCGTTGCGGTTCCCTCGCTGAAGTGGCATCGGCCACTTCGGTATATGTCGATATCTTCGGAGCCGTCCGAAGGTAGCCGGTGGCGTCGGCCACTTCGGTATATGTCGATATCTTCGGCGCTGTCCGGCGGTAGGCGGTGGCGTCGGCCACTTCGGTATATGTCGATATCTTCGGAACTGTCCGGCGGTAGGCGGGATTGAATCGAACAACAGTAATTAATCAAAACGAAAGGATTACCGAAAATGACTTTCAGATTTTATTTAACCATGCTCGCGCTGGCCGCCGGCGCGCTTGTCACGGGGGGCGGGGCGGAGGCTTCTGATTCCGTCATGTGGGCTTTTCTCATCGGGCCGGTCATCAACAGGTCCACCCTGAACGACACCACACGCGGGTTCAAGGCCGTGTTCACCAGGGCTTTCCAGAACGCCGCCTCATACGCCGGAGACCTTGCCATGCGGGTCGATTCGAGCACGAGGCAGGAGGAATACCGCTGGCTGGGCGCCATCCCGGGATTGCGCGAGTGGCTGGGCGACCGCTCGGTTAAAGACCTCGCCGAAAACGGGTTCATCATAAAAAACCGCGATTTCGAAGCGACCGTATCTGTCGACCGGAACGATATCGAGGACGATAACATCGGCATATACGCCCCGCTGTTCAGCCAGCTGGGTGAAAACGCCAAACAGCATCCGGACGAGCTGGTGTTCCAGCTTTTGGCGGATGGTTTCGTCTCCACCGGGTATGACGGGCAGTTTTTCTTTGACATCGACCATCCCAACGGCTCCCGGGGACCCTGGTCGAACAAGGGTACGTCTGTCCTGACGGCGGCGTCATACGAGACCGCCCGGCAGACGATCATGAGCCAGGTCAACGAAAACGGAAAGCCGATGCGGCTGACTCCGTCGCACCTGATCGTGTCGCCCCAGCTCGAAAAGGAGGCCCTCGACATCATCCGCGGCGACCTGACCACCGGCGGCGTGTCCAACGTGTGGAAAAACTCGGCGGATGTCATTGTCGCCCCCGAGCTCGCCGCCAACCCGACCTACTGGTTTTTGGCGTGCCTGAACAGGCCGGTCAAGCCGTTCATCCTGCAGATGCGCCAGGACGCGCGGTTTATCTCCCTGGACAACCCCGACGACGAGAGCGTGTTCATGCGCAAAGAGTTCATCTACGGTGTGGACTATCGCGGCGCCGTCGGTTATGGGCTGCCCCATCTGGTATATGGATCGACTGGCGGCGCGTAATGGCTCCGGACGCGCCCTCCGTCTCGCCTGCCGCGAGGCCGGGGGGGCGCCGCGGGTTTGGATTTAACCACACCAATTCAGGAAATACTTAAAGATGTCATATTGCACAAGCGCGGATCTGGCGAAAAAGATCGACGAGTCGGCGCTGATCCAGCTTACAGACACCACCGGCGCAGGCCTGGTCGACACGGACAAGGTCGATCGCGCCATCCGGGACGCGGACGCGGTGATAGATTCATACGTGAGCAAGGTTTACAAGACGCCGCTGGCGCCTGTTCCCCATGTCGTTTCCGGGTTGTCGGCCACGCTGGCCATCGCGGCCCTTCATCGTTTCAGGTCGGTCGATTCGCCGGTGTGGAACGCGGCGCACGACGCGGCGCTCGGGTTTTTGCGCAAGGTGGCCAAGGGTAGTGTGACCTTGGAAGGAGCGGTCACCGAACCCGCTCCCGCCGACGACGTGTCGTCCACGGTCACTTTCAGCTCCGCGACCCGCCGGTTTTCCCGCGAGTCTCTCAAGGGGATGTGACGATGCTGAGACTTAAGATTACAGGGATGGAGAGCCTGCTTGTCCGGGAGCGGGACAACCTGAGAGACGTGTCTCCCCCCCTCGCCAGGTTCGCCCCGGTGTTGGCGGCGTCTGCGCTGGCCAACTTCATCGCCGGGGGCAGACCTCCCTGGGCGCCTCTCGACCCCGCGTATTCGCGGTCGAAAACCGCGGATGGATACGCCACGGGGATCCTCGTCCGCACGGGAGCTCTCATGGGAAGTATCCGAACGGTGGTCAACGGCGACCGCGTTACTGTCGGCAGCGGCGTCCCGTACGCGTCGGCGCATCAATACGGAATCACACGCCGCAACATACCCCCCCGTCCTTTTTTCGTGTTGCAGGACGAGGACCTTCGGTCGTTGGGGAAATTTGTGGCTGATTACATAACAGGAGCCGCGTAGATGAACTACACCATAAAGCAGATAGAAGACGGCATAATCGCCGCCCTGGCGCCGGTCACCGTGGCCAATGGCGGGCCCGTCAGGACGCTGGGCTCGTACGAAGGACAGTTCGACGAGACGGTGGACGCGAAAAACCAGTTTATGGTGATCTGCCCCGCGGTATTGGTCACATACCTGGGATCGTCCCTGGAGCCGGACGGGGCGCCGCTGTTTACACGGGTTTTGCGGTTCGCCGCGCTTCATGGCTCTGCGAACCTGAAGTCGGAGACGGACCGGCGCAACGATGTCTACACGTTGCTCGACAGCGTCCGCCCCCTTTTGAACAGCAACACGCTGGGGCTCGACATATCGCCGCTGCTTCTGGAGCGCGAGACGGTGATCGCCACCGGCAAACACCTGACGATCTACAGCGCGGAATACAAAACGTCGTTTGTGGAAGACGCGGACCAGTATTGACAGCGACTCTATTTATTTGCGACAGGAGTAATTGAACCATGAGTAACATCAACACCGGCGTAGAAATCCGGCACGCTCTCGTGCGCTCCTTCACATGGGGCCAGGCGGCGCAGGCGGGGACCGGCGACGGGCTGGAGATCACCGGCCACACGCTGTCCCACAGGATCGAATCGATCCCGGACAACTCCCTGGGCCGGGCCCATTCCTATGGCGCGGGCAAGGGGAACACGAAGCTCGAAGGGGGCGTGGACAGCCACGCGCGTTATTCAGACCTTCTGCCCCTGGCGCTGGTGGCCGGGTCGTCCCCCGCGCCAGCCGCTTCCGGGACCATCACCTACACACACACCATCACCCCCGCCGACAACATCGACGGTGTCATGGCCACCCTGGTCGAAAAGCGCAAAAGCTATCTCCTGGAGATGGTCATAAAACCGTATGGATTCACCCTGAGCGGCGAGGCGGGACGCGCCATGAGCCTGAGGCTCGACACGCTGGGGTTCGACCTGGTGGAGGATTCCACGGTGAACACCCTGTCCACCTTCGCAAACGTCACCATACCCGACACCTCCAACCGGGTTTTGTTCGCCGATTCCGTGATCAGGATCAACTCTGCGACGGGACCGGCCCTTGGCGCGGGCGACTTGGTCTATCCGAACAGGATAGAGTTTACGTATCGCCGGTCGGTCGCGGGGGTTTACACGGGCCAGTACGCCATTATCCGTGGCGGCGCGGTGACCGACCGGATCGACGAACCGGTCAACTCCGGCTCGGCGCTGGCCAGGTTGAAACTCCATTTCCCCACCAACTCCGACGCCGTGTCGCTGACCGATTTCAAGGCGGATACGAGAAAGAAGATAGACATCACCTTCACCGGCCGCCAGATCGAGACGGGGCTGGATTACAGGTTGCTTGTCGAGCTTCCCCACGCGGAGTTGGTAAACGTGGCCGTCCTGGATTCGGCGAGGGGAAGGATCGTGCAATCGGCCGAGTTCGCCCTGCACATCCCCGACACCACCGTGCAAGGCATGAGCGGCGTCACCACCCCCTGGCGCGTGACGGGCGTGAATAAAAAGTCAACCGCGTATCTGGTGTGAGGGGCAACCATTGTGATGGCAACCATGGAATTCGGATTGCTTTTCGACGACTCGCTGCGGCGGGAGGGCGCCTGGCTCCCGTACGGACCGGCTCCGGAATGGGTGGTGGCGGTGCGAAAGCTGGAGCAGTTGGCCGATGAAAACGCCGGGAACAGCAATCTTGCCGCGTTAAAAGAGAGCGTCGCCGCTGTCAGGGCCAAGATCGATGACGTCGGCGCGAAAGTGCGGGTGCGCTTTATCGATCATGAAACCATGGTCAGGATCATGACCCATCCTGAAAGGACGCGGAAAATATCTTTGGCGCTGGCGTGCGTCACCTCCTGGGAGGGGATGACATCGGGCGGTGAACCTTTGGCTTTCAACGCTAAGAACCTGCGCATGGCCGCGTTGTCCAACGATGGATTCGTCGAATTCGCCTGCCGGGTGTGCCGGGATCTCCCCGTGCTGACGCAATGGGGCTCGATGGAGATAAAAAAAAACTGATGGACTGGTTGAAGCGCGTAAGGGACCACAGGTCGATCTCCTGTCCGGGATGCCGGGAGATATGGAGCCGTGACGGCGTCCGGCCCGTATGCCTGGAAACCTCCTGCCCCGTCTGTCTTCCCGGGGGGGTCGCAGGCCGGGTGGCGGCGTTGTGGAGCGATTTGCGGGAGCTGGGCGAAACCATGCCGCAGGACAAAATCCTCCGCGCCCACCAGATCGAGGCGGACCGCGGGCTTTTGTCGATCATCAGGTACCTGGAAATGATCGCGGCGGATATTTTCAGCGAACAATCCAAAAAGGTGGTTATATCCAAATGAGCGAAATCAAGCTGGATGTGATAGTTGAGACATCCGACGCGGTGGTGAACATCGATTCGTTCGCGTCGGGCATGACAGAGGCTTTCGGGACCGCCGCGTCCGCGGCCGACACCGCCGCCATGAGCGTGCGATCGCTGGCCGGGGCGATGGAGAGGTTTCCCCGCATGGTCGTAACGCAGATCGCGGCGGTGGACGTGGCGACGCCGCAGATCGAACGGGTGCGCCAAGCCATCGATTCGATCCCTTCGGAAAAGGTGATAACCCTCAGGGCCAGCTATGAAGATGTCCGGTTGGGCTCTTCCGGAGCGCAGGAGCCATGGCCGGAGGCGTCTTTCGCCGTCGGTTCGGGCCGCGTGCCGAGGGATATGATCGCCCTGTTGCACAAGAACGAGGCGGTGCTGACCGTGGAGGAGGCCAGGACGTACCGGGAACTGGCCGGCGCGGTGTCCCGTGTCCCGTCCGGCAGGGGGGGCGCCGACACGGCGCCGGGCGCAGGTGGCGGGTATACGCTTAGCATACGAAACCTTAACGTAACCCAGATCGGCGGCGCCGCCATAAAACGGGTGGACCGGGAATCTGTCCGACGCAATCTGGCCCCGGAAATATTCAGGTATTTGCGCAGGTCCGGCAGGGGGGCGGCGCTGTGAGCCCGGCTACCAGGCCGGAGATGGCCTACCCGTCGTTCGCGTCGGCCACGTACACTTTCTCCCCGTCAAAATGGCCCTCGCTGGAAGACAGCGGTGTGACCTTCGCGCGGTTCGACGCGGACGCCAGGACCGCGGGGGGTGTATACGTGCGTCACACGTCGCTGGTCACCGAGCTTCGGCTGAACATCTCGTACAGGCTTTTGTCCACGGCCGACCGGGACGCCCTGATGGCTCCGGACGGGTCCGGATTTTTCCACATGACAGGAGGCGCGACGTTTGAATACCGGGATATCGACGGGACGGTGTATTCCGTCCGGTTCGTATCGAAGGAGCTGGAATCGGTCCCCGCCGGGTACGGACGCTGGGACGTGGGTCCTATAGAGATGGCGGTGGTTCAATGAAGAATTTCAGTTCGGCGCTGAACTCCGCCCTGGCGACGACGGTGAAGGAGCCGGTCTGGCTGTTGAAGCTGGACCTGGTCTCGTCCACAGGCCAGCAAACCCTCTACCTGTCCGACCGGCCATACACCTTGTGGAGCCAGACATGGCTTCCTCTGGTGATCGAGTGGGGCGGGATCGACAGGTATTTCGATCCGTCCGGGGCGGAGGTGAAGGTGTCCGACGTTGCGATAGCGCTGGACAACAGGGCCGGAGCGCTGGGCGCCGGGACGGAAAACATAAGCTGGTATTTCAGGAAATACGATACGGGCTCTTCGACGGCGACTCTTTACCTGTGGCTGTCCGGAGCGTCGTTGACGGAGCCGTCCGGGGCGGACGCCAACGACCTGCTGACGGTTATTACCGGAGCGCCGGAACTGGCCGACAACATAACCCCCGCCGTGTGCCCGCTGGACATAGTGGCCAAAGAGGGCCGGTTCAACGATGTAAACTGCCCCTGGGGCTCGATCCTGAAGGGGACATACACCCGGAACCAGTGGGGCTCACTGCCGGAAGAGACAGTCGGAAAATGGAAACCCGCTGTGTTCGGCGACGGTGCGCTGGTCGAGGGGGTCGCCTTGGTCAGTCCTGCGCGGGTGGGCAGGGTGGAAGGTCCCGTGGAGCTTTTCGACCCCTCCTACGGGGCCGACTCGATCCACATATCCTTTCCCGATGGAGGGGAGTATAACAAATCGAACCCTGTCCCCGCCCCGTGCGACATATACCTGGGCGACTGGCGGTTTTCGATCGTGAAGCCACCCGGCGGCGCCTCCGGCGCCTCGTGGGTATACACCATCGGCAGTGTCTCCCGGTATACCAGCTGTTACGTTCCCGCTCCGATGCTGGGGACGACGCCCCTGTTCGTGCCCAGCGGGTCGGCGCTGTGGCCCAGGCCGGACGAGTCGGGGCTGGGTCCCTACGCCACGGACGAACCGCCCCGGGGAGCGGCGTACCAGTTTTACCACGGTCCGTCGGACACTGGAAACTTACAAGATGGATACAACCCCGGCAGGAGCGGTAACTCCATCGGCAAGGTGTTCGTGGACGGCGCGGAGGTGACCGGGTCCGATGTCGTGTTCGACGACCTGTTCGGAGTAGCGTGGCTTCGCGGGGCGGGGGAGGGTATGAGAAGCAAGGTCGGCAATCCCGACAAGAGCCGGATCAAATGGACGGCTGTCCATCCCACCTATAACGAGGGAGACACGTGGATGCGGGCCGGCCAGCTTGCCGCGAATAATCCGTACGGTTACAACGCCGACAAGAACCCATGTATTCTGGGCGATTTCGCCGTGCCCGCTTCCGGCGGCGGCGCTCCCGCGTCGTCAAAACTTGGTTTGATGAATTCACCCAGATACCCGTATCCCGGCGTAAAGATGGCCTCTGTCCGGTTTGTGATGCGTTACACCGGGGTGGAGACCTCCACGGGTATGTTTCATGTCCGGGTGTTCGGGAGCGAGTACAGCTTCGCCTCGTTCGAGCTGGCCGACGGGTCGGGCATATCGGGAGATGGATGGTCGCTGGCGATAGAGGAGAAGGGGCCGGACTCTGAAATATGGCCGAACAACAACGGGTTCCCGTACACATCCACCAGCCCCGACCCCAGGATGTGGAACATATACGAGCTGTCCCGTGACGTCACCACCGACGCGTTTAACCATCTGGAAAGTTTCGGCGGGTTCGAGGATTCAATGCGAGCCTGGTTCACCGGAACAGTCTGGCCCGCCACCAACAGCGTCATTGTTCTCGGCGTCGAGCTGGAAATAGAGTACGAACCTGTGGAATCGGCTCTGAAGGGGCCGCAGGTGACGGCGATAATCGGCGACGCAAACTCCACGGCCGGACAGATATTGTCCCAGGTGATGCCCGCCTCGCAGGTGGGCTCCGGCTTTGATGATGTTACCCTGCCGCAACTCAAGTACCGGATCGGCGAACAGATGACCGTGTGCCGGTTCGCCGATATGGTCACCCGTGAGTCTAGCACGATGTTGTCCAGGGATTTTGCCACCGGCAAATGGGACCTGGTCAGACTTTCAGACACCCATGACAACGCCAATCCACCGGCGCCCGGTGGGGCGGAAGCGCAGGTTGCCGAGCAGGAATTGTTGGCGGATGAGGAGGGCCTGCCTATGATCAGCAGGTCGCGGTCGGCGCCGGAAACGGTGATCAACGAGGTCGCTGTAAGTTACGTGGACGAGGAGGGCAAAAGCGCTGTGGTGACCATGAGAAACCAGGGTTCTGTAGATGCGTATGGTGTCAAGAGCCGTGAGGTGAACCTGGGAGCGGGAGTGACCCGGCGAATCGCCGAGGATCACGCGCTGGAAATCCTGAACGAACACGCGGAGACTAGCGATTACTATACGATGACCTTTCCCCTGGGAGCGAAACTTCGCTTAGAGCCTAACGATATCCTGCAGGTAAGCGCCGGCCTGGACAACCTTGACCAGGTGAAAATGCGGGTTGTTTCCGTGGAGGTGTATCCCGGCTCCCCCGCCGATGGGCGCATATCGACCGTGACGGTGAACGCCCGGCGTTATTCCACCGTGCGCAAGGGGTTTGGCCGGACCGGTTTCGGACAGGGGCCGTTTGGCTCCGGTCAGATCGTGGAGAATTGAGATAATCATGGGCGAGAACGAAATACTGATGGCTCAGCTGGGGAGAGTTGAATCCACGATCGGGGAGTTTCGACGCGAGTTGCGGGAGGACCTGTTCCGTATCCATGACCGTATAGACACCATTAACAGCGGTTACAGGGCTCTGGAGGAGAGGATCGACCAGCTTGAAGCCTGCCCCGGGCCGGAGGGGTTTACCCCCGCACATCTCGATGCGTTGCGCGGGTTCGGGCGGATACGCAACATCGCCACCTGGGTCGGCATGTCGGTCATTATCGCCGGCGCGTGGGTGGTCGCCACCGGAGCCAGGGACGTCACCCCGATCATCGTAAAAACGTTTTTCACGGGAGCGGGGAAATGAAGTTCGATCTGATCCGGTTCCAGTCCGACTCCTATGGCACGTTCGGGGCGCTGATGACCAATGGCTTCGCATGTTTCACAGTGGAAAAACCGTGGATGGACAACGCGCCTTACACGAGTTGCATTCCTGTGGGAGAGTACATTTGCGATCGTTATCACAGCGTTAAATTCGGCGGTACGTTCAGGGTGAAAGATGTCCCTTCCAGGACGTCTATTCTGTTCCACAAAGGCAACACCCCAAAGGATGTGAGCGGGTGTATAGCTCTCGGGAAAACACACGGGAAAACAGGTTCGAGGTGGGGCGTGTGGGAAAGCTCCACCGCGTTCGCCGAGTTTATGGATTCGCTGGGAGACGAGAAAGAGTTTTTGTTGACCATAACGGAAGTATCAGACAATGTCGCGGCGCATCGCCGTCCGGCGCTTTAGGAGAAAACAATGAACACACTTGCATTGAAAATGTTGCCGCTTTTAGTGGGTCAGTTTCTGAAAGTCATCACGCCGGATATGGTGCGCGAATTGGCCGGCTCGACGCTGGACAAGATCGAGGAGATGATCGTCAACTCTGAAAACAGGTATGACGACATGTTTCTGCCGGCTGTCGAGACCATCCGGAAAGGGTTGAAACTGGACACCCCCACCGGAGAAGGTGATTGAGCTTTTTTTCGGCGCCCGCAGGGACAATAATTATTTTTTTGTAGCTATTGCCATTTAACACTGCTAAGATATAGTAGAGCGGCTCGTTATGGCTTTACTGTGCGGGATGCGGCGCAGACTGCACCATTACTATAATAACTGTCGTGTCTGTTGTCGTACCACCAATTTATGGAGCTGTAGCATAATGAGGCTGATCACCCTGTTCGCTTTTGCCCTGATTCTCGTTACCGCCGACCCGTCCCGGTCAGAGCAGCAAAAGCCGATAAAAGTCATAGAAAAATATCTTTACGCCATCGCGGAGAAAGACGCTACCTCCTGCTGGGAGGCTTTGCAACAAGTCAAGGAAAAGCAAATCAACAGCCTGGAAGAGGTTCAGGCGATCATGACGTTCAAAAAACAGCCTGCGTGGATAAAAGTTCGCGTCGGCGACAAATTCCGGTATCTTGAGGCCAGCAACACGAAAGAAACAATAGATAAGATTGAATGTCGCGTTGATTCCGTCGCAAATTCGGAAGACGCCCTGTTATATAACTGCTCTGCGTTCACCACCCGCACGCTGACGCCGGTGGAAAAGGAAAACATGCATTTGCAGATAGTGCGCAAGGTGGTGATGAAAATGTATATGACTGTTCTGAATGATCAGCTGATACGGTTTCACAACGACGAAATCCAGATGGAAACCGAGTTGGTCTCCTCGGATTGACACAACGGCCGCATATGTAGAACGCCTGTATCGTCGGTTTTTTCGCTCTTGCGAGGCAGTCATCGACCTAGATCGGTGGCTGTTGCTGTTTACAGCCGACGCCGAAAACCGCTTGCTTTTGACATCGCTTAAAACATAGAATGCCAGCTTGTCCTGATATTGGATAACAACCTCCATGACATGGATTCCACACGAAGAAAACTGTTTATATGTGTAATTGCGGGCTGTGCGCCAGGTGAAAGATAAAACGAGAATTGTGATAACCGGAGTCGGCCTTGCCGCGCCCAACGGCGACAACATGGCGGAGTTCCGGTCGGCGTTGCTGGATGGCGAATCGGGGATAGGTATGTTTGACACCCGGTACATGCCCCCTGTGCCCGCTGGAGTGTGCAAGTTCGACCAGTATAGACACCAAACCAAAAAAGAGGCCCGCAGGGGCACCCGGGCCGGCTCCATCTCGATTTACTGCGCAAACGAAGCCGTCGAGGACGCGGGCGTCGACCTTGACGAGGCCGACCGGAGCCGCGTGGGGGTTTTTATCGGCATCACCGAACATGGCAACGTTGAAACCGAGAACGAGGTGTACAACCTTGCCCAGTATGATAACGACGTTAAGTTCTGGACCCACCATCACAACCCCCGCACAGTCGCCAACAACCCGGCGGGAGAGGTGACGCTCAACCTGAACATAACAGGACCGCACCTGTGCCTCGGCGCGGCCTGCGCGGCCGGAAACATCGGCCTTATCTATGGTTCCCAGATGCTTACCCTGGGCGAGGTGGATATGGCCATGGCGGGAGGAGTCTCCGAAAGCATACATACCTTCGGCATATTCGCAAGCTTCAACAGCCAGAACGCGCTGGCCATGCATGACGACCCCACAAAAGCCAGCCGCCCGTTCGACATTGACAGAAACGGTATCGTCGTCTCTGAAGGTGGGTGTGTCTATATCCTTGAACGGCTGGATGACGCGTTGGCCAGGGGGGCCAGGATATACGCCGAGATCGCCGGATACGCACACAACTCCGATGCGACCGATTTTGTTCTGCCAAACCCGGCCACCCAGGCGGCCTGCATGAGGCTGGCTCTTGAACGGGCGGGGATGAAACCGGAACAGGTGGATATAATCAACACCCACGGAACCGGGACCGGGCAGGGTGACCAGCAGGAATGCATGGCGATCCGTGATGTCTTCACGGGAGACAAAAAACCATACGTAAACAATACGAAAAGCCTCATCGGCCACACCATGGGCGCCGCGGGCGCGCTGGAGCTTGCCGGGAACATACCGTCGTTCGATGACGGGCAGGTCCATCCTACTATCAACCTGGACAATATCGATCCGGAATGCAACCTCGAAAACTTTGTAATCGATAAACCGGCGCACGCGGGCCATGTCGAAAGTATAATGAACAATTCGTTTGGGATGCTCGGGATAAACTCGGTGGTCATCGCAAAACGGTTTGTAAGTTAGATATATTTGAGCCATAATAACCAATTAAATGTAGTCGTGAGTTTGAGGGAAAGGTAAATGACTGGAGAAGGAATTCGTCAAGCCATTATTGAAATTATAAAGGAAATTGTTCCGGATGAGGACCTGTCCGGTATCGATCCTGAGAAACCCCTTCGTGACCAGATAGATCTGGATTCCATGGATTTTCTGGATATCGTAATGGAACTGCGCAAGAAATACAGAGTGGAGGTGCAGGAAAAGGATTATGGCGAACTTGCGACCATGAACAGCACCATCAATTATCTCCTGCCGAAAATGGAGAGCCTGTAGCCGGGCGCCTGTCAGGGGCCCGGCCTGATAGGCTGATGAGCTGAAAGGTTTACGACCTGTGAGGTCTGTGACCTGTAAGCGAAACCGGAGTTAATATCCTCCACCATGTTAATCTGGATAATGTATTGCGATACGACGTTGTCATCATCGGCGCCGGGGTTTCCGGCATCGCGGCGGGTATACGCCTTGCGCACTTTGGCAAAAAGACTTTAATCCTGGAGCGCCACTACAGGGTTGGCGGGCTGAACTCTTTCTACAGGGCCGGCGGTTACGATCTGGATGTCGGCCTGCACGCCATCACCAACTATGATGAAAAATGGCCCAAGTCCGCCCCTATGGCCCGCCTGTTGCGCCGGCTCCGGATACGCAAAGAAGAGCTGGGTCTTTTTCCCCAGAGATCAAGCCGCATCGCGTTTCCAGGTGTCAACATTGATTTTACCAACAATTATAAAACCTTCGTCGCCAACGCCAGCGCCATCTTCAAAGGCCAGGAGCGGGGCCTGTTAAAGCTCGCCCTGATGGCCGAAGAGTTGTACCGCGACGGTTACCGTACAGATATAACCAGCGCCAGGGAAGTTTTGTCCGGCGTCATCACCGAGCCGCTTCTTGTCGAAATGATCCTGTGTCCCCTGATGTACTATGGCAACCCGGAAGAAGACGACATGGACTACGCCCAGTTCGCGCTGATGTTCAAAAGTATTTTTATAGAGGGATTCGCCAGGCCACGCCAGGGGGTGCGGCCGATCCTGGACCTGCTGGTAAGGCGGTTTGAGCAGGGAGGGGGGCGCTTGAGATTGCGTTCTGGTGTAAAACGGGTACAGGTGGAAAATGGCTCTGTTGCGGGGGTGATACTGGACGACGGGGAGCGGATTGAGTGCGACGTAATATTATCCTCCGCCGGGCTCTTAGAGACGGTTATGATTTGTCCGGAATCAAAACCTGCGGATATGGATATAAAGCCTGGCCGCATGTCATTTGCGGAGTCGATTTCGATTCTGGACCGGCCCGCCGCCGAGATGGGGGTGGAGTCGACGATTATTTTTTACAACGATTCGGAAAAGCTGGTATACCGGAAATCCGAAGAGCCGGTGGACGTGCGCAGCGGGGTAATATGCGTTCCGGGCAATTTTCTCTACGATGAGCCGATCAAAAACGATATGATCCGGTTTACCAACATCGCTAATCCCGATTACTGGGAAAATGTGGACGACGCGGAATATGAGGCGATGAAGGAATTGTGGCGTAACAAGGCGCTGGACGTGGCTGGAGATCTTCTGGCCGATTCGTTCAACCTGCGGGAATTGATGGAGCGCATGGTATTTACCGACACGTTCACCCCAAGGACGTTGCACCGGTTCACTGGGCATATAAACGGGGCGGTGTACGGATCGCCTGTTAAGATAAGAGACGGGCGCACAGCCGTGGACAACCTGTATATTTGCGGAACGGACCAGGGGTTTCTCGGCATCATAGGCGCCATGATCGGCGGAGTGGAAATGGCCAACTACGGCTTTGGCGCCGGTGTGGCCGGATAGTGAATCAACAATCATAATATATTACAATGACCCAAAAAGGACTGAAAAATCTCAACAGCGGGTACGACTGCATAATCATAGGCGCCGGTCTGGGCGGGTTGACCTGCGCCAACCGGATGGCCAGGGCGGGGCACAGCGTCCTGTTGCTCGAACATCACACCCAACTCGGCGGATTGGCGGCCTGGTTCAGGCGCAAAGACCACATTTTCGATGTGGCGCTTCACGGGTTTCCGGTCGGGATGAAAAAGACATGCCGCAAATACTGGAACCAGGATATAACAGACCGCATCGTCCAGCTCGCGGATATCAGGTTCGACAACCCCCTGTTCTCTTTCAGCACCACTTACGACAGAAACGATTTCACCAGGCTCCTTTCGGAGCGTTTCGGGGTGGATAACCGCGTGATCGAAAAGTTTTTCGCAACCACCCGCGAGATGAGCTTCACCGACGATGACACCATGACCACCCGCGATCTGTTCGACGAGTTCTTCCCCGGCAGGGACGACATCGTCAGGTTGCTTATGGAGCCGATCACCTACGCCAACGGCTCCACGCTCGACGATCCCGCGATAAGCTACAGCATCGTCTTCTCCAACTTCATGAGCAAGGGGGTCTATACATTCACCGGCGGGACAGACCTGATAATATCGATGATGGAAGAAGAACTGACAAACAACGGAGTGGATATCCGCACCCGCGCACTGGTGTAGAAAGTGACATTCGACAACGGGCGCGTTTCGGGGGTTGTCGCCAACGGACAGCATATCCGGGCCCGTTGCGTCATATCCAACGGCAACCTCAAGTCGACCATACTCGATCTTCTGGACAAGGATGATATACCCGAACAGTATCGCAAAAAAGCCGAGGCGGTCCGGATAAACAACAGCTCCTGCCAGGTCTATATCGGTATCAAGAAAAATGAAAAAATCGACGATATCGGTGATCTGCTTTTCACTTCCACCGCGGACAAGCTCGACACGGATCTCATGCTTGCCAAGAACGTAACCAGCCGAACCTTTTCCGTTTACTATCCCCGGTCCCGTCCCGGGCACGATCGTTACGCCATCGTGGCCTCCACCAACGCCAGGTACGAAGATTGGGAAAACCTTACCGATCAGCAATACGCCGCCGATAAAGAACACCTGGCGAATACCACCCTTGACGCGCTCGAAAAATATGTTCCCGGCGTAAGGGACAAGGTGGACCACATAGAAGTGGCCACGCCCCGGACGTTCAAAAGATACACGCTCCATGAGGGAGGGTCGTCGTTCGGAACGAAATTCGAAGGGCTCAAAATCAGCCGCGGGATATGCGACGCTGCGCCGGGACTGTTCCACACCGGCTCTGTGGCCATCATCATGTCCGGCTGGCTGGGGGCGGCCAACTATGGGGTAATAGTGGCCAACGACGCCGACAGGTACCTTGCGACCCTGGAAGAAACAACCAGAGCCGGTAAAGGTTCGGTTGCAACCTCGCGGGAATGATCATCTGTCCGGTGCGATAAATAGTCCACCTGCCCCTGCCAATCGTTTATAATTTTTCATCCGTGTAATATATCTGGAAAATTTTACCGAAATTCAAATGTACGATTTCAGCGGACAGACAGCCATAGTCACAGGTGGCGCCAGGGGTATCGGCCGTGCGATAACGGAATCTTTGCTTGAGGCGGGCGCTTACGTTGTAGCAATCTATTCCCATAACGATCGGGACGCCAAAGACCTTCTTAACGCCAACAAACCCGCCGCCGATCGGCTTGAAACCGTGAAGCTGGACGTGGCGAACTATTCGGCGTGCGAGGCGTTTCAGGAAATCTTCGCCGCCTCCGGCAAGAGCCTGGAGATACTTGTCAACTGCGCGGGTGTTCGCCGTGACGCGGTGGTGGGCATGATGAGGAGTGAAGACTGGCGAAAGGTGCTGGAGATAAACCTGGGAGGCACTTTCAACATGTGCAAGCTGGCCGTGAAGGCGATGATACGCAACCGGTATGGCAGGATCATAAACATAACCAGCCCCATAAGCCACATGGGCATGCCGGGCCAGGCGAACTACGCCGCCAGCAAGGCGGGCCAGGTGGGGTTCACCAGGTCCATGGCGAAAGAAGTGGCCAAACGAAACATAACGGTCAACTGCCTGTCCCCGGGGTTCGTAGACACCGCGTTTATCGGGGACCTGCCGGAACAGCAGGTGGAGGCGTACAAGAAACAGGTTCCCATGCGAAGGTTTGCGACACCGCTGGAGGTGGCCCATTGCGCAATGTTTCTGGCCAGCCGCGAGGCGTCTTATGTAACCGGAGCCACGCTGGAAGTCACCGGCGGGTTGTAGGGGTTTTCGAAATCCTTTCCCCGGTTTGAATCAGCCGCGATTCCCACGGCTATTTACCCGTGCCAGGAACACCCGATCCCACGCCACCCGGAACGGGTACGCTGTTGTCGTACAGGTTTATGGCGCACGCCCCCGGGTCGCACGACCCATTTGCCAGGGGCGCACGACCCATTTGCCAGGGGCGCACGCCCCCCGGGTCGCACGACCCATTTGCCAGGGGCGCACGCCCCCCGGGTCGCACGACCCATTTGCCAGGGGCGCACGCCCCCCGGGTCGCATGACCCTGGCGGGGACTGTCAGAAGAAAGTGGTATGGGTTATAATTGGCGTCAATTGAACGCAACCCTAGTTCTTGAAATGTTGGAGGTGAGTTGAGAGTGAACGAATCAATCCAAGCCGTTAACGAGCTTGTTCGGGAAAAATCGGCGTTCGTCGAAGACCTGTTTTACGAAATCAGACGAGTGATCGTGGGCCAGGAAGCGATGATGGAGGGCATGTTAACCGCCCTGCTGTGCGACGGGCACGCTCTGCTGGAGGGCGTTCCGGGCCTGGCCAAAACCTTGTCGATACAAACGCTGGCCAAGGTGATCGACCTGGATTTTAAAAGAATACAATTCACCCCCGACCTTCTTCCGGCCGACCTTACCGGCTCGGAGATATACAACGCCCGCGACGGATCGTTTTCCACCAGGAAAGGGCCGCTGTTCTCCAACATTATCCTGGCCGACGAGATTAACCGCGCTCCCGCCAAGGTGCAAAGCGCGTTGCTGGAGTCGATGCAGGAAAAACAGATCACCATAGGTTCTGAAACTTTCGATCTGCCGCGGCCTTTTATCGTGCTGGCCACCCAAAACCCCATTGAGCAGGAGGGCACCTATCCTTTGCCCGAGGCGCAGGTGGACCGGTTCATGATGAAACTCAAGATCGGGTATCCCGGTAAGAAAGACGAGATGGAAATCGTAAGCCGCATGACATCAGGCTCCGTCCAGAAAGTCAAAACGGTGATAACGCCGGACCTGCTGGTCGAAGCCAGAAAAGCCATCGATCCGATTTATATAGACAACAGGATCATCGCGTATATCGTGGATGTCGTAAACGCATCCCGCGCCCCTTCCGACTATGGGCTCGACATCGGCCACCTCATCGAATACGGCGCCTCGCCCAGGGCGTCCATTTATCTCACAAAAGCCGCGAAGGCAAACGCGTTCCTGGCTCATCGCGGCTACGTGATCCCCGACGACGTAAAAAAAGCCGGGATGGACATACTGCGCCACCGGGTCATACCGACATACGAGGCGGACGCGGAGAACATAACATCCGAAGATCTGGTTACCCGCATTTTCGACACGATCGAAGTTCCGTAAACCCGCCCGTTTGCACAGGTGATCGAAACATGACACTGCCCCGCGAGCTATTGCAAACAATCCGGGATATCGAAATCCGCGCCAGAAAAGTGGTCAACAGCACTTTTTCGGGAGAGTACCATTCCATCTTCAAAGGCCGCGGTATGCAGTTTACCGAAGTCCGCCCATACCAGCCGGGCGACGATATCCGGGCTATGGACTGGAACGTGACCGCCAGGACAGGCGAACCGTTCATCAAGGTGTACGAAGAGGAGCGGGAACTTGTCATGATGATGGTTGTGGATCTTTCCGCCTCCGGTGATTTCGGGTCGGACGCAAAATTCAAATCCGAGATCGCCGCCCAGCTTTGCGCGACGCTGGCTTTTTCCGCCATAAGGAACAACGACAAGGTCGGGCTGATAGCCTTCACGGACAAGGTGGAGCTTTTCATCGCCCCGAAAAAAGGAAGATCCCACGCGCTCCGCCTGATCCGCGAAGTGCTCTATTTCCGCCCGGAAGGGAAGGGGACGGATATAACCGTCGCGCTCGATTATTTTAACCGTGTGGTGAAAAAAAGATCCATAGCGTTTCTGGTGTCGGACTTCAGGGCGAGCGGTTATGACAAGTCCCTGAGAGCCACCGCCCGCAAGCACGACCTGATAGCGGTCCGCATAGTGGACCCGAGGGAGGAAACCCTGCCCAACGCGGGCTATATAACGCTGTGCGACCCCGAAACAGGCGAAAGAATAGTCGTCGACACATCCAACAAAAAGTTGCGTGAGGAATACGCCTCGACCGTGAAATACGAAAACGAGTTTCGCGACAAACTCTTCCAGAGCGCAGGCGTGGACCAGGTGGTGATTCACACCCACATGAAGTACATCGATCCGTTGATAAAGTTTTTCAGGATGCGCGAACGCAAGCTTACGCGAAGATGATACGGGTAATTTCTTTATTGCTGGCAATGGCGGTATGCTCCGGCGCCCAGGCGGGGAGAATCGCGGTGTCGCCGGACAAATCCACGATCGCAAACCCTTTTACGGTGCGAATACTCGCAGAGCTCAAGCCGGGCGAGTCGGCCACGTTCCCCGAAAAGCTTGGGCTACCCGACGCGATGGAGCAACTGTCACGCAGGATCGACGCTCCCGTAAAGCTGGATAATGGCGCGGTCCTGCACTCAGCCAGCTACCAGGTGGAATCGTACATGGTTGGAAAGGCCGAAATACCGGCGCAGGAGTTTGTCGTAACCGGCGCGGATGGCCAGCAGTCGGTCCGCAAGGCGGAGCCCGCCACTTTTGAGATAGTATCCGTCCGCGTAGACAAGGCCCAGGCTGAAAAGGTAAAGCATGTCGACACCCCGGCCGCCACCAGACTGCGGTATGAAAAATATATCCTCCCGCTGTTGCTGGCGCTGGTTGCGGCGGTGTTGGCTTATCTGATTTTCAGGTGGCTGAGGGCGCGCCGGAGGAATATCTCTGAACCCGCGCCTGCGCCCCGGCCGGCGGACGAGATCGCGCTGGAAAAGCTGTCGAGGCTCAAGGCCCGCAACCTGTGCTCCAAAGGCCGCTGCCAGGAGCATTTTTTCCTGGTGTCCGAAATTATCCGCGAATACCTGGAAAACAGGTATGGCGTGATGGCGCTGGAGAGAACCACGTACGAGCTCAAGTCGCAGTTCACTGACGATATTGTCGACAATGAAACCCGCCGCCGGCTGTTCAAGGTGCTGGAGGCTTGCGACATGGTGAAATTCGCCAGGTTCAAACCCACCGCCGCCCACGCCGAGGAATCGATATCAATGGCTGTGGAATGGGTGGAGATGACCAGTGAAAAACCGGTGGAGGCGGAGGAGGGGGCATGAGGTTCGCCGATCCCTGGTTTCTCGTGGCGCTTGCAGCGCTTCCGTTCTGGATACGTCATTACATCACCAGTAAACCCGCGCTCAACAACAGCGTCCGCTTTTCCGACACGGCGATGATAACCCGCCTGCTCCATCACGGGAGGCCGGTGGGCGCCCACGCCGGGTTCATCTTCCGGGTCGTCGCTGTCACGCTTATCATATTCGCCCTAGCCCGGCCCCAGACAGGGGTTCGGGAGGAGGAGTACATATCAAGAGGGATAGATATCATGCTCACCCTGGACCTGTCCTCGTCCATGAGCGCCACCGATCTTGCTCCCAACAGGCTGGCGGCGGCGAAAAAGGTACTGGTGGAGTTTATCGGGGGACGCAAAAACGACCGGATCGGGCTGGTTGTATTTTCCGCGCAGGGATACACCCAATGCCCGCTTACGCTGGACTATCCCATTCTCCTCGATTTTCTCGATAACTCGTATATCGGCTTGATAGAGGATGGCACGGCTATCGGCATGGCGCTGGCCACGGCCGCCAACCGTCTCAAGGACAGTGACGCCAAAAGCAGGATCGCTATATTGCTCACCGATGGCGTCAACAATCGGGGTTCCATCGATCCGATGACAGCGGCGAAAATGGCGAAATCCATAGGTGTCAGGGTTTATACCATAGGCGTGGGAAGGGAGGGGACCTTCCTGCAAACGGTGCAGGATCCCGTCCTGGGCGCCCGGCAGGTGCGGGTGCGGACCCAGATCGATGAAAAGCTGTTGCGTAATATAGCGGCGATCACCGGAGGCAGGTATTACAGGGCCGAAGATTCCGAAACGCTGCTCGACATTTACAAGCGGATAGACAAGCTCGAGAAGACCGACATGAAAACAACCATCCACGTGCGTCACACGGACTGGTTCATGTGGTTGCTGGCGGCGGCTCTTGCCGCTCTGACCGCGGAGCTTGCGATTCCGGCTACAAGGTGGAGGATGGCGCCATGAGGTTCAACGATCCTGTCTGGCTTTACGTGTTGGCGCTGGCGGCTCTTGCCGCTCTGACCGCGGAGCTTGCGATTCCGGCTACAAGGTGGAGGATGGCGCCATGAGGTTCAACGATCCTGTCTGGCTTTACGCACTTTTTCTTGTACCCATGGGCGGGGTGATGTGGTGGTGGGGCGCCAGGAAAAGCGCGGAATCGCTTCACATGTTCCTGTCACCCGGCATATCCGGAAGGCTTGTCGCGGGGGGAGGGCGCCTGCGCCGTAAGGTCAGGCTGGCGGCGATTCTCGGCGCTGTCTCGCTTGTCATAATCTCCCTGGCCAGACCACAGTATGGCGTGAAACCGGTCATGGTAAAACAGGCCGGGATCGATCTGATGATCCTTCTCGACACATCCAAAAGCATGGCCGCAAGGGACGTCAAACCCAGCCGGATAGAGCGCGCCAGGCTGGAGATGGGCAAGTTGATACACGAAATGGAGGGCAACCGGATCGGGCTGATAGCCTTTGCCGGGGCCAGTTTTGTCGAATGCCCGCTAACGCTGGATAGCCGCGCCGTCCGCATGTTCTTAGACACCATCAGGGTCGGGCTGATACCCGCTTCCGGGACGGACATCGGAGGCGCCATCGACGACACC
>JAJRZK010000061.1 GCA_024275315.1 Nitrospirota bacterium
AATTGGGTTTGTCTTGTCTGCCTTGTAGGTCCAGGGCAAGAGATTAATCGTGGAGAAGGCGGATTGCCGCTTTGGGCAGAAGCTTTAGCCGAATCTGAACAGCATGGCCGAAGATGGATCGTGCATGTAGCGCCAGAAGCAAAACATTATTAATTAATTAAAACTTTGCTCCTTTTTCCCAGCTATCCACCGTTTTTTTACCTCTTTTTCCAATCCGGACTACAATAGAGCCGCTCGGGTTCCAATCCGGATCTAATAACTTTTTTTACCGCTGGAGGAATCGATGAAATCCAAAAAGGGCGCCGCGACGCCGTTCAAATTTCCCAATAGCGCCTTGACCTTCCTTGCTGGTCTGGAGAAAAACAACAACAAGGCGTGGTTCGAGGCGCACAGGTCCGACTATGAAAACCATGTGCTAGAACCGCTCAAGACGCTGGTTATGGGGCTGGGCACGGCCATGGCAAAGAGATTGCCGGGGCTGAAATATGAGCCGAAAGTCAACGGCTCCATTTTCCGGATATACCGCGACACCAGGTTTTCCAAGGATAAGAGACCGTACAAAACCCACGCCGGAGCGTTCCTCTGGGTCGGGCCGGGAAAAAAGCTGGACTGTCCCGGGATATATTTTCATCTGGAGGCCGAAACCGTGTTGATCGGGTCTGGCGCATATATGTTCGCCAGGGAATCGCTGGATCCTTTCCGTAAACATGTGGCGACAAGGGGCGCGGCGCTTTTCAAGGCTGTTTCCAAAGCGGAAAACACCGGTTTTGTGGCGGGAGGTGAGTCGCTCAAACGGGTTCCGCCCGGATACGACCCTGGCCACAAATACGGTAACTTACTAAAAATGAAGGGGTTACATGCAACAAAAACTTTCAAATCGTCGAAAGTGACCAGGGGAAACGTGATCGAGTGGTTGACCAGGGAATATCAGCCCACGGTTGATTTGATAAAAGCAATTGAAAAAGCGATTTTTTGAACCATCAAGAAATCTTTATCTCCGTAATTCACCAGGCAGATGGGCGTGATTTTGGGGAAATAGCATTGTTGCTATATTTTTTGTAAGAGAGCATACTTAACCCAATTGGTCGTTGCGTCTTTCTGATGTTTTAGGACTGATGTTTTAAAAATTTGAAGACCAGAATCAAGGGGAGGAAGCCATGCCTGAATTTCGATTTTTCTTAATCACCATTTGTTGCGCCATGGTGGCGTCCATAGTTGCTTTTCCAGCGGTTTCCTTTTCGATAACCCAACAGGAATACGCCGTAATTCTAAACCTTTCCGGCAAACAGCGGATGCTGACCCAGAAAATGAGCAAGGAAATTTTGCTTATCGCAAAAGGGGTGGATGCGGACAAAAATCGGGAGAATCTAAAGAAAACAGCGGCGCTTTTTGACAAAACTCTGAAAGGGCTTATAAACGGTGATTCAGACCTTGGGCTCGTAAAAGCTGAAGACGAAAAAATTGTAAAAAGACTTGAGAAAGTGCAGAAACTCTGGACCGGATTCAAGCAGAACGTGGACGCCGTCCTGGGTGGAGACACTTCAAAGGCTATATTGGAAAAAGTCGCCAAGGATAACCTGCCTCTTCTGAAAAACATGAACCGTTGCGTGAAAATGTTCGAGAACAACGCGAAAAAGGCGGGCGGCTCATCGTTGGGACCGGGAATGGCGGTGACCATTAACCTGTCCGGTAAACAGCGGATGCTGACCCAAAAGATGACCAAGGAACTTTTGCTACTGGCTAACGGCGTGGAGCCGGATAGTAACAGGTTAAATCTGAAAGCGACCGCCTCTCTGTTCAACCGCACATTAAAAGGGCTTAAGGACGGAGATAAAGATCTGGAGCTTCCGGGCACAAAAAACCCGGCCATACGGGACCAGCTGGACAAGGTGGAGGAGCTATGGAAGGGTTATAAACCTTTAATTGACAAGGTGGTCGCCTCCTCTTCAAACGATGTGCCCCAGGCGGACTTGGAAGCCGCGGCCAAATTGAACCTGCCGCTTCTGAAGGAGATGAACAAGGCCGTCAAAATGTACGAGACGTCTATAAAATAAAGATTCAAAAACCTGCCGGAGCGCTTGCTAGGGAAGGGTTATGAGCGAGAAGAAAGCGTCTTTTCTGGAAAGGCTGGGCGTCCGGAAAATGCTCATCCTGGGGTTCGGATTGTCGCTGTTGGCCAACCTTGCGCTTGGCGCCGTGTCATGGGTCTCGCTCAACAGGATGTCCTCGAGCATAAACGTTATCGAGGAAAAAGCCAGAAACGTAGACAAGCAAACCGGCGCAGTGGCTAAAAACACCAGGGACGCAGCGGAACAGGCCCAAAACCTGAGCCAAACCATCAAGCAGAAAACTCTTCCCGCGATAAAATCCGGCGTCCAAGACATGGCCATCCTGGAAAAAATGTTTGAAGAAATCGTGGAAAGCTTCGCCGCGTTGCAAAAAGAGCAGGACATGGATACAGAGGACCTGCTGTTCGAAATCGACGACATCCTGGAACGGATAAAACGTGAATCTCTGACTCTTGTCCGTTCCATCAAGGAAGGTTCTGAATTTACTTTCGATGAAGTGAATAAAACGAGTGACACCTTGAATGAATTCGATTCCAAGCTCCGCTCTTTCGTGGCGCATTCAGAGAAGTCCAGGAACGCGGCCCGTGAAATCCAAAAGACCGCCGCGAATTCCATGGAAAGCGCCGCCAACGCCAAAACTTTCGCCATGGCCGTGAACGCTTTGGCGCTGGTGATTATCATGTTTGTAATGTACAAGGTGATAAAAGCGATAACGCTTCCGATCAAAAGCATAGTGGAACATCTAACTGAAACCAGCTCTCACGTGGTCAGCGCCTCCGGTCAGATATCCTCGTCGAGCCAGTCGTTGGCCGAAGGAGCGACAGAGCAGGCCTCGGCGCTGGAGGAGACATCCTCCGCGCTGGAACAGATGGCGTCCCAGACCAGACAGAACGCCGACAACGCCAACCACGCCAGTTCGCTTGCCACCACTTCGCGGGAGGAGGCGGAGAAGGGAGCCGGCGCCATGAAAGACGTGCTCCGTTCCATGGACACCATCAACAAATCATCTGAAGAGATTTCCAAGATCATAAAGGTGATAGAGGAGATAGCGTTTCAGACAAACCTGCTGGCGTTGAACGCGGCGGTGGAAGCGGCCCGGGCCGGAGAGCATGGGAAAGGGTTCGCGGTTGTGGCCGAGGAGGTCAGAAACCTCGCCCAACGCTCCGCCGCGGCGGCCAAGGACACGGCGGCGCTGATAGAAGACGCAGTGAAAAGAGCGGATGAGGGTAGCGAGGTGGCCACCCGCGCAGGCGAATCTCTGGAGGGAATAGTTGATATCGCAAAAAAAGTGATGGACCTTGTCAAGGAGATCGCGGCGGCGTCCGACGAGCAGGCGCAGGGGGTTGGCCAGGTGAACACGGCTGTGGCCCAAATGGATCAGGTAACTCAGCAGAACGCTTCGAACGCCGAAGAAGCGGCGGCCGCTTCTGAAGAGCTGAACGCCCAGGCGATCAAACTCAACGAAGTGGTCGCTGGTCTGACAGCGCTTGTCGAGGGATCGTCATCAGATATAAACCAGCGGCTGCCAGAGTCAAGCGCGATGGCGGGCCCCCGCCTGTTGAGCGGTCCCAAACCTAAGGCAAAACCTATGGATACCATCCCGTTCGATGACAGTTTCTCCGATTTATAATATCCTCGCAGGCGCGATATCGCAGAGCCTGACCAGCCGAAAATGGTGAAATAATCGATCCGGCCCGATCAAAAAAATCTCTTGAGATTTTACAGAAACGCCCGCCACAACCCTGTAACCGATTTTGGACGGGAATATTTGCTTGCCCGTTTATTTAAATTTGGTATAATCAAAGATTATTGAAATTTGGCAAGTTTATACGCGTGGCATACAAATCAGCGGTTGTTGTTTTATTTTACCTAATTTGCGGGATACATGGATAGTTGGGAGCCAGGACGATGAAATCGGGTGATTTTCAGAATATAAAAAAGCTTCTGCTCAGAAGAAGAGCGTTTTTGCTTAAAGCGGACCATGATATAGACAAGGAAATCAAGGACAAGGCGGAATACCGTCATGGCGACGACGCGGATATAGCGGAATCCGCCTATGAGCAGGAGATGGCCTATCTCTTCAAGAGCAGAGGGCAGGACGAGGTTCGATATATCGATGAGGCGCTCAAAAGGATCACAAGAGGTGAATATGGCCAATGCGCCGAGTGTGGCGAGAAAATATCCAGCAAACGCCTTGCGGCGCAACCTTATTCGATTCTGTGCATCGAATGCCAGGAGGCGACGGAGCGGACGGAGCAAAAAAACAACTCTGTTTTTCAGCAATAACCGGCCGCTGTCAGGTGTCGCTGGTCACGAATATCACATTTAGCCACGAAAGGTTCACAACTTATGTTTAACGCGAAGCTTTTCAACGAAGCCAGCAAAAAAGTGCCTTACAAATATCTGTTGGCCAACCTGGTGTCGATCAGGACGAAGCAGATCATGAACGGGGCCAACCCCCTTGTGGAAGTGGAAGACGCCCACCCGATAGATATCGCCCTGCAGGAAATCGCGGAGGGCCTGATAGAGCCGAGACAGGCGGATATCCTGGCCACGGAAGACGATATTTTCTCTGCGAGCTGACAGCGATGAGCGAAGAAGAGCAAAACGGGGGGAGTTTCTCTTTCAGGGACAAGCGCCGGAATTTTGACGAAGATTCCAACGAAACCGGCGATAGTGAGCGGACCGGGCAGGATTCACCTGAATCTCCCGACACTGCCAGCGACCACCCCGGGCAAGAGACACCTTCCGCGCCTCCCATAAATTTCTCAACGTTCGTCCTGTCGCTGGCGTCCAGCGCCGCCTACCATATGGGCGGGTTCCAGGACCCTGTCTCGGGCAAGACATCGGTCAACCTGGACCTTGCCAAGCAATCGATCGACATACTGGCTATGCTGGAGGAGAAAACCAGGGGCAACCTTTCCGATGAGGAGAAGAACCTGATTTCCCACTCCCTGTATGACCTGCGGATGAAGTTTGTCGATCTGAAATAATCATTCGCTGAAAAAAATAAAATCCATCAACGGGGCCGTTCTTTCCCCTCCCCCCGACAGAATCGCGACCTGGCCACGATGATAAGAGGCGTGGATCAACGCCGATGTCAAAATATCCGAGGCGGATTTGCGCACTGTCTGCCCCTTGATGTTAAGATAAGAAATCTCGGCGCTTAAGGTTTCATCGGTAGCGGCATCCAGGTACCTGGTCCAATGCCCGCTGACAGACTCCAACTCTTCTTTAAACATTTCCGGCGCCATGTCGGGCCATAGCACAGGCTCCGGAGCTTTTTCTCCCAGCTCCAGCATGGAGAGCCACATTTTATCCGCGCCGATCATATGGGCGAAGATTTTTGCGGCGCGAGGGTTGACCGGATCGCCGGACAGCATAAACTCCAGAATTTTCCTGTTGCTTTGCGAGTTGTATCTGAACAACCTGGCAAAATCCGTTTCAATGGTCATTTTTCATCTCCCATCCGGTAATGTCGCACTCGATCGCCGATAAACGCGTTGTCAGGACATGCAGCACCCGATGGCCCCGTTCAATTGCGGAGCCTCGGGAGCGATCACCCTCGCGCCGGTCTCCCTGGCCATCATAGCCCGTATGGCCCTGTTTTTCGCCACTCCGCCAGTGGTGACGATGGTGTCGTTCCGAAATTTCCCCAACATGGGCAACAGCCGCATGACGACTGTCCGGTTGGCTCCCGCCAATATCCTCTCCAGGGGCTCGCCATCCGAAACCAACCCAACCACTTCCGATTCCCCGAATATGGCGCATGTATTGGACATGACCAGCGGGTCGTCCTCGCACTCCGACAACCGGTCCATGGACACACCCAATGTATTGGCGATGTTCTCCAGGTAACGGCCGGACCCTGCGGCGCATTTGTCGTTCATCACAAAATCGTCCACGGTCCCATTTTTGACCGATATCACCTTGGTGTCCTGACCGCCCAGGTCTACCAGTGTAAAATCGGCCAGCCCGGTCTGGTACACGGCCCCTTTCGCGTGGGCCATTATCTCCGGTATGACAGAGCAGTTGTCTATCTCGACGTTGTTCCTGCCATACCCGGTCGCAACGATCCTCTCATATCCGCAGGCGCCCGACTCCGCCTCCAGCTTCTTAAGGTCAACCCGCCGGTTGTCGCCCCTGCATTTTATGTAGAACTGCACAGTGTCGATGGTGTGTTTCAATATCACACCATCCGGGCCGATCATGGCGAACTTGACATCCCTGGACCCTGCGTCAACTCCAAGGGTTGCGTTCATAAGACCGCCTCTTTTCTGTCCAATATCATCCTGATGAAGCTTTCGATACGGATTTTCGTCCTGGCGTCCAGCTCCCTGGGGGTGTCGCCTTCAATGGTAAGTATGGGCACGCCGAGACGCTCGCGAAAAATCAGGTCCTCCATCTGCCTGTGGCAAAACGACTGGACATAATGAACGATGCCGTCGATTTTTCGGAGCCTTATCTGCTCTGCGATATCATCCAACCGGGGACCCACATCGTAGGGGTAGGTATATAGCAGGTATTGCTCGACAAGCGTCTCCCCTCCCGACGGCATGGCAAACTGCCTGGGGACCTCGTTGTATACAACCCTCGCCCCGAACGACTCGGTAAAGGAATGGAGACCTTCAACGATAGGTGGTATGCCGATCTGGCCCAAGCGCACCGGGTGATCCATCGGCTCCCTGGACGCGGCTTCTTTTATGAACCGGTCCAGTTTCGACTCGAACCTGGCCGGGTCGGATTCAAAATCGGACGATGACACCAGCAACAGGTGGTTTTCCTCACCGGTCACCTTGTCATCCTCCCAGGTCATGCGGTCTATTTCATGAAGCTTGGCCCGGATACGGTTCAACTTCACTCGCCACTTTTCCGTCTGAAACTCGTCCACGGCAAAATAGTCCATCAGAAGCTTCAGCGACCGCGCCATCATCTCGCTGTCCCGTCCGAAGGGGAAGTTGAACGGGATTGTTTCAACATCGCGCATGCGGAATATCTCCATCAGCACATGGGTGTTCGAACAGTCCCCCTGGGTCACCGCGACAACCCTGCCGATCCCGTGGTCGAGGCAGGCGGAGTACATCCCCTTTATCCAGCCGCAAATAGTGCGGGGAAACCCGGCCACCTCCGCGTCCTGGATATACGAAGAGCGTTTCAGGTCTGTTACAAAAATATTATTGAGATCCACCGGGACAAACCCGGCCGCGAAAATGATCTCGGATGGGATTGTTGTGGTAATTCCGACCCGTTTCATCTTTATAATATATGACCAAAATTTGAATTTTATCACACAGATTGCGCGACGGTTACAGTTATAATGTAGTGGTTTATATCCAGGAGCTATTACATGACTGACAAGGATCCTGTAGCCGTCATCGGCGCGGGCGCATGGGGAACGGCGTTGGCCTGGTCGATCGCAAGCTCCGGCGCCCCGACTAAAATATGGGCGCGGGAAAAAGAAGTGGCCGAGGCTGTAAACTTCAGCTCTGAAAACAGCCTGTTCCTGCCGGGCGTGACCCTGCCGAAAAACCTCACCGCCACCAACGATATGGCCGAGGCGGTTGACGGGCGGCGTGTGGTCGTTTTTGTCGCCCCGTCACAGTTCATGCGTTCGACCCTGGCCAGCTTGGCCGGCTCCCTGTCTGATGGCTCTGTGGTGGTATCGGCCACCAAGGGAATAGAAAACGACACCCTCGCCCTGCCTGTGGATATCATGGCCGATACGTTGCCGCGACCCATCGCCAATCGATGCTGCTTTTTGTCCGGTCCCACGTTCGCCAAGGAGCTGGTCAGGGGCGTGCCAACGGCGGCGACTATCGCCTCAAAGGACCGGAGCGCGGCCCTGGTGGCGAAAGACGCTATCAGCTCCCGGAGCTTCCGTCTTTACATAAGCGACGATGTCATGGGGGTGGAGCTCGGAGGGGCGCTTAAAAACATAATCGCCATAGCGGCCGGCATCAGTGACGGCCTGGGATATGGCCACAACACACGCGCCGCGATCATCACCAGGGGCCTGGCGGAGATAATCAGGCTGGGTGTAAACATGGGAGCCGACGCCAGAACTTTCGCCGGACTCTCGGGCATAGGCGACCTGGTGCTGACCTGCGCTGGCGACTTGTCGCGCAACCGCATGGTGGGATTGAGGCTTGGCAAGGGAGAAACCCTAAAAGAGATTGTAGACTCCATGCACGCCGTGGCCGAGGGTGTGGCCACGGCGGCTTCTGTATACAGCCTGGCGAAAGAACGGGGTGTGGAAATGCCCATCGCTTCGGCTGTATACAGCGTGCTCCACGATGGGATGGACCCCAGACAAGCCGTGACAGGGCTTATGAGCCGGGAAGCCGGAGATGAATTCTGATGCGCCGGTCGTTGTTCATCATCAAAATGTCCAGCCGTTTCAAGAGGGGTTAATTGCCAAACCGCAAGCTTGAAAAAATCCTGGAGACGCTTTACAAGAGGGATATAACCCCCGGGGAAGCTCTTGAACATCTCAGGCATTTCCCCACCGAGAGCCTGGGGTTCGCGCAAATCGATCACCACCGGGGACTTCGGCAAGGATTTGCCGAGGTGATCTATTGTGAAGGGAAAAGCGACGCGGAAATAATCGCCATAACGAAAAAACTGGTAAAGCATCATCCGGTCCTGGCCACTCGCGCCAGCAAAGCCGTTTTCGGTAAAATCAAAAAATTCGCCAAGGGAGCCATCTATCACGAGCGATCCCGGGCCATTGTTATAGACCCTCGAAAAAAGGTCATCAGGACAGGATCCATTCTTGTCGTGTCCGCCGGAACTTCGGACATCCCGGTGGCCGAGGAGGCGGCGGTGACGGCGCAAGTTATGGGGTCGCAGGTCGCCACCTTGTACGATGTGGGGGTGGCGGGCATACACAGGCTGTTTGACCATATGGAGACGCTCGGACAGGCCAGGGTTCTGGTGGTGGTAGCGGGAATGGACGGGGCGCTGGCGTCTGTGATAGGGGGGCTTACTGACAAACCCGTGGTGGCGGTGCCTACTTCTGTAGGGTATGGAGCGGCGTTTGGAGGAGTTGCGCCTCTTCTTGCCATGCTTAATTCATGCGCCGCAGGTGTGGCGGTGATGAACATAGACAACGGATTTGGAGCTGGCGTGCTGGCCCACAAGATAAACAGCTTGCCGGAAAAGGTGAGCGAATGAAAATCCACTATAAAAAAGCCGGCGAACACAGGACAACCCGGCGAGGGAGATTCGCGCGTTGAAAGTAGCGTACTTCGACTGTTTTAGCGGTATAAGCGGCGACATGACCCTTGCGGCGTTGCTGGACGCGGGCATGCCATTGTCACGGCTTCGGGCCGAGCTTAAAAAGCTGAACCTGGGCGGCTACACACTCTCCTCTACCAGGACAAGCAAATGCGGGATCGCTGCGCGAAAAGTCGACATAAAAATCGCAAAATCCGCGGCGCACGGGCACAGGAGCTATTCCGATATTGTAAAACTTATCCAGCGAAGCCGCCTAGCCGACACCGTGAAACGAAAGGCTCTTGATATTTTCGATGTAATCGCCCGGGCGGAATCGCGCATACATGACACACATGTTGATAAACTTCATTTCCACGAGGTCGGCGCCGTCGATTCGATCGTGGATATTTGCGGAGCGGCCATCGGGCTTGATTATTTCCGCATCGACAGTGTTTGCTCCTCGGCGGTGAACACAGGCTCCGGTTCCGTTGTCACAGCCCATGGAACCCTTCCCGTACCCGCCCCGGCGACATCTCTTATACTCCTGGGGGCGCCCACCTACGCAGACGGGCCGGCGGTGGAATTAACCACGCCGACCGGAGCGGCCATATTGAAAGCGACGGCAAGCAAATTCGGCCCACAACCCCCGATGAAGGTAAACAAGGTGGGGCACGGAGCCGGCGATAAAAACTTCGCGGACAGGCCAGATATCCTCCGGATTTTCATCGGTGAGACGGACGACTCCTTAAAGGAGGAGCGGTTGATCGAGCTTCAAACCAGCGTCGACGACATGAACCCGCAGACGTATTCCGTGGTTTCCGACCAGCTTTTCGCCGCCGGGGCGCTTGATGTGGTCATCGCCCCTGTGATAATGAAAAAGGGGCGTCCGGGCAACGTGCTGACCGTGCTTTGCTCCCCGCGAAAATCCGTTGAGCTGGAGCGGATACTTTTTATCCATACACCCACGCTGGGAATCCGCCGACGCGAAGTCGACAGGGTGAGTCTGCCGAGAGAAATTGTCAAAGTAAAAACGGCGTATGGAACCATAGCGGTAAAAGTGGGTCACATACCTGGAGGCGGGACAAAACAGGCTCCGGAATTCGAGTCGGTGAAAAAAGCCGCCTACCGGCACGGTGTTCCGCATGAAACAGTGTATCGCGCCGCCTTGGCCGGGGCACGCCCCAAAATGCGTTAACTCATTCCAAATCGCTCCGGCTTGCGGGGTCTGTGTTGGCCAGGGGGGAGCGTCGAGTTTATAATCATTGAACAGAGCGTTAATTAAGGGAGCGACCGAAAATGGGAATAGACAAACAACTGCTGGACATTCTGGCGTGCCCGAAATGCAAGGGTGACCTGAAGCTTACAGCTAAAGAGGATGGATTGGTCTGTGGCGCTTGCCGTCTGTTGTACGAGATCAAGGACGACATTCCTATAATGCTGATCGAGGAGGCTAAAAGGCTGGATGAACAGCCCGGATCATAGTCGATGAACCGCAACACGCACAGCGAACCGAGCCGCATAAAACTTTCCGCCGCGATCATTACCCTCAACGAAGAGGACAAGATAGGCGATTGCCTGGCCAGCCTGTCTTTTGCGGACGAGATCGTGGTCGTCGATTCCGGATCGGAGGACAGGACTGTCGAAATCGCGGAATCCATGGGCGCAAGAACAGTGTTCCACAGGTGGGAAGGGCACGTCCAACAAAAGAATTTCGCCATAGACCAGACGCGGGGTGAGTGGATACTGAGCCTGGACGCTGACGAGAGAGTGTCGGAAAAATTACGGGATGAGATCATAGACGCGGTGGAAAATCCGACGGCGGACGGTTACGCCATGCCCAGGCTTGTCTTTTATATCAACAGGTGGATATACCATTGCGGATGGTATCCGGCGCGAAGAATCCGCCTTTTCAAACGAGACAAGGGCAGGTGGACCGGCGAAAATCCGCATGACACAATCAGGCTCGACGGGAAAACAGGTAACTTTCGCGGCGACCTGCTCCATCTTTCTTTCGACACTATCTCCGACCATCTTCGCACCATTGACAGTTTTACAGAAATAGCCGCAACAGAGAGAGTGGCAAAACATAAAGCGGCCGGGTTGGCGTCGATTATGACCCGGCCCGTGGCCACTTTCGTGAAGATGTATTTTCTTAGGCTGGGTTTTCTCGACGGGATACCGGGGCTGATAATATCCACTTTATCGGCTTACCATGTATTCTGCAAATATGTGAAGATCTCGGAGATGAACGTACATTGATACGGGGACTGCTCCGTGATGAGTTTAAAGCGGGATCCGCCGGATGGTTCCTTTTTGGTACCACGCCGTTATCTTTGCTTGTGGCCTACCTGGCGCCAGGTCCGTTCATACCTTTTATATCTTCGGCTCCTGTGTTTGTGGTCCTGTTCTTCTATGCCCGACAGGGAAAATATGGAGAAGCCTTTTGGAGCGTTGCGTTATGGGGATTATTACTTTTTTTAATCATCTCCGCGCTTTACACGATCAACCCGCGCCCAGTGACGACTCTGGTATATGGGGGACCGCAGATCGCTCAGGCGAGGGCGCCGATCATGGCCGGGGGCTTCTGGGATGTCGCCGTCATACTTTCACTGCGCCGGGCCGCCGATTTTTTGCAAACCGGGGTTCTGGCCGTCATTTCCGGAGGAGCGCTGGCGCTGGCGCTCGGAGCGATGTTTGTCGGTGACCTGGCCTTGTCCATGGGAGAGACGCTAAGAGCGGGGGCGGGGTGGAACGCCACAATCCTTGCGGTGGAACCATGGGTTGTCGCCAGATTGTTCGGCGGCGCCCTGGAAACCGTGGGTCTGGCGGCTGTATTCTATATGAAGCTCGAACGGCGGCGGATTGACTGGAAAAAACCGGGCAGAGTGATTATCCTGGGATTGGCTTTTTTCGTGTTCGATGTGTATCTGGAGCTATATCTAGGCCCCACCTGGCGTATGGCGCAATCAGCGGCGGTTTCCCATTAACAGCGAAAAACAATTGTTTGTACCGAGGTACAAAATCAACTTGCTCAAACGCGGCTTTCGATTTGCGGATTTATCACCAGCAAAATCCAATATATTGACAGTCTGATATTGTGTACTTATTCCAGACATAATTGACATTATATCAGACAGAAAAAACCGACACCCCCTCCCGGTTCGGTTTTAACTCCTTGCAAATCAACATATGCATTTTTGGCACAAAGGTTGCTTCTACGTATTGACAGTAGCGCAAATACAGTTATGAGGCTCCGAGCTTCCTTCCTCCCCCATAAAAGGCTCGGGGCTTTGTAAAGTAACCCGTGGAAGCTCCCCCCCCTCGCTTCCACGGGTTTTTTTATTGTCGTCAGGTTAATCTGAATCGGCCTTTTTCACGGCATCCGGACTTGCAAAAATATCCATGGCAATGGCTATGGTGGAATAGACACCCAGGGTTCCGAATGTGGCAAGAAAAGCCAAGCCATACGGGTTGGAAAAAAGCTCGTCTGCAGGATTGTTTGACAACAGGCCAACACACCCGGCTATACCAAGCGCCATGCCTGCAATTCGGAAAAGATACGCGTCTAATGTCGCCCAAGCGCTGTCTTTCATAACGCATAAGGGTATACAATCATCTTACTTGATGTCAACCATGCAAGTGTTCAAAATAAATAAATAAAAATTATTCGCCATGTCGACAACTCTGGGATGTAAATGGTCGAAATAAACGGTATTGAAGAGCGGGAGATCGTCCAATGGATCAAAAAACATTTCAACCAGGATGATGATGACTTGTCTATAGGTATCGGGGACGACTGCGCCTCTTTCAACACACGCAAAGGTCATCAAACCCTTGTCTCAACAGACACACTGGTCGAAAACACGCATTTTGAGCTGAACTGGGCAAAGCCCGGGAACCTTGGCGAAAAATCGGCCGCCGTAAGCCTGTCCGATATCGCCGCTATGGGTGGCCAGCCGCGGTATGCGTTGCTGAACCTGAATTTAACAAGCTCTGTCGACAAACGCTGGATCAAAGCGTATCTGAAAGGGTTCAAAAACGCTCTGGCCACATGCAAATGCGTCCTCATCGGCGGCAATGTGACCATCGCTCCGGCTGGTCTTGGTTTCACCGTGACAGCTATCGGTGAAGTAAAGCCGGAACATTGTGTGACCAGGGCCGGCGCAAAACCTGGCGACGCGGTTTATGTGACCGGAACACCGGGAGACTCCGCCCTTGGGCTTGACCTTCTGCGTGAAAAAAGGAGAAGCTATTCCACCGCAGAGCGGAAATTGATATCCAGACACGACAGCCCGAAACCAAGGATAGGCTGGGGCCAACTGCTTGCCTCAAAGAAAATCGCCTCGGCCATGATAGATATATCGGACGGAGTGGCGATGGATCTGGAGCGGGTTCTGACCACGTCAAAGGTCAGGGCCACCATCGAACTCGACCGGTTTCCGTTGTCAAAAGAGTCAGCCGCAATCGTGGCGAAAAAGGGCGAAACCGCCTGGAGACGGATTCTCGGGGGTGGAGAGGATTATGAACTGCTGTTCACGGTTCCACCATCAAAACAGGCCAGCCTGGACCGGCTCATCCAATCAGGCAGGATAACCGCCACCAGAATAGGAGCGACCAGCAAAGGCGCCCCGAGCCTTCGAATTCTGGATCACCAGGAAGCCGATCTGGACATAGATAATTATGGCTGGACACACAACCTGGAATAGGCACAAGTTGAAATATTTCAACTATATTGCACATATACACTATCTGGCGTCAGAAATTTAAGCATACACTATATGATGTATTTTATCCTTTACTCATAAACCTTTGCATGGTAGCCTGACCGGAATTTACAATAATCCTTTCTCCGGGATATCATATGTACTTCAAAAGCGTTGAGATGCGTGGTTTTAAATCCTTCGTAGACGCAACCACGATGACATTCGAACCGGGCGTCACCGCCATCGTAGGTCCCAACGGATGCGGCAAGAGCAACATCGCCGACGCCTTGCGCTGGGTGCTTGGCGAACAGTCGGCCAAATCGATGCGAGGCGCGAAAATGGAGGATTTCATTTTCAACGGGTCATCCACCCGCAAGCCGACCGGGTTCGCGGAAGTTTCCCTTACTATATCAAACATCGACGGGACCATTTCGTCGCAACTTTACACCGAATACGAGGAATTGACCGTCACACGAAAGCTTTACCGCAACGGCGACTCCGAATACATGATAAACAAGGTGCCCTGCCGCCTGAAGGACATAGTGGACGTATTTCTGGACACCGGAATAAACGCCCGGACGCTTTCGATAATCGAGCAGGGTCAGGTGAACCGTATAGTCAACTCCAAGCCGGACGACAGGAAAGTCTTCATAGACGAAGCGGCGGGCATAATGAAATACAAGGTGCGCCGCCACGCCGCCATGAACAAGCTGGAAGCAAGCCAGCAAAACCTGCTGCGTATACAGGACATTCTCGGAGAGCTGGAGCGGCAAAGAAATTCCCTTAACCGCCAGGCGAAAAAAGCGGAGCGCTACAAGTCGTTCCGGACGGAAATAAGGGAAGCGGCGTTGATCCATTTCGCTTCGGAGTATACGAGCCACACCCACATGTCCATCGATCTGGCAGACCAACTCGAACAGCTAAGAGAACGTGAGGCGGGGTTGCTGGCCGAGCTTTCAACCAAGCGAAACAACCTCGAAAGCCTGAATATTGAAATTTCAAAAGAGGAAAAATCCGCGTCCGCCTACAAGGAGGAGAGGGGGAGCGCAATATCCTCCATCGAAAAAAATGAACACCACCGGGAGCTTCTGGTCAGGCAAATAGAAGAGCTCGCCGAAGAATCCTTGAAGGCAGATAAGGAAATCACTCTTCTAGAACGGCAGATCGCGCAGACCGACACCCAGATCGAAGAGCGCCGCAAGGAGCTTGAAAAGTCGAATGAGGAAATCGGCGGCAAGCTGAGGCTGAGCGGCTCTCTTCGGGACGAGCTGGAAATGACGCAAAAACTGCTGGCCGAACAGCAAGAGGAGATCGACAGAGCGACACAGGCCAGCCTGAGAATCCTGGAGGACATATCAAGCAGGAGAAACAACCATGGCTCCATCAACGCGCGGCTGGAGATGTCAGCCTCCAGGCTGAACACCTTGTCGGAAAAAAAGCAGGAGCTGATCAGCGGGACCGCCGCCGTCCAGGAGCGAAAAAGCGGGTTGCTTGACAGGCTGTCGAAGCTGAAGATGAAGCAGGAACAGGAGATCCAGGAGCGGGAAACCATAAAATCGCATATGGCCGAAACCAGCGAAAAACTGGAAACCGCGGAGAGTGACCTGCGGAGCGTTTTGGACATGATCACAAAGGACGGATCCAGACTTGAATCCCTGCAGGAGCTTGAACTCAACTTCGAGGGGTATGGAGAAGGTGTCCGCAAGCTGATGAAGCTCAAGGAGGAGGGGGCCGAATCCCTGGCCGGCGTAAAAGGTCTCGTCACCGACGGGATAAAATCCAAACCGGAGCTGGAGACAGCTATGGCCGGGGTGCTCGGGTCGCGACTGGAGGCGATTGTCATCGATACGTCGCAAGACTCCGTCGAAGCCATAGAAATGATGAAACGCAACGACCTCGGAAGAGCAAGCTTCGCCCCTTCGGACATGACTGCAGGAAAAAACGCCCCGCCGGCCCCTGACCACCCGGCGCTCGTTGGCCGCGCCTCGGAGCTGTTTGAGTTCGACAACCCGCTCGTCTCCGGCGTTCATGAGCTTTTGTCCGGCTCCTTTGTCGCTCGTGATCTTAAAGGAGCGATAGAAATATGGAAACAGCGCCCCGGTGCGTATATGGTGGTCACCCTTGAAGGTGAAGTGATCGACCATGCCGGATTTATCACAGGCGGATCGGGAATATCAGGAGCCGCCGGGATAGTCTCACGTAAACGTATAATCAAAGAGCTGGCCCAGTCCATCGCCGAGCTTGACCGGAAAAAAGAAGAGGCGCAATCCCTTCGTGACACGCTCAGAAACACAAAGGCGTCCTGCGAGCGGAAACTGACGGGCGCGGATGGGAGTCTTCGAGAGCTGGAGCTTGAGATTCTGGGGTTGAACAATGAAATCAGGAAGGCGGAGGCCGACCTTGCGCGCATGACAGAATCGCTCGATAGCGTAAACAGGGAAACCGCCCAACTCTCCGCCGAAAGGGATTCCCTTTCCGACGAACTCGGTTCGCTCGTGTCGGACATCGAAGGATTGACCAAGCTTAAATCCAGCATGGACACCGATAACGAGCAAAAACAGGAGGAGTGCAGGCAGACCAGGCGCAGTCTTGACGAGGCCTCCGAAAAGCTTAAAGCAATGGAGCTCGAGGTGACCGAGATTCGGGGGAAACATGAAAACCTGAATATGGACATCAAACGCCTGGAGGCTATCAAGGCCGGCCTTATCACCCAGATACAGAGGCTGAAAGATTCCATCCGCGAATCGGAGGTTAAACGAAACGAGATGAACAACTCCATCGAATCCATCCTGAAGGAAAACGTGGAGCTTGCCAGACGTAAAGACATGCTGTCAGAAAAAATCGCCGCCCTTTCCGACTCCCTGACGGAAAAAAGTGAGGGGGCGTCCACCCTCAAAGGTATAATCGCCGAGCTTCAGGAAACGCTGGAAGAAGTCCAGCCGCAGATATCGGACGTGTCGCTGAAAAGATCGGAAGCGGAAATGCGTATCGAGAACATAATCGAAAAAGCCGACGCCGAGTTTAACATCCCGCTCGAAGACCTCAAGGAGACCTGCACAGAAGGCGTAGACATCGAAGACGTGACCAGGCGGCTCAACTTCCTGCGGGGCGAGATTGCAAGAATAGGCGACGTGAACCTGAGCGCGCTCGATGAATATGAGCAGGTAAACAGCCGCTGGGAGTTTCTGAAAACCCAGCAGGAAGATCTGGCCAAATCCATCGCAACGTTGCATAAAACCATAGAGAACATCAACGCCACCACCCAGAAGCTGTTCATGGAGACGTTCGAGACCGTGTCCCGGAACTTCGAGACGACCTTCAAACGCCTGTTCGGAGGGGGCCGGGCTCAGATGAGGCTGGTCCATGAAGAGGGAAAACTTGAGCCAGGGGTGGAGATCATGGCGCAACCTCCCGGCAAGAAAAACCAGAGCATCAACCTGTTGTCCGCCGGTGAAAAAGCGATGACCGCCATATCGTTGCTGTTCGCCGTGTTCCAGACGAAACCCAGCCCTTTCTGCCTGCTCGACGAAATCGACGCCCCGCTCGACGAGGCGAACATAGTCAGGTTCCGCGACATGATCCGCGAGATGCAAACCGGCACGCAGTTCATCATCATCACCCACAACCAGAAAACCATGAGTTTCGCCGACCGGCTCTATGGAATTACCCAGGAAGAAGAGGGTGTTTCAAAAGCGCTGGCCGTCAACCTCCACGACGAGCGGGGCGCCACGCCTATAGCCGCGGCATAGGCCGAAACGCCGGTTTTGCGGCGCGCCGTTTCGCGTCATCGGATCCAGCGGGCGTGTTTGGCGCCGTGAAAAAGCCGCGGGCGCCGGTTTGTCGGAAAGCGCCCGGTTTCATAATCTTTGGTTTTTCCCTGAGCGTATTCCTATTACAATACCGGGTTTACGATAGTACCAGGATATGAAAAACCAGATCATAATAAAAGGCGCGGCGGAACATAACCTTCGCAATATAGACCTGACGATCCCGAGAGACAGGCTGGTGGTTATCACAGGTGTTTCAGGTAGCGGCAAATCCTCCCTGGCGTTCGACACGATCTACGCCGAGGGCCAGCGGCGGTATGTCGAGTCCCTGTCCACCTATGCCCGCCAGTTTTTGGAGCAGATGGAAAAGCCGGAGGTCGAATATATAGAGGGGCTTTCCCCCGCCATCTCCATAGAGCAAAAATCGACCAGCCGCAATCCGCGCTCCACCGTGGGCACGGTCACGGAGATATACGATTATCTGCGGTTGCTGTTTGCGCGGGTGGGAGAGGTTCATTGTTTCAAGTGCGGCCGCCGGATCAGCAGCCAGACCGTGGGGCAAATGACAAGCCGGATCATGGAGGCGCCGGAAGGGTCCAGGATCCAAATCCTGTCACCCGTGGTGCGTGACCGCAAGGGTGAGTATCGCAAGGAGTTCGACCAGTTCCGATCCAAGGGGTTTGTCCGGGTCCGGGTGGATGGGGAAATGCGCGACCTGGGAGAAGAGATCACGCTCGATAAAAAGAAAAAACACACCATAGAACTGGTGATAGACCGCCTTGTCATTAAAAAAGGGTTGCGCAAACGGCTTGCCGACTCGCTGGAACTGGCGCTTGGCATGAGCGGAGGCGTCGTACTGGCCGATGTGAATTCCAAAAGCGAGCTTCTTTTTTCCGAGCGGTTCGCCTGTGTCCATTGCGACATCAGCTATCCGGAGCTGACCCCGCGCATGTTTTCGTTCAACAACCCTCACGGCGCCTGCCAGACCTGCTCCGGCCTTGGTGTAAAGAAGGTTATCAGTCCGGATTTGGTCGTACCGGACCAATCCCTGAGCCTGCGTGATGGAGCCATACGGCCTTGGAGCTCCAAAACGGCGGTGTACTACAACCAGATGATCGAGTCCGTGGCGGCCCATTACAAGATTTCGATGACCACTCCTTTTAGAAAGCTCTCGAAAAAGACACAAAAAATTATCCTCTACGGATCGGATGGCGAGGATGTCAAGTTCTACTATGAAAAACAGAACCGGCGCCACTATTTCAAGGGCGCCTACGAGGGAGTCATCCCGAACCTGGAGCGGCGCTATGTGGAAACCGATTCAGAAAGTGTCCGGATGGATCTCGAGGATTATATGCGGCGGGAACGGTGCCAGAGTTGCGATGGCAAAAGGCTTCGGGACGAGGCTCTGGCTGTCACCATTGGCGGCAGGTCGATCATGGAAGTCTCCGCTTTTTCAGTCAAGAACGCGCTGGACCATTTCAACCATCTTTCGCTGGACCGAAAACAGCTCCATATCGGACGCAGGATCATCAAGGAGATAGTGGAGCGGCTCGGATTTCTCAAAGACGTCGGGCTGGAATATCTGACTCTCGACAGGCCGGCGGTCTCACTTTCCGGAGGGGAGGGCCAGCGGATCCGGTTGGCGACGCAGATCGGGTCGTCCCTGGTCGGCGTCCTCTACATCCTGGACGAACCGTCCATCGGCTTGCACCACCGCGACAACCGGCGGTTGATTAACACACTGCTCAAACTTCGCGACCTGGGTAACACCGTCATCGTTGTGGAGCATGACAAGGACATGATTATGCAATCCGACCATGTGGTGGACCTCGGCCCGGGAGCGGGAACCCACGGCGGGAAAGTGGTGGCCGAAGGACCTCCGGGCGAGATCATGAGAAATCGTGATTCTCTTACCGGGCTTTATATTTCCGGGAAAAAGAAAATCGAAACACCCACGCGCCGCAGGAAGGGATACGGTCATAACATCGAAATAATAAACGCCACGGAGCATAACCTGGCCGGCATAGATGTAAAAATACCTCTGGGTGTGTTCACCTGCATTACCGGCGTATCCGGCTCCGGCAAAAGCACGCTTTTATTGGACATACTCTACAAGGCCATGGCGGCGCATTTCTGGAAAAGCCACGAAAAGCCGGGAGCGCACAAAGCCATCAAGGGTCTTGAATATATCGACAAGGTGATCGACATAGACCAGAACCCCATAGGCCGCACGCCCCGCTCCAACCCGGCGACCTATACGGGAGTGTTCAACATGATACGCGATCTGTACGCGAAGCTGCCCGAATCCCGCAAGCGTGGCTATCGGCCGGGACGGTTCTCGTTCAACGTCAGGGGGGGGCGGTGCGAAGCGTGCCAGGGTGACGGAATAATAAAAATCGAGATGCATTTTCTGCCCGATGTTTACGTCACCTGCGACGAGTGCGATGGCCGCCGGTTCAACCGTGAGACGCTGGACGTGGAGTACAGGGGCAAATCGATAGCCGACGTGCTCGAGATGACTGTGGAAGACGCGCTGGCGTTTTTCAAAAACCAGCCCGGTATAGAAAAAATCCTGAGCACGTTAAACCAGGTGGGGATGGAGTATATAAAGCTGGGCCAGTCTGCGACCACGTTGTCGGGCGGGGAGGCGCAGAGGGTGAAGCTGTCCAAGGAACTATCAAAACGGTCCACGGGGCGGACTTTTTATATACTGGACGAACCCACCACCGGGCTTCACTTCGAGGATATTAAAAAGCTTTTGGAGGTGCTGGGCCAGCTCACGGAATCGGGCAATACGCTGGTCGTCATAGAGCATAACCTAGACGTTATTAAAACCGCGGACCACATCATAGACCTGGGACCCGAGGGAGGCGACGGCGGCGGCAGAATCATGGCGCAGGGCACGCCGGAGGAAGTTGCGAAAGTGAAGGAATCGTATACCGGATCCATATTGAAAGAGCTGATTGAAAACTGAGGGCGCAAGCGATCATGAAATCACGAATCGTTTTACGAGATGCCGTTACGCCCGCCAGCTAGATTGACCAGCCCCAAGGCGCGTCGAATTCGCATCGATTTCGAATACATCGGCTCGCGCTACTGCGGGTGGCAGTGGCAGGATAACGCCCTGTCCATTCAGCAGGTCGCCGAGAAGGCGCTCGGGAAAATCCTGAAAACCCGCGTCCGCATCACCGCCTCCGGCAGGACCGACGCTGGAGTTCACGCCCGGATCCAACCAACCCACGCGGATGTGACCACCAGAATCACCGATACCGATTTGATGCGGGCGATGAACTCTGTTCTGCCTGACGATATCGGTGTGCTGGATATCATCACCGTCCCGTCCGGCTGGCACGCCCGGTTTTCCGCCAGGGAAAAAACGTATATATACACTATTCTGAACAGTAGGCGACCCTCTGTTTTCGATCATGGCAGGGTTTGGCTATACCGGAGCGGGCTGGACGAAAAGATGATGGGTGAAGCGGCGGACATCCTGGTCGGCGAGCACGATTACTCATCTTTCCGGGCCTCCGGTTGCGCGGCGAAAAGCCCCGTCCGGACACTTATACGAGCCGATGTGGCGAGGGATGGTGATATAATCACTTTTATCTTTACCGCGAACGGGTTTTTAAAGCAGATGGTAAGAAACATAGTCGGCACGCTGGTTGAAGTCGGCCGGGGCAGAATAACCGGAAATGATGTCCGTTTGATCCTGAATGAGCGAAACCGGACGAGGGCCGGCCCCTGCGCCCCGCCGGAGGGGCTTTGTCTGGTTGACGTGGTATACGACACGAACTCAGACCATGGCAAAGAAGAGTGATCTCTTGATACCCGCCATGATAATCGGTGTCTGGGTTGTCACGCTGATGGCCTCGGCTATCAATGGCTATTTGGCGGACACCTATGTGACACCCCGCTATGGAGAATACGCCACGCATATTTACAAGATTTACGTTATCATCCCTGTCATATTTGTTTTGGCGCTCGGTTTTGCATGGGTGACCAAGGGAGAGTTCTGGAAGACGCGCGCCATGGAGGCGGGAGCGAGCTGGCTTGCGTTGTCTGTGGTGTACGAGTTTTTTATAAAATACAGGGCGCTGAACATTCCCATGGATACATTGACCGCGGATTATAAAATCTGGAAAGGGAAATTTCGTTTGCTGGTTTCATTAACATATTTAACCGCGCCGGCGGGTGCGGGCTGGATTATAAATAAACTATAATGTATTCGTTAACCAGACAGCGGTTCGCCGAGCTTGCCAGGGAAGGGAACCTGATTCCTGTTTACCGGGAGATTATTTCCGATCTTGAAACTCCAGTGTCGGCCTATATAAAACTTGGGGGCGCTCGATACTCCTATCTTCTCGAGTCGGTGGAGGGTGGAGAAAAATGGGGTCGCTATACCTTCCTGGGCGCAGACCCCGCCTGCGTTTTTACCTATACCGGTGATACGGTCACCCTTCTGAGGCATGGCCGGTCCGAGACATACAAAGCCGACGGTGACCCCCTGTTCGAGCTTAAAAAGATCATGTCCTCTTTCAAACCTGTCACCACGCCCGGGTTGCCCAGGTTTTTTGGAGGGGCGGTCGGCTATCTTTCATATGACAGTGTCCGGTTTTTCGAAACAATGCCCGAAACCACCATCGACGAGCTCAACGCGCCGGATGCTTTTTTTGTGCTGACAGACACGATCCTCATTTTTGACAACATCACCAACACGATCAAGGTGGTTTCCAACGCGTTCATCGACGAAGAAGGGGCCGACGCGGCGTATGACAAGGCCTGCGGCAAGATAGATTCGCTGATAGCCAAGCTTAAGGGACCCATGCCGCACTTCGAAATTGTCAGGGGAGATCCCACCCAAAGCTTTGAAAGCAACGTGGATCGGGCGACTTTTGAGCGTAATGTTGAAAAATGCAAGGAGTATATTCGCGAAGGTGATATTTTCCAGGTGGTGCTGGCCCAGCGGCTTAAAACCACTCTCCATGTGCCACCGTTCCAGGTATACCGGGCCCTAAGGATGGTCAACCCCTCTCCATACATGTACTACCTCAACCTCGGTGATATCTCCATTGTCGGAGCGTCGCCGGAGTCTTTGGTGCGGGTGGAGGAGGGTGCGGTGGAGGTTCGCCCAATCGCCGGCACCAGGCCGAGAGGGGCCGACGAGGAGGAGGACGTGCGATTGGCCAAAGAGCTCCTGGCGGACGCCAAGGAGAGGGCGGAGCATATCATGCTGGTCGATCTTGGCCGTAACGATATCGGCCGTGTCGCCGAGGGGGGATCGGTGAGCGTCAACGAGCTTATGGTGATAGAAAAATATTCCCACGTAATCCATATCGTATCCAATGTTTTGGGAAAACTACGGCAGGGTCTCGACGCATACGACACTCTCCGGGCGACTTTTCCGGCCGGCACTCTTTCCGGTGCGCCAAAGATCAGGGCAATGGAGATAATAGAGGAGATGGAAGGCGTGCGGCGAGGGGTCTATGGCGGCGCGGTAGGGTATTTCTCTTTCTCGGGCAACATGGACGTGGCCATCTCCATACGCACGCTGTTCATAAAAGGCGCCACCGCATACCTGGGAGTGGGCGCGGGAATAGTGGCGGATTCTGTCCCCGCCGTCGAATACCAGGAGACCATCAACAAGGGCAAAGCCCTGATGAAAGCGGTGGAGCTGGCCGAAAACGGGCTGGAGCGGGTCTGAAATCAGGGAAGTCGTTCAGGCGTCTTGGCCGCCTGACAGCCAAATCCCTCAGGGGCGATAACAACCGTGATTTCCCCCTTTATTTGCCTGCGTGATTCCAGTCGCTCAATCACCTCGGCTGTTCCGCCGCGGATGAACTCCTCGAATTTCTTGGTAATCTCCCGGGCTACGCACACCTTTCGGTCGCCCGTGGTTCGCAAAATGTCGGTCAGTGTCCTGACAACCCTGTTCGCCGCTTCATAAAAAACTATTGTCCTGGGTTCGTTTCTCCACGATTCGAACAGTGTCTTGCGGCCTTTTTTTCTGGGCAGAAACCCTTCGTATACAAACCTGTGCGACGGGAACCCGGACGCGGTGACAGCCAGCACCAGCGCCGCGGCCCCCGGAACAGGGCATACGGTTACACCGTTATCGACCGCCGCCCGGACCAGCGCCGCCCCCGGGTCGCTTATCCCCGGGGATCCCGCGTCGGTGACCAACGCCACGTTGCGCCCCTGTTGAAGAATCCTCAGCAACTCGCCGGTTTTGCGTTCGATGTTGTGCGAGTGGTAGGCGGTCACCTTTACAGGTTTTATATCGTAATGGCTAAACAGTGTTCTCGAGTGTCTTGTATCCTCCGCGGCGATGACATCGACCATGTTCAGGGTTTCGATGGCGCGATATGTCAGGTCGGACAAGTTGCCTATCGGTGTGGCGACAAGGTATAGAGAGCCCATTCCGGCCTTTTCATGTTCTGCGCTCATCCTCGCGTCACAAATCCCTGGCGACACGCCACAGCCACGCCAGCATTTCGCTGGATGTCCTTTGTTGGTTACGGTTTCTGTCCATACCCAAATTCAGCTCCATTGTTTCGACCGCGCCATTGCAGCATAGCCCTATGTAGACAAGCCCCACCGGTTTTTCCTTTGTACCCCCGCCAGGCCCGGCTACGCCGGTGGATGACAGGCCGATGTCCGCTCCGGAGGTGGCGCAGACCCCCCTGGCCATTTGCGCCGCCGTCTGGGCAGAGACAGCGCCATATCTGTCCAGTGTGGATTGTTTTACTTTCAGCCGCTTGACCTTGGCCTGGTTGGAGTACGCCACGACACCTTCCAGAAAATATCCGCTGGCCCCGGAGACGGATGTGATTCTCGACGCAAACAACCCTCCGCTGCAACTCTCCGCCGACGCCAGCTTCATCCCCCTGGAAACGAGGATCTCTCCCGTAACCTCTTCGAGGGTCTGCTCGTCACGGCCAAACACATATTGTCCCACAACCCGGTCGAGCTTCCTCGCAACAGATCTGACCGCCCTTCTGGCCGCCGCCGATGTCTCACCTGTCGCCGAAAGGCGGATATCCACCTGGCCGAAATATGGGAGGTAGGCAAGCTCGACGTTATCATCCACCACCCCCGACTCTTCCACGAGAGTGTATAACGCAGACTCGCCTATGCCAACGGTACGCAGGGTCGTCCGCGCCATAAACCCGGTGGACACGCGCTTTTTCAGACGTGGGATCACCTCGGTTTTCATAAGCTTTTTCATCTCGAACGGCACACCCGGAAGAGCGAAAAGCGACGCTTTTCCTGCCTCTTTGTAAAGACACGGAGCTGTGCCATACCTGTTGCGGATGACGTCGAAACCTTCCGGAACGTCAGCCTGTTCCTCGTTCACGGGCGCCATGGGGCGGTCGATCCCCCTGAAAAACCGCCTGACACCGGCCAGCGCTCCGCCATCCCTGACAAGCCTTGTTTTAAACGCTTTTACCAGCGCCGCCTTGGTGACGTCGTCATGGGTGGGCCCCAGCCCTCCGGTGATCAATATTATGTCGTGGGTTTTGACGGCGGATCTTATTTCCCTGGCCAGAACCGCCACATCATCACGCAGGGTCAACACCCGTTCCGGTGTCAGCCCCAGCGGTTCCAGGGCTTTTGCCATCCACGCCGCGTTGGTGTTTATAGTGTGGCCCGATGTAAGCTCTGCCCCAACGGTGATGATTATTGTTTTCACGGCGTCAACCGTATCGCTGATCTTCGGGTTTTTCATGACTGCATGCAGGCGCGACAATCAGCGGTCGGCCTGAGCCAGGCGACAACAGCGACATCAATAAACTTGCTATATCAGGTGAATGGTATCATTAACAGTTGAAAAGCTTCTTCGGGGTCGAGCTCTGATCCTGTCTCAAACCTGGTCACAGAATAACCGGCCCGTTTGGACTTTTCTATCAACCCCGCCCTTTGCAGGTCGCCAACCTGTGAAGCGTCGCCGATCAGGTGGACGATAACTTTCGCATACGCCTCTTTTGGGGCCAGTTTGTCGAACATGTTATCCATCGTCGCCGCTCCCAAATCTATCCTGCCCCGGGATGATGACCATGCGCGGACATCGCCGGTTTCAAGAAACACCTTCACATAAACCAGCTCAGCCATAGTCGCATTGTATCCGAACGGGCAAAATAATTGTGTATAATCCTGACCATGCGAAACTCAGCCGATATCCCGGACCGGGAACTGGTAAACCTCGCCATCGAGGCGATGGCGAACTCATATTCACCATACTCGAAATTTCGCGTTGGCGCGGCTCTTGTCACAGGCTCCGGCAGGGCCTATTCCGGAACGAACGTGGAAAACGCGTCGTACGGGCTTACGGTCTGCGCGGAGAGGGTGGCGTTGTTCAAGGCTGTTTCCGAAGGAGAGCGGGAGATAACCAGGCTGGCCGTCGTCTCCTCGTCCGAAGAGCCGGTTTTCCCCTGCGGCGCCTGCAGGCAGGTGTTAAACGAGTTCTCCACCAAGCTCACCGTCGTTATCACCAGTGGCGGCGGGGCGCTGGAAAGGCACACTCTGGACAAATTGCTGCCTCACGCCTTCGGCGGGAAATCGTTACCAACAAAGTAGAATCGGAGATTTCAGACTATATATTTCCGGACTCTCGGAACAAAGTCCTCTTTTTTCACCGGTTTTGCGACATAATCATCAGCCCCGAGCCGCAAAGCTTTCTCGATTATTTCAGTTTTTTCATCGGACATTATAATTATGACCGGTATATCGGCGATTTCCCTTTCCCGCTTCAATTGGTTCAGCAACTCAAGCCCGTCATAAGCGGGCAGATTAAGGCCGGTTATTATAAGGTGGGGTCGGGATTTTTTTGCGGTTTCCAGAGCGGTTTTCGCTGAATCCTCGTGAATTACATCAATATCTATTTCCGCCATCAGCTCATCGACAACAAACCTCGTCTCCTTGTCATCATCTATCATCAGCACAACAGGGTTTTTGTGCGGCAGACGAATGTAAAACACGGTCCCCCCGCCCTCGACCGACTCAAACGTAAGCTCACCATCATGAGCCTCTATTATCTCCCTGCACAGGGGCAGGCCGAGACCGGTCCCTCTTTCGCCGGCCGTTCCGATCCTTGTTGTCCTTACTTCATGACGAAACACGTCATCCGCCACATCTTCGCTAATCCCGGAGCCCGTGTCTTTTACCCCTATCACGCAGGTTTTCCCCGATTCAGCGAAAACGCTGACACTGCCTCCTATGGATGTAAATTTAATTGAATTATGTACGAGATTTTGCAATACTTCGCCAAAAAGATTCGGGTCGGCGTAAATCCGATACCCGTCCGGAACGTTGTTTGTCAGCTCTATCCCCTTGCTTCTGGCAAGATGTCCGAAGTTGGCTGTAACGGCAAACGCCTCCTTGCCCCCGTTGATAAATTTCCTGTTTATCTTTATCTTGCCGGAATGAAACCTGTTGATTCGCAGGACATCGTCGATCAAATCCACTGTACGCTCCGAGGTTTCCAGCATCGCCTCGAAGCGTTGGGTGTAGGAATCCGGCAGGACGGTCTTCTTATCGGACATCATCAATTTTATAAACCCCATAATCAACGTAAATGGAGCCTTGAGATCGTGAGCTATCAATGATAAATATTTGTCTTTTTCCCGTGTAGCTTTTTCCGCCTTGCCCTTTGCGTCAAACAGAGCCGATTCGATTTTTTTGCGCTCGGTAATATCCTGAACCACGCCTATCATGGTCCGCAATTCCCCGTTCGGCTCCTGCCTGACCTCACCCCGGAAACTGAGAAATCGCTCCGACCTGTCTGGTCTTATGATCCGAAAATCAATTTCATCAAAACCGTTTCCCCGCATGGCGTTGGCGGTTACCATGTTGACTATTTCCCTGTCTTCCGGGTGAACCATGCCGATAAATTCCTGGTAGGTTGGGGTGAAAGTGGCGGGATCAACGCCGAAAATCCTGCACATTTCATTTGACCAAGTGGCCTTTTTCGCGTTGATATTCCAATAAAAACTACCCGTATGACCCACGCTTTGGGCTTTGTCCAGGTCTTCCCTGCTTTTTCTCAGCTCATTTTCCGCTTTTTTTCTTTCCGTTATGTCATTTACCGCCACAACCCGGACAGGGCGTCCATCATAACTTCCACGGACGCCTCGTATTTCAAGGTCAATTACCGACCCGTCCTTCCTGATTCCTTTCAGTTCATATCGCTTGTCATACCCTGCGGCGATTTTATCTCTTGCCATATCCCGATGGTCAGGGGCGGTCAAGTCCAGCACGGTTTTACCGATTATTTCGTCCGGCTCATACCCGAACATGCTGGCGAACAAAGCATTGCATTGAATTATTTTACCCTTGTCATGGATCACCACACCCTCGAACGCGGCCTCCGAAAGGCTTCGAAGCCTGTTTTCACTCTCCAGCAGGGCCAGCACACTCTTTTTCCTCGCTTTTTCCCAAAACAGGTATGTGCTTAAATATATGAGAATAATAAGAAATATCAGCCCCAGGATTGAATAGAATATCTTTTCCCTTTGGACCAGGCTTTCGATCCGCAAACGTTCCACCATGGTAATGGCCGCGGCGCCCTCGATAATGGCCTTGCGAAACACCATGTCAAACCGCTGGTCCAGCTCGGAGCCGGCGGCCCCCTTCGCCATGTCGCTCTGTCGCTCAGCGGCCAGTTTTTTCAGGATGTTTATGTCTGCAATTAAACGCTTTAACGCCTTTTCCAACTTTCCGTTTAGTGGTGTCTGCATGTAAACATTGTTATCATCGGCTATGGCGTGGGTGGCGGCCGATTTGGCTTTGTCGAAATTCTTCCCCACTTCATCGGGATCTATTGATGTGTCTCCAGCGAGAATCTCCTCAAACCACAAGTGGCCGGCGAAAAGTTGCGTAATGGCCAGGTTTATATCTTCGGTCAGCGGATGGGTGCTGTTGACATGTTTCATCCAGGACCATTGATTGTAATATGACAGCCCAATAACAAACATGAAAATCACCATCATGCTTGCCATGGGAAACAGCAGAGCTCCATAGGATAGGACGGCCTTATCTATCGGGCGTTTTCCCGGCATACTACCAGTGTCCAGGCTGATTACTTTGAAATTATTGCCTTTATTTTAACATATATTCCACCAAAATTCAGTTATGTATTACGTAGACAAACGGCTATATTTTGTTTCAAAAACACGGCAAACCTTTCGTTAATCGTGATATTATGACTATTTAGCTGTCCGCGAGATCACATCAGGTGATAGCGAAATACAAGTGTTCGCAAGTTCGCTGACGTCGCGAGAGTGGCGGAACTGGCAGACGCGCTGGATTTAGGATCCAGTGGGCAACCGTGGGGGTTCGAATCCCCCCTTTCGCACCATGCCGGATATACCGCGCCCGACAAAAGTTTTATGGGCGGAAGATTAACAAATAGAGGATGATTACGAGTTGAAGATAGAACTTGAGGAAATAGAGTCATGCGTGAAAAAAATCTCGGTTGAAGTGCCGCTGGAGCGTGTTAACGAAGAGAAGGCGGCTGTTTTCGCCCAGTTGGCCAAGGATGTCTCCGTACCAGGGTTTCGCAAAGGCCGGGTACCGCATAAAATACTTGAAAAAAGATATTCCAAATCCGTTTTGGGCGACGCGGCCCAGCGCCTCATCCAGACCGCGTACCAGGAAGCTATTGAAACCAACAAACTCCAGCCGATCGGCGACCCGATGGTCGATGACATCCGGATAGAGGAAAACGAGCCTCTCTCTTTTACCGCGACAATAGAAGTCCACCCGGAATTCGAGCTCGCCGATTTCGCCGGCCACAAGATGAAACGGAAAATCTCCAGGGTCTCCGACGCACAAATCGACAAAATCCTCGCCGCCCAGAGGGAGCGGAACGCCCGGTTCGAGCCGGTGGAGGATCGGGCCGTGCAGGAGGGGGACTTCCCGCTCATCGACTATTCCGCCACAAAAGACGGCCAGCCCCTGGAAATGTTCCATGGCAAGAACAAGCAGGTGCACATATCCAAAGATGATATGCTCGGGGAGGTGTATACCCAGATCATCGGAATGCGCAAAGGGGAGGAAAAAACGTTCGAGGACACCTTGCCCAAAGAGTTTCCGGACCCGGAGCTTGCCGAGGCCAGGCTGGTGTTCACCATCCGGGTCAACGAGATAAAAAGCAAGGTATTGCCGGAGCTGGACGATGATTTCGCCAGGGAAATCTCCAGTTTCGACACAATGGATGAGTACAGGGCCGACCTGAAAGCCAACCTGGAAAAACGTAACGACTCCACCGCAAGTAACAACCTTCGTGACGATGTGATGGATTACCTTATAGAGCTGAACCGGTTCGACCTGCCACCGCGCATGGTGGAGCGCCACACCGCGTCCATCGCCGATCGCACCGAAAAGCGATTCGCCCAACAGGGGATCGACTTCGCCTCTTCCGGACTTGACCACGAAAAGTTCCGGGACAAGTACAAGGAAAACGCCATCAAGGAAATCAAGGAGCAGTTTATCCTCGCCGCCATCGCAGAGCAGGAGCAGATCAAAGTGGAGGAGGAGGATATGGAAAAGGAAATTGCGAACATAGCGAAGCTGATGGGCCAATCTCCCGAATCGACCCGGGAGCAGATCGTCAGATCCAGCGGGAGCCAGGGTCTTTACCAGAAAGTGTTCATGGACAAGGTTTATAACGCCATTTTGGCTAAAATGATAATTGAAGATAAATATGTTGAGGAAAATAATGACAAACAGACGTAAACCGCAATTGGACCCCTATTCGTTGCGATCCAGCTTTGACACCTATAACGAAACATCGCAGATGCTTGTCCCGATAGTAGTGGAGCAGACCAACAGGGGCGAGAGGTCTTATGATATATACAGCAGGCTTTTAAAGGACAGGATAGTATTCCTGGGCACCCCGATCGACGATCACATCGCCAATCTTATCATCGCGCAACTTATTTTTCTTGAAGCCGACGACCCCGGCCAGGACATTTTTCTCTACATCAACAGCCCTGGAGGAATAGTCACCTCCGGCATGGCGATATACGACACTATGCAGTATATAAAACCCGATATCCAGACCATATGCATTGGCCAGGCGGCCTCCATGGGCGCTGTGCTACTTGCGGCGGGAGCCAAGGGAAAGCGGCATACCCTGCCAAACACCAGGATCATGATCCACCAGCCATCCGGCGGGTTCCAGGGGCAGGCGGCGGATATCGAAATCCAGTCTCGTGAAATACGCAAACTGCGTGACCGGCTCGACGCCATACTGGCCAAGCATACAGGCCAAACCCAGGAAAAAATCTCCACGGACTCCGATCGCGACTTTTTTATGTCCGGGGAGGACGCAAAGGAATATGGGCTTGTGGACGCCGTCATTGTGTCGCGGCCCGAAACAGCCAAAAGTAAGTTGAGCGACTCTGCGCAAAACGAAGATAAATCCTAAAACTGCTAAACTGGTTGGGAGCTTGTTATGTCGAAGAAGAGGAGAAAAGAAAGCGCCCTGAGGTGTTCTTTCTGCGGCAAAAGCCAGGAGGAGGTCAAGAAACTGATCGCCGGGCCGACTGTTTACATATGCGATGAGTGCATTGACTTGTGCAATGAAATCATCATTGAAGAAGGGAACCAGGAGAAAGGCGCCTCTTCGACCAAGCTACCCAAGCCGCACGAGATTTTCAAGGCTCTCAACGATTACGTAATCGGACAGGACCAGGCCAAAAAGGTGCTCTCCGTGGCTGTGTACAACCATTACAAACGGATCGACGCCAACCTGAGCCCCGACGACGTTGAGCTTCAAAAGAGCAACGTACTGCTCATAGGGCCGACCGGGGCCGGCAAAACCCTCCTCGCCCAGACGCTGGCCAAGGTGCTCCAGGTGCCGTTTACCATAGTAGACGCCACGACGCTGACCGAGGCGGGGTATGTAGGGGAGGATGTGGAGAATATTATACTGCGGTTGTGCCAGGCGGCCGATTATGACATCGAAAAGACAGAGCGGGGAATCATATACATAGACGAGATCGACAAAATATCCCGCAAAAGCGAAAATATGTCCATCACCCGCGACGTGTCGGGGGAGGGTGTGCAACAGGCTCTGCTGAAAATCATAGAGGGCACCATAGCCTCTGTTCCGCCCCAGGGCGGGCGCAAACATCCGCACCAGGAGTTCATGCAGATAGACACATCGAACATCCTGTTCATCTGCGGAGGCGCTTTTGTCGGGCTGGACAAAATAATCGAGCAACGCATCGGGCGCAAGGTCATGGGGTTTGGAGCCAAGCTCAAGGACAAAAAGGACATCGCCATCGGTGAAGTCCTGCAAAAGGTCCAGCCGGAGGATCAGCTCAAGTTCGGTCTTATCCCGGAGTTTATCGGCAGACTGCCTGTGGTGGCCACCTTGCACGACCTGGACGAGGGGTCCATGATCAAAATCCTTACGGAACCGAAAAACGCGCTGATCAAGCAGTTCCAGAAATTTTTCGAGATGGAGAACGTAAAACTCAAATTTACGGACGGGGCTCTTAAGGCCATAGCGGCGGAGGCCGTCCGCAGAAAAACCGGAGCCCGGGGTCTTCGCTCCATTCTCGAGGAGATCATGCTCAACCCGATGTACGAGTTGCCCGGTTCTGCGACTATTACCGAGTGCATCGTGAACGAAGATGTTATCCTGAAACAAGAGCGGCCCTTGATGTTGCACGAAAAGAAAGATGAAAAACAGGCCAGCTAACCGCTGTTTGCGTTCAACACCGGGCCATCAGGTAGCCACGAACGCATAACATGACTGCTGATATTGTGGACAATATAAACCAGGTTGAATCCCTGCCTCTTCTCCCTCTGCGGGACATAGTCGTCTTTCCCGGCATGACTGTTCCGCTGTTCGTGGGCAGGCCAAGGTCTGTAAAGGCGCTTAACCATGTCTTTGAGCGCGACAAGAGGATCATGCTCGCGACGCAAAGAGACCCCTCCGTCAACGAGCCGGAGCCGAACGGCATATACCAGACAGGTTGCATAACTGAAGTTCTCCAGATACTCAGGCTCCCGGACGGGACGATCAAGGCGCTGGTGGAGGGGCTTGAGAGGGGCAGGATAGACGAGTATCTCGATTCGGAGGAGTTTTTCACCGTCTCGGTTACCAGCATAGCCTCTGTGGGTGAAATCGACACGAACGTTATGGCGCTTACCCGTACGGCGCAGTCCCTCTTTGAAAAATATATCAAGCTCAACCCGAACCTGTCGCTGGACAGCGTATCGGCCATCTCCGGGCTGGAAAACCCCGGGGCCTACGCAGACGCCATGGCGGCCAACGTACTGTCCGGCACAGTCGAAAAGCAGAGACTGCTTGAAACTGTGGACCTTAAGAACCGTCTCGAAATACTTATCAACAAAGTCCAGGAGGAGCTCGAAGTACTCCAGATAGAAAAGCAGGTTCGACGACGGGTAAAAAAGCAGATGGAAAAGTCCCAGCGCGATTATTACCTCACAGAGCAGATGAAAGCGATACAAAAAGAGCTGGGACGCTCCGATGGGGAAAAAACGGAATTCGAGGAGCTGGCCGATAAAATACGGGCCGCTGGCATGCCCAAAGAGGTTGAAAAAAAAGCGCTCAAGGAGTTGAGCAGGCTGGAGCAGATGCAACCTATGTCCGCAGAGGGTACGGTGGTTCGTGGCTACCTGGATTGGTTGCTGGACGTGCCCTGGAAAAAAAGAACCCGGGACAAGCTGGATATTCCGGAGGCCCGCAGGATTCTCGACGAGGATCATTATGGGCTGGAAAAAATCAAGGAGCGAATACTGGAGCATCTTTCGGTCAAAAAGCTTGTTAAAAAAATGAAAGGTCCCATATTATGTTTTGTCGGCCCGCCCGGCGTCGGCAAAACTTCCCTGGGCCGATCCATCGCCCGCGCCACCGGTCGGAAATTTGTCCGGTTTTCTCTTGGCGGCATCCGTGACGAGGCGGAGATCAGGGGACACAGGCGCACATACATAGGCGCGATGCCAGGAAGGATCATACAGGCGATGAAGAGGGCTGGCGTCAAGAATCCTGTCATCATGCTCGACGAAATCGACAAGGTGTCGTCCGACTTTCGCGGAGACCCTTCATCGGCGCTTTTAGAGGCGCTGGATCCGGAGCAGAACACCAGTTTTAACGATCATTACCTGGAAGTCGATTATGATCTTTCCGAGACCATGTTCATAACCACCGCCAACGTATTGCATACGATTCCACGTCCCCTGCAGGATCGGATGGAAATAATAACCATACCCGGTTACACCGACGAGGAAAAAGAGCAGATCGCCCGCAGGTTCCTGTTTCCAAAACAGGTGAAAGAACATGGGCTCCCGGATAAATCGCTGATTCTGCATGACGCGGCGCTGGCCAGGATCATCCGCAACTACACCCGGGAGTCCGGCGTGCGCAACCTGGACAGGCGTCTTGCCAGCGTGTGCCGTAAAATCGCCCGAAAGGTGGCGGAAAAAATCGGGACTGACAAGGCGAAAACCTCCAAAACACCAAAGACAACAATCGATGAAACGGCTTTGGTGGAGTTCCTGGGCGAAATCAAATATCGTGACGATATCGCGGAGAGGAAAAACGAGGTGGGGGTCAGCGCCGGCCTCGCCTGGACAGAAACAGGCGGTACCTTGCTGAAGATCGAAACGATCATACTGGAAGGGAAAAACAAATTCATCCTGACAGGCAAGCTGGGCGATGTGATGAAGGAATCCGCTCAGGCGGCCTTGTCGTACATCCGCTCGCGCGCCAGGGATTTCGGGCTGGTTCAGGGGTTTCACAACAAGATCGATATCCATATCCACATACCGGAGGGGGCGATCCCCAAGGACGGTCCATCCGCAGGAATAACTCTCGCCACCTCGATGGTCTCCGCCCTGTTGCATATTCCCGTACGGAGAAACATCGCCATGACAGGGGAGATAACCCTTCGGGGAAACGTGTTGCCTGTAGGCGGCCTGAAAGAAAAGCTTTTAGCCGCCCATCGCGCAGGAATGAGCGTTGCGCTGATTCCGAAAGAAAATGAGCGCGATTTGAGGGAGATTCCTGATAAGATAGTAAAAGAGCTGAAGGTGGTCCCTGTCGGACATATGGACGAGGTGTTGAAACTGGCGTTGACCAAAACGCCCTGCAAAAAGAAATCTCCGGCGCGCTCCTCGAAAAGAGCGGGACCGGTGGACGACAGGCCCAGCGCCCTTCACTAACAATTAAAGTGTCAAACGGACGATAGATGATGGAATCGGCTCCGCCAAACCCCCTGGGAACACTGATCCTGCTGGGACTGCTGATGTTTATAGTATATAGGATCCTCCTGTCCCTAAGCGCCCAGAACATGCCGAAAACCGGAGGTGGCTCTTCGGGAGCGAACATCTTTCATCTGTCGGACAAGCGCCAGAACCAGCCCCCGGCCCTGGCCAAACTTGTGCCATACACCGGGAACAAGGACCCTTTCGATGGAAAATCCGAGGCGGTGGTGTCCCACAAGGTGTTAATCGAAAAAGGGGGGTTGGACAGGATCGGCGATTTCACTATTGAGGAGATGCCCGGGTTTGTTATACGCGCTTTTACCCATCCGGAAAAATGCCTGGTGGGGGTTATATATAGAGACCCTATAGACCGGGTTTGGGTAAACCTGATCTCTGAATACAAGGATGGCCGCATCGTCACCTTAAGCTCCGCCGAGCGTGGAGCCGTGTCCACTTCCAGGCCCAGCGGGATGCCTCTGTTCAACTACCCCGGCCTCGATACCGAGCAACTGTTGCGCAGACATAAACTCGATACCCGCGGTGTTAAGCTTATGCCAGCTTTGGCGCCAGAGGATTTTCCCGGGTTTTTCGCCAGGAACTACGCGAAACTGCGCGCACATGTTTATGAAAAAGAGCAACAAAACGCCGACGAAACCAGGGGGGCCACCGTCGTGGACGATGCCACAGCTATCGAACCCATGGCGGATAACGTCGATATCAATACTGTGGTGGACGATGATATCGGCCCTACAAAGGCCGATTTGCGTAACTGGTTAAACAGGATATACGAAACTGTAAATGTGCCGAAAGAAAACCGCGCCCAGTTTCAAAAGGGGCTGGTTTGGATCATGGACAATTCCGACGTTTATTCGATAAGCCAGACCATATCGGAATATTCCGGCGTTACGATCGAGCAGGTGGAGCAGGGACGGCTTGTGATAAGAACCGAATCGGGCGCCGAGGACATCATCGACCCTGGCGACCTGAAGGGACCTGCTCTGTTTGACAAGATCAACTCCAGCATCCCGGAAAGCAGGAGATTTTACCGTGTTCCCGTCAATCTAAAGGGGGTCTCTTTCTACAGCAAAACAGCCATCTAGCCGCTTTCCCGGCTATACCGGCGCCATGGTCGGGAAACTGGAAACCTCTACTGGCTTCACCGCCTTCCTGTTTGATCCGCAAAATCACATCAGGGTAGGAATCGTCCATTTTTTAACTAGCGCCCATATTTGGATTACATTCAATCTGTTTGAAAAAATTACATCAACTTAGCTAATATTGGTATCATTAAAAACATGTGTATGTGACGGGGGTTCCGGGTCCAAATGATGAAGTTTATATTTTATCATCTGCGTTATCTGTCAGGGATGTAAATGAAACTCCAGACGAGGATGATCATCATTGTCACGGTTTTTGGTTTGGCCGTTATCATCCTGACAAACATTGCGCTTTACCAGTTCATGAAAGCCAAGGATCATCAACAAATCCTCAAAAACGCCCGCAACACCTCTCGTCTGATCAAAACCGGTTTGTTAAACACAATGATCCAGTCTGGTGATTATGGTGAAATCAATGACGTGATAAAGGACATGCAAAACGATCTTGATTTTGAATTCCGAATGATCAGGAGCAAGCATGTCATCAAGCAACATGGGGTAAGGAGAGGTGAGGTCCCGAAAGATTCGCTGGAGAAAAAGGCCCTTGAAACCGGCGAAGTAATAGAAAGTTTGGATGATGAATCGACCTTGAGAATCATTTATCCCTTCATAACCGACAACCGTTGCGGGGAATGCCATCTGGGCATGGACGATAAGCCTGTTCCCGTCGGCGTCGTCAACGGAGCGGCGGTCATCAGATTCGACCTTTCGGAACAGCAGAGGGAGACAACCTCCATTATTCGCTCGGTTCTAGCCGGGATGACAGGTGTCGGGATTTTGTTTCTGGCGGCTTTTTTAGTCACTATCAATAACGCCGTAACTACCCCCATACGTCGGATCGCTCACTCTTTCACCAAAATCCAAAACGAGGAATATGACATTTATCTGCCCAAGTGCAACACGGTGGAGATAGAAATCGTCGCCAGCGAAGTGCGGAAGACCGCGAAACTGCTGGAAGAAAGGATGAAAGAGAGGGACCTAGAGCTTGAGAAAGAAAAAAATCGAAGCAAGGAGATGGAGAGTTTCGTAAAGTCCCGCGCGGCCGCCCTCGGGCTCAAAACCGATATGGATGTCAGGGATATTATCGGCCGCCTGTCCCACGCGGTGGACGAGGCTCAAAAAAGCAAGCTGTTGTCCCTTGCGTTCGAGTATGTGGATCATAAAAACAGCCGGATGATTATACCGAGCAACCCCGGCCTTATTCCAGTGGTTTCAGCCTATTTCTCCAGCCTGGTCGAATCCAACCTGACCGAGGCGAAAAGAAGCACCCTGGAGCTTGTGCTGGACGAAGCGCTGGCCAACTCCATATTCCACGGAAATCTGGAAGTTTCGTCCGAAATGAAAATCAATGATTTTGACGGTTTTTACGAGCTGGCCAGTCAAAGGCAAAATGAGGATCAGTTCAAGAGCCGTAAGGTCCTGATCGACTATGAGTATGACCAGCGCAGGTTAAAGATTATTATCACCGACGAAGGCAAGGGGTTTGACTGGCGTAAATGGGTTGCTGTAACACCGGAGGACTTCGAGCTTCCTCACGGCAGAGGGATCAAGATTATGCGCGCTTTCGCGTCCAACCTCCAGTTCAATGAAATGGGGAACCAGATAATTCTGGAGTTTGATTTCGAAAAATCCAATAGCAAGGTCTAACCGCCCTGATAGCTCTGAAGTTTGTCTGCGAGGGTCCGGGATATTTTGTCGATGATCTCCTCCCACTTTCCCAGAACGTCAGTCCATGTAAACCTTACACCCGGAAATTCTGTTTCAAGAGTTTTGGCGATCTCGGGGAAATCTTTTTCTGAATGCTTTCCGGCCGCCAGAAACATCGGAACCACAATTACGTTCGTGATATCCTGCGAAACCATGCCCTCCACCACCTCCCGGATTTGAGGACGTGTACCCTTGAGAAAGGCGGCCCTGACGCATGAATCATCCACCAACGACCTCACCCTGCTTTCAATCGCCATGATCGATGTTTTCCAGCCGGGGTCCGGACTGCCATGCGCAAACAGTATCAGGCCATTTTTATACCCGCTCATGGCGACAAAACCGCTCCATCAGGATAACAGGCGGCCCGGAATATATCGCAAACCCTGTCAAATATCGATAACGTCATCGTCGTCGTGTCCGGAGGTCGATGAATGTTCGGATTTTGTAGTGACGCGGGAGTAGCCAACCCCGCTCGCACCGGAGGAAAACGTCATCACCCGGAACCGGGATTTCAGGCTCCGCTTCAGCCATTCCCTGATAATCCTCCTGGAGTATGGTATGACGACCGTGAACCCGACGGCGTCTGTCATCACCCCCGGCGTCACCAGCAACACACCCCCAACCACAACGAGCAGGCCGTCTATCAAGGGGTCTGTGGGCAGTTGTCCCGATGACACTGTCTGGTTATACTCGCGTATGACCCGCAACCCCTCCCCCCGAGCCAGCAGAGCCCCGAGCGCCCCTGTAAAAATCACCAGGCTGAACGTGGGGGCGAACCCTATCAACTCGCCAAGCTTGATCAACAGCGCAAGCTCCGCCAGGGGAACGATGGTAAAAAGAAGGAACAGTTTAAACAGCATCAGAACCTGAGATATGATTTGCGCACGGAAAATCAGTTGGACATTTTCAGGCGACCGACAGGGCCAGGCCCAAAAATGAAAGCGTGAAACTATTCACACGCCTCTCTTTCTCTTTCATCCATCCGGGCGAAGGCCTCTTCAATTTCTTGCACCTTTTCCCAGTCTTTCGCGTTTTTTGCGTTCTTGAGCCTCTGATGCATCAGAACCCTGGAGTCGCCAGATGTTTTTGCCCTGTCGCACCCGGCCTTCTCCGGAAAACCTCCGGTGTCAAATTCGTCATAAGACTCGTCAGAATCCCCGCTGATGGACGAGGGCAACAAGGTCTCTTCAAGAGCGTTGATAAAAGGTATGTTCAACTCTCCATAATGGTTCACCACCATGGCAATGGTCACTCCAAAGATGGTGTATAAAATCACATCCTTGATACCTATCCGCATTTTGCCGATTCACCTATACATTTGGCCCAAACGCCTGACTCTTATACATTCTCATAAAGTATCACGAGCCCCGCTGTTTCGCAAACGGCCATTATTGATTGCTGTCACCATTTTTCTGGTGGCCGAGGCTACGTCCGCTTCTCCAAACAGGGCGGTTATCATGCCGATATGTCGCACCCCCGTTGACAATACGTCACCCAAATTGCCCTCCAGCACACCTCCCATGACAGTCACCGGTATCGACACCGCCTCTAAAACCTCCCTGACCGGCCCAAGCCCTATGGCGTTGGCGTCTGGTTTTGTGGGTGTCTTGAACAGGGGGCCTATGTTGACATAGGAAGCCCCCTGGCCCTGCGCTTCGACGGCCTGTTCCACGGTGTGCGACGACGCTCCTATGATCGCGTTCGGGCCGAGTATCCTTCGAGCTTCCGCCACTGGCAGGTCGTCCCTGCCCAGGTGGACCCCGTCCGCTCCGGAAACAAAGGCGATGTCCGGCCTGTCGTTTACTATCAGGATCATGCCGTGTTTGTCTGTCACGCTCCGGTATAACCTGGCCAACTCCAGCAGGGATCGGTCGGACATGCTTTTTTCTCTTAGCTGAACAATTTTGGCCCCACCTGCGGCAAGTTGCGCGATTATCATCTCATCGGTCCTGGTCCCGAACAGGGCCCGCCCGGTGACCGGATAAATATCTATATCGTCGAATTCAGGCATGAGAAAAGGATATCCATCTAACCGCCGCCCATCATCCCGAATATTTCCACAACATCATCCGGGCGAAGAATCACCTGCGCGATATGATCCTTCTTGATTATCTTTTCGTTCACCTGGGCGGCTACAGGCCCGTCGATCTTCAGCCTGTCGATCAGGCCGCCAAGGACCTCGTTGTCCCGTATTTCAGTCGATTTGCCGTTAAGGATTATTTTCATAACCAGCCCCTGTTTGTCAGCCCACAGGTTTCAGGTTCACGTCCCAATCTTTCCATACCCATTCCAGGCCTTTTTGCCGTATGGCCTCCGTAACCTCCGCCGGCGACCTGTTGTCCACCACCGGGAACTGCTCACCGGCGGCGTCTTCGCTGGTTTCAGTATACCCCCCCGGGTGTGTTTTGGAACCTGCGCTCACCTGGTTTATCCCAACGCCGAACAGCCGGTCACGAAGGCCGGGGGACTCCCTGGTGGACAGGGTCAGGATGATATCCGGAAACGCAAGCCGCATGGCCATTGTCAGCCTGGCAAGTTGCGTGTCCGATACGCGATTTTCCATGTAGCCACCTCCGGGCCAGGAATGAATCCTCGGGACGCTGACCGACACCATGGTCTGCCAATACCTGTTCTGCATATATTTGACATGGCTCGCAAGGGCCAGAGCGTCCCGTGTAAAATCACCCAATCCAAGCAAAACACCCAGCCCCACGTTGCGTATCCCGGCCTGCGCCACTCTGTCCGCCGTGTCCAGCCGCCGGTCATAATCATGTTTCGGCCCGGTCGGGTGGACGCGATGATAGATTTCACGGTCATAGGTCTCCTGGTATACGGTGACAGAATCGAGTCCAGCCTCGCCTAATCTCCTGTATTGGTCGACGGACATGGTCTGCGCCTCCAGACCGACAAATACAAAGCCGAGTTTTTTCATCTGTGTTATGCAATCAGATATATAGGAAACAGATATATGTTTCGGATCCTCTCCCGCCACCAGCAACACCGATTTGTACCCGTCCTCCAAAAGCCGGGCGCCCTCCCTTGCCACCTGGTCATGAGACAGGGTTTTGCGGGTTATGGAGTTGCCCCTGCCGAACCAGCAATAGGAGCAGTTGTTGACACAATAATTGGATATGTACAAAGGAATATAAAGGTTTACCGTATGTCCGAACCTCTGGGCGGTAAGGTCGTGCGCCGCTTTTTCAATCCGCCCGGCAATTTTGTCCGCCTCGGGGGAGATCAGGGCGGCGAACCCGGCCGATGACACCGGAATCTTCTCCAGCGCGCTCCGGACATCGCGCAAAGTAGCGTTAAAAACAGCCTCCACGGCCCTGTCAAGCGGCTCCCCCTGGATTTTCGGAGCCATTTCGGAAAAACAACCTGATCGAAGCATGGTTTATGTTACCAGGGCAGCCCTGCGACAGGGCTGGAAGCCTGCGCGGTGGCCAACGGTTTTCCCAACCCCGCCAGGTACGCCTCCCTGCCAGCTTCCACACCCTTTCTGAACGCGGCCCCCATAGCGGCGGTGTCGTCCGCCACGGCCAGAGCGGTGTTGACCAAAACAGCGTCCGCGCCCATCTCCATGGCCTCCGCCGCATGGGACGGGGCGCCAAGACCCGCGTCCACAATAACAGGGACCGTGGCCTGTTCGATTATTATGGCTATGCTGTCTCTGGTTTTAATCCCCCGATTACTGCCGATGGGAGAACCGAGAGGCATCACCGTCACCGATCCGATATCCGCCAGACGCCTGGCCAGCACAGGGTCGGCGGGGATATAGGGAAGCACCTTGAACCCATCTTTTACGAGGATTTCGGCCGCCTTGAAAGTCTCCACCGGATCGGGCAGAAGATACCTGGGATCGGGGGTGACCTCGAGCTTCACCCAATCGGAGACACCCGATTCCCGCGCCAGCGTGGCCAGGTTGACAGCCTCTCCGGCGTTTCTCGCGCCGGACGTGTTCGGCAATATCAGATACTTGTCCGGATCGACAAACTTGAGAATGTGGTCTTCCGGGTTGTCCAGATCCACCCGGCGAAGGCTGACGGTTACAATCTGGGCTCCGGAAGATTCGAGAGACTGCGTCATCTCCAAACCGGAACGGAACTTCCCCGTGCCCGCCAGCAGGCGGGATCGAAAGCTTCGACCTGCGATTATCAGCGGGTCGGTGACAGGGTCGGAATTGTTCGGAACCATATTCACAATATACCACAGGGCATTTGCAAGATTCAGCGAAAGAACGGCGAAACTGGAGGATATGGTCGATACGGCGAATTTGACGGCGCGCTACACAGTCACATCGACAGGCTTTTCTCCCGGCGCGTCGGATGGGGTGTTTTCAGATTGCTGGCCATACACAAAGCTTACGCTGATGGAGGTGGCCTGTTCGAAATGGTACACGCTCCGGCTGTCGATCTTTTGGAGTTGATCCATGGCGCTGGCGCCCTGCTCCGTTGCCCCGGTTCCGGGTGCGTCCTGGGATTTTATGACCTCCGATCCATGTTTATCCTCGCCCCTTAACGCTTCAAAAAGCTGGGCCCTTTCCTGTTTCAAATATTCGAGAAGTTTCAGAACCCCCGATCGCTCGCCGTCGCTGAACAGGTCTTCAGACAGCTTCGCCATAAGCTCATCCAGATATTTTCGCAGGTTCTCGGGTAATTTCTCTTTCGCGTTATCCAGCAGGCCAGGGATTCCAAGCCCCAAATCCTCACCTTTGCCCAGGGGATGGGAATCGTAATAGTCCACACGCTGTTTTACGCTGTTCAGAAAGCTGTCTACCTGGCTTGAAAAGAAGTTGGCGGCGTAATCCAGACCGTCCGGTCCCATACCGAGCGCTTTTTCTATCTCGTTGAACAGCTCATCGGTGGCCTTTACAAACTCCTCGAAATCCGATTGTTTCAGGTTCAAAAGGTCCCGGGCGGTGGCGGCCCATTCGCTGAACACGACCGGATCGAGCTGGCTCATTTTTTCCGCCGCGCCGTCGAACTTGCCCAGAAAGGAAAAATCGAGGCTCAACCCGGCTTCGAACCTGCGGTACAACTCCCGGCTGATCGACTGTGTCCCGTCCGGAGTCCGTTTCGTATATTCCGTTTTCATATATTCAGCCTGGCTGTAATAGAGGTCCAGCGAGACGTTTCCAAAAATGACCCCCGTCGACGGCTTGTATGTATCACCCTGGCCAGCGGCGCTATCTGGAGGCAGGGTGTTTGCCGCGCCATCGGGCAACCCGTCGCTATCGTCACGGGAGGACAAAGGACCGCCCGGATATGGTGTCTGGGCAAGAGGAAGATAAGGTTGATACAGGTTGTTGCCGGCCGCCGGATCCATAGAGTTTTCCCCTTTCGTATGCCTACCATTTCGGATTTTGGGGAAAATTACTTTAGCGAAAAATGGAAGTATTACGGCGCCAGCATACAGAGGGTGTTTGCCGCGCCATCGGGCAACCCGTCGCTATCGTCACGGGAGGACAAAGGACCGACCCGATATGGCGGCTGGTCAAAATCCGTGACGATTCAAGGGAGACTCTAAAACTGTTTACGGTCCCGCCGTGTACGTATAGTCGTTGGAATAATACTGGCCACCGTTCAGAGTCCACAGCCGCACATAGACCGTGCTCCCGTCGGTGGGCAGACCCGTAAACGCCTGGGATGTACCCGATTGCCACGTGCCGCTGTGCGCTATGTCGTACGTCCCAACAGAAGAGCCGATCCACAGATAATAGGTCGCGCCGGACACAGAGCTCCATGTGAACGTCACGTTACCGCCGCTTAAGGTGGATCCGGGAGCGGGGGCGGTTATCACCGAGGCTGTTGAAGCGGCTGTGTATGTGTAGTCGTTGGAATAATACTGGCCGCCGCTCAGCGTCCATATCCGCACATAGACCGTGCTCCCGTCGGTGGGCAGACCAGTGAACGCCTGGGACGTACCCGATTGCCACGTGCCGCTGTGCGTTATATCGTACGTCCCAACAGAAGAGCCGATCCACAGATAATAGGTCGCGCCGGACACAGAGCTCCATGTGAACGTCACACTGGAGCCGCTCAACGTGGATCCGGGCGTGGGCGAGGTTATCGTCGCGCCTGTTGAAGCGGCTGTGTATGTATAGTCGTTATAGTTGTACTGGCCGCTAATGGTCGTCCACAGCCGCACATAGACCGTGCTCCCGTCGGTGGGCAGACCCGTGAACGCCTGGGACGATCCGGATTGCCACGTGCCGCTATCGGCTATATCATACGCTCCCACAGAAGTGCCGATCCAGACATAATATGTCGCGCCGGATACGGTGCTCCATGTGAACGTCACGTTGGCGCCGCTTAAGGTGGACCCTGGTGTGGGTGTCTGGATCTGGGCGGAAGCCGAGGCCCCCACCGCCGCGTCAAGCTGGATGCGCGATTTGGTTACGCTGTTCCTGGAGTCTGTGATGGAGACGCCCGTGGATTGAAGCGTCGCCAGTATGGAATCGACCGAAGCCGACGGCGAGAGCTGTTTCAGCACAGCCCACGCACCTGTGACCTGCGGCGCGGCCATCGACGTGCCATGCCACGATTGATACCCACCCCCCGGAACCGATGACGTGATCAACGAACCCGGGGCGAGAATGGATAGAAACGAAGCGCTGTTCGAATAGGTCGCCACGGAGTCCTGAGCGGTGCAATAGGTCCCGGAATAATCACAGGTAGAGCCGACGCTGATAGCGGAAGAGATGCATCCGGGGGCGCTCATACCGGTTGTATAGCCATCGTTGCCTGAAGAAATGACAGTGGCGATGCCAACCGCTCGAAGCTGGTCTATCTTTGCCTTGGTCGTTGTGTTGGCGGAGTCGCAGGAGGCCTGGCTACTGTAATACCCTCCGCCGATGCTCATGTTCACCGCGGCGATGTTGTATGACCCTCTCAGGGAATAGACCTGCTCGAGGCCCAAAAGCTGGTCGGTAGTATAGCTCAACGCGCACGGGCTACCAGAGCAGTATGTTGCAAAATAGGAGAAAACCTGGATGGCGATGATGTTGGCCCCTTTGGCCACGCCGCTATACCCAAGCCCACCCGGGTCGAGACCGGCGGCTATACCGGCCACGTGCGTGCCGTGATCGCATTGCCCATAGCACGACCCTATACCAGCCGCACCCACGCCCACCTGCGATGATTGCCCGTTCGGGCAGACGGTCGTAGAGCCGTAGGAAACGGAGGTTGTCGAATAGCAGGCTTCGGAAACGACCTTGCCCGACAGGAACGCGTGACTGCTCTCCACGCCCGTGTCGAGAATGGCCACCGTCTGACCGCTTCCGGTGTAGCCGGAGCTCCAGGCGTTGTCGGCGCCGATCAGGGGCCCGCTTTGCGATAGTGTGGCCGGTATCGGGATATCTTCTTCAATCTGGGAGATCAGCGGGCTGTTGATAATCCCGTTCAGCGCGGCGGAATCGACTTCCATCGCGATGAACGGGCTGAACCTCAGCCTTTTGATGTTGGAAACGTTCAGGCCCGCGATAGAGCTCAGAAACGAGTTTTGCAACTGGTTGACCGAGTCTATGTTCGCGGCGGAATCTGGAGCGCCAAGAGCTCCCCCGAGCTGGTTAAGAATGACGATTATTCTGACAGAGCCGTTCTGGTTGGCCTTGTTCAGCAAGCTGGAATAGTCATGAGAAGGGGATTTTACCCCGTCGACTGGTGCGCCGGAGCCGGATTCACCACCATTGCCGGAGGGAACCCCACACCCGAGACCAAACGACGCAATCACCAGAAAGGCGAAGATCGCCGTGATTTTTTTGTTAAATCCGCTCCCCGACATCGTTTACACACCCCATATTTCAGTTATGGATCTGTATGAAAAGCAAACACAATACCAAAACCACTCTAAAACCGTGTAAATACAACTCCTGAATATATCATAGCTTATGATTGATAAACGTGGAAGAATTTGTCGTGACAACCGAATGTTATGAAAAAGCAGACATTGTGACATAATTTGTTGTTGTTTAACGGCTATAATAGGATGAATGAATACGCCTACTCAAGACACGGGATACGATAACCTTGCAGGCATGAACTGCTATTTACCGGCGCCCCTATCTGAAACATGAACATCGCACCTTCAAAGCCGCATGTCGGCCCGCCAGCCAATTCGCCGGTTCTGGTTACCGGAGCCACCAGCCAGATCGGGCGTTTTCTGACTCCGCTTCTTTCCAGCCTGGGCTACAGTGTGCGCGCCGTAAGCAGAAGGAGGGTGAATGACAGCGCCTCTTCGATACCAAACGTGGAGTGGGTGAAAGCCGATATAGGCGAGGCGAACGGCCTGGGGGAGGGGAGGGGCGGTTCTCTGATACATATCGCCCCTCTGCCGCTGGCGCCGGGGATCATCGGCCCGGCGGCGGACCTGGGGGTAAAACGATTGGTGGCGTTTGGTTCCACCAGCGTTTTTTCAAAGATGGACTCGCCCCTGAAAGCCGAGCGGGAGGCCGCCAAACGGCTGGTGGAGGCAGAGGCGTCTGTCCGGGACAAATGTGAAAACCTGGGAGTTGACTGGACCATTTTTCGCCCGACGATGATATACGGATGCGGCCTTGATCAAAACGTAACCGTAATCGCGAAGTTTATCCGTCGTTTTGGATTTTTCCCGCTGGCGGGGGAGGGATCGGGACTGCGGCAACCGGTTCACGCACACGACCTGGCCCTTGCTTGCGTGGAAGCGCTGGACGCCAGGGCCTCGTTCAACCGGGCATACAATCTGAGCGGTGGAGAAACTATCACCTACCGTGACATGGTCGGGAAAATATTCACAGGGCTCGGTAAAAAGCCGCGGTTGATATCCATCCCCCTGCCACTATACAGATTCGCCATAAGAGCAGCCGCCGTGGCCACGCCCAACGGTTCGCTCACGGTGGAAATGGCGGACCGGATGAACACGGACCTTTGTTTCGATCATGCCGACGCTACCAGGGATTTCTGGTTTTCACCACGGTGCTTTACGTATCAGTGGATGTAATCGTTGTCGATTTTGGCGAAGGTCCTCCGGAACAGGTTGACGAATGATATCAAAGAGAACCTGGCCAGAACCGAGGCTATGACAACCCACATTAAACAAGAAGGGTATTGATGCCTGAAAAATTTCCTGTAGAAACGGATCATCCCTTTATGCTTGTGCCACGAGACTCTAAATGGCTTTTCGTGGCTACATGATCCTTTGATATGAACAATTTTCACATCCGGCGCAAAAAGAATTGTCCACCCCGCTTTTCGAAAACGCATACACCAATCCAGGTCCTCGCAATGCATAAAATAATTATCATCCAACAATCCCACCTGCTCCATAGCTTCTCTTCGAACGAACATGAAGGCTCCTGAAAGCGCTTCGATATTTATAGGCCCCGCGGGCAATGGTCGCTTTGACAGGATAAAACTTTGAAATTTCGGATGCCCCGTGAACAACTTGTCCAGGTGCAGAATGCGAACAAACGTTCTCCATGGTGTCGGAACCATCCGCCTGCATCCGGTTTGCTCGCTACCATCAAGGTTGGTTATCAGGCACCCGGCCATACCCGCTTCGGGGTTGGATTCCAGCAGGCGTACCATTTTTTCCAGAGTGTCCGTTTCTATGATGCAGTCAGGGTTCAAAAACAGCAGGTATTTCCCTGTCGCACCGGGCAGAACCACGTTGTTGGCTTTTGCAAAGCCGAGGTTGGAATTGTTCTCCACTATCTTCAGGCGTGAATCCGCTCCATGTCTTTTCCACAAATATTCCAGGCTTCCGTCGGTCGACCCGTTGTCCGATATAAACGTTTCCACCGGTACCGTGGACTGGAGGACAGACCGCACACACTCAGTCAGCAGTTGTCCGGCGTTATAATTAACGATTACCACCGATACTTCGGGTGACCTTGCCGGCGTCATATCGCCGTCCTGTGCGTCGGGCGCCGGCTGGGCGCCCGACACGCCCGCGTACCCCTGGTTGAGAGGATATTCTTCGCATTGCGTACCGGTCGGGGGGTGGTGATCGCTGACGCTTGCATCTGTTCCACCTTTACGTCTGTGGCCGGACAATAGCGCAGGCAAGCTTAAGAGCCCCGCGAGTATTACCGGGTACGCGACAACAGCTGTCCGTGAAACTCCATGCATCCGGTTGATAATGAACAAAAATCCGCTTAACGCCACCGCTCCGAGTAACGCCGTTCGCACGATATCCCCAAACTTGTAGCCGTATGGCCCCCGCCCGTGGCCGGCGCCAAAACCGACCAGCCAAAAGATCAGATACTGCGAACCCATAACCACCGGTAGTTGCATGATTAAATGAATGATCCCGCCAGTGACATTGAAATAGTCATACCTGATCATAGACGCTATCGCCCATGCGGCCGGGGCTGTCAAAAGGTAGTATATATTGATCCATTTGACGGCGGCCTTCCCGGCTTTCACGCTCCGAACCATCACGTCGATCCCCTCGGCCATGGTTTCCGTGGGAACCCATCCAACCGTAGCCCTTATTTTCCCGGAATCGACCTGTAGAGAGCTTTGGATTTTGGTCACCGATACGGTGTTAAATGGTATGGGTTTGCCTGTCATTTTCTGCGCCCAGTCCCCCGTTTTGCCCACCACTGTAAAAAGAATTTTCGGCAGGGGTAAAATGACATTCTTTCGTCCCATTGATTTTCTGATCAGGCCAACCAGGTTCCTTGTGGACACATCCTCCCCGTCGCTGACGACGAATGTCTGGTTTGAGGCGGCGGGACTCTCCATGCACGCGCAGATCGCATCGGTAATGTTACCCACGGAAATCAGGCTTCGCAGATTATCGGCCGATGGAACCGGAACAATGTAATTGTCCCTGATCATCTCGACAAGCTTTTTCATGTTCCCCCTCACACCGGGACCGTATACGAGAGGCGGTCGGATCACCACACTTTCCAGGCCGGTTTGAAGAGATATTCGCCGCAAGACAACTTCCGCCTCGTATTTGCTGACACTGTACGGGTCTTGCGGGGCGGGCGGCGACGCTTCATCAAACTTTTGCCCTGGCTGGGTTTGCTCTCCGTATATTTTAATGGTGCTGACAAGTATAAATCGTTTTACGCCAGCGGCCGCGGCGGCGCTGGCCAGGATTTGCGTTGTGCAAGTGTTGGCGTTTCGATAATCCTCCATCACATCTTTCCCGCTTTTATCCTGCCGGTGCGCCAACCCCGCCAGATGTATAACTACATCCACATCGCAAAGCCTCTTTTCCCAATCGTCATACGCAAGTATGTCTTTAACGTAGATATTTTCTGATTGATGATCCAATTCACCGGTGGTATATTCAGCGGAACCGGGGTTATGCGAATTTGCTTTTCTGCGCACAGCCAGGACATTCCACCCGAGGGACATTAGAACACGAACCAGGCGGGTTCCTATAAAACCGCCCGCCCCGGTTACGAGGACTGACTTCACCTCTTTTTTGTCAAGCGTCATGTTCGAGCAAGATTAGTATGGATGCTTCGGTTTTCTGATAATAACATTACCCGATATTCGACTCCAGATTTACATGCCAAGAAACCATAACGATAGAAAATCCCCGGATACAATATCAAAGCTGAACAACAGGGCATTTGTTGTTTGCGGGCTTTTCGCTTTTCATATCCTGGTTTCTTCAATCATGTATCTGATAGCCATATCCCCGTACCTCGCAAGTTACCACAATGGCCACGGGCTGTGGAACTTCGCCATGGATTCCTTTTCGTATCATGATATCGCAGTCAGGATATTGGGGCTGAACCAGGACGGCTCGTTATCCGGTTTTTTCCAGAGGCCATGGTTCAGACACTCGGAGTACATCAGCCTGATGTATTATTTATTATACCCGGCGCCAATTTCATTCGCGCCTGTCAATGGTGTTGCGTGGACTTTGTGCGTTGTCCTGGCTTACAGGACGGCTATCATCATAACAGGCGACAACCGCAAATTATCCGCCGCCGCCGCGCTGACGCTGGGGTTGTGGCCTTCTTACTTGCTGTTGAGCACGCAGTTGCTTCGCGACATATTTTTCAGCCTCGGGATATTGATGACGCTTCTCGGGTGGGTCGCCATGTTGCGTGGTCACACGAAATATATTTATATCCTGTTGGCCTCTCTGGGAATAATATTCAGCGTGCACATACGTCATGAACCTTTTTGGCTCCTGATATTTATTTCACTTCTGGCGTGCGTCATCATCGCCCTTGCAAATCGAAAGACCCTGCCGCACGCTGTGATGTCCATGTCCGTTTTGCTCCTGTTTTACGGCTGCCCCACGATGGCGGCTTTCGCCTTTGATCAGACGCCGGGCCATAACACCGGGACCGTGAATGTCAAAACCGATGATGAGAAAATCCTGGCCGTAAAAGAATACATCAAAAGCCGAGTCGGCTCCGCGTACAGCCCCGAAATGGATGATCGAATATCAAAATGGTTTTCAGACGACTGGTTCTCCCCATGGACAGGTTTTGAGGCGAAGAAGGAGCGGCTTTACGCCCTTGCCGGGGAGCATGGCCGGAACCTCGATTCGTTTTTGGGCAAATGGATGACACCCTGGGAATTCTCCGGCTGGCTCCCTTTGCGGATGGAAAGGGCGGTGGTCAAGGCGAACGAGTATAGAAGCGGTTTTCTCGTATGGTACCTGAAGCCGGGTTCCAGCCTGGTGGACAGTGACGTGCAATTCAGGAGCGTCTATGAAGTTTTCGCATACATCCCCAGAGCTGTTGAAATCGGCTTTTTCGCCCCTTTCCCGAACCAATGGCTCTCCACCGGTGAAACTGGTGGAAATGCGATCCGCATCGCAAGTGGAGTCGAAATGATCGCGCTGTATATTCTTATGATCGGTTTTGCACTGTTCCTGATAAAATCGCCGACGCCTGCGCGGATAAAGATATGGCTGGTTCTGTTTATGATTGTCATGATCGTTCCCCTGGCGGTTTTTGTGCCAAACCTGGGGACGTTATTCAGGATGCGGTTTATCTACCTCGCGCCGATTATCATAGCTGGAATCGAGGGATTCCATATTTTGATCCGAACAGGTAAACGGCCGCAACTGACCCACTAGGCCCCTTGTCAGGCGCCGGTTATTATACAGTCTGGTCTCTTTTGTTCATCCCAAGCAATCCGACGGGACCGGGGGATTTGGATTTTGCTGATCCTGCGCACGCAACGTCTGTTCATTCCTGCCGATAACTTTCCGTCCGGGCTCTTAAATCCCACCTGTAGACAAAGCATCCTGTTTCATTTAAATTACGGAGGATGAAAATGTTGTCCTCCCTTGAAGATCCCGATCTCAACGCTTCGACCTGGGCTTGTTTTGCGATGACACTAATTACTGCGATTGTTGTTCTTTCAGGCTTTTTCGGGCGGACCACTTTCCCCGCGGATAACTCCAGGAGCGAAGCGCCATACTGGAACGGGCACAGATCATATAAGGCGACGCTCGAGCAACGTGTGATCCCCGGACAGCTACCGGGGCCTGCGGATATATGGGCGGGGGGCGAGCCCAAGTCGATCATAATCGAGGCGCCATATAAACAGCGAACCAGGTTCGTCGTAGAGCTGTTTGACAGTCACAAAACCATGCCGCCATTAATTCAGGTTCTTTCCGAAGGGCGGGAAATAGCGATATTAAAGGTCACCCCCGGAAACAGCGCGCCAAAGTCCAAATGGATCACCGGCGGCAAACCGTCAACCATTTCTTTTGAGGTGAGCTCAAAACACCTTTCGGGCGAGAAACCTTTAATCACCTTAAAATCTATAGAAGGATCGTGGGCCGCCATATCCAGAATTACCGCGTCACCACTTCCGGGGCGATGGGAGTATTTCATATCGTTTATATCGCTGGCCATATTCGCTTTTGCGCTGGCGCGTAATTATAAAAAACTGAATCGTGATGAAGCCACGAACTTTTTCCGGAAGTGGGTGTCCAATATCCTGCTGGCCCTGTTTTTTCTTTCAATCTGGTTCTTGTATGTCAGAGATGAGGACATATACATGGCGTGGAATGGTTACACTCCCATTACATATGTCTACCAGTCATATCATCCACAGATATTGGCGAAGGATTTTTTTAATGGCACCCAGTTGTTCGACACATCCATTTTCATGCGGATATATAAATATCTGTACACGTATTTCGGCGTAAAACCGGAGTCGCTTATACCTTTCGTGGTGGGGTTCCAGCTGGCGGTGATGATCCTGGCTCTGGTGACGCTGACACGCACGTTGATAAGGGACTCGTCCCCTCTAAGAGACCTGTCCCCCCTGCTACCGGTTGTGGTCGTCTGTCTTGCGATGGGAAGCAAGGCTATGAACCTGAGTTTGGCCGGGTACGCAAAGCCCACTCCCCTGCAGGGCCTGACCACCTACTACAATCTTTCCGACGCGCTGGTGCTGTTCGCCATAATTTTCATTGTAAAAAATCGTCCCGTACTTTCCCTGGTAACGCTTGCGGTGTCGTTTTGTGTGTACCCGACAACCGCTCTTATATGCGGAGTATTTATCGCCGCGTCGCTCCTGTCCGACCCAAAAGGCAATTTCAGCCCGTCTTTACTTAAAGGCGCTGTTTTGCTGGTGGCGATCACCGGGTTATGGATGGTATCCAACTACAGTTTCGAAGCGGTCGCCGGCAAGGGCGTTACAAGCGAGCAATATTACAAGTACACGTTGTGGGGAAGTTTTCACCTATACCCTGTCGATCGGGGCGGGTTTACCGTCAAGCATCATTATATGTTCATGCCCTTTCTTTCATTCATGCTTCTGGCTTTTCACTATTTAAAACTGCGCTCGCCCCTTGACGCGACCGACAGGAAAATCGCCGCGGGCATGGCCGGGTTGATCGCGCTTACTCTCGCCGGAGTGTTGATTTCGTATTTCAAACCAAACGTCACACTTGTAAAGCTCAGCCTGCACCGGTCCAGCGAGCTTCTCGTCGCGCTGGGCTTTATCTATGTAATCAATGGTCTGGTCAACGAGATTTTACAGGGACCTCCCTGGCGCAGAGCGGTGGCAGTCGCTGTTATCAGCTCTGTTTTTATTTTCAGATTCAACGGATATCCGCTTGCATATTCGCTTGTCCTTGTTATTCCCGCTTTGCACAGGCCATCTTCCCGCTCCGCCCTATCCACGACCATGAGCGTCTTTGTATACCTGTGGCTGGCTTTTATCGGATCAGTTATCGCCTGTTACGCGATTACCGGAGTCTATGAAACGTATGGCTCCCGGATGATGCTGGATAAATATTTTGGCGGCTATATGCTTTTTATGATTTCCGTATGTGCGTTCATCTTTTTTACATTCGCAGACCGTTGGGCCAAAGCGCGGGCCCGGACGACGTACGCCGGGCTGGGTGTGGCGGCGGTAATGATCCTGTCGATAACCTGGACCCACGACAACGCCGCCCCCTACAAGGATCCATGGAAAGATAAGGCTGCAAGCTACATGGACGTCCAGGTTTGGGCTAAGACGAGCACACCGGAAGAGTCGCTTTTCATGCCCGACCCGGGGGTGTTTCTGGGGTGGAGGGATTTTTCCTTGCGAAGCTCTTTCGGCTCCCTGCACGAGTGGTTGTTGATTGGTTGGGTATACACCTCTGATCGCGACACTTTTGTGGAGGGGACGAACCGGTTCGCCGAGTTTTCAGTCAATGGAGATCTTGAGCCCATGATACTGCCAGGAGGGTTTACGCCTGTATACCGCAAAGTCGTCGAGCGTTTTTACACGTTCGGCGATGATTGGCGAAACAAAATCGCGCACAAATACGGGATAGACTATTTTGTTTTGTTCAAAGGGAAAATGGAAAAATGGGGATTTGTGTCCAGCCTGAAAACAGTCTATGAAAACCGGTATTTCGCCGTGTTAAAAGCCGGATAGCGGCAAACAACCGGCTATTCCATTTTCCTGACAGTCACCGTCATGGTCGTGGCCAGTTGGCTCGTGATGTTCCTTATCACCCAGTTTTCAACGTTAAATATCGTCTTGATCACCATCGACGGCAAGAGCTGACGTATGCGAAACCCTCCAGTCAGAAGAAAGGAGATACAGGTGTTATACCCGACTTTCTCGATTGTGAACTCCGGGTACAACCGCATAAACCTGTCCCGATCCCGAAACAGCGCAATCCACGCCAGCGCTATGTTGCTGTCGGTAAGCCTGCCCTCCCCATCGAACCCCCACCGGTCGGCCCTGACATCCATCTGATCCACATGTATCTTGTAATATACCCTGGAGAACACGGTTATGGCCGGATCGACAATCACTATCTCGCCGCCAGGCTTCAGGCAACGCCTGGCCTCGTCAAGAAAATCTTCCAGCCTGCCCAGATGGTGCCACACGAACATCAGAAATATCCGATCAACGGAACTATCCTCAAACGGAAGAGAATACGCCGAGCACACAATATCGAGCCAGTCAAAGCGAACAACATCCGTACAAACAAGGTTTGGTACGCTCCATTTCAACGGGCTTGTGCCGGACCCGATTTCGAGAATCACCGCGTCCGGCGGCAAGCCTCGCGCCGATTCTGCAAATGGGCGGGAATACTCATCGTACAGCGCCTTCAACGCCTTCTTGCGTTGAAGGATTTTTTTCTCTATAACCGCCGCCTGGGGGCTGTCAAAATCCGCCCCTTCGAACTCTCTCAGCTCCGGCAGGCGCAGAAGCCTGTCTGCGATATTTCGCAACGCGGTGGCGATCATGTCTGCTTATCCATCTCCGGCTGGGGTTGTGGCCTCATGTTACGGGCCATCTCAGCCCTGTTTATCCGCTATCGAGATGTTGTAGGGCGGAGCGCCGATCCTTGCAAGAGTCCTGTACGCCAGTGAATCTGATGTTAAGTAACACGAGTCCAGGTAATCGCTGAGCAATATGTTCGCACCCACTTTTTTCAGCATGGATCGCACACGGCCAAGGTTGTATAGGTAGGCGTTTCTTTCACCCTTTAAATACAATAGTGATCGAAAAAACATCGGTATGTTAGTGTTGTTGATCTCCACTATAACGATATACTTTCGTGCAATGCGTAGCATCTCCCTGATGGCGAAAAGCGGCCGACTGTCTGGCAGATGATGCAAAGTGTGGCAGGTGAACACTATGTCATACGAATTATCATCAATGACGTTTTCCTCATAGCTTCCCCGGATAATGTTATCAAACAAATTATCATCCCTCAGAACGTCATAGGGCTCTAGCCCCCGAATATTTTTCAGGCCCCGTTCGGATAAATATTTCAGAAAATATCCTTTCCCGCACCCAATATCGAGCAATGAAGTGTTGGCGGAAAGTAATGTAATTTTCTCAATTGCGGTGACCACCTCACCCAGGAACGATTGCATAGAGCTGGAATTGTAGTCGACATTCTTGTACGCCTCGACAAGATGCTTGTTTTCTATATTCCCTGTCTCACCGCTCGACATAAGCGCTCCTGGTTGATGGTTTGATAACTATACAAACTGATATATTATAATTCCGGGCTGGGATTATGCTGGCTTTTTTTGATACTCTTTATCCTTGCGTTAGTTGGGCCAGTTTAAACAAACCATAACAATTAGTTTCAAATGCTCTTTAACTCGCTTGATTTTATATTTCTTTTTCTCCCGATTACGACCGTTTTCTTTTTTATATTCGGTATTATTTATCAACGAGCAGGAGCCCTATGGCTTGCCCTGGCGTCCCTGTTTTTTTATGGCTGGTGGAATCCGGGTTATGTGACCTTGTTGCTTGCGTCTATTTTCTGCAACTATGTATTTGGTATAGCCATCGTCACCACTGGCCGCGACCCACGAAAAAAATATCTTTCCAAATGGCTGTTGGGCGTTAGCGTAACTCTTAACATACTTCTTATCAGCTATTACAAATACGGCGTTTTTTTCATCGATAATGTAAACGCAATTTTCGGTTCACATTACAACATGGCCGAAGTTGCGCTACCCATAGGAATATCGTTTTTCACTTTTACGCAGATCGCCTTTCTTGTCGACGCATACCAGCGAAAAGCCGATGAGTACAATCTAATTCATTACGGGCTTTTCGTTACATACTACCCACATCTTATAGCGGGACCGATATTGCATCACAGGGAGATGATGCCCCAGTTTGATAATCCCGATGTTTATCGCATCAATCCGATTAACCTGTCGGTTGGTATTACCATTTTTTCTGTCGGGCTGTTTAAAAAAGTTATTCTCGCCGATGGTGTCGGTAAATTCGCAGGACCGGTTTTTCAGGCCGCGTACAGGGGGATCGACCCTACTTTTGTGGAGGCCTGGGGCGCCGCTCTAGCTTACACCATGCAGATATATTTTGATTTTTCCGGATATTCGGATATGGCCGTAGGCCTTTCAGCGATGATCGGAATCAAGCTACCCATCAATTTCCACTCGCCATATAAGTCCGTCAACATTATCGAGTTCTGGAGACGGTGGCACATGACGCTGTCCAGGTTTCTTCGGGACTATCTTTACATTCCCCTCGGAGGAAACCGGAAAGGGCAGCGCCGCAGGTATATCAATTTGATGGTGACTATGTTGCTGGGAGGATTGTGGCATGGGGCAAGCTGGACCTTCGTGGTGTGGGGCGGTCTTCATGGCATCTACCTTGTCATCAACCACGGATGGCACGGTGTCCTGCGAATTACAAGATTCGGCCATTTGCAACTGCCTTTCGGACGGTATGCAAGCATAGTTTTCACCTTTTTATGTGTGGTCATAGCCTGGGTCTTCTTCCGCTCGAACAATATCGCGTCGGCGCTTTTAATGCTCAAAGCGATGACAGGGTTGAACGGTTTTGCGTTGCCTGTAGAGTGGCTTGCGCTTTCGCACTGGATTGGTGACGCGCTGGCTGGTGTGGGGGTCCCGTTTACCGAAGATGCGGTGCGGGCTTGGGGTTGGGGCGCCAATGAACTTAAATGGATCACCGCGCTTGTTTTCATCACCTGGTTCTTTCCGAACACCCAGCAAATCATGTCTGGGTTCGACCCCGCCCTGAGCGTTCCAGACAGCGTAGATCCCGGCTGGATGGAGCGCAAACTTAAATGGCGTCCAAACTGGATATGGGCGCTGATTACAGCAACGATAACCCTGATCAGCGTTATTGCTATTATCACTAAAGGTGACGCGGTTTCAGAATTTCTCTATTTTCAGTTTTAGATGATTAATAAAAAAGAGGGAAAAAGGTTTTTGCTGGTCTATGGGGCCGCGGTGACCCTTGGTTTTTGTTTTATCACCGGCTATGTTTTTGATGGGCTCGACGGTATAACCTATGCGGGGCTCAAGAAAAGCCCTCCTGACAATGACTGGTACCTCGCTTATAACTATACGGGAACCCTGGATCATGGAGTCATATATTGGAACATTGGCAGCTCTATCAAAAACCTTGAAAAAGCAGATGTAGTTATATTGGGCAATTCAAGGGTGCTTATCGGATTTGATTGGCATACGCTGGAGGTGTTCGGCAAAAAACACGGGATCAGGTTTTTCAACCTGGGGTTCGGGTGGAGCGAGCCCTACATTTACCCGATGATGATTCTTGAAAGATACAATATCCATCCAAAGATAGTTATAATCAGCGCAGACACCGGCTTTGGGCGGTTTTTCACAGACAAGCTCTCTCCCACCGCCAAACGTACAATCAAGGATGGGAAGATAAAAACTGCAATGTCGTATTTTTCCAGGAGCGTAAGCTGGCGATATCTGTTATTAAGAAGCACGTACCTGCCCGACCGGCTCAACAAAATTCTTCCTGATCTGCCTGTCGACGTTGACGACGACTATCGGACATTTTACAGATCCCGTGTTTCCGGGGGGTGGTATCTTGGCCTGATTCCGGCCACAAACAAGCCGATCAACAACCCATCGGAATTCGATTGCGCCCCGACGGATGAGGAGTTGGCCCACGCAGACAAGCTACTGGCGCAGCTTAACCAAATGGGAGCCACTCCCCTGCTGACCATTACTCCTTATACACAATCTTGTCTTGCCGGGGCAGAGCTGGTGGCTGAAAGGATGAAATCCAGGTTTATAAAAATCGAGTCAAAAGGGTATAACACATGGGATGGAGACCACATGACACCAGAAAGCGCCAGGCGGTTTACCGAGGAGTTCTTGCGTCAGTTTGAGCGATCTGATCTGTTTTTGAATTTAGTCGGCGCCAAAAATTGAATCACACACATCATATCTACAATTTACAACACCGGGCGCAGGCGGGATAAAGACCGCTCTTCAGGTTTTCGCGGAACTTGTGCATTTTGTCCCCGTTCCACACATCGAAAACCGTGTTGTCGGCAAGATCGCCGAGTTCCAGATATATCTTGTAGCATGGATAAACCTTGCCGGTGGCGTCGACGGTAATGCCCCGCCACGGATAGAGACATTTTCGCTGGGTATGAAAACCCCTTGTCGAATACCAGTCCGCCACCTCTTCCGGCGACAAAGTGGGGGCCCATTGCACCCGAATGTCCGGGTTGTCCACAGAAAGCCGTTCCATGAATTCGATGATCTTTTCCGCCGCTCCGTTCAAATCGCCGGTTTCCTCGGTTTCGTTCGACCCGGCCGATCCGAAAAGCTCTCCCATCACCTTGTCCTGGGCCATAAATTCTTCCGGCAAAAGATAGTTGTAATGCTGGATGCGTAACCCGTCGAGCTTGTACCGTTTTACAAGCTCCACCGCATGACCGATATCATTGATGGACCTGGGGGTGATTGTGTAGTTCAGGATCAGTTCGGTGTCGCCACGGTTGCCGGCGAAGTATTCCAGGTTTTTTACAAACATCTCATAGCTCTTCGGCGCTCTTGCAACCAGGGGATGGCTGACCTCGTCGCCGAGCAGTGTAAAATTCATGTAGTCGAGGCCGAGCGCCACCAGCCTGTCCGTCACCTGCGGTTTGGCCAGGGTTCCGTTGGTGAATATCTGCACCGGAAGATTTTTTTGCTTGGCGTATTCGACCATCTCAAATATGTCAGGATGAACCAGCGGCTCCCCTCCCGACAACATCACACAGGGACGACTGGCGGCGGTCTGGTCTATGACGCTCTTATAATCATCCAACGACAGAACATTTTTCTTGTCCAGCATCTCATGGAAATAGCACATCTCGCATCGGATATTGCAGGTGTGCGTGATGGCTATGGTAAGGTTGCGGACTGTTCGGATGTTCCTGCGATTAAAAACATAGTCGACAGGAAAAAGGAGAACGTCTTTCATTATTGAAGACAGGGGATACATCCTCTTGAAATATCTGATCCGCCTGTATACGTTGGACCACAATCGCAGTTTTGCCGATAACCCGTTGTTTCCCATTTTCAGCTCAGCACGAGTTTGAAGTAGCCATTTTTTTCACCAACCAGCGCCACAGGCTGTATTCAAACATGAACTGGTGAAAATTGAGTTTTAGCCGCATAAACGCTATCGGCCTGTATATCCGGGACATCATTCGAAGTGTTTTGAACAGCATGCTGTTGTTGCCGACCGATTCCCTGATGATTTTGTTATCTATAACAACCGAGGATATCTGCATCAGCTTGATGGCGTTGTTGTGTTTGCGCGTGTACCAGGGATGGACAATCTTGTGATCCGAATCGGACGAGTCGACTTCTATCCACTCGTCAATAGTTTTGGGAGGGACAAACGAAAAATCGCGCTCGGCCACTTCCAGGGTTTTCGTGCCGGGGATCGGTTTCCAGTCCCCCCCTATGCCTATATAGGCGTTCGGGTTGTCCTTGATCAACTGTAGCACCATATCCTTTGTCGCAAGCACATCTTCATACGTTTCGCCGGGGGTCCCGTATATAAAATTGTAATAGGCGGTCAGTTGCGGATAACGGGCGAGCTTTCTGTTCGCTTCAAGCGTCTGCGCCCTGGTGATGCCCTTCTGGAAGCTTTTCAGCACCCGGTCGCTACCAGACTCCACGCCGACCATAATAACCCTGCCCCCCGCCTTGATCAAAAGCTCCAGGAATGAATCATCCATTTTCATGATTTCGTTGATCCTGGCGCCCCGGAACTCGAACGTGGCCTCGATTCCGCTATCGATAATCAGCTGGAAAATGTTGCGCATCCTTTTTAGGTTCGGAAAACTGGTGTCATCAATGAAAACGATGTGGCTCGCTCCGAACGTTCCGATAATATATTTTATGTGCGCGATAATCTCCTCGTCTTCGTATGCCCGCCATTTGGCCCCGTTGATTTCCCTGTATATTGTCGGATGCACGCAAAAAGCGCATTTATACGGGCATCCTATGCTGGTAAAAATCGGGAACGCCCGTTTGCCGTTGTACTGACGGACGTACCTGTCTGACATGACATCGATGGTGTGGTATGGGATATCCCTGTAGTTGAGCATTTCGAATTCGGGGGACCGGTCATTATGCGTGACCTGCTCGCCACGTTTGTACGAAAGCCCTTTTACCGCCGAAAAATCCTCCGTACCCGTTTTCAGGCATGCTATCAGCTCCGCCAGAGGCGCGGATCCATAGCCGCGTATCAGAAAGTCTATATAAGGCTCGGTGATTGTATCCGGCAACACGGTTACGTGAGGGCCGCCCCATACAATCTTGGTATCCGGGAAATTCTCCCTGATATACAGGCTGATTTCCCGGGAGTTTTTCAACGGGCTACCTGTCATCACCGATATCCCGGCCAATAGCGCGCCACCTTTCAGGTATTCCGAAAGCTTTGTCCGCCAGTCGCCCTCCTCAACCCTCAAGTCGACCACCTTGACATTGTATCCACGCTTGACGCTGCCGGCGGCGGCGTATACGACACTTAACGGCAGGTCCACCACCATACTGTCCATACTGCCAAGCCTGGGATATATTAACAACGCGTCAATCATCACATTCCTCAGTATTTCCCGTAACCGCCATCAACAAAAATCCTGTGCCATAACTCCAGCATGGTCAGGCATGTGATCTGCCGGTTGACAAGCATGCTCCCACGCTCGTATTGATCAAAAAGCCCATTGATGTATCTCCAGTTGAACAAGCCGCGACTCCTGACACTATGTTCGTTCAGAAGCGCGGTTGACCATTCAAGAAATTTTTGCCGATAAGCGTTTGCGACGGGCATATAAAACGCCTGCTTGCCTTTTTCCCTTAGTTGCGGGGGATAAAGCCTTTCTATCAAACTGCGCAGAATTACCTTGTTCGTGCTGTCGCCTTGTTTCCCCTTGTCCGAAAGGGCAAGGGCCAGCTCCACAATACGATAGTCCAAAAACGGACTTCTTGTTTCAATAGCATGGGCCATATTCAGCTTGTCGAGCCTGAATATCAGGCTGTACGGAAGCCAATATTTCAAATCTAGCATGGTAAGTCTGGAATTCAAAGGCATTTGGGGATGGGCCTCCATATCCTTTTGAAACTCCTGGCTTATCGGCAAAGCCGAAGTCTGCTCCCACAGCGAATCGGAATAGAGGCTCTCCTTGTCCTCACGGGTGAAGCATGATGTTATGCCTTCGTAAAACTCTCCGAACCGGTTGCAGTGAAGCAGGGTCTGGGACAGCTTGAGCTTTTCGCGTTGGCCAATCGTATCCGGATAATCAAAAAACAGGTTGATCAACGATGGAGGGGTCAGGTTCGTCGCGGTGGAAAGAATTCTGTTCAGCGACGGAGCCCGAAGTATGGGGCTCCATCTGGTCCAGGTGTTCATAATTTTCTGGTGAAAGTATCCACCCAGGATTTCATCGGCCCCGTCGCCGGTAAGCACCACCGTCAATTTCTCTTTGGCTTTCCTCGCAAGGGCGTATGAGGCGAGACACAAAATATCCCCGAACGGCTCGTCCAGATGATACATGATCTTGTCTGAAATATCGAAATCGCCAACAGGCACTTCAACGGGATGAAACTCGAAGTTCAGATGGTCGGCGAGCCGCTCGGCTCTTTGGCGTTCGTCATGTTTGTAATCTACGGTCAGGGTGTACGATACCTTGCGCTCGTCAGACAGCTTTCTCATCACACCAGCGACCGCCGCCGAATCCACCCCGCCGCTCAGGTAAACCCCGAGCGGAACATCGCTTTGCATCCGTATTCGAACCGAATCGGTGAAAAGCTCCTCAAAATCGTCAACAGCCTTTTCGTCAAACGCGATTTCTTCCCCGAATCGCGGTTCCCAGTATCTGTGGATTTCGATTTTACCTTCATGATAAACCATCATGGACGCCGGTCCGAGCTTGCGCACATGCCTGAACATGCTTAGCGGGGCGGGAACGTGCCGCAATGTCATATACCGGTCGACCGCCATCGGGTCCACATCTTTCGGTATCCAATCAAAAGCAAGCAGAGATTTTAACTCGGACGCAATCGCAAGCTTACCGCCTATGAAAGAATAATAAAGCGGCTTTTTTCCAAACCTGTCCACTGCCGCGACGAGTCTTTGATTCTTTTCATCCCATATGGCTGACGCGAACATGCCGTTGACATGATCCAGAAAAGTGTCTCCATACTCCTCGTACAAATGTATCAGGGTTTCGTTGTCGCTCATGGAGCGGAATCGATGTCCCCTGGCTTTTAATTTTTCCCTGTTTTCCCGGTAGTTAAATATCTCCCCGTTGCATACAAGCCACAAGTCGCCTGTCTCGTTTTTCATTGGCTGTGTGGCCGCGTCGGACAGGTCGAGTATGGATAGACGGCGATGACCCAGCGCTATACCACGCCCCCTGTAAAACCCTCTTTTGTCCGGGCCGCGATGGGCAAGACGGTCGGTCACAGGCTCAATCAAAGCCAGGTCATTGGGGTCGCCGCTGATTATAACCGCTATGCCGCACATAATTCCCCGGTTGCCAGCCTAAACGCGGGCCTCGACATGTTTGGGAACAAGACCCTCTTTTGCCACACAACGCTTGGTCAGACAAACCCCGGTTATCGTAGCGGGAAGCCTTGTTTCGACAAGGTCGGTTAACGATATCCGGTTGATGGGGTTTCGATTTTCAGACCAGAGCACGAAAAGCCTGTCAACGCTGACCGGAGTGTCGAACTCGATATGGTCCTCTATAATCACGGTCTCATCGCCAAACGACACCTTTCGACGCAATATTTTCCCCGAATGGCTGGCCGACAGGTTCGCCGAAGACTGGTTGATCGCCGTCCCTTTGCGCTTTCTTATGATATCTATCAATTTTCTGGTAACGCGAGACCCCGTCGCAGTCGAGCAGGCCGCCCTCAGCAGAACCCGGGCTGGAAACGAGGGCATGAACTTGGCCACGGGGAAAATCGGGGATACGATTTTGTAACCCCCGTCGCCGGGGTCAAACTCAATATCCCGTTTATAAGTAAGGTTCGTTTCATAACCGCCGTTACTTCCTATCGCATAGCCATGATCCGAAAAAACGGCCCCGTTCTCGCGCCCGAACACCCTTACTAGCCCCCCGGCGGCGGCGGCGAGCGCCGCAGAGTAGCGGGGGCGGGATATTCTCGCCATTCCAGCCTCCCGAAACAACGCGTCGCCTGCGCAAGGGTCGCACATGGGTATCACACAGCCTCGGCGCCCATCTTCCGGCAGGTTGAAGCTCCTGGCGTAGTCATACGCCAGCAGAGGCTGATACGACCATCTCGCAAGCCTCAGATCGTCCCCCATTGTGGATTTTAACCCGTTAAAACCGGACGACGTTTCTCCGAAACGCCTTGCCATGCTCCTTGCGTAACCGGAATATGGCGCCAACAGGGCAGGGGCTATTCTTGAAACATAGGGGTTGTGACAAACACCATACTCATCCCCCAGGGAAAGATCGGGAGCCAGCCATTGGCAGGCAAAATCAAACACCCTGACAAAAGGCTCAACTTTGGAAAAATCATCCCAAAGCGTCATCGCCATGGCGACGAATTCCGCCGTAAGAAAGGAATAGCCCACATCCATATGGCCGATTTCAGGAAACCAGCCCTCTTTTGTTTGCGCGTTTATGATCGCATCAAGTTTCGCGCGGGCGTTGGCGGTGAGCGATCGGTCGCATAACAGCTGGCCGGCGAACGCAAGAGCGGCCACTCCAACGGCCTGATGGTTCGTCTTGAACAGATCCTCACGCCCCGTCAGCCATTTTGCGGTTTTCCCCAGAGCGGCTCTTGATTTTTCCATAAGCCGGCTATCGAGCTTTTCTCCAAGCGTGATCAAGGCCCGAGCGACGGCGTGAGTCGTAAACGCGGCCGCCGCAAACGCCCGCTCACCTTTGTACCATTCGTCCAGCGATCCATCCGGATAACGATGATCACACCAAAATCCAAGCATCGCCTCTACAGCTTCCAGAAGACGTGGCTCACCTTTCCATTGCGAGCCCGGATATTCGTTGGAGTAAAGAAGGGCCAGCGTAAGGAGCGCTTCCTGCCGGCGCATGTCCGCCACGTCAGAGGTCTTGTCGCGCCAATAGGCAAGGTGCGCGCAACCATACGTGGGCGATAACGGGTCGAAATCCACTTGCGCCAGGATACGTTCGACAGATGCGCACACGAAGGATGTCTGGTAGTCCAGGTCGTTCATTTCAGTCAAATGTTCTTTGTGTCATCCGCGGGAAAGCCAATCTTTTTCTTGACATAGGAAATGTAAGGGTTTCCCCTGATGGATTTGTGATGGTACGTCAGCAGTTCCCCGATCAGGCCAAAAAATATCATTATCAAGCCGGTTAACAGCAATATTGGTGAAACTATCCAGAGAGGATGTTCTGAAAGATGATATTCGGGTATGCCGTTAAAAAAGTACAAAACATGCAAAGTAATGAAATACACGCCAATCGGAAAGGAAAGCGCCGCCAGGCCCACGCCGTAAACACCGAAAAAATAGAGGGGCGAATCCAGGTAGCGTGTGATGAAAAAGACCGTAAGCAGGTCCATCATTCCGTAATATATCCGCATCGTTCCATATTTGGATTTTCCGAAGAGCCGTGGGTCGTGCTCCACCGCTACTTCACCTACCTTGTAGCCATGATGGTTGATGAAGATCAGGATAAACCGGTGAAGCTGGCCATATAATGTAAAACAGCCGAGACATTCGCGCCGAAAGGCTTTCAGCCCGCAATTAAAATCGTGCAGCTCCAGCCCCGCCAGGGCGCTGGTCATCTTATTGAAGTATTGCGAAGGAAACGTTTTGGAAATCGGGTCCTGTCGATTTTTCTTCCAGCCTGTCACGGCGTCATAACCTTTTTCCCTTATCGCATCGAGAAGTTTCGGAATCTCCTCGGGCCTGTCCTGCAAATCACCATCCATCATCACAATAATATTTCCCGACGACTCGTTGAACCCAGCCTGGAGGGCGACAGACTTGCCACAGTTTGTCCGCAGACCGATTATCTTGATCACATCGGGATGCTTGCCGGCAAACTCGTCCAGCGCCCTGTCAGTCCCATCGTCGCTACCGTCATCTATAAAGATAACCTCGTATGAACCCTCTTTTTCCAGGACCGGCAGGAGACGGTCCACCAGACGAGGGATCGATTCGGATTCGTTATACACAGGCACAACGACGGAAATATCTAGCCTCTCGTTCTTTTCAGCCATTTCATTCACTACTATGACTCTTGCGCGATAAATGGGTGTTCATTAAATGGATTTTTTACTATAACTCTTTTTATTAATGAAAGCAGGTAAAACATGAAATACGCAACCCTGGCGCGCATATCGCTGTGTAAAGCGATGGTGAAAGGCGATTGGAACCATGATTCACCGGAGAGCCCTTCTGGCTTTTTCCGGACGGATGAGTTATATATATCTCCTGTATTCAAATGAGTAGCCAACATTATCGGAATCCGCCGGATTATATAATATTGGCGCCATATCCGCCATTATGCATAAACCCGGGCTATGAAACACAACTCAAAACCACGTTTTGACAAAGGCAGGAACAGTTGAAGTTTATTAAAGAGGAGGAGTTTCAAGAAATCATAACAATGACGGGGATAGAGGTTTCCGCGCAAACCGGGGCGCTTTCGTACGCCAACAGCGATCATGTGGTCGGTTTTGATATGACGAATCTCACGATTCCCGACACCTCCATCTCCCCTTTCGAAACCCAGGGAGAGGGCGACCGGAGCGTTGAGTACGCCATGGTGTCGTCCCTGTTCAAGGTGATCGAGAGACTTGGCCGGTTCCCGGTCTATCTGTTCGCCGCGGATGACGAGTGGGCGGATGATGAAATCGATCAATTGGCCTCCAGGGGGTTTATCAACAAGGAAGAGGCCAAAGCACTGACCGAATTGATGGCGGAAGGCCACGGGATGGATATCGCCGTAGTGGAAAAAGGTGAGATCGCCGACGCCGTCCGCCTGATAGTTCCCCAGATAACGGCGCTATCCACGGCCTGCTACGCCATGGATGGTGACGGAAAATTTCTGGCCTCGTTTTCGCAAGATGATGAAGTCTCTTTCGACACCACCGACCCGGAGATATATGCGGCGGCCAAGAACACTTTAAGGAGCGCCAAAAGTCTTCCTTTCGAAATCATCTGGGGTGACGAGCTGGGTTGAGCGGATAAAAACGAACCAGGCTCAATCCCGCTGACTGTTTTCTGCGAGTTCCACGATAATTTTCATAAGCTCTTTTTTGCCTTCCCCCGTATGAGAGGAATAAAAAACCCACCGCGTATCCTTGGCGACATAAGCCCCGATGGCTTTCATGGACTCTCTCGCCATCCGCATCCGCCTGACCTTCGAGAGCTTGTCGACTTTTGTGAAGACCAGAACAAGCGGCACATCCCCGGCCCGCACCCATTCGAGCATGGACTTGTCGTCATCGTTGGGAGCCCTGCGGATGTCCAACAGCTGGATGATAGCTCGCAATTCTGAGCGGGACCTGAGATAGGTTTCGACCATGTCGCCCCAGCTTCGCTTTATCGCATGGGGAACGTTGGCGAATCCATAACCGGGCATATCGACAAAAACCATCTTGTTGTTGATCGAGAAAAAATTCAGCAACCTGGTTTTGCCCGGTGTCTTACTGACCTTGACCAATCCCTTGCGTCCCGTAAGAGAATTAATCAGCGAGGATTTACCAACATTCGACTTTCCGGAAAATGCTACTTCGGGCAGACCGGTGGTTGGATATTGGTCCAGCCTGACGGCGGATGTCAGGAAATTCGCTGAGTGAATCCTCATTGGAATTAAGACCGTATGGGAACGCCCGGATAAACGCAGGTCTGTGGTTTTGTTTTCATTACAGGGGCTTAAACACCAGTCCGCTGATAAGCTTTGGATAGAAATAGGTCGATTTCTGGGGCATAACGTCCCCGGCGGTGGCCACTGCTATCACCTGCTCCACGCCTACGCTGTTCAAAAGAAACGCCATTTTCGCATCACCGTTGTCCACCATGTCAATCGCCGCTTTCGGGTTCACCGTATAGCCTATCACTTCCTTGTCCGCGACAGATTCCCTGCTGATTCCAAGGGCCTTGGTAAGTATCAACTCCTGTAAAATGGTGACGTCGAGCCTGGTAACCAGGTCGGATTTCTCACCAGCCCCGGCGCCCGGCTTGAGCGACAACAGCAGCATATTCCCCCCCCCGGTGTACAAACCAAAGCTCTGGCTTTTCTCGCCGGATTTTTCAAGATCCCTCATGAACCCGGAAACAGTCATGGAATCCACTTTCCTCGTGACGACATCGAAATCGGATTCCAGCGATTCCGGCAATCGGCGCACGTCAACCCCCTCCAGCTTTCGCACCACCCGGTGGGTGGCCAAAACGGTGAACCCCTGTGAATGAATGTTCGAAAGAAACATCATCACGTAATCATAGTTCCGGTCTCCTCCGTCGCCCGGGCCGGCCTCTGCGCGACGCTCGTTACGATAGTTCAAGGCGGTTTCATAACGGTGATGTCCGTCTGCGATGACCACGGGACATGTCCCGAGTAAAGCTCGCGCCGTGGCGACAACTTCTTCGTCAGACACGATCCACATCTGGTGGACAACTCCATCATCATCGGCGGCTTCGGCGTCCGGATCCGTTCGCATGATATTTTCCCACATCGAATCGAGCGAAAGATCCGGATCGGCGTATAGACCGAACACCTGGGAAAAATTCATCCGGCAAGCCCGTGTAAGGTTCAGCCGGTCGATCTTGGGTCCCGAGAGGGTGCGCTCATGGCGAAATATGGAATCGCCGAACTCTTCGAGCTTGACACCGCATATGAAACCGACTCTCTTCAGCCGCTCTCCATGAACCTCATATTCCTGCGCGTAAAGGTAGATCGAGGGGGTGTCCACACGGGTCAACGTGCCGTCCTCGAGCCAATTCGCAAGATATCTCGCCCCCCTGGTATACCGGTTGTCAGTTTCGGTGTCTTCGGGATATTGTTTCCCGAGAATGAGGCGCACGACGTTATATCCGCTACGCTCATAAAGCTCCTCCTGTTGCTCCGGAGAAATCACGTCATAAGGAGGGGCAAGCACTTCTTTAAGGCTCGGGATCGCCAGCTGGTTGTACATCACTGCGGCGAAAGGTCTAATTTCTGCCATGTTTTATCGCTTTCCAAAGACTTTATGAAGATTAATAAGCAGGTTCAGTCAACGCGGTATCCGGCTTTCCTGACCACTTCCAAAAGCAGGTTGCTGTCGGTCATCGAATCATCGTGCGAAATCCGCACGGTTTCATGTCCCAGGCTGATGGAGACATGAGTAACCCCTTCCACCGCCTCGAGGGTGTCCTTGACGGCCTTGATGCAATGACCGCAAGTCATGCCTTTTACGTGCAAGGTGGTTTCGGGCATCGTCTTCGTGGTTTCAGGGTTTGATAACGCTGTATGGCTCATCGATGCCTGTGAGCATGGCGAGAGCGTTCCGGGCCGATTGTTCAGAATCGAAAGCCCCCAGCAAAATGGAAGTCTTCCCGTCGTCTCCCAGCTTGAGGCTATACGTGGAGAGACCACGTTTTGAATATTCGGTCATTTTAGCCGCCACATCCTTTCTTGTTATCGGTTCGCCAAGCTGGATAGCATACGGCAATTTGAGTATCCTTGTATAGCGTGAAAGGCCATTTTTCTTTACGACTCCGGAGAAATTGTTCGCTTCTGCGATGGTGTTGAACCGGTTGATGACAACCCTGTACCAGTTTCCCTTGCCGGGCACGAAGCTTAGCACCTCAAAAGCATTAAATCCCTTCTTTTTTAGCAGGTCAACCATCTTCTTGGCCGGCCTCTCGCTCTTGAACGAGGCGACATGCACCACGTAGGGAAAACCATTTGTGGGCTCGGGCGTCTTGCGGGTCTTTTTCCCGGCCTTTACGTGGTCTTCCCTGACTATCCGGTATCGTTTCCCCTCCTGCACGAAATATATTTTGCGAGGAGTGGCCCCGGTGTCTGCCGGCAAAGTAACCTCTATGACGTCACCCTGCCTTGTCATGGAGACTTTGTCGAGATTTATGTCCATCTTTTCCTTGCCAAACCCGGATTTCGCCCTGACATCGGCCAGGTTCCGCTTGGTGACGTCACCGGCCTTGTAGCTGTCGGAATAGCTGTCCATGTAGGTTTTCATGTCTCCTTCTTCATAGCTTTTCCGCCACCTGGTTAACGCGGCGAGGATTTCGCTCCTGAACGGAAGCTTGCCAAAAGGCGCCTTGACGGCGGCGGTGGGAACGATACCCACCTGATCCCGCCACCCGGGCCATTGCTCCATTATAATTCGTCGGGCTTCGGCGCTGGTCATCGTCCTTGCCGTCTCGTTGACGCGGGAATAATCAAGCCTCCTTCCGGAAAGCAGTCCATGAATATTCCCCTTGATGAAGTGCTGATGGTTGCTTTTCCAGAGAGCCACAACAACCACATCCAGATTCTTCCGGGAAGCTCCGAGCGACTTGGCGATCTTGTATAGCGAGTCACCCGATTTAACCGTGTAGACACCTTGGCCGGACCCCGGAAGCAATCCCGCCTCCCCGACAGTGGGCCCGGATTTTGACACCGCCTCTGGCCGTGTGACAGGCTCCGGAGCCTTTTCCCGGCGGACAGGTTCCGGTTCCGGTTTGGGAGGCTCGGGCTCGATATCCGGCGCTTCATGCTTCGGCTCGTCCCTGAATATCGGCTTTTCGGGCCGTTTAAAGCTGGCCTGTCTCCCGGCTTTAGCCTCATCTTCGCGTACGGCCTCTTCTTCCTCTTTGCGTATCTGTTCGAGCGTCGTCTCCCGGCCGGAGCTGACCTCGGCGCGCTCCGGCTGGTTGGGCCGCAGCAATTGCAGCTCAGCGGCTATTTTGCTCATCGCCTCCCTCTCTTCCTTGGAAGCGGGCAGATCGATGTTCAGGTCTTTCTGAAAATCCAGCGCCAGAAAATAGTTTTCCATGATGACGCCGCTTCCAAGCGACGCCTTGACTATCAGGTTAAAAGAAGGCTGGTGAACCGGTTCGGAACTGGTGACATATATGATCTTTTGCCCTGGCGCCAAAGGGTGGTCCGCCACTTCCACAGACAGCTTGTCCAGAAACGGCGGGCGGTTGACACCTATGCGCTCATAATCCTTCCGGGACCCCAGGTCGGCCGCCAGCCCGACCTTGCCATCGACACGGACAGGTATCTCCGCCTTGAACGGCTGGTTGGTTGCGCCGGTGACCCTGATCTTGCCAAGGGAGAACGCCGAAACTTCGATGGGAGAAAATATGACCGCCATAACGGCGAACACACCGGCGGCGAGTGACACATGGTTTGAGTGGAGCCGCAATCTGAAAATCACGTTTGCAATTCTATAATGAAAAAAATGCGTGGGACTATTCAATATGAATTAGCGTTTCGTACATTTTATATCCATGACATGAATTATTCAATCCAATCCCAAAAAAACCGGATTAAATATCATCTTTGAGCATATCCAGAATTTCCTGGAGACTCTTTTTTATATCACCAAACACATCCGGCCCGGTTCCGTGGCTCTTCTTCTTTTTAAGTATTTGCCTGGCGCCGACGGTGGAAAAACGCTCCACATGCAATAGCCGTTTTATCTCCAAAGCGTTCTCGATGTCCTTCTTGGTGTAAATACGCTGGCCGCTCCTGTTCTTTTTCGGGCGCAGGCTGGGAAACTCCGACTCCCAATAGCGTAATACATGGGGTTTGACGTCCACGATAGCGGCGACGTCACGTATCTTGTAGAACATCTTTTCGGGATATCTTCCCGCCCGAGGTGTCAACTGCTCCTGAGGTTTATCCAATTGCTTGCCTCATCCCCGTTTTTCCACTATGCACTCTATCCCGCGCTTTTTATATACAGACAACCGCTTGTTGGCGTTTCCTCTGTTATTATATGCCCCTTCATAAACTTTATACACCTTGCGTAATGCTTTTTTCGAAACTTTTTCGGCGCGGTATCCTTTCAGCCTTATCATGGCCAGGGTCTGCTCCGCGGCCCGCGGCCCGGGGATTGGTCCTGTCGTAAGGTAGAACCTGCCGTCAGAAGTGAACAAGGAGAGTTTGATCGCCGATTTTGACAACTCCTTCCTGGCGACCTTCGCCTGGGCGGCGGTCTGCCAGTGGCCGATCACAATTTCACGCATGCTCAAAACCGCCCGCCCCTCGACCATAAACGCGTGAATCCCCTGCTGTTTAAGCTTTCCGACAATTTCCTCACAGCTCCGCTTCATAACGCACAAAGCGAACCTGACAGACCAGACGTCACCTTTCCCCCCGGTTTTCGCCTTGCGCCTGGCTATTGCGGGAGGTTTCTTCGCCGGGGCGGCCCCTTTTGCGACGGGACGCGACATAATCGGTTTTATCGGTTCTTGCGCCGGTTCATACCCTGGC
>JAJRZK010000062.1 GCA_024275315.1 Nitrospirota bacterium
CGAATCTGGAATGGACATGACCGGCTGGTTGGAATACTTCGTCGAGGGGCTGACCACTCAGCTTGCCGAGGTCAGGGAGCGCGGTGAACAAGCGATCCGCAAGGATGTGCTGGTCAAAGAGCACCGGCTTTCGGACCGCCAGGCCAAGGCCCTCGGCCATATCCTGGAGCACTGCAGCCTGACCATCAAAGATTTCGAGGGGCTGTGCCCCAAGGTCAACCGCCGATCTCTACAGCGTGACCTGAAAGCAATGGTGGACCGGGGTGTGATCGTCGCAGAAGGCGGAACCCACCATTTGCTCTACCGGCTCGCAGGAAGGGATTAATCTTTGCGACAATGTTTGCGACAATGTTTGCGACAATGTTTGCGACATCTTTACGACGTGCTTTGCGACACGCACGCCAAACTGGATGTCCGGGAAATATGATTCAACGCCGCTTCCGCCCTGCCGGGAAGGGCCTGCTCTTTGATAACCCGTTGAATTACGAAGGCTTACGGCTTGACAGCCGAATGGAGAAGGGTTATGATAAGGGTTGCAAGTTAGGACGCTCTTGGATTGTGAATGTTTTTGGCGATCATTAGCAGTTGAGGATCAACCGGCCCTAAGCCCTTTAGGCGCTTTATATGGCATGCCAGCCCTGGCGCAGATTTTTTCCGCCGCTTCATTGAGGTTTTGGGTGGCGCGGTCGAAATCTTCCAAAAGAGGAACGACTTCTTCAGCTGGATAGCGGACGAGGAGACCGTTGCGAAGGGATCGAATGCCGCGATCAGCTTGCCTGGCGATGTGGATGACTCGACGGGTGTCGGGAACGCGGACGACGATTTGCCAGAGGTTTCTGTCGAACTGGGCGGTTTCTCTCTTGGTCTGTCTGGTCTCGCTCACTTTGTTTTCCTTTCGTTATCGTTCTGCGAACATGTTTCGGTTCTTGTAAGCGTTGATTGCCACGCTTGTGACCGGGATCAGTACGAAGACTATCGTCGTCAATACGACGAACCACGACGCGGTGAGCAGCACCGGCCGAAAGTCCATCGCGAGGTAGTAAGCGCCGGTCAGGGCCTCGTCGCTGATCCAGCCGGAGAGGAATCGAATGGCGTCAGAGGCTTGACTTGGCGTGGACTGGACATACAACCAATGGAACAGGATCACGGCGAGGATCATCTTGGTGATAGCGCCGGTGATCGAGCCACCGAGAAGGTTTCTGATCATCCGTTTTGTAAACGGGCCTGCGTAATACTTGCCCACCGAGCCAATGAAAATGGCGTATCCAACCGGAAACCCCATGGCCAGGATGAACACAAAAAGCTTGTCGTAGAGGGTCGGTTCTGTGTCTCCAAACGCCGGGAGAACCTTTTCCACAACGCCTATGGCCAATGGCGAGCACAGCGCGCTTACCAGCCCGGAGATAAAGGCCGCCTTGAACCCGACTTCGAAGAAGGTCAGCGTGTTCTCCAAGGTGAAATAATCCTCGTCGACCCTGCCGCCGCGTTTCTCGACGGCGTAGAACTGCTGTATCTCCGATATCGCCGCCACAAGGCCCTTGGGCATTATGGGCGGGGCGGTGGCTATGATGACGTTGCCGCCTCCGCCGGATCGCTCCTCAGCCATCGATCAGCCCCATGAGTTTCAGCGCCCAAGCGCCGTAGGTGATTGTCAGGGCGAGGACAAAGAACCACAATCCGATGAAGAACTGTTGCCGCCGCACCCCGTACCAGAAAGACAGCGTTAAAAATACCGCGGCGAACACCCGCGCCCAGAATCCGTTAAGGATCGTGTGGAACAGCGCGCTCCAGAAGGAGACGTACTCGTCCGGTGTGAAGTGGTTCAGCGGGTCGAGGTACTCCAAAGCCTCCATTGTCTACTCGTACTTCGGGCTGACGTCTACGATGTCGCGGATTCTGCCTTCCTTGATAGATTCGAGCTCCGAGACGGTTTCGGTGAAGGCCTCGGCCCTGAACGGCGTGTAGAAACCCTTTAGAACTTTGCCGTCCCGCATCCTTACGACGAACTCACCGCCGAAGTAGCCTTCCTTGATCAGGTCATCGGCGATGGCGCCGTATCCGCGTAAACGCTGGACAATAGTGAGGAGGATGTCGCGCCTCAGGTTCTCATCAGCGGCGGCCATGGCGATCAGGCCGTCGTTGATCTCTTTGCCCAGCGCCTTGACCGCTTCCCACATGGTTTTCGCCTGGATATAGACGTAACCATCGCTCATTGAGAAGGCCACCCACCGGCCGCCTTCCATACGGTTTACGCGCGGCTTGAGTTTTTCAAGGAACCGCTCCGGAGAAAACCAGGGAAGTTCTACCTCGCCGGGCTTCTTTGGTTCGTCTTTTACGGGCTTGTCCGCCTGCGCTGGCGTTGAATATGTTTTCTCAAGGGCGGAAACACTGCTCGCGGTTGCTGCCACGCCATTTTCCTCTTTATACGCTTTGGCGTGCTCCGCCAGTTCACGTCTGCGGGCTCTCTGGTCAGCCTCGCGCAAAGCCTGCGAGAACGAATCGCGCGGTCGGCCGTGATGATCCCGCACGGCCTGCAGGATTTCTTTCGCGTAGCTCAGTTTCTTGAACTGCGGGATTGTCTCCAGCGCCGTTACGCTGAACAGCGGATGATCGCCCAGCGAGTAGCCGGATTTCCTGTATCGCGGAAGCTTGCCGATGTCATGAGCCAGGGCGGCTATCGTTGACTTAGCCACGCTGGGACCTGTCGCGTTCTCCTTGATCATCTCTTCTGCAACGTGGATCGTGTGCTCATACAGCGGGACCTTCGCCAGGACGCCGAACGTTGTCTTCTCGAGGCTCGCCTCCGGGTCTCCTTCCGTTCCCACCACCGATGGGCAATCGCCTTCCTTGTCCAGGAGTCTTAGAAGCTTGCGCGCGACTTCGCCGGCGGCGCCGTTGAAGTACGTCCTGCCGTCGATATGCGTCTCGCAGAAACGCTTTACTTCCATGTTCTCGAAATGAGAGCGCTCGATTTCCTTTTCCACGGTTTGCATATCCGCTCTCCACAGCCTCGCGATTTCCTCGATGCGAAGCGCTGTCTCCTTACGCTTGCTCCACAACCCGGAGATGCGCTTCAGCGCGATCCTTTTCCTGTCCCTTCTCCACGGCGGAATAACTAGCGACAGCGGCGCTGCCATTATGCAAATTAGACCCATAAACAAAACCATCCATAGACGGTCACTCATCGATCGGCGCTTCCGGGAAACGGATATCGAGGTAAAGCTCGGAGACGTCACTCGTCCTGCCCTTGTACATGCCGGAGTAGGTCAGCATGTAGAGCTCCCGCGCCTTGAGGTTCAGAAGATCGGAAGGCTGCAGCGTCTCCTCCTCGATCTCACGCATGGATATCCCGCCCCCGACATTCAGAATCGGAGAGAACGTTTTGATCTCGCCGAAGTGAGAGGCCGCATATGCCGCCGTCGCGCTGTCCGGCACGCGCATGAAGATTTTCGTGTTCGTGTTGTCCAGGATCACGTTGCCGTAGTCTTTGCCCAGCGCGGCGTATAGCTGGGAGACAGACTGGCAGAAACCGTGGAGCCACACGCCGGCTCCTCCCGCCTTGGCGAACAGGTCGTCGATGCCGTAGTAGAGCAGGTTCTGCGCCTCGTCCATATGGAGGCAGAGAGGAGGGCTAACTTTACCGCCAGAAGAAAATATGCGCCCGACAAAACTCTGGATCATGGAGACAACGACCTTGCCCACAGTGAACGCTGCTTTACGAGTGAGCAACGAGCCGAGTTGGGCGACCATGATGACCCGCTCGCCGCGTTGAAGCCTTTTGATGAACCTGTTCTCGTCCGCCTTGCCGATGATTTTCCCGATGTTACCGGAGGTAAGCTCCATAAGGGCGACACGTAAGGACGATGATACTTTGCCGTAGTAGTCCTGGGGCGACTCGACGATCTTCCTCATGTCCTGGGAGAGTTGCCTGGCATCATCTGAATCTATGGCGTCGATCTCCGTCGTCAGCTTCTCAAGCGACGCCTTGCTCATCAGGTTCTTGACGTCGTTGAGGTTGAAGGTTGGACGTCGCCCCTCGCACTCGGCCAGCATGATGAGCGCCTGCACGATCACCAGGCTGATCTCGTATGCCACGTTATAGAAGAAACGCTCCTTGCCGACCTCCATGCCGGAGACGATGTGCCCCACAAGCTCCTCCGGCATGTAGTAGTGCGACAGTGGATCGAGGATGGCCGATACCTGCGGGAATATCGGCGTCACGAGGATAAGCTCCTCGTGGCGGTTTTCCTCGAACGCGGTCTGGACGATCTTGGAGAAAAGCTCGGTGTCGCCTTTCGGATCGATAACCGCCACGGAATAACCTTTGCGAATATCCTGCTCAATGAGGTTCTCCATGATTTTGGTTTTGCCGACACGAGTCGTGCCGAAACACCAGAGATGGCCCTTGCGGTCGTCGTCCGCGATGGTAATCGGCTTAGATTCGCCAAGCGTGGAGAGATCGAACCCTTCGCCCAATACCGTCTCGGCGGACCTGTTCCGGTTTCGCCTCAAAAGCCCGAAGACCATCGAACCTTGATCCTCTCCCCGAGCTCATCCGAAACGCGCTTGATCGTATCCCGAGGCAGGTATCTGTTCGAATGAACAACATTTGCGCTTCCGACGATTCTCTTGACGCACTTGATCCTCGCGTCCGGGTTCCCTGCTTCTCTTTCCAAAAGCAGCTCAACGAATCGCCGGGATGTTCGGCTGAGTGGAATCTCAAGGCGCGAAATTCCGTCCTCCTCAGAAGCGGCGCGGACTTTCAGAACATAAAAAGGGAGCCTGTCGCCTCGAACATATGTTCCCCTTTCACGCGGCGGTTGATGACGGAGAGAACACGTTCCGATCACGTCTTCGCCAGCCACTGTTTTGATCCGGACATAGAGAACACCTGCCGAGTTGATATTGAAAACGGTTCCGTGGACTAGCGTATTGGCCAGATAAGAGAATCTTCCATTATCCGTAACGGCGGCTCGCTCATGCAGGTTGCGTTCTATGGTTTTCTTCGCCGCTACGAACGCGCTACGCGGAACGCCGCGCAACCACTCGGCCTTCACGCCTGTCAACGAGTCACGAAAGACCCGGACGATAAACGAGCTGTTTTCGTTGAAAAAACCTTCCACATCGCGCCCGAGCTTCGAGGTGAGGCTCATCGTGATCGCCCTTTCGATCTCGTCGCGCACAACCTCTTCAGGCAGACCGTATTTCTCCACAAGCTCGCTGACGTCGACGGCCATCGGTTTCTCGGGGAATTCATGGAGATCGAGGATGAGATAAAGGCGGGAGGCAGAACGTAGACTATATTACCGGTCACCGCCACTCCTCGGCGTCGGCCTGCTCCTCGATATCCTCGTCCGCCGCGGGTTCCGGCGAGGTCTCAACGCCATCCGGCTCGGCCGAGGCATTGGTCTCCGTTTCCGTATCCCGCCGACTCGGCAGAAACTTTACTCGGCTGGCGATGATTTCTATTTTCTTTCCTCTCTGGCCATCGCGTTCCCATACGCGCTCACGCAAGCGGCCCTCAACCAACACCGGAGAACCCTTCGAGAGATATTGCCTGCACGTCTCCGCCTGCGGCCCGAAGACCACGGAATTGATGAACAGCGTCTCGATGACCGTCTCCCCGTCCGGCCGTTTCAAGCCGACGTTGCACGCCACCGGCAGACGCGTCACAGGCGTTCCCGAGACGCTCTCCCAGAACTCAGGATCACGCGTCAGGTTCCCAGCGATAATCACCCGATTGAACATGGCGTCCTCCCAAACGATTTATCTCTCGTAGAGCCGCGCCTGATCTATTTGCGTGGCTTTACTTATATGTTCGTGAAGTGGCAAGACGCTGAAGGGAGGTTATATGGAGACCGATCAAAACCCTGTCCTGAATTTCTCAGGCAAGAGGGAAATCCCGGTCAACGTGGGAAACTTCTCCCACAAAAAAAATTTAAAAACTTTTTTGATTGCGCGGGGTGTGGGGAATAGTGTGGGGAATAACCTTAGCGGATTACTCGGAAATTCTGTAAGTTATCGAAAAATGGTGAGCCGTGCAGGGCTCGAACCTGCGACCCGCTGATTAAGAGTCAGCTGCTCTACCAACTGAGCTAACGGCCCCCGAAAATACAAGTTTAACCCAACGATCTTCAAAATAAAAGAGGCCGGGTTTTTCCGAAATTCACCATACACCTACGCCACAGGCGCGCCAGCGGTGATAGCGGCTTCGGGCAGATCCTTGGCTTCACGTGGAGGTTTGCGGTGGAACGAGTTCATGGCGTGTGCTATGCACCCGCCGGTGCACTGCCCCCTGCGCAAATAGTCGCATGTCATACATTCGCCCATGCATCCGAGAGAGCGGAACGGGGCCACCTGTTGCGTATAGAACCGGACGATATCTTTTCTTGTCCTGAATTTGTCGAGCCGGGTAAGCAACACCTCGGAAAGAGGGAAACAGTGCCAAACGTCCAGATCCTGCCCGATGTCCACTATGGGCGTGCAGACACTGCTGAACCCTTCGCTGTTCTTGGCTAGGAACCCGATCTCCTCCTCGGTGAACATGCATAACACCATGCCGCAGTCGAACCCGATCAGTATGTCTTCTTTTACGCAGGTTCCGGCCATTTGCGTGATGGCCGCGCCTGCTTTTTTGTAGTCGGAAGGTTTGAGGAACTCGTTGTTCCGGCCGACGATCGGCTGTGCGATACCGATCCGGATTCGTCTGCGCAATTTATATTTGTTGATCAGGTCTATAAGGAACCGGTACTCGAACTCGGCCGATGTCAGCGAGATTCCAAGCACAACCTTCTCGCCGAGCCGCTCGAGCGTATAGTTCATCATCTCTCTTGACCGCTCCGGATCGTTGGCCTGCGGGGATACGTTGCAGAGCATGTTCAACTGTTCCGGGGTGAGCCTGCCAAGGTGGTCGGCGGTGGATCTGGACATTATTCCGTTGGAAAAAAGCTGGACCCTGAACCCGCGGCCGATGGCCTCGTCAACCATCTCCAGAAACTCCGGATGCAACGAAGGTTCCCCGCCCAGCATCCTGACCGAAAGGTCGCCCGAGGTTTCGAGAAAATCGAGCGCCTTCCTGAAATTTTCACGGGAGATGGCGGATTGGGGCGCCTCGCCGTCACCTCGGCTCAGCCGCTCCTGGGCGAAACAGAAAGGACACTTTCTGTTGCATACATCCGTGATCAAAAGATTAGCCATGGTTTCCTGCCATGCGTATGTTACCGTTTCAAATCCCGCTTCCGTAGATTGCGTATACCGGAGATTTGCGGGAGATTGCAAATAGTATCATGAACCGGACCGGATTTCATCCCGCATCCACCGGGCCAATTTTTTTTCACAACGGCCGGGCGGATAAACTATCCTATAATGCGTTTTGAAAAAAAATCTCCATTTACAACCAGACGGATCGCGTGAACAACGAAGACCAGTATTATACCTTCGCAGGGTTGACCATACGGCATGTGGATACACCGCCGTTTATCGCCAAGGCGATACAAAGCGCTTTTCCACTATGCAAAACCGGACCGAAAGAAGACTATGTGACAGTGAAAGGAACCGCTCTTGAAGACGACGCCTTTTACGACGGCATGCCGCCTTTTCTCCGGAAAGTATACGACCTTGCCCCATACGCCGACGACCCGATCATAGTTTCAGGTTCGAAAGATGAAACCGGGATTATCTCCAAGGGAGAAGTGGTCTCCACTTTCGCCCTCGGCAAGGAGCCCTTTTCAGAGATTTCTCTCTGTTGCCAGCGATTCAGCGACAGGAAATCGCCGATCCTGCTGAACATGGTTCTGCTGGCCATGATCCGGGAGCTGTTCCTGCAAAGGGGGAAAGTACTGCTCCACGCCAGTTGCGTGGTCGACGGCAATGGTGATGGAGTCATCTTTCCGGCGGACAGCGGGGGCGGAAAAACGACCACCGCCCTGTCCATGATAAGGGAAGGTTTCAACCTTCTCGCCGATGATCTTATCGTACTGTCGCTTGACGGAAATGATGTCATAGCCGAGGGGATTACAGAGCCCATAAACCTTACCGGAAAGACCGCGTCTTTTTTTCCTGAACTTTCCCGATATGAAAAAAGTTTCGAGCAACCGCAGGTTATCAAGATACCTGTGCATCCGGACGAACTGCTGGGGCCGGGACGCCTTGTCCGGCGGGCGACAGTAGAGGCGATAGTCTCTGTGAGAATAGGAGGCGCCAACCCGGAGCTGACACCGGTTCCCGCGGCGGCCCTGCTGAGCCAGATTTTAAAAGGCAACACGTTTGCCACCGGGGCTCATATTTCACCCAGTAGCCTCGATGTGATCTGGCCACTGCTGGAGCGATCCGAACGCCTGGAGCTGAAGACAGGCCCCGACCCCGTCGCGATGGGGAAATTCCTGGCGGAAAAGTTCAGGCAGACAGCCGGCTAGAACATAACTCTGTAGAGGAGCTGAAAACCCCTATCGCTATCATACCCCATGCTCAAAGCCTGCAATCCGAAATTCATGCTGTAGTTGAATCCGAGTTTTTGCATGTCCCTGAGCGACACCTCAAAACTGTTATAAAAATTCATCGACAGGTTCAGGCTGTTGCTGGCGGACAGCCAGATATTCATGTCCAGAATCCTGTTTTCCGGATTTACATACGCCGGCCTGGCGCCGAACATGGCGTGCTCGGTGTAACCGGAGTTATCCTTGTACACGGAAAAGGGTCTGGTTATCGGCTCTACGATATCATGAATCCTGCGAACCGGTTTTAACAGCATCAACGATCGCTTCAGGACGTTAAAAGCCTCCTGCCGGGCGATCTCCTCAACCCGCTGTTGCGTCCTGAGGTCGGAGTTGGCTCCCACGCTGTCGCTTGAGCTGTTGAGGAACGAAAGATTGTAATCGGTGAATACGTTGTTGCGCCCCTGCGGGCTGTAGAATGAGAATGAACTGTCACAACCACCGCTGTGCGTCGAAAAACCACGGCCCTTGACCATGCGCATCCTCTTTTTCCCCGATTTCGGCTCGATACCGCTATCGCAATCGCTGTTCGTCCGCTCAACTCTCTGTTTTCGCCAATCAAACTTTACAGACTTTTCGGCTTTGGGCTCGATTTCCGCATCCCCGCTGATGGCGGAAGGACCGGCCATCCAGCTTTCGGGAAGGGACAAGGCGCTTATGGATTTGCCAACAGCCGGCTTAAGCTCCAGCTTCAGATCAATATTCGTTTTTGGAAGGGCGGACGCGTGCGGCGCCAGCGAAAAACAGGTGGAGCCAATGACCGCCGCCATCACCCATAATATTGATCCGATATTGTCCAGTTTCATAGTTCGATCCACGATTTAATTGACCTGAACCTCGAAAGAGCAATAGTGGCGCCAATACGGGGCAATAAAGGACTATTGGATATATATTCAATATATACAATATAATACAGAATAGCTCGATGTGACCGCTCATATGCGGAAGGGGGAAATTATGACCGGGCGGGCGTTGGATGGAAGGCAACTTTTTCTTATCGGCACAAGCTTTGGAAAAGTTAATAATTTTTTTTCGCCGTCAACAGGGACCTGATCTCCGCATGATATCAATCCGCTTGACCGATCCGGTGGGATTAGACTAACCTTATGATATCCTGACGAATTTCACACGGGCTGTGAGCAGGCGCAAAGACCGCGCGGGGAAACAGCGGTCGTACAGGTTTTTTCCAATGAATTTTATCTCCGGCGAAACCGATGAGTTATCTCTAAGAACGCGACTCTGGATACTTTTCCAGATCCCGCCTTTGCTATTGCGCGCCTGGTATATAAAGGACAGGTTGCAATCTTTGCAAATAGCGTTGCCCGATCCCGGGTTCCCCGTGAAAATTTCTGAAAAAGGCGCTGACAAAGTGGCTCGATGGGTAACAGGAATTCTTGAGTCGTTGCCCTTCAGAACGGGGCATTTTTGCTTTTACAGATCAATTGTTTTGGTATATATTATTAGACGTTTGGGGGTTCCCGCTGTCCTTAATATCGGGCTGACCAACTTTGGCGCCAGGTCGAAAACCCGGGGGCACTGTTGGCTGACGATAGATCGGAGGTTGTTGTTCGAAAAAGTCGACACTGGTAACCTGTATCCGTTTGAGATGGGATACAATAAAACAGGCATTTGTTACTGGGCCGGTTCCGCTGGTAATGGCGGCGAAGGCCGGGCCGAGGCCGGAAGGGTCAAGCGGCGAGATTAGCCGAAAAGGGAAACGGGATTGATGAGCGATGGACTTGACGGTAGCGAAGTTTACACGATATGCGAGGATTTCACATGGCGGGATGTGAACGATGAAGTCGTCGTCCTGAACGTGAAATCCGGTGAGTATTTTACGTTCAACGATGTAGGTCGGTTTGTTTGGAAGGCTATTTCTTCGGGGAAAAACGTCGATGAATCTGTCCGGATGGTGGTGGATGAATATGATGTCGAACCCGAGAAGGCAGCTTCTGAAATAAGGGATTTTATCCGAAACATTGTAGCGCAAAAAATGTTGAAAAAAACCTGATTTGCAAAAGGGGGCATAATCATGCAGGAAGACGTAGCAAAAAACACCGTAACAGGCAGTGAAAACCAGGAGATAAAAAAGACCTACGAGACTCCCCTGTTCAAGGGCCATCCGCCGCTGATGTCGGTCAGTCAGTGGTACTACTACTATTATTATTACTGGTATTAATATGCCGCGGGCGGGCTCTTCCGCAAAATACCCGACGCCTGCGGCGTCGCTGACACATGTGATGTCGCGGACACATATGGTGTCGCGGACACCCTCCGTGTCACTGGCGTTTGCGTGGCGAACGTTTGGCGGGGGCGGCTCCTCTGTTTACGTATGTAATGCGCTAATCAGCTAGCGGGGAGCGTCTTGGTTCGAAGACGTTTCCCGCTTGCTTTTCCTACCACCTTTAAACCCAGCAAAAACCACTGTCGAATGAAACCGGACACAATTGCGCCATCTATGATGATGGACGCGCTGGCGGCTTCAATGAAAATACGAAAAGCCGTAGAGCTGAATCCGGCTCCGACCGGAGAGCTGGTCGATTTTCTGTCAGGCGCGGATGAAGCCCTGGCCAACGAAGCTTTCAGGGCCCTGCTAAGACTCAACCCGCTGGCGGCCTTGCAGGAACGGTGGACCAACGATTCGCCTGTGACCGGTTTGCGCGGCGAGGGTGTCCCGGACTGGATAATGGAATCGTGCGGCGGCTGGGGGGAGGATGGCGATTTGACAGACCTGCTCGTAGCAAAACTTGGCCGAATGGATCAAAGCCGTGTAAACGGGTTTCTCGAACGGCTAGCCGGGTTTGATGGGGCCAAAAGAGAGCTGTACAAAAGGCTCAGGCGCAAGGGACGCCCGGGGCTCGCCGGCAAGTTCGCCCGCGCCGTATCGGCTCGATCGGGCCGCCAATATCCCGGCCAGATCAGCATATCGCCCACGATGTTCTGCCAGCTCCATTGCGAGTATTGCGTCTCCGCCGGGATCGACGAGGAGCTCTCTTCTGAAATTCCGCTTGACACGATGTTCGACCTGCTGGGCTGGGCCAGGGAGCGGGGCGTGCGCCGGATCGGGTTCACCGGGGGAGAGCCCACCACCTACAGCGGGTTCACCAGCGTTCTCGAAAAGATCGGCGAGCTGGGGCTGGAATTTTTCATGGCCACCAACGGCCTGATTCCAGCCGAAAAAATGGAGGCGATCATCAACGCCAGGCCGCTGTGCGTCACGATGCACCTGACGCCGGAGGTGATGGAATCGGGGTCCATCCGCGCGTTTACCCATAACGCCCGCAGGTTCCGGGAGGCGGGAGTATACGTAATTCTCCGTTGCAACTTCACCAGCGCCGACGACGATCCTGCTCCGTTTGTGCGATTCGCGCACGAGGCGGGCATCCACGAAATCAGGGTGGCCGTCCCCGTGCCCAACGAAAACAGGGTAAACACGTTTATCCCTCAAGGCTCCCTGTCCGATTTCGGGTTGTTGCTCTCCGGCCTTGTGGATATGGCCGCCGCGAAAAGGGTTGCGGTGATGCTTTCAAAACCGTTTCCCATCTGTAAACTGCCGGAGGACAAGGCCAGGTATTTTATCGCCAACGGATCGATGTCGAACAGTTGCCCGGTTCATCTGGCCGGTTTTTCCAACAACCTCATAGTCTACAGCGACCTCACCTTTTCGCCCTGTCTGGGGCTGAACGTAAGGAGCGAAAAAGATATACGACAATTCAGGGGAACCAGGCAGGCCGCGCGCGTTTTCAAGGGGCGGGTGAAATCTTTCATACGCAAACCACTGCTTGCCGAGTGCGGCGGTTGTCCCCTGTACCCGGGCGGCAGATGTATCGGAGCGTGCCTGAGCTACAGGGACGCCCCGGGCGCCAAGGTTTCATAAAACCCGGGCCATGGAATATTCGATCAGCGCCGCGCGCAAAGGAGCCGCCACAGGAGAGGGAGGCGCCATCAACAGCGTGAGAGTCTCCGGCAAAAACTTCGTGCTGTTTCTCTGGAGCTTTGCGGCGCCATACAAATCCAGCCTTCTTCTGGCCCTTGGCGTCTCCCTGCCGATGGTGGGGATCACCGGCGCCATCCCATGGATCCTGAACAGGGCCACGGACCTTCTCTCCACCGGATCGAGCCTTTCGACCGTGCTCTACTGGATGGCGCTGGGGCTTGCGGCGCTGATATTGAAAAGCGCGCTGGAGATAACCACCGGCTATATTCTCACCATCCTGCATATACGGATCACCAACGACATCAGGAACGACCTCTACGAAAAGATTCATAAAAGCCCGTTGGAGTTTCACTCCCAAAACAGGTCGGGCGAAATCGCCAGCCTCATAAGCAACGACGTACAGGCCGCCGCCGGTGGTGTGCTGGAGATATATTCCATGGTCTGGCAGAGCCCGGCCAGTGTGATCCTTCTTTTCTGCGTGATGTTCTACTTCAACCCGCTTATGTCGGTCGTAGGTCTGCTGTCCATACCGGTGATGACGGTTTGCGTCATGTGGTCCAGCAAGAGGGCCAGAAAGGCGGAGCGCAACTACCTCGATCGGCAGGGGCGGATGCTGGGCGAAATGATCGAGGCGCTTACCAACGTGCGCCAGGTCAAGTCTTTCGGGATGGAAGGGATGCAAAAGGAGAAAGTGGCCGCCAGGGGCGAGGAGATGGTCGGCTATCGGCGTAAAGCGCTTTTGCTGAAATCCATCGTTTCACCTCTGGCAGAAATAACCAGCGCGATCACGGTGGCGATCATGGTGACCATCGCCTATTACCAGATATCCAACGACATGACCACGACAGGGGCGGTGGTCGGATGTATCGCCGCCGCGCTGAGCATGAAACGTCCGCTAAAAAGAATATCGGGCTCTGTTGTGGAGGTGCAAAGGTCCATGGCGGCGGTGCAGAGGATAACGTGGCTCCGTCGGCAGGCGCACAAAGAGCAGGGGCGAGAACCTGTCGGAGGGCGGTTTGAACACCTCCGGCTGGAAAATGTCAGCTTCTCCTATGACGGGAGGAACTATATTCTGAAAGATGTCGACCTGGAGATCAGGCGCGGCGACCGCCTGGCCATTGTCGGTCCCAGCGGGGCCGGTAAAAGCACGTTGATAGATATACTGATCGGTTTTTATCCCTGTACGTCCGGCGCCACGCTGGTGAACGGGAAGGACCTGGCGACGATCGACCCTGCGTCGTGGCGTGAGAAAATAGGGATCGTATCGCAGGAGACCCTCCTGTTCGACGCCACTATAGAAGAGAATATCAGGCACGGATATCCCCGGGCCACCAGGGACAGGATCACAGAGGCGGCGAAAATGGCCGGATGCTCCGAAATGCTGAGCAGGCTCGCCGAAGGGCTGGATACCGTCGTAGGTGAAAGGGGGGCCAGGTTGTCCGGGGGAGAGCGTAAACGGGTGGCGCTGGCCAGGGCGCTGGTAAGACCGATAGAAATCCTTGTGCTCGACGAGGCCACCAGCGAGCTCGACTGGGAGGTGGAACGGGACATACTCGATTGCGTGAACAGACTGCAAGACATAACCGTGATAAGCGCCTCGCACAGGCCAAGCGTGATGAAGTATTGCGACAGGGCGATCGCTTTGGGGGGTGGCCATGTGCGCGAAATATCGCCCGAGGCCACATGGGAAAACATGACAGGCGGAATTAACCGAGCCGGTGAATCCCCGAGCCGGGACATCTCCGCAAATTAAAATAACAATGAGTGGTATCAGCAGAAAACTGGTTCTGGATATGCTCGGGAACGTTCTCGACGGCAGGGAGTCCGGCCCCGAAGCCCTGAACCGGCTCCAGAGAGTCAGCGCGAAAAAATTACAGGACTGGGCGGTTACCCACGCGGTGGAGGCCATTTTATTTCAATGGATAGCCAACCTGGGGGATCGGCTCACCGACAGCTCCATAAAAAAAATGGCCAGGCTCTCCCAGCAAACCATCGTGCGTGACATGATCAACCGCACCACCACCATCAGCGCCGTCAGGGCCATTTCCGAGGTGGAGCCGCAGGTCATGGTCATCCGCGGGATCAGCCTCGGGGCCACCGTCTACCCCGCGTCTCATCTGAAGCAGAGCGCGGATGTGGATGTCTATATACGGCGGGAAAAGCTGGAAGCCTGCATAGAACGGATGAAAAAGCTGGGGTATGACATCAATGAAAGCAAGATGGATGAATGGGAGCCCAGGGGAGAGGCGCCCATGTCCCACAAGACCGAACCTCGCATGGTGGAGCTTCACTGGAAACTGATAACCTCCCCATCCATGAATCAGCGGCACGCCGTCGACTATGGCGGCTTGTGGAAAAGAAGGGAGGAGCTCGAAATAGACGGGACGACCATTAATTGCTTCGACATAACCACCAATATCATTTTCTGCTGTATCCACGCGGCCGCCCATCATCAGCTCGACAAGCTGGCCAGGCTGGTCGACATCAGGCAGATGATCGCGGTTAAGGGCGATGATATCGACTGGGACCGGGTGATAAAAAAAACCAGGGACGCCAACGCCCGGCTCGCCGTCTTCCACGCGTTGAACTGCGCAAAGCGCCTGCTGGGCGCCCAGCCGCCGGATGAGGCGCTGGCCGCGATCCGGCCCGGTGGTCTCTGGAGCGTGATCGGGAAAACGGGGCTCACCCACGGCGAGGCGCTTCGGGGCAGGACCGGCAGGATAAGCATATGGCGAAGAAAGCTTTTTCGGGAAGCTGTCAAACGGGTATAATCGCCATATGGAACCTGTGACAAGCGATCTCAAACCGGAGCTGGAGCTGGCCGGAGTCTACGACCGGTGGCCGGTCGTAGAGGGCAAGACCAGGCTTTTACTGGTGGCGATCAACGTGCCGAACTACTATTCGCTACCGGTCAGAATCCTTTCACTCGTCGCCAGATCTTCCGCGGAACTACGGGAGAAATTCGACACCCGCTACATAGAGGTGGATGTCAACCAGGAGTTCCCCGGGACGCTGGGGGAGGCGATCGAACGATGGCGGCCCGATATCGCCGCGCTGTCTCTTAACATATGGAACCGCAACCTGCAGTTGAAACTGGCCCGGAGCATAAAGGAAAAAAATCCGGCCACGGCGATTATCGTCGGCGGGCAGGAGGCGACCAACTCCATCTACAACTACCTGGACGCTGTCGAGGATTTCGATTACGTGATTGACGGCGAGGCGGAGATACCTTTCAGGCAGTTTCTCACCGCATGGAACCAGGAGAAAAAATCGCCGGACAACATAGATTCCGTGTCCGGCCTTCACTACAGGCGGGGAGGCGTGGCCAGATTCACCGGGCCGGGGCGTGTGGTCACATCCCTCGACGATGTCCCGTCACCCATCCTCGCTGGTCTGGTCCCGGCGAAATCGAAACAGGCGCTGGGTATATTGCTGGAGGGGTCGCGAGGCTGTCCGATGCAGTGCAGTTTCTGTTTCGAGGGGAAAAAAGCGGTGAAGGTACGGTCCGCCTCTGTTGAAAAGCTCGAAAAAGAGGCGTTGCACATGGCGTCGCTGGGGGCGATATATTTTCATATGCTCGATCCGAACCTGAACATCGGCGGCCGGGACCGGACCGAAAAACTGGCCAGGTTGTTTAAGAAACTTATCGCCACGAACCACGCCACATATATCCTGACGGAAGTGTACGCCCACCAGATCAGTGAGAGGACGCTCGAATGCCTCAAAGCGTGCTCCATAATAGACATCGGGTTGCAGACCATCAATCCGGCCACGGCCAAAGCCATAAACCGGCCTTTCAACGAGAAGAAATTTCTGCGGGGAATCAATTATCTGCACCAGATAAAATCGTCATTCAACCTGTATCTGATATGCGGACTCCCCGAAGAGACGATGGTCACATTTCTCGAGGGGATGCGTTTCATAATCGCGCAACAGCCCAACAGGATATTTTTTAACGAGCTTTGCCTGCTCAACGGCACAGAGCTTCGATACCGCGCGCAAGAGTATGGCTATGAATTCGACACCAATCCGCCCTACCAGGTCTCCGCCAGCAGGTGGATGTCGAAAAACCAGATGGCGGTCACCATAGCCCTGGCCAAGGTTATCGAGCGCCAGTTCAACCTGGCCATGAGAGCCGTGTTCCCCGGAGCCCCGTGGGTGATGGAGAGGAGCGGCCGGACAGGTGGGGCGGTTGGACAGATCCGTCTGCAAACAGGTTGCTCCCGGGCGTGCCATGGCTGTGTCAACGTTTCGCCGGGGCCCCTGCCGTCTGACGGGCGGTTGGACGAGCTTTTGCAAACCGGGAACGATATGGATGTCGAGCTTGTCTGCGGGGACATGATGAATATCGAACAGCTGTTTCGGCTCATGTCCCAATTGCAGTTGGCTGGTGTGGCCAGGATCAAGCTGACCGGGCCCCTGGGAAACTTTGCCAATAGTGGTGAGGTAAAAAACATCCTGTCGCGCGGTATATGGCATTTCAAGACTTTCATCGGCGATGACGACAACCTCGAGCAGGCGGGGAAATGCCTTGAAAACATAAAAATCACCTATTCCCTCATAGGCCAGGCTCTTGTGCGACCCATGCTGGAGGTTGCTCTGGTGGGTGAGGCGATGACAGGCGCTAGGGTAAAACAGCTCATGGATGTCGCGATTCCATACGCCAACTTTATCACCGTGCCGCCGGAAATGGTGGACGACGTGGAGGAATGGGCGAGGGCGGTTGCGCCGGCTTTCGAGGAGATGATATTAAAACGTAAAGCCTGGCTGAAGCTACCGGAAAAGCTGATGAGTGTGATGCTGGAAAAAACCTGCCAGTGGGGAGAGGTGAAAGAACACTTTCGCGCCCTGGGGCTCGTAAGCTATGAGAAAAACATGAACCCCTGCCTTGTGACATCCTTCGAGGACGATGTCCGCGTCACCCCGGGCGCTTGCGCGGAGGCTCCGGCCTCCAACCAGGTGGCCTGAAAGGAGAGGCTAGCCCGGTTGCCTCTTGGCCAGCGAGCCGATCATCTTTCTGACTTCCTCTGTTGTGGCAGTGTTATCGATGATTTTGCCAAGAGTTTCGTTCTGGGTTCCGCCTCTGAGATGTTCCAGGGTGATGTCGGCCATGCCGAAAAACTCCTCCGCCGTCATCCCCTTTTTAAGGGCGGATAAAAATATCTGGATCAGTTCGTTTTCAAGCTGGGTAGCGGGGTCGTCAGCCACAGTTAACTCCGGTATCGAAAAATATTTTGATATGACTTTGTTTTTGCAATCAGGGTAAAACCATGTGTAGCTCCTGTCAAGCGGGCAATCGCGGTGGCTTATAATCCACCTTTATATTGTGATATTCTTTTCCAAACGCTTGCCGGGTGACAGGAGAGGGAATAAATGAAAGTATTTCATGTAATCAACCATCTCAGGATGGGCGTGGGCCGTTATCTCGCCGACCTCGCCATGGAGCAAACCAGGGGCCTGGGCTACGAGGTTAAAGTTTTCACCAGTAACGACGTCGACGACACTTTCAGATCCGATCCCGGGATTGCAGATGAGCTGGAAAACGCAGGTGTGGAAACAAAGGTTGTCGGGGATGTGTTCCACCGCAAACTCGAGAGTCTCTCCGGCGGCGCCTCCGGCCTGGCGGAACATTTGCCCCAGGACAGGGAAGATGTGGTCGTCCACGCCCATGGCTCCATGGCCGCCGCCGCGGCCCGTTTTGCCGGAGCGAAAACCCTGGTCTGCACATGTCACGGATGGAGCATGGACAGGCCGGAAGAGTTCGACCTCCAGGACGCCATGGCCTACCAGATGTGTGACGTCGTGACCACACCGTCGCAATTCTGGGCCGACAGGCTGGCCAACCTGTTCCATCGGGCCGATACCCGTGTCATCCCTGTCGGAGTGAACCTGGACAACTTTCCCACCCATCACGAACACAGGAAAAGACCGGGCGATCCCCTGAAAATCGTCACCGTATGCGAGCTGACCAAAAGAAAGGGTGTCGATATACTTATCAACGCCATGCCCTACGTCTGGGGCAGTGTGGAACGGTGCGAACTGCATATAATCGGCGGGGGAGAGATGGAAAGAGCCTTGAAGGCAAGGGCCATGGACATGACCGGCGCCGGGCCGCGCATAGTTTTTCATGGCGAGGTTCAGTTTCCATACGAACGGCTCGGCGAGTTCGACCTGTTCTGTCTGGCGAGCAGGTCGGACACCATGCCGGTGGCGATGATCGAGGCGATGCTGGCGGGGATGCCAGTCGTCGGTACCGACGTGGGAGGAATCAGGGAAATGGTGGAGTCCGCCGGGTGCGGGGCGGTGGCGCAACCGGAATCTCCGGAAAATCTTGCGCTGGCCATCGTGAGTGTAATCTCTTCGGACGATATGCTGAAGATGGGGACGCTGGCCAACTCATACGCCCGAAACGCCTTTGGCATAAAAAACATCGCCGCCAGGCTGGACGACGTCTACCACAACGCGATCAACAAACCGTCCCAATAGGGGTCTCCACCCAATAGTAATTATTTGGCGCCTGTACAATTGCGCTCCGGCGATTCAGGGGAAAAATAAGTTGGCGAATCCAAAATGTCAAAATACAAAACCAGACCCCTTTTTACTTGGAAGTGACTTGGCTTTACTTATAGATGAGCCGTGGGCTCCCGGTTAAAATGATTTTGGCAAATTGGAAAAAAAGCCATGCCCTCGGGGTGCACGGCGGCTGAAGAACATTATATCATCGCCCGCAAGCTCAGCATTCTTGAGTTGGGCCGGACCTTAGGCAACATCAGCGACGCCTGCCGAAAGATGGGCGTTTCCCGTCAGCATTATTACGACATCAAGCAGGCCATTGAGGAGGAAGGCCTTGAGGGTTTGCCGGAGAAGTCGCGGTGTGCGCCACGTGTGACCAATCACGTGCCTGAAGATGTGGAACAGGCGCTTGCTCGATTACTCTCTACAACATCCGGCTCATGGACAGGTCCATACCTCCAACGAGCTCAAGAAGGCCGGTTACCCGATCAGTTCCGGCGACGTCCGCTCGGTCTGGATGCGTCATAATCTCCAGACCAAGGCCTTGCGGCTCAAGCGTCTGGAGGCCTATTCCGCCGAGGAGGGAGTGATTCTTGACCGAGTCTCAGATCCAGGCGCTGGAAACGGCCAAACATGAACGGGAGGCCCACGGCGAGGTTGAGAGCCCCCATCCCGGCTTTCTTGTGGGCCAGGACACCTGTTATATCGGTACGATCAAGGGGGTCGGCCGCATCTACCAGCAGACCGCCCTCGACACCCACGCCAATGTCGGCTTCGCCAGGGTCTATACGGAGAAAACGGCCATCACGGCGTCCGACCTGATGAACGACCGGATTTTGCCCTTTTACGACGAGCACGGTATCCGGGTTCTTCGGGCGCTTACGGACAACGGGCAGGAACTCTGCGGCCGGGTGGAGACCCACCCATACGAGCTGCTCCTGCACCTGAACGATATCGAACATACCCGCACGAGGGTCGGCCGGCCTCAGACCAACGGTTCAGTGGAGCGTCTCAACCAGATCATCCAGGACGAGTTCTATGCGGTGGCGTTCAGGAGAAGGCTCTATCTCGTTCCATCGAGGAAATCCAACTCGATCTGGACGCCTTCATGGAAGAGTACAACGGCTTACGCACCAACGAGGGGCGCTACTGCCAAGGGCGAACGCCGCTTCAAACCTTTATCGACGGGCTGGAGCTGTATCAGAGGCACGTTTATGAAAATGAGTTGGAGGAACCAGAAGCGGCCTAGTATCCTGTAACCGTCTTACCGGAAGACCAACTGTAAACGCGAGTATCGACTACCGCACCTGACGCTTAAGCCAACGGGCCATCTGACGAGAACCATACCAGGGTGTCTCAAGGAACTGCTCGTCGATCATCCGCATCAACGAGAGGTTCAGGTGACTCTCACCTTTGCCGGTGAAGTAATAGGAAGAACGGCTGACACTCATCAACTGGCACTGCCGAACGAGACTTAACGAGCCATTCGGTTCGATCATCTTTACCCTTCGACCATGGCTCACTTGCCGAAGGCTTTCGACAAAAAATCACGTTCTACCGTCAACTGGCCGATCTTGGCATGCAGATCCTTGATCTCCGATTCGTTCGCCTGACCAGACTTGTCACCCTTGCCAGAGAAAATATCGGCCATCCCTTCAACAGCTTTTCGCTTCCACCCGTTAATCATGTGCGGATGGATACCGTACTTTGTCGGCAGCTCCGCCATCGTCTTTTCGCCACGCAAGGCCTCAAGGCTACTTTCGCCTTGAAAGACCCCGAATATCGTTTCCGCTTGTTCATCTTGGACTCCTCAAATTGTCAGGATATCCACCTTAACAGACTGTCCGAAATTCGGGGGCCACCTCTGAGGTATCGACAAACCTATGTCCTTTTTTGTCCATGCATTTATAGCTTGCAAAGGACACACATGAGACAGTGCATCTAAGGGGACTGTGTGGAGCGGGTGTTGCGTCGAGAACAATAGATTGTTCAGTTCGTTGCGTGGTTGCGAGTGGTAATTTCTTAGGCAGAAGTATCTCCAACATTCGCCTTGGTTCAACAATGTCATCAAGGCGTGGGCCATCTATAGTAGCTCGATCAATAGAGCCATTACTCAAACCCATTTTGGTAGTGAGTTTATAATGTCCAGATGAATGAAAACTTATCTTTTGTTGTCCAATAGATTCTTGCGATACTATTTCAGGCGTCCTTACTTCACCCAGATTTTCATCATACACTACCTCAACCTGTCCTCTTCCATCGAATGGAAAACCCATCATAATTGATCCATCTCCACCGTCATCAAACCCACATAAAGCGGTAAAGATTTTCTCCGCGCTTAATTAATAGTTTCCATGATTTTTGGCGAGCCATTTTGAATCTCTATAACCATAGTTTTAGACACTTATTCCCAACGTCTAATTTAGTGTAAATCTTTTTATTTATTTTCCTGCGGTTGTTCGGCTCTATATTTTTGCCGAAGCTCTTCGGCTTCCTCGAATTCCGGGTCGAGCTTTAGCGCTTTGTCCAGCGCTTTTATCGCCTTGAGCCGATCGCCGGACTCGTGGAGAGCCCGGGCCAGGTTGTAGTACAGCCCTTCGTCTTTCGGAGCGATGCCGATGGCCTTGATATACAGATTGATCGCGTCGGCGTATTTGCCCTGTTTGCGCAGGGCTATGGCCATCCTGTTGTACAGATGGATGTTCTCCGGATTGATGTCCAGCGCTTCGCCGAACGCCTCTTCGGCTTTGGAATATTTTTCATGTTCCAGATACGCGTTGCCGACTTTCGTCCTGACATCTACATTGTCCGGGTCCATCTTGAGCGCGCTGCCGAACGCCTGGTCCGCCTCCTTGTCCTGCTTCGCCCCCAGGTGGCTTTTCCCGAGGGCCACATGGGTGTCCGCCGTGGCGTTCTGCCGTTTGCTGGCCCTTTTAAGCGATCTGACAGATTCCGCATACTCCTTTTTGCGCTGGAGGGCTATTCCCAGCCAATAATCGGTTTCCGGGTGTTTATGATCCGTCTTGACGGCGTTTTGCAAAGCCGCGATCGCCTGATCGACCAGGCCAAGCTCCAGGTAGCACCGTCCCTGCATGCAAAAGTAATCCGCGTCGGCGTGGGTTTCGGCCGCTTCATGATACATACTGCAGGCCTGCTCGAAGTCGCCTTTGTCGAACGCCTCTTTCGCCTCCTGCGCGGTCATCCGGGCGCCTTCTTTCAGATCATCCATAGCAAAGCCGAGAAGAGAGTATATTTTATCTTTCATCTCCTCGGAGGTAAAAGGGCGCTGGAGAATATGTGTGACGCCCAGCTTTTCCATTTCGGCGGTCTCGCGCCGGTTGAGCTTTGGCGTAACCATTACAAACTTTATGCTGGCCAGGGCCTTGTCCGCCTGCATCGAGTTGTACACCTGTATTCCGGAGTATTTCGGCAAATTGCTGTTGACGAAGATTATATCCGGCCGGTTTTTCTTGATCTCCGTCAATACCTGCAACCCGTTGGACATTTCCGAGACGGAGTTGAATCCATGCTCCCGGAGATTTGCCCGCATGTTCCGGATCTCCGACTGGTTGTCCACAAGCAGGATTTTGACATTCTTTATCTCGCTCGCCATGATGTCTCCCTGAAAGCTCCCGCCTTGGACCGGAAGAAAAAGGAACAGGTTCTACACATGCCAAGGGTATCGCCTGCCTGAATCTATATCATAATTTTGCGAAACTGTCTATTTCCGAAACAGCCTTATGAATTTCGTATGAAAAGGCGACAACTTGACGATTTTATCGGAACCTCTCACCAGACGCCACCACCGGGTTCAAACATACACCTGCGTATCAGCGGATTTCCCGGCGCCGATTTTTGACGGGGCCTGCACGCAATATATTAGTTGTAACGTATCATATTGTTAATACAGGGCAATATTGATTCAGTTTTTGCAGTATATTTATCGCCGCGCCCTCCCTCCCGGTGATGACGCTCGATTCGGGATGTTTCGTCAATTTGTTATTCCAATCGTGACTGTTCAATATACCTAGCCCAGCGGCTGTGGGCCAGCCGGATGCTTCAATATGTGAACTATTATGGAGCGCCCCTGGATACGGTCGCAATGGCCATTGTCCTGAACAGGTGGCACGGACGCGATTTGCTGCAATAATTGCAGCAACTATGGTGCAAGAAATTCGACACAGGCACTGGTCACACTTCCGGAAAACAGAACCATTTCAATCGGCCGAGCCGCTCATATTTGGATCCCGACAGCGCGGCTGAAGTGACAAACCGAAGATAATTCTATTATTGCATTAAAATGGCGCCAGCTATTTTCATGAATAAACATGCGTTAGACGGCCATGAGGGGATATGGCACTATTTATAGAATACCTGCCTGGTTATTATCGTGCTATTCGTTTCTCATTTCATCCCGGATTTTCTTAAACTTTTCGAAGTGCTCGTCTATGGTTGAAAAGGCCGGGATCACAGATTCATTACCCGTATCCGGCTCTACAATCGACCGCAAGGATGAAGTCTGGCCATAATTGGAGATGGTATGCTCGAAACCCTTTTGGAATATGGGGCAATCGTCATTGGCGCACATCCAGAGAAAGCCGGTACCCCATCCAAGGCCATCAGAAAAACTGGCCGGAGGAAGATCGTACCTGCACATAATTTCGCCGCAATGAGCGCATTCTGGTGGTTCGGTAACTTTAAGTTTCATAATGATTCAATATTTGCAATATTGTGTGTTGTGGGGTTACGCACCCCTGATTTTGTCGATAGTGCTTTTATAGTCGTCACTCTGGAAGATCGCGGATCCGGCCACCAGCACGTTGACTCCCGCATCCCGCACCGTGGCGGCGTTATCGGGCTTGATGCCTCCATCCATCTGTATGTCGACATCCAGCCCTTTTTCATCGATGATTTTTTTCAATATCCCGGTTTTCTCCAGGGCGCCCGGTATAAAAGTCTGTCCCCCGAACCCGGGGTTGACAGACATCAGCAACACCATATCTATATCAGGAAGAATATTGCGGATGGTGTCGAGTCCCGTGGCGGGATTCAGCGACACGCCGGCCTTTTTACCCATTTTCCGGATCAGGGATATGGTCCTGTGCAGATGGGGACACGCCTCCACATGCACGGTGATAATATCCGATCCCGCCTCGGCGAAAGGCCCAATATAGCGGTCCGCATTTTCGATCATCAGGTGTGTGTCTATCACCAGGCCGGTGTGAGCCCTGACGGCTTCTATCACCATAGGGCCGATGGTGATGTTTGGCACGAAATGACCATCCATGACATCTGCGTGGATCCAATCCGCCCCGGCGCTCTCCACGGCCCTGATTTCCTCACCAAGCCGTGAAAAATCGGCGGATAGAATTGATGGCGCGACCAGGGTTTTTCTCATAGTCATCAATATCTTTTTACCTCCACCAGCTCGTCGTTAAGAAAAATTTTCGCCGCCGTGCGCCCTTTTACCTCCAGCAGAAGGGAGACCGTGTCCCCCGACCTGTGCACACGGTTGTATATCTCCTTTTCGCCGTCTAGGTTATCCTGCACGATGGAGATCTTCACGGCCGAAGGAGCATCCGGGACCGTGTAATAAAGGAAGGTGAATGTGGCGGGAGCGTCTTCATAATCCGAAGAGCCTTCGGATACCGTCAGCGAAATAAGGGAACCTTTGGCCACACGAACTCCATATACGGGCTCCTGGGAAATCACCACGCCCCTTCCTTTGTCCATGCTGGGCTTGTATAGTACGCGCCTTATTTTCAACCCGATAGATTTCAGCTGTGTCATCGCGTCTGTGACGCTGGAATCCACCAGGTTGGGCGTCATCAGGTTTTCCGGGTATCGGCCCGCGCTTACCAGGAGGGTCATGGCGGCTCCCTTTCTCAATATGGAGTGCGCCGCAGGTCTTTGGGCCATCACCACACCTTTGGCGACGGTGTTGGAGTGTACCGTCATCACTTTTTGGATTTTCAACCCGCTCCGGTTCAGTGTGGCCACGGCGCGGAGCTGTGTGGCGCCGACAAGATCCGGAGCCAGCGCCTCCCTCGCGCCCCGGCTGATGACGACTTTCACGTCACGACCGCTCTTGAGGCTCTCCCCCGGCGCGGGTTCCTGGGAGATGATCCTGTCTTTCGGGACATCGCTATCGTATTGAAGTCTGGTGGCTTTCAGGTGCAGACCCCTTCTGTCCAGCGACTCCAGCACATGGACAAGGTGTTTGCCGCGAAGATCGGGCACTATCACCAGCTCGCCCGCGGAATACATGGACACTTTCATCACGACAACCGCGCTGACAATCGTCACCAAAGACAGCAGGAGAAAACTTTTAATATAATCAACAAGTTGCTTCATAAACCAACGGTCGCCCTGTTACCAGTCCAGGTTATCAAGTATACAGACCATTCCGGCCGAATGACATCAGGAAAGTTCCAGTTTGGCGGCGAAAAATCCATCCATCCCATCATCACCGGGCAATATGGACAGTTCACCCCTGTCATTGCAATATTTATCCAGCTCCGGCCGCTCCAGTCTCAAATCGACCCTGCGCAGTTTCCTGCTTGCCGCCAGCGTCTTTTCAATCATTTCAGCTCCCTCCTCCGGCTCAATGGAACAGACGGCGTATACCAGCGCGCCACCCGGCTTCAGACGATCAATGGCGTTGGGAAGCATGATGGCTTGAATCGCGGCCATTTTACGCACCAGCTCCTCTGTTTTCGTCCATTTACCTTCCGGATGGCGGCGAAACAGGCCGGAACCGGAACATGGAGCGTCCAGAAAAATCTTGTCAAACCGCCCGCTGGCAGGCCATGGAATGGCCATGTCGGCGCAAACGGGGCTGTAACGCCCACAGCCGAGTCTTTGCAAATTGGCCTTCAGCGCCACCAGCTTCTGTTCGCCGATATCGAAAGAGACTACCATACCGCCATCTCCGGCCGCCTGGGCGAACAGGCCGGTCTTGATCCCCCTGCCGCAACATACATCCGCGATCAATTCGCCGGGCTTCGGGTCGAGCAGGCTTGCGGCCATGAATGAAGCTCCGTCCTGGGGCTGGATAAGGCCATCGGCGAACAGGGGGATGTCGGGCGTCAGCGTACCGTCTGTCAGTATATACAAATCGTCCGACCAGGCGACTTTTTCGGCCCTGATCCCGGCGCCGCTAAAGAGACTGTCCAGATCCGTATAGTTCACTTTGAGCCTGTTGAGCCTGAAAAAAACAGGCGCGGGTTCGTTGCTGGCGCGAAGGGTTGCGCGCGCTTTGGTGACGCCATGATTGTCTATCCATCTTTTGACTATCCAGTCCGGGAACGAGTTTATCTCTCCCAGCGCTGAAACCCCGACCGCGTCCTGCGCGGTGAAATCCGCGACGATATCCGCAATGGGCTGATCCGTGTTCCCGTCCGGGGTTATTTCCCTTAGCGCCCGCCTTAGAACGGCATTGACAAACCCCGCGCTCGCCCGGCTCCGTTTGAGCTTTTTCGCCATGTTCACGGTCTCGTTGACAGCGGCAAAGACGGGGGTCCTGCTCATTCCAAACACCTGGAACAACCCTAACCTTAGTAATATCAATATATCATGGTCGATCCGGTCGGCTGATCTTGTTGAAAAACGGGTTATGACACAGTCAAGCGAGCGTCTCCACCGCACGGTCCCGTATACTATCGCCCTGGCGAACGCCTTGTCCCTGCTGTCGAGATCTTTGCCTTCGAAGGACCGGTCAATGGCTGTATCGAGCCTGACGTTATCCCGTTGCGTCATCACAAGAGCGTCAAAGGCGGCTTTACGGGCAAAATCGACGGGCCGTGATTTCAGGTGTTTCATATTCCCCATGGTAGCCGATATTAACAAAGTAAGCTCCAGGTTTGGTGTTGACACCGCCAAACAGGTCGCGTAACAATAGCCGAACCTGGTCACCCACTTGGGGGTTTAACTTTGGGCAGGCTTCTCTACTTGCAACCGGCGCTTCAATCATGATGAAAAATATCGGCCTGACTGTCTGGATATTAGGCGCGATAGTTGTCGCCGTGATAACCGCGCTTTTATTCCCGCATTTTGCCATGCGATTGCATGTCGGGGGCGAAATATTCCTCCGGCTCCTCAAGATGATGGTCGTGCCGCTTGTGGTGACCAGCGTCATGCACGGGATACTCGGCCTTGGGGACATTCGCAAGCTGGGCAAACCTGGCGCCATGGCGGTGTTTTATTACCTTACCACGACGTTGATGGCGGTGTTTGTCGGCCTTATCGTGGTAAACATCATACAGCCCGGTGTGGGAGCGGTCGACCCGGAGACGATAAGCGCCATCGCCCAGAGCGAAACCGCCGCCAGGCCGGGGATCGAAAACGCCACTATCGGGACGATCCTGAACAACATGCTGTTGATGCTGTTCACGGACAACCTGATCTCCTCGGCGGCGGAGGCGAACCTTTTGCCGCTGATCGTCTTCAGTATCATATTCGCGGCGATGCTCACCACCATGGGGGAGAGGGTGAACACGTTGACGGATCTGATCGGCCAGGTCAACGACGCGTTTATCAACTTTATCCTGTTGCTGATGAAAACGGCCCCGGTCGGAATATTCTGCCTGGTCGCGGCCCGTTTCGGACAGGCCCAGGCGGAGGGGAAGTTTTATGAAACCATCGGCCAGCTTGGGTTGTATATGCTCACCGTGCTCTCCGGCCTGTCGATACACGCCTTTTTCACACTGCCGTTGATCCTCTGGGTGGTCACCAAACGCAATCCGGCCAAACTTATGCTCCAGATGTCCCAGGCGCTGTTGACCGCTTTTTCCACCGCCAGCTCGTCGGCGACGCTCCCGGTGACCATAGAGTGCGCCATTACAAACGCAAAAATATCGAGACGCTCCACCGAGTTCGTCCTCCCGCTGGGCGCGACTATCAACATGGACGGCACAGCCCTCTACGAAGCCGCGGCGGCCATATTCATAGCGCAGGCCATCGGGATGGATCTTACCCTGGCGCAACAGATGACCGTCGCCATCACCGCCACCCTTGCCGCCATCGGCGCCGCCGGCATCCCCGAGGCGGGGCTGGTTACTATGGTCATAGTGCTAAACGCGGTCGGGATACCTGTCGAATACGTCGGCCTGATCCTTGCCGTGGACTGGTTGCTCGACAGGTTCCGCACCACCGTCAACGTACTCGGCGACTCTGTGGGCGCCGCCGTGGTGGAAAAATCCATGAGTGACTGAAGACCGGGAGCCTGCGTTGAACAGGTTATGATCGAGTTTGCCGACAAGATGACGGAAATTATGTAAAAGGGCGATTGTACAGAACTATTAGCAGGGTCTTAATTACATGCTTATATCAATCCTTATACCCGTTGCTTCTGCATTACTTGGTGTTTTGTTTGGTGCATGGCTATCTGAAAGGCGAGAAATAAGACAGAGAAAATTTGCGTTTATTGAAAGTCAACTACGTGATTTTTATTCGCCTCTTCTCGGAATCCGTAGCGAAATACGAGCGCGAAGCGAACTATGCGAGAAAATTCAAAATACCGCTGACACCACTTGGAAAAATTTGATTCACGATAAGACAGAAGAGGAAGCCCGGAAACTAAGTGATGAACGTTTGTCGAAGTTCGAAAAAATCATCGAATATGACAATCGGCAATTGCGCGAGGAACTTGTTCCCGCCTACAGAAAGATGGTTGACCTATTCAAGGATAGCATGTGGCTCGCTGAGCCTGAAACAAAAAAGCATTTCAAACCCCTGCTAGAATTTGTCGAGTTGTGGGAACGTCATTTGGATAAATCGATACCATTTGAAATAATACAAGCCCTTGGACACGGCGAGGAATCCTTGCATACATTTTATGATCATTTGCAGAAAAAGCATGATGAGTTGCGTGAAAAGCTAGAAAAAGGTTATATCTGACCAAACCCGTCCAAATTATTGAGGAATGTGCAAAAAAAATGGGCTCCCATGTACGTACATGTCAGGAGCTTCTCCGGTAGGAAAAACTGTGCCGCTCCGGCGTCAACTGTTTGCCATCCGTGGAGATCGGAAATATATCGCAGGCGGGGCAGGTCACACTGAAGTCGCCGGATTAGTCCAATCGATGGGGTGCGGTTCAAAGAGACACTGAAATGAAAACAAAACTCATCTTTATCGCGTCGTTTATTCTTTTCGGTCTGTTTCTTTTGCTCGTGTTTCCGGAGTTGATTTTCTCTCCGGGCAAACTTCACGCAAAGCACGCGGAGGTGAAGAAATGCTCTGCATGTCATGAGCCGTTCACCAAGCCTGGGGGGGAGTCCTGCGCTGTCGAAGGTTGTCACGATTCCGCTTACTGGGGAAAGTTCAAGGGGATTACCACAGGGCATCTCGTCAGCGCAGGTTGCATTAAATGCCACACGGATCACAAGGGCGCAAACGGGAAAATAACGCTCTTCGACCCGCACCGGAATGTAACCGTCAAAAGCAATTGCCTCGATTGCCACAGACTGGGCGCAACCCATAGCCCGGTAAAAACAGAAAACTGTAGAAACTGTCACATCATGCGTGGATGGCGTCCCGCAAGATTCGACCACGCCGCCGCAAGGCAGGACCAATCATGCGCACATTGCCACAAGCTGGGCGTCAAGCATTTTACAACCGGGAAAAACTGCGGCGACTGCCATACAACCTCCAAATGGAAACCGGCGACATTCGACCACAGGCTGGTGAAGGCGGGTGACAACTGTACACACTGCCACAAGCTCGACGCCAGACATTTTGCAACCGAAAAAAACTGCGATGACTGCCACACAACCTCGAAGTGGAAACCGGCGACTTTGGACCATCGTTTTCCGACGAACCACGCAAGTCGGAGGATGAACGACTGCAGGACCTGTCATCCGGAATCTCTCGATAAGCACGACTGTTATTCCGGTTGTCACGAGCATACGGTATTCAAGGTCCGGGCCGGGCATTTGGAGGAGGGGATTTTCCGAACATCGGACTGCGTAAAGTGCCACCCCACAGGAAGGGAGCATGAAGGCGAGCGTAGAGGCCATCGCGAAAGGTATGAAGATGACGATGATGATTGAAGAGGCTTGAATGGGGCTTGTTACTACCGCCAAAGCTTTTGGCAGACTGACAATACTTGCGTCTCTTACTTTAATCATCATCGTAACGGCGATATTCACCGAAATTTTCATAGACCGCCTCACAAGCCAGACACGCGACCTCCAGCACCTTTTCAAACATTCTCTGGGCAACATCGGCTCGCTGATGGTTTTCCTGTCGCTGGCGGGATACATGATTAAAAGGAGGTGGAAAAGCTTTCCCGGTATGTTGAAAGACTACCTCCAGATACACCAGTTGTTCGCCACCATGGGCGCACTGATGGTCGCCGTGCATTCAGGAGCCCATTTCAAAGCCGTTCTTCCCGTAGCGACATCCATTTTCATGCTTGTATGCCTGGTAAGCGGTTTCGTGGGCCGTTTCGTCTTTATGAAAGCAAAAAAAGAGATCGCCGCGCGCAAGGAGGAGCTGAGAAAGTCCGGCATAGGTCAAGAAGAGATAGAGGAAAAACTCGTTTTCGCCACTTCCACCGCGAACACGCTGGCAAACTGGAGGAAATTCCACCAGCCTTTCGCGGAGCTGCTCCTGCTCCTGCTTCTCCTGCATATCGTCTCCGCCCTGTTCTTCGGCGGCTGACATTCGCCCCGGACTTCTGACGTGAACGCCAGATATTAAAATACAGGGCTGATTTTTTTACCGTTTTATGACGAGACCTCAACGATATCAACAGCGGATTTCATGACAGTCACGAAGATGGTCGAATTGTACTGCATGGATATAAACGAAAAGCATGTATGAAGATCGGTTATTAGCTTATGTTGATGTATTGGGGTTTCGACCCCCGCCATACGCTCGCCCGGTTACGGCCTGGTGGCCGGCTCCACGATTTCGAAATTGTAAATCTCCACCGTGGCTGTCGACGGGTTCTGGCCGTCTTCCCACGGGCCGTAGGCGATCGGGATCAACGTCCGATCCAGGTCCCCGGCTATCTTTTCCATGAGAATCTGCCACTTTGTTTTCCCCGCCAGCAGAGCAGTTCCCTCCGGCTGGCCGATAAGGGCGTTGATTTCGGTGTCGGAGAGGTCGAGGACGGCTGTATGGATATCCTCGGCGTAGAAGGAGAACCCGCCCGCGTTGTCGATCAGGTAGGCGCCGTAGGTGCGAAGCGCCGCGAGAACCATCCGCGTGACGGGGGAATAGCTCGACGACTCGTCGATCACCGCTCCTTCCTCATTGACGATAGTCTGTTTCATCCGGATGCGCTGGCCGGCGATCATCGCGTCGGGCTTTAGGCTGTAAAAATCGGTTTCGGTGGTCGACGCGGGATAGAAATATTCCGAAGCGTCCGGTTCGGATGGATCGACGCTGATGTTGCGCGGCCCAGGTATGGCAAAAGCGAGCGCGTGGGAAATCGCCCCGCTCTCGATATCCTCGGGCAGGATCAGCCCGGCGAGCAACGGTGTCCCCACGGCGTGTGCGCTGGACATGCCATCGGGATTGGATCCGTCGCCGGTCATGTCAAAAAATTCGATCGCGCCCGCTTCGATAATCGCGTCTCCCGTCAATCCGGCTCCCCGGCTCTGGCACTGGCCATCGCGCACCGTCGTCGCCTGCCAGAAATCGTACGCCGTGTTCGTGGCGAGATCGTAGACCACGGTCCATCCATCGGCTTCACGATTCGCCGGGCCGGAAGCCATCACCTGGCCCACGGTGTTGGGAACCGAAACGGGACCGCCCGGCTGATCGAAGTTACCGGGAAATTTCGGGCTGGGCCAGCTTTTCTGACCGCCGTAATCGCAGATCAGCGTTTCTTGTCGCCCCTCGCCGGCGCGAAAAACGGTGACGGTCCACTCGTTGTAGTCAAGTACAACAAAGGGCCAGTTAAACGGCTCGGCCGTATCCGGCGTCACCTGGTCCGATACGTCGCCTCGCAACGCGCGGTAGGTGGTAAGCACCCGTCGCTCGCTGTCCGGCAGAACGGCGGCTCCGGCGGCGGACTGATTCCATGCGCTGCCTGTCGAGAAGAGGGGAAGGGCGAATTTAAAATCGCGGGGAAGCGGGACATTGCTGTCGATTCTGGTGGAGGCCGTTCTGCTGTTGGCCTTTCCCGTGTCGGTGGCCGTATCGCCGGCCGGCGCCAAGCCGCCTCCGCCGCTGCAACTGGCTGTGGAAACAAGCCCCGAAACAACCATGGATACAACCGCGCAACCAAAAAGGAGATAATTCGAGACTTTCATGTTCCCACACCCGGAAGAGTTGAAAACACCAGATCAATAAGATAAATCATATTGTATTATTACACGGCGTCGAAATCAACAGGCGCACGGGTTCTCGCCCAACCACCTGTGCCGTGTTCCGGTTGAAACGTTCCCCGGGGCCCCCACCAAGATGAATAAAAAATATAATCTTCAGTGCAGCTAATTTATTACGCATAGGTTATACTTCAATTACCAAAAAAGGGATCACCCACAAGCGAAGACAGGGAGATATTCGAGCGCATTTACTCCAGCTTCTTCGGAGGCTGACAGATCCGATATTATATTTTCTTATGAGCGACTACGTGCTTTTCAGGTTTCGGAATATTGATAAAAACCTGATCGACTCTCTGGTCAAAAGCACTCTTTATTTTGCTCACCCGAAGCAATTGAATGACCCGTTTGATTGCCGGGTAGATATCAGGGCAGCGGCCGAAAGCGCCCTTTTGAAACTTTCCGGCAGTAAAAAAGAAAATCTGTCAAAAATAGCGGGGCTTGATGGGTATTTCGATAAGATTCAGAAAGATGTTGCCAATGCTGGTGTTTGTTCGTTTTCTGTTGTTTTGGATAACTCACAGGAGAGCGTGTTAGAAAGCTCACTACTTTGGTCTCATTATGCAAATAATCACCGGGGCCTGTGTTTGACATACGATTTCCCCGAGCCATTTATCAATGATAGATCTAATGAAATAACCGGCATACCGGATGTCGAGTATGGAGATAGCCTTTTAACATATTGGTTCGTTGATAATGTGCCAGGGTACAACAATTTGAATCATGAGGCCTTTACGACAGAGATTATAAAAAAGGCTCTCACTATTAAAAGCTCCTGCTGGGAATACGAAAGAGAAGTCAGAATTATTCGGCGAAAGCGGGGCACACTAGAAATATCAAAAAAGTATTTAACACAAATATGCTTCGGGTTGGATACGTCAGAATCAGATATTGACCTGATCCGAAAGTTGGTCGACGATTCGGGATATAGGGTTGGCTACTGCAAAATGGTAAAAGGTAAAGGTGATTTTGGTTTTAAGGCAACGGAGATAGAGTGAACGCGCCAACCGGCGCATAACCGCCACCTGTGAAAACCGGGCCTTCTGTTATCCCGCATAGCTGTCACCAGAGCTCGTATCCTGCGGCGGGACAATAAAAGTCGGGGTCACCAGTTCGCCATTTCATATCATATGCGCTGTGAATCCGGCCGTCCCGTAGCGTACAGGTCATGAATTATTCGGGTCGGGGCAGGTTTTCTGCCGGAAAAAATCATCGATTGTCCGCCCCGGTTCCGGAGCGAACCGTTCGCCTGTTTCCCGGAGGTTTTCGATTCGGTCCAGGCGAAAGCTCCGCAACGAGCTACGCAACTGGCACCATGAACCCAGCGTCCAGACTTTTCCCCACATAAAAAGGCCCAACGGCCAGACAGTCCGGTTCGATGTCGCGCCATCTTCGCGGGTATAGGCGAACTCCACCTTTTTCTTCCCGTTGATCGCCATGCGAAGTGTTTCCTGCGTCTGCGCCACTTTCAGATCCATTTGCGCCATCGGCGCGTAAAGGCAGGTGTCGGTTATCTTGTTTTTGACCGCCGGGGGCAAGACCGCCTCTATCTTGCGCAGAGCTTCGTCCGCCGACCTGGCGATGCCCGGATCCGCGCAACTTCTCACGATGCGCGCGCCGAGAACCAGGCCTTCGATCTCCTGCTCGGTAAACATAAGCGGCGGCAGGTCGAAGCCTTTTCGCAATGTATAACCGACTCCGGCTTCCCCTTCTATGGGGACGCCGGAGAGGGTCAGGTCACGTATGTCGCGGTAGATCGTCCGCTCGCAGACATCGAGCTCCTCGGCGAGGTCGCGCGCCGTGGCGATGGCTCTTAAACGCAGGAACTGGACAATCTGAAAGAGGCGGTCGGCTCTGCGCATGGTTCATTGCATACCGAATCAGGAAAACCTGGCGCGAATGTTTTCCATCTCACGGTCCAGCGATTGACACTGCCGGGAAAACATATCATCGTTCATGCCGGGCTCCTGAACGAATGTGACAATATAGGCGCTACCGCCGTTCGGCAGGCCGATAACACGGGAAGGCATGGAGCGGAACTGTTTCCCGTCAGGGGAGGTTGCAAAGTCGATCACGCCGGTTTTGGTGTCGCCGTGTATTTCGAAGAAAATCTCGCCCATGGGGGTGGTTACTTTGCTATGGCCATCAACTGTTTTAAGCTCCTTGCAAAATTCGGTGGCCCATTCCGGCAGAGCGCTGATATCTGACAGATAGTTGAAAAGCTCCGTTTTGCTGGCAGGGGTTTCGATGGAAAATGTTTTCATGTTCATTGCTGTCTCCTGTTAGGGTTTGTGATAGTTGTCGCAACCATAACAGGAGGCTGCTGACACCATTGTGTCAGCAGCCTTTGAGATTCTTCACTCCGCTTGAGGATGACAGTTTGCAGAAATCACATCCTGGACATAAATAAAATGTCAAAATACAAGACTTGCAATGCGCGCGCAACGTAGAAAGAGGATCAAAGAGTCCCTATAGGAGGGAATTTCTTGACACGTGCGCTTATGGGCGCCCCCTTATTTCACTACACTGTTTTTGCGCTGTACAATTATGATATCTTGAATCTAGACTGATCGATTATGAACCAATCCTAACGCAATCTGCGAGACCATCATTTTCATCACTGCCGATTTCCAAATCAAGAGCATCCTTTATTGCGGAAAGAATAACTTCAGCGGCATCCACTGCCTGCTGAAGTTCAAAAAACGTAATCTGCTTTATGTTTGTGATGTTCTATGCACTGATCAATAACCTTCCTTTTCATTTCTGTATGTAGGATTTGATTTGCATCTTTTGCGTAATCAGCCTGTTTTTTCGCGGAATTTGCTTGCTCCTTTGCATAGTTTGCCTGCCTTCCGGCGTAAATAGCGGCGCCCAATGTTATTATTACTCCAATAACCTGAAGTATAGTGGGATCCACTTAAACGCTCCTAGCCTTCAAACCTATTTTCAAAGGGAATAGGGGTCAGGTCTTGCATTTCGACATTTTGGATTCGCCACCCTGTTTTACCTGGGCCGCGGAGCGACGGCGGTGAAAAAAGGGGGGGGTGGCGATGTCTCACCAAGACCTTGCGGCAAACACGCCGCCGAATTACCAGTAAGCGGCCCACCTTCATGCCTGCGGTCCGGAATGGTATTTCTCGGTTTTGCGATACAGCTTGGGCCGACTGATACCGAGCACCCGCGCCGCCTTGGAGATATTACCGTTAACAGCGTCGAGCACGTAGAGGATATGCTCTTTTTCGATTTCGGCCAGGCTCTGTAGATGGCGAAGCCTTCCGAGCCGCACCTTTTTTTCGAAAGAGATGGGCAAATCCTTCATCTGAACCACATTTTTTGGCGCCAGGCTCAGCGCCCTTTCGACAACGTTGGTCAATTCGCGCACATTCGAGGGCCAGTTATACTTCATCAGGCTGTCGAACGCCTTCTTTGAAAGGCGTTTGTTGCGATACGGCGTTTGGCGGCTGTTTGCGATAATATATTCGACTATCTCCGGGATATCCTCTTTGCGCTCTCTCAACGGGGGGACAGTTACAGACAGAGCAGAAATTTTATAGTAAAAATCATCGCGGAAATCGCCGTTTTGGGTAACCCGGAACAGATCCTGGCTTGTAGAGAAAAAGAGCCTGGTATCGGCGAAAATCTCCCTGTAGCCTCCGATGCGGGTAAACTCGCCAGTATCGAGAAATTGCAGAATTTTTACCTGCACGGCGGGAGACATCTGCTCCACCTCCGCCAGGAAAACCGACCCCCCGTCGACGTTTTCAAGGACTCCTCTCCTCTGCGGCCCGGAGCCGAGGAACGCGTTCGCCTCATGGCCAAACAGCTCCAACTCCAGCATGCCCCCTGTCAGGACGCCGCAATTGACGCTTACAAAGGGAGATTCCTTTCGGTCGGATTCATAATGAATAGCCTTGGCAGTCAGCTCCTTGCCCACACCGGTTTCGCCCTGGATCAGGACAGGCTCGCTGGTGCGGGCCAGTTTACTGATCATGTGGCGCAAAGTCTTGACTTTGCTGTTCGAGCCAACAATCCTGGACTGGACCACTCCGCGCCGAAGCTGGTCGCGTAGGCGGGAATTTTGCTCCCTCAACATTTTCTTTTCATAAGCCTTGCGGATTATTATCTCCAGCTCGAAAAGCTTGCAGGGCTTGGGCAGGTAATCGTACGCTCCCAATTTCATGGTTTTTATGGCGCTGTCGATCGTCGCCTGGCCAGTAAGCATAATCGCCTCGAAATCGGGCTGTAAAATCTTCAGCTCCCGAAGGAGGTCCACTCCGGAAATTCCGGGCATGCGTATATCCAACACGCCCACGTCCAGGGTTTTGGATTTTGCAACCCGGATCGCCTCCTCTGCGGTGGCGCAACCTGTCACATCGAATTCCGGCTTGCTAAATCTCCGTACGAGCAATTCCCTGAACGCGTCCTCGTCATCGATAATTATCAGCTTGATCTTCGGACTTTCCATTGTAACCAATCCCCTACCTGTCAATATCGGGCACAAACACCTTGAAAGTGGCCCCTTTTCCTGTCATGTTTTCCACACTGATCGTTCCCTGCAACCTTTCCATGAGCTTGAGGCAGATGGACAAACCCAGGCCTGTCCCCTTGCCAACCTTCTTAGTTGTAAAAAACGGATTGAATATGTTGTCAGCGATATCCTGGGGAATTCCCCCTCCGGTGTCACTCACGTAGATAGAGACCCCATGAGTCTCCTTTTCGACTCTTGTAAAGACCACCCCCGCCTCGCCAATGGCGTCCACGGCGTTGTTATAGATATTTAACAGCACCTGCTCCACCATCTGCGGATCGGTGCTGACCAGGGGAGGATTATTTTCAAAATCAAAATCGAACTTTATCAAATCGGTTTTAACTCTTTGCTTGGCGCTGGTCACCGCCTGTCGAATGACGTAGGTAATGTCTATCGGTACCGAGCTTATCTCCTGCTTCCTGGTGAAATCGAGAAGGGAACCGGTGATTTTCTGGCATCTGTCCGCCTGCTCGGTGATGATGGCCAGGCTCTTAGTTATCGATTCTATGTCCAGCTTGTCGGGGCTGGCCTTGCTGAGGTTGTCAATAAGATCCTCCGCGTAGCCGCTTATTATTGCCAGCGGGTTGTTGATCTCATGTGCGACGCCGGAGGCCAGCTCTCCTATGGCGGCCATTTTGGAGGCTATGAGAAGCTCTCCCTGCGCCATTTTAAGCTCGCTGGTGCGCTTTTCCACCAGCTCCTCGAGCCGCTCCGAATATTCCTTGAGCCGGGTTTCGAGTTGACGGCGATGGGTTATGTCGCGAATTATGAGGTGCGCCAGAGTTTCGTCGATAGTCCTGATGGTGTTTACGGTGATATCCACATAAAGCAAGGCGCCAGACCGCTGGATGATGGGGACCCCGTTGACACTGCCCGAACCGGTTGAAAGCACCTTGCGAAGCTGGGATTGCAGTTCCTCGCCCGCGACCTTGTCAAACCTTTTGCCGACGAGCTCCTCTTTTATATAACCGGTATACTCACATGCCCTGGAGTTGATATCTGTAATTTCCAGGCTATCTTTCTGGCATATCACGATACCGTCTCCGGCGTTTTCCACGAAAGAACGGTACTTTGTCTCGGAGTATTGCAAATCCCGCGTCCTCTCCTGGACCACGGACTCGAGATGCTCACTGAATTTCTGTATTTTCTCAAAGAGAAAATAGTTGGTGAAAGCCTGCGCCGCCTGGGTGGTTATCAGCGCGATGGACCGCTCGTTCTCCCTGGTGAAAACGCCGATTTGAGGATGGGACATGTTTATGACACCGATAACGCCCTTCTCTCCGATAATAGGCATGCACAGAAGTGATTTGATGGAATTCTTCCTCTTCGACTCCTTCTTCAGGAAAAGGGGGCTATGGTCGGCGTCTTTGATCACAAGGGACGTGCCATGAAGCGCCACCCGGCCAGCGACCCCCTCGCCCAGGGGAAGGCGGGTGCTGCTCGGCGACGAGGATGGGAAAAAATGAACCTCGTCATCCTCCTGTCCCTTGGCGGCTTTCAACTCCACATAACTGCGGCTGTCATCCACCAGCCAGAGCGAGCAATTTTCTGTAGACGTCTCGTCGATTATTACGTCCACGATTTCAGTGCAGATGTTTTTCTCGTCGAAGTTGCCGATCATCAAGTCCCCGATTCTCTTTACTATGGAAAATTCTTTTACTTTCTGGCTGAACGCGGCGTTGGAGGTGGAAAGAGCCTGGGCATAGGCGTCCCTCTCCCTCGTCAACTCCTCGATTTTCGCCAGATAACCCTCTGGTGTGCCTGCGTCACTCAAGACCAAACGCCTCTATGCTCTCCCGCTCGCTCGACACCGATTCGATCACTTTGTCGAGCATGTCCACAGGAAGTTTTGATATGTTCAGAGCGCTCCGCTCCAGCAGGGAATCAGCGGCGTTACCGCTGGACCCCAGTTTGATTTCATGACAGCAATAGTTGGCCAGATGAACGATCGACGCGATGATCATGAACGCGCCTTCAGCCTTTGCGGGACTATGATGATGCTCTATGGAACAGATAACAGGCTCCGGGAATTGCCACTTTTTGGCTAGGTACTTCCCGGCCAGCATATGGTCCATCCCCATCATTTTCGCTTCCATGGTTCGTATCAACTTCCCCTCCGCCACTGCCGCCCGGGCCACCTGGCTGTATTCCTCATTGAAATAATTGTCAAACACAACCTTGCCCAAATCATGGAGCAGACCGGATACGAATACAGTCTCCATGTCCAGGTCGTCAGGCAGGGAAACCAGGTTCGCGATTCTCTTGGAAAAAGTGCCGACGCCAAGCGCATGTGTCCAGAATCCACGCCGGTCAAAAGAGGGTTTAGATGTGGCGGGGGCGGCGCGGAATATCGAGGCGCCAAGCGCCAGGCTCTTGACCGTCTGAAACCCGAGAATAACCGTTGCGTGGGAAATAGAGGAAATCTTGCGAAAATGTCCGTAAAAAGCGGAATTGACAATCCGTAACACCGTCGAACTGATCGATTGATCTTGTGACACCACTTGGGCCAGGTCCCGGGCGGAGGCGCTTTAGCTTTCGGCGGCCTCGAGTATTTTGGTCAGAGTGGAAGGTAGAGTGGGGAGATCCTCGACTCTTTGTATAAGTATTCTTCGCTTAGTTGAATCTGTGTTGGGTGATTCCATAACAAAGAGCACTCTAAACTAAATCCAATAAACAAATCCATCTGATATAATGCAATGATACATGTTGTCCCAAATATATACAACAACTAATTTTGTTTAAGAATCCCAAGCTGATGAGTTTTCGAAAAAACCGGAATTGTAACCATCAGCGGTTATATTAGCCCGATTATCGGGAGACAATCCCCAACAGTGTTGGTGTGTATCGTAATGTTGCGCTACTGATCCAGGACAAGATCGATGGCCTCACGAACGGCGCCATTTCCTCCCCTGTTTGTCGTGACCCAATCAGCGGCTTCAATGACAGCCGGGTGCGCGTCGGCGACGGCGATAGAAATGGCCGCAACTTTCATTGCAGGCAGGTCGATGGTGTCGTCCCCGATAAACATGACGTTTTCAAGATTGATATTCACCTCGCCGCACAGCCCGGTCAGGGCTTTATGTTTGTCGCGGCAGTTTTGAATAACATGGTCGATCCCCAGTTCTGCGGCCCGCAAATCGGTCACCTTGGAATAACGCCCGGAAATCCAGGCGATCCTGATTCCCCTGAACATGGCCATGGCCATCCCATACCCATCCTTGACGTCGAAATTCTTGGTTTCAGACCCATCGGCGGAGATGATGATTTTTCCGTCGGTCAAAACACCATCGACATCCATGACGATAAGTTGGACATTCCGGGCCAACTCACCTGCCTGGGCGTTGGTCAGCTTCGGCATCGCTCGTAACGCTCCAAAAATCCAAAAAAGTGATGGAAAAACAACTCCGGTGTTGCGCTTTTAAAAGTTTCATGACTAAGGTCATTTCATAACCGGGGTTCGGAGTATATTCTGCCTCAAAAAAAACACAGGTAACAAATGCTTAATATCATAACCAGACCAGTATACCCGAAAGAGCATGGCGCCTGGATGGTCATTCTCGCGCCGCTCCTCACCGGCTCCCTGGCCATGGGGCCGGAAGATGGGCCGGACTATGGCGGGCTGATGTTGCTTGCCATCGCCACCGTTTTCGGGTTTCTGGCGTTTACACCCTTACGACATCTCACGAAAAGCGGAGCCTCTGTTAACAGACGACGCTACGCTTTTTGGATGATAGCCTACTCCCTCGTGGCGGGTGTCGCATTTTTAAGCTTGCTGCTCTGGCGCGACAGGCCGGGCCTGCTCTGGTTCATCATCCCGGCGGGCCTGCTGTCACTATCCTACCTGTGGTCAAACGCGGCCAGGATCCACCGCTCCCTGCTTGTAGAACTGACCGGCATCGCCGGACTGGCCATTTCAGCCCCGGCGGGAGCGTACGTCCAAAGCGGGAAGGTATCCATGGGAGCGCTGGCGCTGTACCTCATGCTTGTCATCTGGTTTACAGACCGCATGATGATGGCCAGGAGAACTCTGGAGACCATCAGGGGCGGCAAGGCGGCGCCCGCCGTCGCCGATCGCGTTTTTTATTTCAGGAACGAGCTTGCCCTAAACGGGCTCGCGATCGGCGTGGTGACGGTCCTCATTTTTGTATCCGGCGGAGTGGCGCCATGGACCGCGCTGGCGCCCTTCGGGCTTGGTGTGTTAAAAAACTGGGCTGTCGTGATAACGGGGTCGACCGTGGATGATCCGATGAAGGTAGGCTTTTCGGAAATGAGAATGGGCCTGGCTTTTACGGCGTTGATGATAACAGCCTGGCGCATCGCCTGACAGGCGATGCGCCAGCGGCGAAGGGGGCGGCGCTGAACTGCGGGCTACTTTCGCTGAAGAGCGGCGGCTATTTCCCCATGGCTGTCGTCGAACATTTTCTGTATCACTTCACTAAGTATTTCGGAAGGTTGTTTCGCCCGCATGATCGCCTCATGCTCGATTATGGCGGATATGTCATCTGGTAACTCTATGGACAGGTTAATCCTTTTTGATCCGGTATCGTCAGTCATGGCCATCTCCCTGGCTGTAGTCACACTTATTATCTCCCATTATAGCCTACAAACACACACCGCTCCGAACAACCCCGGCTTTGTTCTCACAAAAGATCAGCCCACCATGGTTATATGGGAGTATGATTGGCGTGGACAGGGAGATAACTATGTCATATACTTCACACCTATCGATTTTACGCAACTGAGCAAATGATACCTCCTGTGCCATCCATATCGATAAAGACCATTCATAATAAAACAGCCTTCCGGCCCAATACCTGTCCAACCTTACGGCTTTGCGAAAACGCCGCATGTGCAAACAGGCGCTCTGCGACGATATGACACGTAAGCTCGCCGTAACGCTGGTAATGGTTCTTGCGGTGGTTGCCCTGCCGCGCCCGAATGCGGCCTTTGCGCTTAGCGGTGATGGACGGCTGTCACAGGCCAGGGCGCTGTTCGACAAAGGCGACATCGGCGCCGCTTCGGATATGCTGGAAAAAATCACGCCGTCGTTGGAGCGCAAAGAGGAGATATTCAACGCCCGGGTACTGATGGGAATGATCCAACTGGCCAGGGGGGCGAAACGCCTGGCTCTGGACGAGTTCGCAAAAGCGGCGATGGCGGCGCCCGGAAAAGTTCCGGCCGCCAGGGATTATCCCCCGCGCGTGATTCATATGTTCCGCCAGGCCAGAGCCGGAGCTGTCGGGTCCGCTCTTATCAGGACGAACCCGCCTGAAGCGCAGGTCTATGTCGACAGGGAGTATAAAGGGCTGACACCGGTGCGATTGGATAATCTGGCCGTGGGGCGCCACAGCGTGAAGATCACCAGGGCGGGATACCGTTTCGAGGAACGTAAAATCGATATCGCGCCCGCCGAGGTGGCGGCGTACCATTTGTCCCTGACTGAAGATGACGGCCAGCCGCCTGTCATAATCCATAAGCCGGTCGCCTCGGCAAGGGTGGGGGGGGCGCTGAGGGTGAGGGCTAAAGTTGACGACAACACTGGTGTAAGCGAGGTGATCCTCTACCACAGAAAAACCGGCGGTCCCGACTATACGACATCGCCCATGTTCCAGGTATCCAGAGGAGTTTTCGAGGGATCGGCGCCGCGCCTTTACGCTGAAGGGGCGCAGTATTACATCAAGGCGATCGACATATCGGGAAACATATCCACCGACGCAAGCCGGGCGGCTCCACACAACGTCTCCGTAACCGAGGTGGACACGCAACCGCCCCTGCTTTCGCACACCCCCGTCGCACGTTGCTCCGACGAAACCAGGCTGACCCTGATCGCCAAGGCGATAGACAACGAGAAAATCATGGGTGTGACCCTGTTCGTAAAACGTGGCGGTGAAAAAAAGTACCAGGCGCTGGAGATGAAAAATACAAGGGCAGGGGTGTATGAGGCTGTCGTTCCGGAGATTTTCATGAGCCCCGGAGAGCTTGATTACTATATAAACGCCGCCGATATCACGGGCAACGTGCAAAGCTCCGGATGGGCCGGCGCGCCGCATGTTTTGACGATATTCAACGTAACCCCGTTTTACGAAGGTGTGGTGGCCACTCGCGAGGATAAAAAAGGCAGGGAACTGATCGTAACATCGTCCAGCGCCGGAGGGCCGTTTGAAAAAGACCAGACGCTTGCCGTGGTAAGGGCCACGGAAAAAATCATGGATCCCGAAACAGGCGTGGTCATAGCCGTAACGCAGAGGCTGGTCGGAAAAATAAAAATAACCGTTCCGGGTGATGTCTTCTCACGGGGCAAAATAGTAAAGGAATACGGCAAGCTCTCTATCCGGCGGGGGGACCTGGTTCGCTCCGCGCCGGGCGCTCCCTCGGGGTTGAGGGTGGTTTCCTCGGGCGCGTCTGGCGATCTCACCGTCATGTGGAACCAGAGTCCGGAGCCGGAGGTGTCGGGCTATCTGCTGTTCCGGGCCGTCTCTGCGGACGGACCTTTTGAGGAGCTTGGCAGAAGGATCAGCGGAAGGGAGAGTGTGAAGTATGTGGACAAAAGTTCCAGGAAAAACAGGCTTGCTCCCGGCCAGACATATTTCTATAAACTAAAGGCGTATAACGACGATAAACACCTGTCCGTCTTTTCCGCGCCGGCGCGGGTTACTCTGCGCATAGGTCCCGCTCCTGTCGAAAATCTTGAGGCGGTGTCCGGTCTTATCCGCAAGGTAAAGTTGGTCTGGCGACGGAGTGCGGACGACAAAAGCGTTGTCGGCTACAAGGTTTACAGAAGCGATTCCATGCTGGGTGTCTATACACAGATAGCCGATCTTCAAGATCCCGGAGCGACATCGTATACCGACCGGAACAACCCGCCCGCGCACGAGGTGTCCGACGGCGTAAGATACTGGTACAAGCTCGCGTCCTACGATATGGACAACCGGCTTGGGGTGTTTACCGATCCCGTCTCCGCTGTCACCCGCGGTAAACCGTCGCCGCCGGAAAAGCTGACGCTGATCGCATCCTCTGTCAGGTCGATAGCTTTTGGGTGGAGCCTCCATCCGGATCCGGACGTCGTGAAATACAGGATCTACAGGAGCGGTTCTAAAAACGGGGATTTCAAGCTGGTTGAAGAAATATCCGGCCGGGCCGTGGTTGAATACACCGACACGGGCGAAAGCAACCTGTCGGATGGCAAGACCTACTTTTATTATGTTACCGCTGTAAACAGGGGCGGAGCGGAATCGGACAGGTCCTCCATCATTTCCGGTTATACGCTTGGTCCGCCGACAGCGCCCGGCTCCCTGCGGCTGACGTCCGGGATGGCCAGGAGCGTGCGGATAGAGTGGGAGCCCGTGGCGGATCAGGATGTAACCAGCTATTCGGTCTACCGTGGTGAGTCCCCGGACGCCTTGAGGAGGATCGCGAGACTGAACGGAAGGGACGTGGCAAAATACGTGGATAACGGGGAGTGGGAACGCAGGCTGGAGGGAAGGAAGGAATATTATTACACCGTCAGGTCTGTCAACACCGTAGGTGTGGAGAGCCGGGCCGGTGAAATATTGTCAGCCATGCCGAAAAACGGTCCTGCTCCACCCGTTGGCTTTTCCGCCACGCAGGGACTAAAAGGCAGGACCACGCTCACCTGGAGCCCGAACAAGGAGCCGGATATCGAAGGTTATCGTGTGTTGCGGGCGACTCCGGACAGCAGGGAGTTCCGGGTGATCGCGCTGGTCAAGGACGAAATTTATGAGGACCTGTTCTTAGACCATGGCGCGACCTACTATTACAGGATCCAGGCGGTGGACCATGACGGCCTGATCGGTGACAGGAGCGAGACCATCGCTGTAAGCACCCGGCGGATTCCCACCGCCCCAACCGGGCTGGGGGCGTCGGCCGGCATGAGTTCTGTCACGCTTTCCTGGAGGGAAAGAAGGGGTATTGACATCGACCATTACGTCATCTACATGGTGGATGAGGCTGGAAGGAAAAAGGTAGGGCAAAGCGTAAAACCCTATTACATTGTCGAATATCTCGAGCCGGGAGTTTCGTATACTTTTACAGTAACCGCGGTGGACAGCCTGGGCCTGGAAAGCGCCCCGTCTCCGGCTTCTCGGGTTACGACATTGAAATGATTTCGCGCAGGCGCGGGTCCGGGTGGGTTGTCAAGCTTGGCGGAAGTCTGGATAACGAAAAAACCCTGGCCGCTCTTCTTCCCGTAATCGACAAGCTGTCGGAAAAACACAGGCTGGTGATTGTTCCAGGCGGTGGTGGATTCGCCGATTATATTCGCGGCAGGAGCGCAGCGCGTGGTGTCCCGGATCATGTCGCTCACGCCCAGGCTGTTCTGGCGATGTCGCAATTCGGTTACGACCTGGCGGCGCGTCTTGGCAGGGGTGCGGTGGCGCATGACAGGACAAACGCCGTAAAAGCGCTTCGCACCGGGTGTGTTCCCGTTTTTATTCCATATCCCCGGGCACTGGCCGACACCGGGGTTCCTGCAACATGGGAGGCGACTTCCGACACCATAGCCGCCCGTGTCTGCGCGTACATGGGGTATAAAAAAATTATACTTCTGAAAAGCGTGGACGGTGTCGTTTTGAACCGGAAATTGTTGGACAGGATCGGGAAAAGCCGTCTTGCCAGATGCGATGTCGTCGACCCGATGTTGGGAAAGTTTCTGGGCAAGGGCTGGGATTGTTTCATCGTAAACGGCCGCCGGCCGGAAAGGCTGGCCCAGCTTGTCAGCGCCGGAAATGCGACAATGACGAGGATCGACACATAGCCCGCGTTCCAGATCGCCTCTTTTCATGCGGTTAGGATATTATTATTTTTGGCATTGACATATTATCCTTTTGCCAATACATTATCCTCATCATGTGGTCGACATTTTGCCCTCTTGCCTGCTATTGCCTGGCGGATCGCCTTGCGAATTCAGCCCGGGCGAACCGGCGGCGATTCCGCCCATGGGCATTTGTATCCGGCCGCATGCGTGGCTGTGATGGCCAAACCGCGCAGAGCTGTACACACTATCTGAGTGGCGCGCTTGTCGGGTGACAATTGGACCAATCGGGTGTTCGAGGGGGGGGTGATCATGGGTAAATCAGCAATTGTCTCGTCGCTGAAAGCTGAATGGAACCAGGCCGGAACCAGGTCTTTGTATTATCAGGGAGACTGGCTCTGACTCGTTGAAAGCGAAGGTTCATTTATAAACAGGAAGACATATTTTCAGGAGATTGAAAAATGGCATTACCAGAAATAGAAAATGAGCCCACAGGAAAAAACATGGACGCCAACAGAGCCAGAGAAATAGCGGAAATGTTTCTGAACCTGGCGGAGCTGACGGCAATTTACAGGCGTGAAAACACCCACTCGCTTTCAGAGGAAGGGGAAAGGGAACTGCGACAAGCGGAAGACGCGTTGCGAAGCTACTTCTTCAAATATACCTTTGCCGCGATAAATATCCAGAGCGGCGATTTGACTGAAGCGATCGGCAATATCAAGGAAGCGACTATCAGTGTTGAAGATATCATATCAAACGCCGGCGATATAAACGTATAGGAAGACATTCGGATAACCGGCCTGCGGGCGTGTCCGGCCGGCGATATCAGGGGGGGTGCGATAAGAAAAAAGGGGGCGGTCGATACAGCCGTATAACACTCTTTATGGCGGGAGATCAGCTTGACCAAGCGATTCTCCTGCCAGGGTGGTTTGCCGGGTCACGCGCCTGGCCTGCACGGGTTGTCAACGCCTGGCGGATCGTGACACCAGGCCGCCGACTGAAAATATGACCAGTGTGCCGATCACGGTGGTCATCAGCGGATGAAAGGGATTGGCCAGCGGCGCCTCCATCTGTCTGGAGAATGACGCCCACAAAATAACCAGCAACCCGGCGGCGACACCCGACGCCGCATGGGGCGATGTCGCTCTGCGCGCGAACACGCCCAGCAGGAAAAGCCCCAGCATACCCCCGCTGAACATTCCCGCAAGACGCCACCACATATCCAGCGCGCCCCGGATCGATATCATCAACAACGCCGTCCCCGTCCCCGTCGCCCCCAGTATGATTGTTGCAATTCGAAGAAACAGGGTATTGGCCCGGTCGCCCGCTCCCTTGCGAATAAACCGGGCGTAGACATCGGTCATCAGGATGGTCGCCGACGAGTTGAGCGAGCTGTCGACAGAGCTCATGGCCGCCGCGAACAGAGCCGCTATCAAAAGCCCCGTAAAACCGGATGGCAATTGGCTGACTATGAAATGGGGGAACACCCTGTCGCCCCCCCCTGTCGCGACCGCGTCGGGCAACAGCTCCGGCTGGACAGTGTAGTATGAGAAAAGAGCCGATCCGATAAACAAAAAAAGCGCGCTGACAGGCATGTAGAGAAGCGTCCCTATCCAGATCGACCGTTTCGTCTCGGCCAGGGACCTTGCCGTATGGTAACGCTGGATATAGGTCTGGTCGATCCCGAAGTTTTGCAGGTTGATGAACAAGCCATATATCAACACCAGCCAGAAAGTGGAGTCGGTGAACGAAACAGCGAACGAGCCCAGAGAGAACTTGCCATGCTCCGCCGCGACAGTGAAAAGCTGTCCGGGCCCCTCGGGCATACCGAACAGGAGCGTTACAGCGCATACAACCGCCCCCGCGGTGAGCACCGCGCTTTGAATCGCGTCTGTCCAGATCACAGCCTCGATCCCCCCTATAACGGTATAAGCGGTCACCAGACAGCCGGTGGCGACGATTATCATGGAAATGTCCCATCCCGTCAGCCGCTCCAGCGCCAGGGCCACCAGAAACAGGATCGTTCCCACCCGCGCAAACTGGGTCAGCAGATAAAAGGTCATCGCATACAACCTGGCCCATACCCCGAACCTCTTCTCCAGATACGCGTAGGCGGAGATATCCCCCGTGGCGCGATAAAGCGGAGCGAACCACCTGACAGCCGCCAGAGCGGCCAGGGGAAGCGACAACGAAAACGCGAACGCGTTCCAGTCGCCAGAATATGATTTGCCCGGCAACGCCAGAAACGAGATGGAGGAAAGATAGGTGCCGAATATGGACAGCCCGACCACCCAGCCAGGCAACCTGCCGTCAGCGGAAGTAAACCCGGATGTGGACGACGCCCGACGATAGAATATGCAACCCACCCCCGCCACCCCGGCTATGTACAGGGCAAACACGGCGATGTCGAGTCTGGTCAATGTAAGTCTATCCGCAAGATATTATGAAATCCGGAAGATACTTCGCCATCCGCAGATAAACGCGAACATCCCCGGCGCGTTCAGTCGAAAAAGAAACGGGCGGCTACATATCGAGCTTGATCTTGTTCAGAGCGGAGCCGGCCTTCAACCACTCTATCTGCTCTTCGCTCATGGTGTGCGCCGCCTCGAAACTCTCTGTCGCTCCATCTTCATGATGAACGGTTACATGCACGGTTTTACCTGGAGCCAGCCCACCGAGCCCGGTTATGGAGACTCTGTCCGTTTCACGAATTTTTTCGTAATCGGCAGGGTCAGTGAACGTGAGAGGCAAAACACCCTGCTTTTTCAGGTTTGTTTCGTGGATGCGGGCGAACGAGCGCACCAGAGCCGCGGCCATTCCCAAAAACCTGGGAGACATGGCCGCGTGCTCACGCGATGAACCCTCGCCGTAGTTTTCGTCACCTATCACCACCCAGGCGGATCCTTTTTCCTTGTAGTCCCTGGCGATCTGGGTAAATGGCTTGCCTCTTTCGTTGGTGAACAGGTCCAGCCCGACACCCGTCTCGCCGGTAAAAGCGTTAATGGCTCCTGTGAACATGTTGTCGGAAATGTTGTCCAGATGTCCGCGGAACTTCAACCAGGGCCCGGCGGGCGATATATGGTCAGTTGTACATTTACCTTTGGCCTTGAGCAACACCGGCAGTTTCTCAAAGTCCTTCCCGTCCCACGCGGCGAAAGGCTCGAGCAGTTGCAATCTTTTGCTATCAGGATCGACCGATATTTCCACGCTGGCGCCATCCTCGGCGGGTGGTACGTATCCTTCCGTGTTGAACACGAATCCCCCGGGCGGCATTTCCGGCGCGGGTTTTGGGGGAGTGAGCTTGAACGATCCGGTTTCGGTTTTGATTTCATCCACCATCGGGTCGAACTCCAGCGTTCCGGCGAGACCATAGGCGAGGGTGATCTCCGGGCTGGCCACGAATGCGTAAGTGTGCGCGCTACCGTCGTTTCGCTTGGGGAAGTTGCGGTTGTAGGAGGTTATGATGGAGTTGGGAGTTCCCAGGGCCACATCGTCCCGTTTCCACTGGCCGATGCAAGGTCCGCAGGCGTTCGCCAAAACAAAACCGCCGATCGATTCAAAAGTTTTCATCATCCCGTCCCTCTCGACAGTCGAGAAGATCTGTTGCGAACCGGGAGTCACCAGAAACGGCGCCTTGGTTTTCGCCCCGTTTTCCATCGCTTGCCGGGCCACGTCGGCCGCGCGGCTGATATCCTCGTATGACGAGTTGGTGCACGACCCGATCAGGGCCGCGGACAGCTTCGACGGATATTCCCCCTTGCGGGCGTCGGAGGCCATTTGGGAAACCGGCCTGGCCAGGTCCGGCGTGTGAGGTCCCACGATGTGCGGCTCCAGGCTTGTCAGGTCGATCTCCACCACCTGGTCGTAAAACAATCCCGGGTCCGCCTCCACCTCGGGATCGGCCCTGAGAATTCCGAGAATCTCGTCGGCCGCGTCGGAACAGAAACCGCGCCTGGTTCCGTCGAGATAGGTTTTCATTCTCCTGTCGTATGGAAAAATGGAAGTGGTGGCTCCGAGCTCGGCGCCCATGTTCGTAATGGTTCCCTTGCCCGTGCAGGATATGGTTTCACAGCCGGGACCGAAATATTCCACTATCCGGTTGGTGCCGCCCTTGGCGGTAAGCAAACCGGCGAGCTTCAGGATAATGTCCTTGGGCGACGCCCACCCGTGCAACTTGCCGGTGAGCCGCACGCCGATCACTTTCGGATAGAGCACTTCCCATGGCATGCCAACCATAACATCCACGGCGTCGGCCCCACCGACACCGATGGCGATACAACCCAGGCCGCCGGCGTTTGGCGTGTGGGAATCGGCGCCGATAATAAGCTGGCCTGGAAAAGCGTAGTTTTCCAGCGCCACCTGGTGGATGATGCCCGATCCGGGTCTCCAGAATCCTATGCCGTATTTTGACGACACGGTACGCAAAAATTCGTAGACCTCCGCGTTTTCCCTGTTGGCGATCTCCAGGTCGGGTCCGTTGCCTTTCTGGGCTCTTATCAGGTGGTCGCAATGAACGGTGGCGGGGACCGACACGGAGGACTTGCCTGCGCTTATGAACTGCAACAGCGCCATCTGCGCCGTCGCGTCCTGCATGATAACGCGGTCGGGACGGAGGCTGAGATAGCTGGATCCCGGGACCAACTCCTGGCGCTCGGGGTCGTCCAGATGGCCCAGAACGATTTTCTCCGCAAGTGTCATGGGTCTTTGCAATCTGTTGCGCACCAATGACAGGGTCTGCTCCAGCCCGGAATAAACCTGCGCAACCGACTCCGCCGACAATTGTATATTATTTTTCATGGTGGTCCTCTCCACTCAGATATAGTTTTTCCAGTTAAAAACCAGTTTAACCGCCGCCCGTTATATGGTCAAGGAAAGCCGGGAGATCTGCGCTGAATGTCGCGCCAAAGGGAAAAACGACGCCCTGTCAAGGCATGGCGCTTCGGTCGAAGCAGGTAAGAATGGTGATGCGCTTGCCGGATGATTTTTCTTTTCCGTTCCACATCTTAAGCGAGAAAAGGGAGGAATCGCCATAATTGGGCAACTCCGGATTAGTTTTTATGAAGTTGACGACAGCCCTGTTTACGGCTTTATTGAGCTCCTCCTTAGAGCCGGGCCAGGATGGGAAATTGACGACCGTTGTCCTGGGAGACACAGATACCCGATGATCGATCCCCTCCCTTGTCTTGATGATGTTCTCCATTTTCTCACGGGCCAGCCCGTCGTCGCCCTCCACGAAGACGAAAAAGCGCGCATACAGATCCTCCATCCACGGCTCGGGCTCTTCGGGTATTGTTTCTTTCCATTTGGCCGATTGGTCGGCGTCGGTCTCGGCTATCATTACGGGCTCGCTCTCATCCAGATCGGGCAGTGGCGGAGGCTCGGTGTCTGGAAGCGGCGGTGTCGGCGCGGGGTTCCCGGCCAGTTTCCGGCCGAGCAGGAGAACGGCCGCCGCCGCGGCCAGCAACCCGCCCCCGACTAATGGACGGGCCATTATCCAGGCGATGGATATGGTCACAAATGTAAGCGAGACCGCGAGCAGGAAACCGGCGATGGACGCTCCTCTCGCAACAAGGGGTCCGGCCACAGGTATTGCGCGGAACCACATGGCGGCAGAACTGAATATCGCCGTCAGTCCGAGCGTCATCATGAAAAATCCGACAAACCTCCAGACCCAGGTCATTATCATATTTTGTGTCCTGGCCGCCGCAAACATCGACTCAGCGTTGTGGGCGCCTGTGCGCAACATGTTTATTATGGTTCCCCCGGATTTTGTTTTGTATGGTCCCAGGGTAGACTGGATCTGTTGCGCTATTACAGTGGCGGGACCGGTTTTGGCCACCTGGAACATGATCTTCTCGTCACCCATCCGGGAGGCCTGATGGGAGCCCCTGTGCGGGCTGTAATAAATCTCGCCATTTTGAAGTTTGACGCCAGGCAGTCTCGCCCCTTGGGAGTTTTTTATATCCGCTTCGGGAAGGGCGAGCCGGGAAAAATTCCCGTATTTGCGGATCAGGCTTTTTGACAGGCGAAACGCGCCCAGGGTTACATTGTCAGCGATTGTAACGCCGCTTTCGTATTTTCGCGACGGGTCGTTTTCATGACCCTGCTTGATATGGAAACCGCTGGAGTCTATAAGGCTGTCGGACCAGACTTTATTATAAGTGTAATTAATTTTCTCACCAACTTTCTCCCGCTTTTCCCTCCATTGGAATATTTGCGCTTTGCGCATGAGCATGACGGCGTTTTTGACGGTTACTCCAAAAACATCATCCGTCAGGGATTCCGACGTTGCGACTTTGCCGATCACGTGGACCAGTTTCATATTATTGGCTGGGTTGACTTTGTCAGGGGAGACCGTGACGACAACGCCGGCCCCCTCGGCGAGTCCCCTGGCGGTTTTGACTGTCCGGAATTCGTTCCAGAAAAGAACCCCGAAAGACCCAAGGGACAAAAAGACGCCTATTGTTATGTAAACGAGCGGATTTTTATTGCCCTTGCCGGCGCCGAAATTCATTTGATAGTCCCATTTGCCCCGTATGCAAAACAGCCCTGTTTCGCAGGTGAGTGCGCTACATGACGACAATGGCATTATGAATGAGATTAATTGAAATTACAAACATGGAGGAACCGGAATATGGCGCCGCAAACGGGTTGTGAATTTGACGATTACGGTACATAATGCCATCAGCCTGAATCTGGCCGGGGATGTCAAACTGGATGGGGGTTTTTATCGGATGGAAAAAGCTGGTATCGGGATGATCCTGGTCGCCGGATCGATGATGTTCGCTATTGGCGCACTGAACCCGGTTGGCGCGTTTGAAAACCCGTCCAAAGGCAATTACGGAGCCGGCGTCGGCCGGGTCAGCAAGACTGATTACGCTTATGACGAGATCAAGGGGCGCCTGGCTTCCGAAGGGAACTTCGCCGGTTATAACAGGATCATCGGGATGTTAAGCGATCTGTTGCGGGAGCAGAGACGCCTGTTCATAGAAAAACATGGCGCCATGAGAAATGACATAGCGCTGGAAACGGAAAAGGAAATGAACGAAGCTAGCCTCTACGCCAGCCAGAGCCAGTACAGGAAATGCTACAAGGCGCTCGACGCCACGCATGAAAAAATCATGTCGTCAATAATAAGCCTGAACTCCGGGGGAAAATAAGCTCCCCCCGACGAGCTGACAGTCGGGACGCGGAACTCAGCGTCCCCTTCTCCATTTTGGCCGGCTTCGCGTAACAAACCCCCTGTTGCCGCCCGGCTGGGCGCTGGTCTGCAGGTTAATCGCAAGAGGCTGGTGATTCGTCGCCTCCTCCACCATGCCCTCGAGCTTTCGCAGGTGAGCTACGATGATCCTGGCGGTGTCGTTAACCATGGAGTTTATGTTAGCCAACCTGCTATCGATCGCGTCGAATTTCTCGGACGAATCGGCTGACCCCCGGCCGGTCCCGGACTGGTCGGCGGCGCTGTCGCCCGCAGGGTTGGCGCTGTTGGCCAGATAAGTGTCTATAACCTCTTTGGCGTCCTTGGCGCCAAGGCCGGTCTCTTCTCTTAAAACCTGTATGGCGCGGGATTCATCGCTGTTGTCGAGCCGCTCCCGGACGTTTTCAGAAGGGACGCTCAGCACACCGCTGTTTTTCATCATGTAGAGTATCTGCAAATGCAGAAGATCTATCTTCCGCCTTATCCACTTTATCTCGCTTGGTGAATTATCGGCGGGCCGTGACGGCCTCATCATCAGCAACGCAAGGAGAATGACAGCAAACGCCGCAAGCAAAATATCGTTAGAAATATTCATGATCCCCACCTTTGTGTTTATATAACGCACCAACCCCTTTAGACAATCATACATCGCTTTGCGCCAGAAGGAAAACGCTTCCATTGACACAGGCCGATTGCGGTAAAATGCAGGGCAAGCTGGCAAACCGGGCGAATGACGCACATATATCCACGCGGCGCATCCCTACCCCTCCATCTGGTTCGTGACGATCCAGGTAGAGGTTTAACGAAAGGCTTTCACTCAGGACCCCCTTGAAGTAAAATAGCTGATCCTGAACACAGGAAAAGCCGCCTTGGCCCTATTACCTGCCCGTAACACAGGTAAGGCTAACCTGGTTTTGTCAAGCTATTGATATGTTTATGCGCGCCCGTAGCTCAGCTGGATAGAGCATCGGACTTCTAATCCGGGGGTCGCAGGTTCGAATCCTGCCGGGCGCACCAATTAATCAATAGGTTATGAATATTAGCTGAATAACAGAAGTAATTAGGCACCCTATAGGCACCCTGTTGTGCCGAAGCATCTACTCTCAGGAGCCAACAGTTTTTGAGTGACCGGCGGAAAAACTCGGCGTTCCAGTGTCGTGGTTAACGCCAGGATCAGGTCAGGGATTGTATTTCCAAAATTGTTTCTCAAAAAAAGGAGTCTCTTTGCGACACCGGCCAAACTCTTGGGACTCCATGAAAATCAGGGTACCCGTATAAACAGGGCGTAAAAGCGCATGCTGGAAATTATTTTGGAAAATATTTCCAAACGGGATTAATATGTTAGCACTCAGTATGACGATATACCAACTGTGCATGCCGCCGGACTGGAACCCAGTCGTCGGGAAGATAATCGGGGCGTACAAGAAATTTTAGCTGTTGACATCAGCGGCAAGGTCATCTGGCATGGTCGGGAAATCGAACGGTGAGAAGTGGAGGAGGTCGGATAACTGTAAAATCATATGGTCAAGAACTCCAACCCTAACTGGACTCGCGATGAGCTGATATTGGCTCTTGACCTATATTTCCGTGAGCCGAAAGCGCGGAGTAGCGTGTCGCACCATGAGTGTGTAAAGTTAAGCAAGATAATCAATTCCCTTCCTGTATATGCTGGAAAACCTCACAACGTGACATTTCGTAATGCAAACGGCATCGGAATGAAACTTAGAAATTTCCTGAAATATGACCCTAACTACAAAGGAAAAAGGCTGAGCGCTGGTTCGCGCCTTGAAAAAGAAATATGGGAAGCCTTCGCTGGTGACATTTCACTGTTAAAAAAAACCGCTGAAGCGATAATCGCCAACCTCGAAGACTTGAAAAACAGCGGTCCATATGTGGACATAACCGGCTACGACAATGAAGCCGAAGAAGGAAATGTGCTTTTCACCACCCATAAGCTCCGTGAACGATCAACAGGGTTGCCTAAACGCAAAAAGGCCAGCGTCCTTAAATTGATCGGAGCTTTGGCATGTGAGGTCTGCTCATTCGATTTCCAGACCACGTATGGTGACATTGGAGCGGAATTCGCCGAGTGCCACCACATTCAGTACTCGCAACACTGAAGCCAGGCGTCAAAACAAAAATATCCGATTTTGCAATCGCATGCGCCAACTACCATAGGATGCTCCATAGAAAGCGTTGCCCCTCAATAGCGGAGCTACGGTCTGTTTATACGTGAGAGCCTTACAAGTGACGATCCTGGGTTGTGTCTGCGGCGTGGTCTGGAGGAAGGCTATAGCTCATCAACTATCGGGGGAGAATATTGGCGTCCATGGCAATTTGAATTAGGAAAGGTACACAGATGGATACCGTTATTAAATATTGGGGCAAAGCTTCACCACCTGATACATATCATCGTTTGGCGTATCACAGCTTGGATGCAATGGCCGTTGCGGAGGCGTGGTTGACGCTGGATAAGGCGCTTTTACAATCCATAACCAGGTCATGCGGCGTAGATGAAGCCAAAGTGAAGGCGTGGGTTCTTTTTTTTATCGGGCTTCATAATCTGGGGAAATGGGACGTCAGATTTCAGCTAAAGGTAGAAACGCTTGCATTGAGTTTGAATTGCGTGTTCGAGGAAGTGGCGGCGCAGGATGTCGCCCCATACAACCATGGAGCCGCCGGTTTCGCGTGGTTTCAAAGGGAGAGTGATGGATTCGGGTTCGATGCTTATGATGACGCGGCTATGGGCTGGATGCGTGCTGTCGCCGGACATCACGGCAGTCTGCAAATGGATCATGAGATACAAAATCCATCCGCTAGCGCTAAAGTAATTTCATGTGATCAATCGGCACGGAGGGGATGGGGCGCTGTTTTGCGCAAACTCATCCTGGAGCCTTCCGGCATCGCCAATGGAGAGTCACCGCCCGATCCGCCGTTTTTTATCGCTGGTTTTTGCAGTGTGTGCGACTGGCTGGCGTCTAACGAAGAATTTTTTTTCCCATGTATCATCGCCAGAATATTCACCGGCGGATTATTTGAAGCTCCGTGCCGAAAACGCCCGCCGTGCTTTGGTGAAAAGTGGTGTGTGGGTCGCTCCTTCCAAATCATCCGGCATGAAACACGTTTTCACAGATAAAAAAGAACGAGGTGTTCAGACCATCGTCGAAAAACTCCCACGTTCGAACGGCCTGACGATAATCGAAGCTCCCACCGGTTCCGGCAAGACCGAGGCCGCCATAGCATACGCCTCGCGACTCCTGGCTGGCGGCATAGCCAGTGGGATCATATTCGCTTTGCCGATCCAAGCCACCGCCAACGCAATGCTGGAGCGGCTGGAAATCATCGCCGACCGGCTTTTTCCCGGTGACGCCAACGGCGGCCCAAATCTTATTTTGGCTCATGGTAAACGTTTATCCAACGATAATTTTAAGCGGTTGATGGCTGTAGAAAACCAACACCATGTCTATGGCGAAGAAGCCTCTGTCCAATGCGCCAGGTGGATCGCCGAAAGCCGGAGACTTCCGCGCTGTCAAAACCCCGCGCCGCATCGGACGCGCCGGACACCTCTTTCGTGGCTTCAAGACCGATATTGAACAACCTGTCGATACCGGCGGGTATCTGGTTGGGCGTTATTTTCTTCTGCTCGTCCTTGGCCGGATCAAACTCCAGCACCAACCCCGTTTCGGCTCCGCTTTCCTGAAGTTCCTCTATGGTTTTGTTTATCAGGCTGCCCGAGGGAACCAACCACCCGCTGTTTGCGCTTGTGTTGATGATATGCACCGATTGTGACAGCATTTTGTTGATAAGCTCCTGTGGCGATATCATCTGGTCCACGGGGCAGGTGGTTCTCCCTCTCTGGAAATGGGGGAAATAGGGGATAACGGAAAAATGCCTGTATGGACTCCATGAATCCATAAGCAGGGTATCCTGGGTCGATACCGTCCATCTTATCCTGTCTATGTCTTTTTCCATTATCTCGGCCCCTGCGACGGCGATAATATTGGCTATGTACTCATCGTCGGCGCTGGCGGGAACGCGCCGGATATCCCCGGTGGGGAAAAGGAAATGCTTTACGTTCCGGTCTCTTTTCCTGTGTTGCCGTTCCACTATCCTGTAAAATCGGTCACCTCTTTCATTCTCGAAAAAGGCGTCATAAAGATAGTTTGTGCCGGCCAACTGGCTGTCGCCGCCAAACGTATCGTTGGGGATTCCATCTTCCTGACTGCTGACGTGATCCGTTCCGGCGTATCTGTTCCGGATTTCCTCCGCCCTGTCTGCGCCATACATCGCCTCGATCGCGGACAGACTATGGTAACGGGTGATTATCACGTCGTTCCACTGGTCTGGCGCCGGCGTTTCGGCGTCAGGGTCGGGGATTACATGTTTCGGGTTTATGGTGAAAATCCGCGGCTCGCCACGCACATGGTCGTCCGTCTCCCACCGGAGCTCGATGTATCCTCTTCCCATCACTATCCCGTCGAAAAACGCCTGGGCCTCGTGGTTGTGGTATCCGGTGATGTCGACCAGGCGCCCCACGAGCTTGGTCATAACGGTGGCTTGCTCCATGGTTCCATGCCCTTTCGGCATGTAGACGATGTCCGCCTGGGTTTGCAACTGTTGCCCGCACATGAGCTCCACTATGCTGAAAATCACGTTGACGGTCAGGGCGGGACGTGTCCCCAGCGCAAGCCGCGCCTCCCGGGACCATTGATCGCCCAGGTAAAACTTTTCGTTTCTGTCCGCGGCCTTTACCCAGTCGATATGTCCCCTGTCACGGGAATAGGTGTATCGCGACCAGTTATGTCTCGCGATATTGTATTCGCTATGCAAATCCTTCATTTATTCGATTCCTGGACAGACATATGTATGATATATCATACATCATGGCGATAAAAAAGCAAAACAGTCAGAACTTCTGCGCCATAGCCGAACACCGCGGGGGACGAGACGGAAGCAGGCTAAAACCACCATTGTGCTTAAAAAAGAAAAGAACCCATCCTTTCTTAAGACCTTCCACTAAGAAAGGATAACCAACTTACAGCTTGCAATTCATAAGAGTTATTTTTAATATACCAGAATGATTAAAAGGGAAATATACCAGAAAGTCGAGCAGGCTCTTGCGCGGCAAGCGGCTGTGGCGTTGATCGGGCCGCGCCAGGTGGGGAAGACTACCCTGGCTCTTGCTATTGCGAAAAAAAGAAAAACCGTTTATCTCGACCTTGAAGCGCGTAAAGATCGGGAGAAATTGCGAGACCCAGAGCTGTTTCTAACAAAGAACGAAGACCAGCTTGTCATTCTTGACGAAATACACCGTGTTCCGGAACTGTTCCAAACCTTGCGAGGTTTGATCGATCAGGGGCGACGCAAAGGATTACGAACAGGCAGGTTTTTGATTCTTGGCTCAGCCTCCATTGACCTACTGCGGCAGTCAGGCGAATCCCTTGCGGGTCGGATTGCGTATATCGATATGGAGCCTCTGAACGTTCTGGAAACAAATTCAACCAAGAAACCCGACCCTGCGAAGCTTTGGGTACGAGGCGGTTTGCCCGACAGCTTTCTGGCAGTAGACGATGAGGAGAGTCTTGCCTGGCGGCATGACTTCATTCGCACATATCTGGAAAGGGACGTTCCACAGTTTGGCCCACGCATACCGGCGGAAACACTCGAACGCCTATGGATCATGTTGGCTCACAGTCAGGGGCAACTTTTAAACGCTTCAAAGCTGGCGGGAAGCTTATCTGTTTCCGCGCCAACGGTGACCAGCTACATCGATCTTCTTGTCGATCTATTACTTGTGCGCCGCCTGCAACCGCTCTACGTCAACACAAAGAAACGCCTGGTGAAATCACCCCGCGTTTATGTACGCGATAGCGGAATCACCCATGCCTTGCTCGGTATTTCTGATTATAATCAACTTTCGGGCCATCCGGTTTTTGGTTCAAGCTGGGAAGGTTTTGTCATCGAAAATCTGCTTTCCGCCGCTCCCGATAGAACGCTTGCAAGTTTTTATCGGACTTCCGCCGGAGCGGAAATCGACCTCGTTCTGGAATTTCCTGGACTGACAGAAAAATGGGCAATCGAAATTAAAAGCGGACTAATACCAAAGCCGGGTAAAGGTTTCTACAACGCCCTTGAGGATATAAAACCGGATCGAAGCTTTGTTGTCTATGCCGGATCAGAACGTTATCCAGTCTCAAAAGATACCGATGCCATAGGTTTAGTTGAATTGGCGCAGGAATTGAGAGATAAAGAGTAGGCTAAGGGAAGGCGAAAAATGAAGCTGACGGATAACGAAATAAGGGATATTACGAAACATCTGGAAGCGGGTAAGCCGTTGCCGGACAAGTACCGCTTTTTGTTGTTCGAGGATAAACGCGAGGTCGAGCTGGTGTGGAATGGGAAGACCGGAGAAGTATGCAATGTGGTCTTGCCGTTTCAAGTGATTGAGCAGGTGGATGAGCCGCGCGCGGAAAAACCATCGGACACCGCCCTGCAAGGTGACCTGTTTTCTACCGACAGTCGTGGTCGTCAACTCCGGGGTTGGACGAACAAGCTGATCTGGGGCGACAACAAGCTAATCCTTTCCAGCCTGAAGAACGGCCCACTCCGTGAGGAGATCGAGGCCCAAGGCGGCCTTAAGCTGATCTACATCGATCCGCCTTTCGACGTGGGGGCCGACTTCTCCATGGACATCGAGATCGGTGGCGACACCTTCACCAAGAAGCCAAACATCCTTGAAGAAATCGCTTATCGCGACACCTGGGGACAAGGAGCAGATAGCTTCATCGCTATGATTCACGAGCGATTGGTACTCATGCGAGATTTGTTAGCCGACGATGGGTCTATTTATGTGCATTGTGATTGGCGGGTGAATAGCTATATTCGTTTGGTGCTAAATGAGGTTTTCGGCAGATTAATGTTTCGTAACGAAATAATTTGGAAGTGCGGAAGAATTGGAGCCGCTCATCGAAATTTGCCCAAGGCTCATGATTGGATAGGTAGATACTCAAAATCAGACAATTACCTTTGGAATCATCCTAGAGTTCCATATGCTGAATCTCTAATAAAGAGCTTAAAAAAGGACGCAGAAGGTTACTACTACACAAGAGGAAAAATGGGTCGAGATATGGCCGAATGGGAGATTGAAGCCGGTTCTGGATTAAAGACATATGTAGATTTAGATAGAGGAAAGCAAGCAGACGACATTTGGGAAGATGTAGGAAGTTATTCGCTTGGCAAAGAAAAACAAGGCTACCCTACACAAAAGCCCGAAGCTCTCCTCGAACGCATAGTCAAAGCTTCCTCCAACGAAGGCGACTTAGTAGCAGACTTCTTCTGCGGCTCCGGCACCATGGCGGCAGTAGCTGAAAAACTTGGTCGGAAATGGATAGTCAGCGATCTTGGCAAGTTTGCCGTCCACACCACGCGCAAGCGGATGATTGGTGTACAGCGTCAACTTAAGGCCGAAGGCAAAGACTATCGCGCTTTTGAAATTCTCAACCTTGGTAAGTACGAACGCCAACACTTTATCGGCATTAATCCTGACCTGCGTGAAGAACAGAAGCAACAACAAATCGCGGCAAAAGAAACGGCGTTTCTTGACTTGATCCTGCGCGCCTATCGGGCGGAAAAAACCGACGGTTTTGCAAGCTTCCACGGCAAAAAGGCAGGGCGACTGGTGGCGGTCGGCCCTGTCAACCTCCCTGTTACCCGCCTGTTTGTGGAAGAGATTATTCTGGAATGCCGCCAGAAACATATCACCAAGGTCGACATTCTCGGTTTCGAATTCGAGATGGGGCTGTTTCCCAACGTGCTGGACGAGGCGCGGGCCAAGGGGATCGACATTGCGCCCAAATACATCCCCGCTGAGGTGTTCGACAAACGAGCGGTTGAGAAGAATCAGGTGGTGTTCCACGACGTGGCCTTTATCGAAGTTAAACCGCATGTGAAGGGCAATAGCGTGTCTATGGAACTGACCGATTTCTCTGTCTTCTATTCGCAAGACTCCATCGCCAACGCCGAAGCGGCGCTCAAAAATAAAGGTAGCAAGATCGTGGTCGAGCGCGGCCAGATCGTGAAAGTCTCCAAGGACAAGGAGGGTATCGTCAACCGGGAAATTCTCACAGAAAGCTGGACGGACTGGATCGACTATTGGTCGGTCGATTTCGATTATGAAAGCAAACGCGAGATCATCCGTGTGCAGAACGCCGAGACCGGTGAGACTGAGGAGCAGTGGACAGGTGACTACGTTTTCGAAAACGAGTGGCAAAGTTTTCGCACCAAGAAGGACCGGTCGTTGGAGCTTACCAGCGTTGCCCATGAATGCTCATCAGGACGGCGCAAAGTGGCCGTTAAGGTGGTGGATATCTTCGGCAATGATACAATGACGATAATAGAGGTGACTATATGACATTACCTAAAAAGCCGAAATTTTATCGTCAACGATTTTTACTACTGTTGCTGGAAATGGCTGGTGGTTGTTTGTCGAAAACTGACTTCCAGAAATTGCTGTTTTTATCTCAAAAAGAAGCAGAGTTTTCGTACTACGATTTTGTCCCGTACCACTATGGCTGTTATTCCTTTCAGGCTCAGTCTGACATTGAGTTGCTGGAATCCTTTGGTTGGCTGGAAGAGAAAACCAAGAGTGTAATTTTGCTGGCGAAACCACGGGACTGTTTGAGAAATAATGAGCTGGCTGCAATTGATCGGTTCACAAAACAATTTAAAGAATATCGTGGAAAAAAACTGCTGACTTATGTCTATGAACGCTATCCCTATTACGCCACACGTAGCAAAATTGCCGCCGAAGTGCTGGATGAGGAAGCATATAAGAAAGTCATCACAGAAAAAAATAAGTTAACAAGCAAAACTGAAGTCATTTATACGATTGGTTATGAAGGTTCCTCGTTTGAGTCTTATGTCAATCAATTGCTTAAACATGATGTGAGTTTGTTATGCGATGTTCGCAAAAATCCGTTAAGCCGAAAGTTCGGCTTTTCCAAAGGTGTGCTCAGCCGTGTGTTACCAAAGCTTGGCATCGAATATTTACACATGCCTGAGCTGGGGATACGGTCGGAGATGCGTCAGGAATTAAATTCTGCAGATGATTACGCAAAACTTTTCAATACTTACCGGAAGACGCTACCTAAAAAAGCAGAAAGCTTGCAGCTGCTGGAACAGCTGCTCAAAAAGCATCAACGGATTGCCCTGACCTGTTATGAAAAGGCGTCTCATTCCTGTCACCGTCATTGTATTAGTGACTACCTGGAGAACAATAGCAATATCAGGATATGTCATATATGAGTCGGGTGCGGAAAGTATTCATAACGGTAAAAACATACCCAACTCTTTCAAAAAAATACGACGAACTGGTTTGTACCGCAGGCATTCTCGATGATGGGAGTTGGGTCCGCGTTTACCCGTTACCATTCAGAAAACTGGACTACGAAAACAAATACAAAAAATACCAATGGATGGAAGTTCCGCTCATAAAAAATGAAAGTGACCCTCGCCCTGAAAGCTACAAGGTCGTAGATATTGATAAGGTAAAGCTGTTAGACCCTGTTGGAGCAGAGCGGGCTTGGGCAAAACGAAAGGAGATCGTCTTTGCCCAAAATGATGTTTACTCAGATTTGACTAATCTTATCGAAAAGGCGAATAACAATGAGCTTTCAATTGCTATATTCAAGCCAACTGAAATACTGGATTTGATGGTAGAGGAAACTGAGCGTGAATGGAGCAGCGAAAGCTTGAAACTTCTTAAAATCAAGGCTAGCCAATTATCCTTGTTTCAGACGGAGGAAGAGTTAGAAAAAGAGTTTTTAATCGTTGATAAATTGCCGTACAAGTTTTCCTATAGATTTCGGGATTGTAACGACAAAGAGAGCACGTTGATGATAGAAGACTGGGAAATCGGCATGTTGTATTGGAATTGTTTGAAGCAAACTAAAGGTAATGAAAGTGAGGCATTGGAATTGGTGAGAAAGAAGTATATCGACGAATTTTCTAAAAAAGACCTTTTTTTGTTTTTGGGCACTACCAGACAATTCCATGGTTGGGCTAGAAATCCATTTGTCATTATTGGGGTTTTCTATCCTCCTATTGATAACCAGGTACCCCTTTTATAGATAGGTTACTATGGCACTCCACCCGGATTTCCCTAACTCACCGCATGCGATCCTTGACCCTGCTATCCGATGGTTTCCGGCGGACGAAGCGTTGCGTGAGACCAGCATGGACAAGCTCATGCCGCCGTTGGTTGCCCAACTACGCAAGAAGGTGAAGGAGTTTCGTGACGGTGGTTATGTTGGCGCGAGCGATACCAGCAAAAGCCTGTTGAACTGGTGGTTCAAGGAACCGCACCTCATGCCGCAGTCCGATGGTACGACGGCAGAATTTCAATATTTCTTTGCCCAGCGGGAGGCGTTGGAGACGATCATCTACCTCTATGACGTGGTGGGGGCTAAAGACAAATTTGACCTGATGCGCTTCGATAGCTCCGGGGCGGTATCTGCGAGCTTGTTCGACGAAAGCAGGCGACGATTCGTCATCAAGATGGCAACCGGTAGCGGCAAAACCAAAGTGATGAGCCTTGCACTGGCATGGAGTTTTTTTCACAAGCTCTATGAGCCGGACTCTGATCTTTCGCGCAATTTTCTTGTGATTACGCCCAACATAATCGTGCTTGATCGCATTTATCATGATTTCCAAGGGCTGCGAATTTTCTTTGAAGACCCGGTACTCCCTGATAACGGATTCGATGGCCAGAACTGGAGGGATGATTTCCAACTCACCCTGCACAAGCAGGACGAGGTGCGCGTCACCCAGCACACCGGCAATATCTTTTTGACTAATATCCACCGCGTTTATTCAGGTGACGACATTCCACCCTCGCCTGATGATGACAATACTATGGATTATTTCTTTGGCAAGCGTCCAACGGGCGCAACGACAGATTCGAGCGTGGACCTGGGCATGATCGTGCGTGATATCGATGAGCTGATGGTACTCAATGACGAGGCGCATCACATCCACGACGCAAAGCTTGCATGGTTCAAATCCATCGAGGATATCCACAATAGGCTTTTACAGAAGGGCGGATCGTTGGCGTTGCAGGTGGACGTAACCGCCACGCCTAAGCACAATAACGGTGCTATTTTTGTGCAGACAGTGTCCGACTATCCCTTGGTAGAGGCTATTTCCCAGAACGTGGTGAAACATCCCGTCCTGCCTGACGGCCCCAGCCGTGCGAAACTCTCTGAACGCCAAAGCTCCAAATACACCGAGAAATACGCCGATTATATTGACCTTGGCGTGATCGAATGGCGCAAGGCATATGAGGAACACCAGAAGGTGGGCAAGAAGGCCATCCTGTTCGTGATGACCGACGACACCAGGAATTGTGACGACGTGGCCGAATACCTTGGAAGCTACTATCCAGACCTCAAGGATGCGGTTCTGGTCATTCATACAAAGAACAATGGTGAAATTTCCGAAGCGCAGACCGGCAAAGCGAAAGAGGAACTGGAAAAGCTTCGCGAACAGTCCAACAAGATTGACGATCCGGACAGCCCTTACAAGGCGATTGTGTCGGTTCTAATGCTCAAGGAGGGCTGGGATGTAAAGAATGTCACTACCATCGTCGGTTTGCGCGCCTATTCGTCCAAAAGCAATATCCTGCCGGAGCAGACCCTGGGACGCGGCCTCCGAAAGATGTATCCCGGCGGGTTGGAGGAATATGTCAGTGTTGTCGGAACGGGTGCGTTCATGGACTTCGTGGAATCGATCCAGGCTGAGGGCGTGGAACTTGAGCGCACGTCGATGGGTAAGGGAACCAAGCCTAAAACACCGCTTGTCGTGGAGATCGATAACGAAAATGACAAAAAGGACATAGACAAGCTGGATATTGAAATTCCGGTGCTTACGCCCCGTGTGTATCGGGAATACAAGAATCTCGCCGATCTGGACACGAGCGCGATGGGGCATCAGCGCGTGCGCTATCAACAATTCAGCGAGGAAGAACAACGAGAGATCGTTTTCAAAGATATTACAACCGGCGAGATTACTCATACCACGATCCTCGATACGGCAGGCGTGGCCGACTATCGCAGTGTAATCGGTTATTTTGCCCAGACCATCAAGAAGGATTTGAGGCTGGTCAGCGGGTATGATGTCCTATTCGGCAAGATTAAGACATTCGTACATACGGAGCTGTTTGAAAAGACAGTTGATCTTGAGCATCCGAACACGCTCCGCAACCTGTCAGAGTTGGCGGCCACAAAAACGGTAATCGAGACATTCAAGAAGGCCATAAATGCCCTGACGGTGCGGGATAAGGGCGATGCAGAAATTCGTGACACCATCAAGTTGAGAAAAACACGGCCTTTCGTGGTGAAGGATCAGGGCTATCTCATCCCCAAGAAAAGCGTTTTTAACCGCGTTATCGGTGACAGCCATTTGGAGCTTCAGTTTGCAAGTTTCCTGGAGGATTGTCCTGACGTGGTTTCCTATGCAAAAAATTACTTTGCGGTTCACTTCAAGCTCGATTACGTCAACGCAGACGGGAACATTTCCAATTATTACCCTGACTTTTTTGTCAAAAAGAATGAGAAGGAAATATTCATCATCGAAACAAAAGGGGTCGAAGACCTTGACGTGCCACTCAAAACTGAACGCCTAAAACAATGGTGCGAAGATATCAACCGGGCGCAGGCAAAGGTGAAATATGATTTTGTCTTTGTGGACGAAGAGAGCTTTAATCGATACAGCCCGAAGTCATTCAACGACCTCGTCACCAATTTTCGTCAGTATAAGGAGGACTGAATGAGTGCAGGAGAGGTTTTAGAACAGCGTTGGCCAAAGGGTTCACAATGGCGGCGGTGGGATTTACACCTTCATACGCCTGGCACAAAACTCTCCGATGATTATGGAGATACGGACGATGTTTGGGATAAATATATAGATTTTTTAGAAAACTCCCCTGTTCAAGCTTTTGGAATTACGGATTACTTTAGTTGTGATAATTATTTTTTGCTGATCGAAAAGTATCGGCAAAAATATCCTGACACACACAAAGCATTTTTTCTCAATATAGAGTTTCGTTTATATGAGTCAATTAGTGCTGACCATGAAAATCCTCATATTCATGTTATTTTTAGCAATGAATTGGATTCTTGCTCCCAAGATAAAATAAATCGGTTCCTTGCCAGCCTTGAGACGTATCAAGAAGATGCTTATGGCGCATCCGTCAAATGTTCTGACCTTAAAACGACTGCGCAATACGAAGCAGCATCAGTATCCCTAAAACAAATAAAAAAGGCATTGGAAGAGACATTTGGAAAAGCGGAGCCTTATTTAATCGTCTTTCCCGCAAAGAACGATGGGGTTAAAAGCACGGACAGCAATTCACCCAGAAAAGTTTTGATAACGGATCAAATTGACAAAGACAGTCATTTGTTTTTTGGCGGTCCCGACAGTAGAGAATATTTTTTAAGCAAAGAGCGGTACGAGTTAGGAAAAGCTTTGCCAAAACCAATTGTATCAGACAGTGATGCCCATTCTTTTGATGACCTTGAACGCCTAGAGGGAAATGTAAGTGGTTATCCGCCAACATGGATAAAAGCAGACTTAACTTTTCGTGGCTTAAAACAAATCTGTTTTGAGCCTGATGCGCGCGTGTTTATTGGCTCGGAGCCGCTTGTTGAACAACGCAAAACCAACCAAGCCACAAAGTTCCTTTCTGAGTTGAGCATCGATCAAATTGATGGATACGATGAATCAAACGGGCAATGGTTTAAAAACGTAAAGATACCAATAAGCCCGGAACTAACCATCATTATTGGAAATAAAGGAAGCGGGAAAAGTGCTTTGGTTGATATTATTGGTCTGCTTGGTGAAAGCCGCCAGTTTGAATATTTTTCATTCCTCTCTGATGAAGGTAACAACAAAAAATTTAAGCAACGCGGCTACGCTGAAAATTTTCGCGCAACACTGACTTGGCAAAGTACAAAGTGATCTTCCCCCGTTTTCCCGGACACTTTTCTAAGCAGCTTTTGCCATCATAGCCTCGTACCTGGCCGGAGACAAATATCCAAGGGCGGAGTGCCGCCGCTGGCGGTTGTAGAAAACCTCAATCCACTCGAAGATATCACCCTTAGCGCCGGCCC
>JAJRZK010000063.1 GCA_024275315.1 Nitrospirota bacterium
ACCTCGTTGTCCCCAGCGGCTCCGGTGATGTAGCCCGAACGGGAGGATGAAGTTTGGGTCGTGTAAACCTGGTATTTAACCGCGCCGGTTGCCGCGTCCCAGGTGATGTTGTCGGACGTATTGTCCCGGGTGTAGGTGACGTTGGCCGGAGGTGATAAGGATAAACCACTGTCGGAACCGCCTCCGCATGAGAGGATGGTCAATAGCGAAGTGATTACGCAAATGGAACATATCAGGTGGTTCCCGGCCGGCTTTGACATGATAATCGATTCCTCCCAATATTCCCAAGATTTTATACCGGCGATATGTTGGAGTGGAACGTACCATGCAAGAGGGGGGTAGTCAAGAACTTTTCCGCTCTATTTTGCTTTCGCCAACCTGATTGATTATTTATACTGGCCCCTAGCCTTTCCATGGCGCCACGAGTCTTGCGGCGTGGCCACATCTTGCGGGGTTTTATGAGTTTACGGATAACAGGCGTCTCGGTTATAAAAAACGAAGCCGACATCATAGAGACTTTTGTCCGCCACAACCTCGGGTATCTCGACGCTCTTGTGATACTTGAAAACTCCAGCACAGACCGCTCCAGGGAGATACTGGTTCAACTGGTTCGTGAGGGATTGCCCCTGGTTGTAATGGACGATCCGGAGCTGGGACACCATCAGTCCGAGAAGCTCACAGATCTGATCCAGACGGCACACCGGGCTTTTCGTCCTGATTGGATCATACCCCTTGACGCCGACGAGTTCCTAAACCCCGCCGGGGGGTTCGGCCTGGCCGAATTGCTGGCAGACCTGCCGGAGGAGAGCGTGGGGCAGATGGAATGGAGAAACTATGTCCCCATGCCCGGGGACAACCTGAACGAGCCGGACATCATCAAAAGAATACGCCACAGAAGGACCCTGGAAAAACCGCAATATTACAAGGTGGTCATTCCAGGATCGCTCATCGCGACCAACTCTATCATTGTGGATTTCGGCAACCACGCCGTGCGCCACCGAAACGGGTCCTACCCGTTCGCCCATTATATAATGAACTCGCTCCCGCTGGCCCATTTCCCGATCAGGTCGTCGGGGCAGATACTGACCAAGGCTTTTATCTCGTGGTTGACCGAGCTTTGCAAGGAAGACCGCGAAATCGACGGCTGGCACAAAGAGCCCATGTACAGGCGGTTTCTGGATAACGCGCCCCTTACACCGGAGGAGTTGCGCGACGCGGCCATGCGATACGCGCTACAAAGCGATGAGGAAAACAATATCACGCCGGACGGTGTTGTATCCGTCTCCCCATACGAGCTGAAATACACGGACATGATAGAGACGAACCAGGCGCTGGCCATGGCCAGGGTGTCCGAAGACCTGGCGGCGAGGTGGCGGGAGGTCACGAACCGGCCGGGCGCGAAATCACGGAGCGAAACCGGAAGCAAATGTTTTCCGGATATCGTTGACAACAAAAACCTCGAGCCACTGGATCACATAATGGCGGGAACGGTGGACGCGCCGCCGTTCAGATATATCTACGACCTGTTCAGGCCATCGTCGGTTCTCGATGTGGGGTTTAACGCCGCCTACCTTGAGCTCCTGGAAAGCCTTGGGGTGGAGGATGTCGTCCGGGTGACGGTCGAGGGGTTCGGCGCCAGGGCGGGAAACACTGTCGCCCACAATCCTTCATCGCCGCTCGATCCGGGCGGGAAATTCGACATCGTAATCTGTTCAGAATTGATCGCCTTGCTTGACGAGGCGGACGCCGGCTCCATGATCAAAAGCCTGGCGGCCTGCGCCAAGGGGCCTGTTCTTTTTTCCGCGGGGGAAAATGCCGCAAACCCGAAATCGCCGGATCACTGGATGCCCCTATGGCGCGAAGGGGGGTTTGAGCCTTTACCGTTCAATACGGCGGTGTTCCGTATGTTGGCGAATATGTACTGGTACAAGCGCGGCTCGTTTCTGCTGGCGCCGGTGGATCGAACCGGTGTGCGGCGGACGGAAGATTTTTTACCGGTTGACGACCTGGCCCATATGACCGAAGCTTACAGGGACCATAAGCCGCAAAAGCCGGGTGTTTATGAGATAACCCTGCTGGGAGACCGTCTGGAGACATCTCACGTCAAACCGCCGGAGCTGGTGTTGCGTGATACGAATATTGATATAGCGGCTCTTCTGCTTCGGCGGGCCCGGATTCATTTGAACATGGGTCGCCTTGAAGAATCGATCCATGACCTTGAGAGCGCGCTTGATACAGGTGGCGAGGCTGAGGATGATATCAGGCGGGCGGCGGCGGACATGATAGTGGCCCAATCCAACCTTGCAGAGCGCGTGGAAGATACGAGCGCCATGAGACGGCTGGTTGAGCTTATTGAAAAGCACAAGGATACGCTGGACCGTTAGTTCTGGATACAGGCGAATTTTCCCGCAGGCTCTTAGCCTGTTAACGTCCGGAGACATATGTATATAGAAACGATAGATGCGACGATGGGCCGATTTCACACCCGCGCCCTTATCGGTGCTTTTCTCACCAGGCGTAAATAGCCGGATTATGGCGTCAAACCAAAAAAATCCATCAGGATCGTCGAATGTGCCGATACTGTTGATATTCGCTATCGGCCTTGTTTTGCGGCTCGTCTATTTCGTCCAGAGCGGATCAAACCCCCTGTTATATCTGCCGGTGCTGGATGAGGCATATTACATAGATTTCGGCAGGACGGTTGCCGGGGGGTTCTGGCTGGGTGAGAACCGGGCGTTTTTCATGGACCCTCTATACGGCTATTTGCTTGGGTTTGTTTTTATGGCGCTCGGTGACGACCTGACGTATGTAAGACTCATCCAGGTATTGCTTGATTCTTTCAACATAATCCTCATATACGCGCTGGGCGTGAAGGTATGGAACCGCAACGCCGCCCTGGTGGCCGCCCTGTTTTACGCGGTGTACAAAGTGGCGTTTTACTATACGCTTCTGATATTAAAAACCACGGGAACGATAACGCTTTGCCTTTTGTTCACGCTGGCTCTTGTCAACGCGGCGGAAAATGGAAAAAGGCGGAGCTGGTTCGCGTTGGGAGTCTTCGCAGGTGTGTTGACCTATTTTCGCGGCAACCTTCTTCTTATGGTTCCGTTCGGCCTGATGGCGTATTGGTATGTAAAAAGGCCGAGCCATAAAACCCTGGCTGCGAACGTGGTGTTGATGGTGGTCGGGCTTGCGCTGGCGCTCACTCCGGGAGCGATCAGAAATCACCACGTCAGCGGCCAGTGGACAACTCTCAACACGCAGGCAGGCAGGCTCTTTTATCTAAGCAACAACCCGGAAAACCTGACGGGAAGATACAACGTCCCCTCTTTCTCCAGGCCCGACCCGGAAGATTCGGAAGAGGATTTTCATAAGGAGGCGGAGCGGCGGCTGGGAAAGAGGCTGAGCGCAAACCAGGTGTCCTCATACTGGCGACAGATGGCGATCGACTATCTGGCGGAAAACCCCGGCACATTCGCCACTATCATGGCGAACAAGCTCAAAGGGACTATTGGCGACTATGAAATCCCGAACAACCACTCGGTATACCTTGCGGCCCGGTTTTCAAATCTGGCCCGGTGGCCTTTGCCCACTTTTGCGTTTGCGCTTTCTTTTGGTGTTATCGGCCTTGTTCTTGGCGCGGTCCGTGAAAGGAAAACGGCGTGGCTTCTGGTCCCCCTGCTCACGACCCTGTCGACGGTGCTGATCTTTTACACATCATCCAGGTTTCGCATGCCGTCGGTCCCGTTTTTGCTAATTGGCGCCGGTCTGTTTTTCTGCGTGGTAAAAGAAAACGCCGCGAAACGGAATTTTGTCCCGGTGGCGGTATCCGTTGCGGCGGCGCTGGCGCTGGTGACGATTTCCTACAGTGTCCCGGCCCCGAAAAAAACCGGAAACGAAGAGCATTCCCTGGCAAGAGCGTTTTGGAACGTCAACGCGCTGGAGCCTGCCCGCCAAATAGCCTTGAAAGCGGCGGAGACATACCCGGCCCAGTCGCGGTTTCAGGTGCTGCTGGGGATAATAGCGCTATCTGAAAAGCGTTACGATGAATCGATAAGACACAACCTGCAGGCGATAAAAATAAACCCGGAAGACGCCAACGCGTATCACAATCTGGGACTTGCGTATATGGCCGGTGAAAAGTACGAAAAGAGCATCGGATCGCTGGAAACGGCCCTGTCGCTCGGTCACCGGTCTGAAAGCCTGTTTGCGTTGGCCAGGGCATGCGAAATGGCGGGCTTTAAGAAGCGGGCGGCGGCGCTTTACAGGGAGTATCTCAAAACATCGAAACCATCCGCTCCGCTAAGACAGATGGCGGACGATCGCTTGAAAGAGCTTGGCCGTTAAAGCTGGGTTCTCCAGTTTTTCTGGATGACGTGGTTGTTGATCCGCCGCAATCCCGGCTCCCGGTCGATCAGGTCGACCGCGTTTTTGGCGTCAAAGTCTCTGCCTTCACGGGCCAACCGACCACATATGACCCTCATCAGCTCCAGATCTTCATCCGTATCAACGGTGAGGCGGTAATCTCTCCCACGCAAATAGTCAGGGGCGGACACCTCCGCGATCTTGAACTTGCCGGGGTTGGAATGAATAAAAGTTGTAACATGCTCTCTGTAAGCCTCTCCCCGCGCCTGTTCATGAGCTTTGCGCAACGCCCCGGTGGAGACAACCTCCGCAAGCAGACCGGTCGGAACCTTATCCCTGGAACCTGTATAATCCGGACGGGAGGAAACATGACGCTCTATGGCCGCATCGAGGGCTTCGGTGTCGAGCAGGGGGTTATCACCGGTTGCGCGGACCACTATATCCGCCGGATACAGGTCCAGAGCGTCTATAAACCTGGACAGAACATCTTCCACAGACCCCCGAACACAGCCGAGCTTGAGCGCTTCAGCCAGGGCGGCCACCTGATTATCGGCGTCGCCGGTTGTTGTCGCAATTACAACCCTGTCGACAAGCTTTGCTTCGACAAGCCGTGTCACCACCCATTCAAGGACAGGTTTATCGCATACCCGTTCGAAAATCTTTCCCGGAAGCCGGGTGGACTCCGATCTGGCCTGCACAACCGCCAGGACATCAACACGTTTTTTCATAAGCGCTGTTATCGAAGGCGCGCCGGGCCAATCTAAAGTTACACATTTCTTTTGACTGTGTTTACCCCTTATGATATAAACCCTAGCGTTAGGCCCCGGCTGTAGCTGAGGGCTTTTTTAACCTTGGTCGGTTTCTGGTACAATAACATGAAAATTCATGAGTTTCAGGCAAAGGAAATACTATCGGAATTTGGTGTCCCGACTCCTGCCGGTCGTATTGCCTCAGACATCTTAAGCGTAAAGACCATAGTGGATGAGCTAGGTCTGCCGGTTGTCGTAAAAGCCCAGATACACGCTGGGGGACGGGGTCAAGGTGGCGGTGTAAAGGTAACCAGAACCTTGGAAGAAACCCGATCCGCGTTCAAATCCATCCTGGGCATGCAACTTGTCACGCACCAAACCGGTCCGGAAGGGACCAGGGTTGACACCATCCTCATAGAAGAGGGAATGAACATCGCCAGGGAACTCTATATAGGCATCGTCATGGACCGGGAGAAATCACGCGCCTGTTTCATGGTGTCGGAGGAAGGCGGCATGGAGATAGAGGAAGTCGCCGAGAAAAATCCCGAGAAAATCATGAAAGAATGGATCGATCCGGCGTTGGGCATGATGCCGGCGCAGGCGCGTAAGCTGGTGTTTTTCCTCAATCTGCCCCCTGAAGCGATGAAGGAGGCCACCAGGTTTCTTATGAACCTGTACAAAGCCTTTGAAGCCAGGGACTGTTCGCTGGCGGAGATCAACCCGCTGGTGATCACCAACGACAACAGGGTGCTCGCGCTGGACTGCAAAATGAATTTCGATGATAACGCGTTGTTTCGCCAGAAGAGCGTTTCGGAGTTTCGCGACCTCAACGAGGAAGAAGAGCTGGAAATCGAGGCGAGCAAATATGACCTCAACTATATAAAACTTGATGGGAACATCGGCTGTATGGTAAACGGGGCCGGGCTGGCGATGGCCACCATGGACATCATAAAACTTTCCGGCGGAGAGCCGGCCAACTTTCTTGATGTCGGCGGCGGCGCCAGCGAGGAGCAGATAGAAAACGCTTTTCGCATCATTCTGGCCGATGAGAACGTCAAAGGTATTTTCATAAACATATTCGGCGGCATCCTGCGTTGCGACAGACTGGCCAACGGCGTGGTTAACGCCGCGCGGAAAATAAACGTTCAAGCTCCCGTCGTAATCCGCATGGAGGGTACCAACGTTGAAGAAGGCAAACGCATATTGGGCGCCAGCGGATTTAACTTCATTGTGGCCGAGGGTATGCGCGACGGGGCCGAAAAGGTGGTGCAAGCCGTAAAATCAGCGGAAGACTGGGGGATATCAGGAGGATGAGCGTTCTAGTCGACAAAAACACGAAGCTTATCGTTCAGGGTATAACCGGCAAGGAGGGATCCTTTCACGCCTCTGGTTGTAAATCCTATGGGACCAACGTCACAGGTGGCGTCACGCCAGGCAAGGAAGGTCAGAGCGTCGATGGAATTCCGGTGTTCAACACCGTAAAGCGGGCGGTCGAATCCACCGGGGCTAACGCGACCATGATTTTTGTTCCTCCCCCATTTGCGGCGGACGCCATCTATGAAGCGGTCGAAGCGGGGATAGACCTGGTTATATGCATCACAGAAGGCATACCCGTTTTCGACATGGTGAAAATCAAGAATTACATCAAAGACAAACCAAGCCGCCTTATCGGCCCGAACTGTCCTGGTGTGATAACCCCCGGCCAGGCCAAGATCGGCATCATGCCCGGACATATCCATATTCCCGGCCCTGTGGGGGTCGTGTCACGCTCCGGCACACTGACCTATGAAGTGGTCGGCCAGCTGACAAGCCTGGGGATTGGCCAATCCACCTGCGTCGGCATCGGCGGAGACCCGGTCAACGGAACGAATTTTATCGACGTTTTGGAATTGTTCAACGCCGACCCCCAGACAGAGGCCATCTGCATGATAGGCGAAATCGGCGGATCGGCCGAGGAGGACGCGGCGGCTTATATAAGAGAAAATGTCAAAAAACCTGTGGTCGGGTTTATCGCTGGCCAGACCGCCCCTCCCGGGCGGCGCATGGGCCATGCGGGCGCTATTATATCCGGTGGCAAGGGGACCGCTGAGGAAAAAATGAGAATCATGTCCGAGTGCGGGGTGACCGTGTGCCAGTCCCCTGCGGATCTGGGGGCCACTATCAAAACCGTAATGAACGGCTAGACAAATTTTCTGTCCGGTTGGCCAGGTCCTTGGCGCTATCGCCTGCTTTGCAATCTTGTCCATCGGAGATGAATCGATAAACTTTTTTTTATGAGGTAGATAACGGTGGCGGGAGCAAACGATTTAATCATTCGCATTGGTGGCGAAGGCGGGGAAGGTATCATCTCGGCCGGAGACATGATAGCCCAGGCGGCTGTGCGGTCCGGTCTCGAGATACTTACGTTCAAAACTTTTCCAGCCGAGATACGGGGCGGTTACGCCATGTACCAAATCCGCTTTTCACACGAGAAGATTCTGTCCGAGGGTAGCGGGTTTGACGTGATGTGTTGTTTTAACCAGGAAGCGCTTGATGTAAACGGCAAATCGTTTACCGATGGTACGGTTCTCATATACGACTATCCTGGTGGAGACATAGCCGAAGAGCAGGATATTCCGGGGGTGTACTGCTACGCGGTTCCCATGAGCAAGATCGCCAAGGAAGACCTGGGGACATACCGGTCCAAGAACATGGTGGCGCTTGGGGCCATATCGGAGCTGTTTTCAATCTCGATGGATTCCTTAAGAGCTACCATCGAGTCGAAATTTGGCAAAAAGGGCGCCGACGTGGTGGAGATCAACTTCAAGGCCCTGGACGCGGGTAAAAATCATATCAGGGAAAACATCGACAAAAAGGATCCGTTCAAGATGGATCCCGGCAAGCCCCAGGAAGACGTTATCGTCATTTCCGGTAACGAGGCGGTGGGGCTTGGAGCTCTTTTGGCCAAATGCCGGTTTTTTAGCGCATACCCGATTACCCCCGCCACGGAAATAGCGAATTTTCTTTCCAGGCATATCCCGAAATTCAACGGCACGCTCGTGCAGGCGGAAGACGAGATCGCCTCGCTGGCCAACGTGATCGGGGCAAGCTATGGAGGGGCCAAATCCATGACCGCCACAAGCGGACCCGGGGTTTCTCTCATGCAGGAGCTGATCGGCATGGCGACGATGATGGAAGTTCCGGTGGTAATCGCCGATGTGCAACGTGGCGGGCCGTCCACCGGCCTGCCGACAAAGCATGAACAGTCCGACCTTTTCCTCGCCGCTCACGGGTGCCATGGTGACGGGTCAAAAGTCGTTATCTCTCCCGAGGGGGTTGAGGATTGCATATACCTCACCGTAGAGGCGTTCAACGTGGCGGAGAAGTACCAGGTACCGGTTCTGCTTCTTTCCGATGGGTCGCTGGGCTTTAGAACCAGCTCCATCAAAAAGCCGGACCCGTCGAAAATCAATATTGTGGAACGTGACAAGTACGACCCCGCCAGCGGCGACGGTGGGTACAAACGATACAAGCTTACAGAATCCGGCGTTTCTCCCATGTCCGCTCCGGGCCAGCCCGGCGGCAACTATATTTCCACCGGTCTTGAGCACGCAGAGTCTTCCGCTCCGAATTATACACCGGAAAACCATGTCGCGATGCTCGACAAGAGATTCCACAAGCTGGACAATATCGAGGATTTTTTCCCCGCGACGGAGTTCGATGAAGAGGAAGGGGCCACGGTTGGTGTTATCGCATGGGGTTCTACCATAGGCACGGCCAGAGAGGCGGTCAAGATCGCCCGGGCGGAGGGGAGCAAGGTAGCGGCCCTATACCCGAAGCTGGTGTGGCCGGTGCCGAAAAAAGCTTTAGAGCGTTTCAGCTCGAAATATGAAAAGATTCTAATTCCGGAAATCAACAAACAGGGTCAATTAGCCAAAATAATCGCGTCTGAGACGGATATCAAACCCATCAGCTACACGATATATGGAGGACTGCCTTTTACCCCCAGGATGATAGCCGACAAAATCAAGGAGGTGATTTAATGGCCACCGAGACGATTCCAATGAAAGCAAAGGATTACAAAAGCACTATTCCTCCGACTTGGTGCCCGGGATGCGGCGACTATGGCGTGTTAAACGCGGTTTTAAAGGCCTTCGCCGACTTGAAAATCGACATAAACAACACCGCCCTGGTCTCCGGTATCGGTTGTTCTTCGAGGTTTCCGTATTTTGTCAAAACATACGGGATGCACACCGCTCATGGCAGGGTCTTGCCGGTGGCGACCGGTTTGAAGCTGGCTCGTCCGGACCTGGAAGTGATAGCGTTCGGGGGTGACGGTGATGGATTTTCCATTGGCGGAGGGCATGTGCCCCACGTGGTGCGGAAAAACACGGACCTGACATACATACTCATGGACAACTCGATATACGGGCTGACCAAGGGCCAGTGCTCCCCGACGAGCGAGCAGGGCATGGTCACCTCCACCACACCTTACGGCTCGCCGGACAACCCGGTTAACCCGCTGGCGTTCTGCCTGACGTATGGGGCCACTTATGTCGCCCAGGGTTACAGCTCCAAGCCGAAAGTCGTGCAGGAGCTGGTTACCGAGGCTATAAAGCACAGGGGTTTTTCGTTTGTCAATATCATCAGCCCTTGCCCCACTTTCAACAAAATAAACACCTTTGAATCCTACAAGGACAAGGTGGAGCCTATCCCTGAAGATCATGACACCACAGACCTTAACGCGGCGTTGGCGATCGCGCTAAAGGCCAAGGAGGGAAAAGTCCCGGCAGGGTTGTTGTATCAGGTCAAAACACCGACCCTGGTCGACAGGTTGAACGAGATCCGTCAAAAGGCGGGTGGTTCGGATGATTATGATATAAATAGGATTATAGACGCATACCGGGCGTAGAATACGGCTGGTTACAGGATCCGGGCGCAAGACGTATATGGTGTCTTGCGCCCTGTTTTTTAGGAGAGTATGACAATGTCACGTACTTTTGCGATTATCAAGCCCGATGCGGTGGAGCGTTCCCTTGCGGGCAGAATCATAAGCCGGATAGAGTCCGAAGGGCTCCGGATCGTCGCCTTGAAGAGAATATATATGACCAGAAAGCAGGCCGAGGGTTTCTACGCCGAACACAGGGAAAGGCCGTTTTTCGGGTCTCTGACCGACTATATGTGCTCCGGCCCGTGTTATGTCGCCGTGCTGGAGGGGGATAACGCGCAACCGCGGTGGAGAGAGATCATGGGCGCCACAAACCCCGCCGACGCGGATAAGGGAACCATAAGAAAAGAACTGGCGGTGGACCCGGAAAAAAACTCTGTCCACGGTTCCGATTCTGAAGATTCTGCCAGCAGGGAGATATCCTATTTCTTCGCTGATATAGAAATCGCCTAGCCCGGATAATTCATGACGTTTTCGTTTTTACCGTTCTGGAAGGTGGTTGTGGTGGTTGATGGGCGTTTTTTTCGGCGTGTATGGTCTTCGTACTCGCCGAGTGGAGCGCGTCTCCAGGAAACGGGCGGTTGAAGGCGCACGTGTCCCGCCGTTGGTTTTTTTCTGATCGATTCCTTTTCGCGGTTACGTCGGGACGGGGGCAAGATCGGCAGAAGCAAGCGCCAGATATGCTGATACGGATAGCCTGAGGCGGCGTGGACCCACACGCGCCGCACGGTCTGCTTTATCCTGGCTCCCACTTTGAGAAGTTTCAGCCTGATGGTGTCGATCTGGGCGTTCT
>JAJRZK010000004.1 GCA_024275315.1 Nitrospirota bacterium
CAACTGCTGTTGTGGCATAGTTCCGGTTCCCTCCCCCTTTATGGGGGAGGTTAGGTGGGGGCGCTTTCACCCTCCCCTCGCCCCTCCCTTCGAGGGAGGGGCGAGGGGCGTCGTTGCCCACAGTAACAATTTTCTTTTGATTTGCCAGGGGGCGGATTTGTTTACGATGTTCGGATCTTTTCATATTTATGAACAGGAACATAGCTATCACGAAAACCTGTGACCTGGTGGTCTGGCTTTTTCCCCGGATCGGAAATAACTTGACCTTTGGTAGTTAATTGATTATAATTTGTTTAAATTAGCCGTAACTTTTATGAATTATATTGGAATTCTACTTCGTTCGTATGAGCGAGGCATCTTCCTGGTGGTGGTGACAGCGATGGTTTCAGGGCTGAGTTGCGCTTCGGTGGAGTCTCCTAAAAAAGCGGACGATCTTGCCATGATAAAAGAGAGCGTGTGGGAGTTACAGAAACAGACCGCGGAGCTGGGTATCCTGATATCGGAGAACGGTAACGGGATAGCGATGCTGGCCGAGCGGATGAATGTGCTCGAGGAAGAGGCGAAAAAAGCCGCCGCGCGAATTGACAGCCAACCCGCTGAACAACAGACCCCAGCGCCGCAATCGGACGCCGCCGGAAAGACAGAGGCTGAACCTGCGGGCAAGGCCGAAACAGCACCGGACAAAAAAAGCTCCGTCTCCGGTGGATCGGGCGGGCTGGGTATGATGTTCAACGCCATCAAGAAGCCGTTCGTGGTGCTCGCGTCCAGCTTTACGGTTGGTGATATCGATCCGGAATTCAAGAAGCTGGACGAAGAGGACATGTACAAGGAATCGATGAATCTTTTCAACCAGGGGGAATATTCCCGGGCCGCCGCCGGGTTCACGTTTTTTATCCGCCGGTTTCCCCGGTCCCCCCTCGCCTCCGGGGCCCAGTACTGGAAAGGTGAAATCTATTACAGCCAGAAAGATTACGCCAGAGCGGCGCACGAGTTTAAAAGAGTGATGGTCCTGTATTCCAAAAGCCAGAAAGTCCCTGACGCCATGCTCAAGTATGGTTACTGCAAAATAAAGCTCGGGACGCCTGCCCGGGGTGCTGCGATATTCCAGGAAGTGATAGACAAGCACCCTTCGAGCGTGGCCGCGGCGACAGCCCGCAGGGAGCTTGAAAAAATGAAAAACAACAAGGACGATGTTGGGTCGAAGTCGGGAGATGGATGAATGGAAATATTAAACGACATGAAAAAGAGACTTGCGATAATCATGGGGTTCGCCTTGGCTTTTGCGGCGAATCCGGCAATGGCGCAATCCGCGTCCGACCTTGGTGGCGTGAACCTGGGCTCGCTGATCAACCAGAGCAGGGCCGTGGCGTCTATCGTCATTGGCGGCGGTTATGATGACGATATTCGACCCGGGCGGGGTTCCGGTTCGGGAGCGCGGGATACAGGCTCGTCGATGTCTGGCGGCCAGAACCCGTGCCAGGGTGTTTCGGAGTCCGGGAGCGGGGAACCGGCGGAAATGGAGCTGGTCGAGGGCAGGGACCTTTCTTATGAACCCCTGGGCGAGGATTTTTTTAACGACGACGCAAGACGCGAGATGATCGTTTCTCCCCAGATGTTCGAAACCGCAGGTTATATCAGCGACAGTGTCGAATCTGATGGCGAGGTGGTGGACGGAGAGCCGAGTAGCCAGGCTTCGTTCAGCATAGCCGAGACCATATACCTTAACCGTGGAGAATCTCAGGGTGTGTCTGTCGGTTCCAGGTTTCTCGTGTTCCATTCCGAGAAAGATAGCGTCACCCATCCGGTTACCGGGAGTAATCTTGGGCACAAGGTGCTGATCGACGGGATTGTGGAGGTCAGGGAGGTCGCGATGGATTATTCAAAAGCGGTCATAATCCAATCGTACGACGGGATCGAACGGGGCGACCTGATTGTCCTCTATACTGAGCCCGATGTTCCCCAGCTCGACCCGGACAGGCCTGTGGTGGAAAAGGATATCGACGGGTATCTTGTGACCAGCAAGGACCCGAAAGAGGGGTACGCCAGCGGCGATGTTGTCTACTTTGATATCGGCAATTCCGCAGGTGTGGAGCCTGGCGACGTGTTTAACATAGTGGACAGGAGGCCGGTTAAACGTAAAGATGGCGAGACCGTCGCGGGGCTCCCCAAAATAATAGGAACAGCCAAGGTGATATCCGCCCGTGACACCACGTCGACGGCGTTTATTACGACTAGCAGAACCGCGATTTACGCAGGCGACAGGATATCCTATTCGAAAATCCGGTAATATGGGTTTGCGTGGATGACCTGAACCTGTAACAGGGTCTGTTTCTGTCCCCTTTTTTCGGCGTCACTGAACAACGAACCGGTTGATTTTTATCGGGATTTGCCGTGCGGTGAAAATTTGGCGAAAAAATATCTTGTTTTTCGTTTTGTTTTCGCTTATTCTCCATCACAGGTAGTGAAACATGGAGAAGAACAGTGCATCTCACCAAACGGCAAAAGCTGATTTACGATTATATCGTAACCTTCATAGACGAGCAGGGATACGCCCCCAGCATAGTTGAAATTGGGGAGCATTTCGGCCTGTCCTCACCGGCGACCATCCACAAGCACCTTATGAACCTGGAAGCCAAGGGGCTGATAAGGCGCCACAGGAACCTCAGCAGGGCGATCGAGCTTGTCGACCGGATGGACGAGGCCGGGGGACGCTCCACGGAAGTGCCCTTGTGCGGCCATATCGCCGCGGGAGTCCCGGTCGAGGCGTATCAGCAGGATGAGACCATTTCCATCCCGAACGACATGATCGGGCGGAAACGCACATATGTTCTCAAGGTCAAAGGCGACTCCATGATCGAAGAGCATATCAAGGACGGCGATTATGTCATAATAGACGAGCGTGGCTACGCTGATAACGGAGAGACCGTTGTCGCGCTTGTGAACAACGACAGCGCCACACTCAAGAAATATTACGCCCAAAACGGGTATGTGCGTTTGCAACCTGCGAATTCGTCGATGGAGCCGATTATCGTCGAGGCGGATCAGGTTACCATCCAGGGTGTGATGATCGGGCTTTTGCGAAAATTCTGAAGACACGACCAACGCCGCGTATTTTTACGGATAAGCAGGCGTGGTTGGCCCCATCCCGCCAGGCTCTACCCTTTGTGCGCTGAAACGGAATTATTTAAAATGCTGACAATTCCCCCCGGTCGTCCGATAATAAACAACAACCGTTGTTTTGCAGAATCTTGCGGATTTGTCATGATGTCGTTATGGAAAATGGCGTAAGCGGCCAGGGCCGAACTAATATAAAATCCATATCAAACCGGCTTACCCTGGCCGACAGGTTTGGGCATTTTCTCGCTCGGTTGGGATACAAAAGAATGGGTCATCGTGTGGAGCCCGGATTGTATTCACTTGGAAAACCGGATTCCGATTCTCCTGTGTTCGTCACCGCAAATTACACCCTGAGTTTTGACGCGCTCCGGTCGGCCCTTACAATGGATTGCTATATACTTGCGCTGGACACCAAAGGGGTGAATGTGTGGTGCGCCGCAGGCAAGGGGACTTTTGGGACGGAAGAGATTGTCAACCGGGTGGAATCGACAAATTTGGGCCAGATCGTAGGTGTCCGCAAATTGATCCTCCCCCAGCTTGGCGCGCCCGGTGTGGCGGCCCACATGGTGAAAAAACTGTGCCGGTTCAAGGTTGAATATGGCCCGGTTTACGCCGCTGATATACCTGAATACATGAAAGAACGCAAAGCCACACCGGAAATGCGGAGGGTTAGGTTCACCCTTTGGGACAGAATCACTCTTGTCCCGTTGGAGCTTGTCCACGTTATTATCCCGACTTTGGCGGTCGCCTGTTTGTTGTATATACTGGCCGGACCCCTAGCGGCGTCATCGGCGATCGTGGCCTCTTTTGCGGGCGCTGTTGTTTTTCCGATACTGTTGCCCTGGATACCGGGTCATGATTTCAGCGTCAAGGGGCTTATCCTCGGCGGTGTGGCGGCGGTCCCGTTCGCTGTGATCTCCCTTTCGGGAGCTGGTGGGACCACAGGCTATGGCTCGCTGGGCCGGGCTCTGTGTTATCTGGCCGGGATGCCCCCGGTGACAGCGTTTCTGGCGCTTAATTTCACCGGATCGACGACATTTACATCACCATCACAGGTCAAGATGGAGATACTCAATTACATACCCGCCATGGCATGGATGTTTGGCGTGGCGCTGGTGATGGCGGCGGCTTTGTCTATGGCAAGTTATTTTTAAGGAGCGCGGGATGACAGTCACACAAAACGTGAACACGTTGTGTTACGAGCCCGGTCTGTGTATCAATTGCGAAATGTGTATCATAGTCTGTCCTCACGCCGTTTTCGCTCCGGATGGTAAGGTGGTGAGGGTGGCCAATGGTGAATCGTGCATGGAATGCGGCGCGTGCCAGGTAAACTGCCCTGTGGCCGCGATCAAGGTCGATAGCGGGGTTGGTTGTGCGTATGCCCTGATGTGGAGCGCCATCAGGGGTGGAGGCCCGGCTGTATGCGGTCCGGGGGAGGGCTCGTGCTGCTAAATTATTATTTATCATTGATGAGGAGACATTATGAATCAGAAAATAATCGGGATTGGTCTGGCGGCTGTCTGGGCTGTGGTCATGTCTGTGCCGATGGTGGCCGAATCACACAGCGCCCATAACGACAAAATCACGGCTCTCTACTATCACGCCGATTGGTGAGGATATTGCCAAAAGATGGGTCCCATCTTTCATAAGTTGAAAAAAGATTATAAAGGCAAACCTGTCAAGTTCGTTCTGCTCAATTTTACCGACAAGAAAACAACAAAGGCGGCGGAGCGAAAGGGCTCGGAACTGGGAATTAAAAACATCTACGACATACACAAGGGGACAGGCGTGATAGTGCTTCTGGACGGAAAAAGCCTGAAAGAAATCACTCGCCTCCACCCGGGGCAGACTGAAAAGCAGATGCGAGAAGAGATCGAAAAGGCTCTGAAAATGTAGACAGGCGCAATATCGACCCTGCCCGATGGAGTGTGGATGAATTTTGACGGCTTTGGGGATTTGCTATTTAAAATCGATATTCAGCAAAGCCTCTGCAAGCTTCAGATCGTCGGCCGTGGTGATTTTTATGTTAGCGGCAGAGCCTTCCACCACTTTTACCGATACGTTCAGCCTCTCCACCAGCGAAGCCTCGTCCGTGCCTTCAAACCCGTCCAGTAACGCGCGTTCCATGGCTTGGTTGAGGATGAAATGGCGGAAACATTGAGGTGTCTGGACCCTTGCCAGGGAGTCCCGTTTCAGTGTGGAGACCACTGTTTCGTCCTTTATCTCCTTGATGGTGTCCGTAATGTTTATGGCTGTGATGGCGGCTCCATACTCCGCCGCCGCTTCCACGACAGAGCTTATCATGGCCCCGGTTATAAAAGGGCGGACTCCATCATGCACAATCACAAGGTCCACGTCGTCAGGTAGAGCGGCAAAACCAAACCCCACCGACTCCTGCCGCGTGCTCCCCCCCTCGATGACGCTGTTTACCTTTACCATCCCATACTCATCGACGATTTCGCGTTTGCACCGGCTGATTTCACTGGAGGGCGCCACCACTATTATTTTGTCAATCTCCGGCGCGGCGGAAAGATTCAGCAACGTGCGCGCCAGCACGGGCTTGCCGCCAATAGACAGGAATTGTTTTTTGACTTTGCCCTTCAACCGCGTCCCCGCCCCCGCCGCCGGCACTATCGCCCATGTGTTCATACGGTCAAAACCTTATTCGGCGCTTTCCGGGAGATGAAGGACGCTCCGCTTGCGCGATGATTTTGTCCAGCTCCCAATCAAGCGGCAGTCTGGCTGTCTCGCCACTTTTTAAAGTATAAACAAGCCGATCGTGTTCCAGGCCGAACTCGAACAGCTCTTTGGTGATTTCAACATCCACCTGGCAATAGTCGGCCACCTTGTCATGCTCGCCCTCTTTCCACCATTGAAGCGACACCAGCCCGTCGGCGGTCTTGCGTCTGCCCAGCGTCGCCTGCGCCAGATGTCCCAGGCTCAGACGAAAGCCCAGACGGCGCCTGATGTCTGTCAGGATATCGAAAGATTTCGCCTCCCGGGCCAGATCGACGTTGGAATAGCCAGACAGAACGCCATAATCGAACCATACATGGTTGAACCCCACAACCAGGTCGGCGGACAGAATTTTGTCTATAAGTTTCTGGACGTCATCCTCCCAGTAGCGGATATATTTTTTTTCCATCGAATCATATACGACACCGACCGCAAGCTCCATCAGGTGGACATTGTTCCATCCACCCACATCCTCGGCGCTTTTCCTTGTTTCCAGGTCGAAAAAGAGTATCCTTTGCTCAGGAGCCGGATCATAGTAGTCGTCGGCCTCGCAGGCGGCTATTTTAACGTTGGCGTGGTCGTCTCTCGTGTCCTTGACCTTGCCCCGGTCGCCGGTCGGAGTTTTTCTCGCCGTATAGCGTCTGGCGCCGGTCACATATTCCAGCACGGTGATGGCGGCCTGCTTGTCCAGAGGCTTGTTGCCGGAACCGCATTTCGGCGAGTGGATGCAAGACGGGCACCCCAGGTCGCAATCACAATCGGAGATCAGCTTCAATGTGGCGCTCCAGAGATATTCAACTTTTTCAAAACCGGCTTTGCACAGGCCCAGGCCCCCCGGGTATCCATCGTAGAAAAAGATCGCAGAGCAACCCAAACCAGGATAGACAGGGTATGAGATTCCACCGATATCGTTTCGGTCGCACAGTGCGAACAGTGGAAAAAGGGCGATCGCGCCATGCTCGAACGCGTGAATGCCGCCCATATACCCAAGCCGGCTTTGTTCAATCGTCTCTTTTACGGCGTCATCTATTTCTATCCAGAATCCCACGGTCTCAAACTCTGTCACCGGCATATCCAGCTCGAAAATGCCCAGGGAATTTTGACCGTAAATAGAACGCTTTTCATACCCGACGACCTGTTCGGTAACCTTTAACCGGCCCAACTTGATTTTAAAACCATTTACAATCTTTTCATTCATGGTTTCCAGAATCCATGTTTCCTTGTTGGTTCTGGGCCTCGTATAATATTTTTCGTCCATGGGTTTCGCGTGGATCACCATTTTTCCCGTGTCGAGATGCGTCACCAGGTACTGCCGCCCCTTGTGAAGATATACAGCGCCAACGTGGCACTCGCTGTATGCGCGGGAACCTGAAACATGTCCTATCACCGTCTTGCCGCCGTTTTCAAATATCGTATAGGTTTTGCCAAGTGACCTGATCGGCACATCGCGATGCGGATACCTTCGGGGTGACAGCCATTTGGATCCATCACCGGACAGCGCCAGCCTGCGCTCTTTTTCAAGCTCGTCAAAAGCGGTCTGACGGTTCTCGGACGCTGTCCATCGGTCGTCCTGCTTGACAGGAAGCTCCGCGGCGGCGCAGACCAGGTGATCTTTTAGTATGGAAATGTTATCCGGGTCTATTATCGCCGCTTCGAATCCGCGGGTGAAAAGCTCCGTGGGATGGTGGACAAAGTACTGGTCTAAAGCGTCCTGCTGGGCGACGAGGATTATGAGAAATTCCCGGTCGCCCCTGCCAACCCTTCCCCCGCGTTGCCATGTGTTTATGATTGTGCCCGGATAGCCGACCAGGACGCATACGTCCAGCCCGCCTATATCCACCCCCATCTCCAGCGCGGATGTGGTGACCACGCCGTCGAGCGCGCCGCTGAAAAGGTCCTGCTCTATCCTGCGTCTCTCCTCCGGCAGGAACCCGGCGCGATAACAGCTTATCCGGTCCGCCAGCTCCTGGTCGGCCTGCGCTGTCCATGTGTAGATAAGCTCGGTGATCTTGCGCGCCTTGGTGAAAACGATGGTTTTCAACCCGGATTTTATAGCTTCCCGGAATAATCTGGACGAGTCGGTATATGGGTTGCCTTCGGTGTTGTAAACGATAAAATGACCACCCGGCCTGGGGCTGCCGCTTGTGTCCACCACCCGGAACTCGTGTCCGGTCAAGGTCCTGGCGAATTGATCCGGGTTGCTTATGGTCGCCGATGAGAGTATAAACACGGGTTTCGCCCCGTAGTGATCCGCGATCCTGTTGAGCCTGCGGACAACCTGGGCCATGTGCGACCCGAACACCCCCCGGTACGTGTGCGCTTCGTCTATAATGATGAATTTAAGCTTTCCGAAAAACGCCTCCCACTTTCCGTGGTACGGCATGATCGACATGTGCAGCATGTCCGGGTTGGTGAATATCGCCCTGGGAAGGGCGCCGATGATTTTTTTCCGGTGATGGGCGGTTACGTCTCCGTCGAATATTTCCGCCCGAAAACCAGCGCCCGGCGTAGTGGCGGAGGGCAATCCCTCTGTCAGCCCCCGGAATGATTTGAGCTGGTCATGCTCCAGCGCTTTTAAGGGAAATATGAATATGGCGGTTGAATCAGGATCGGCCAAAAATTCGTTTACAACAGGCGCGGTGTAGCACATCGTCTTGCCTGAGGCGGTCGGCGTGGCCACGATTACATTTTCTCCGGCGACCGCGGCTTTTATGGCTTCGGCCTGGTGGGTGTACAGCTTATCCAGCCCCAGTTCATTTAAACGGTCCGACAACGCCGGATTCAGGGCCGGAACGGGGTCGAGCTTTGGCTCCACCGGGTCAATTTTATGATGGTAACGTATGTTCGGGCCGATATTATCGATGTTTTCGAGCTTTTCGACAAATGACGAAACAGTCACGGTGCAAAACTATAATCGCGTGGCGCGGTTGAGCAACAGTTGATCGGCTATGGTTATCAGCGTCATCGCCTCGGCCACCGGAACGGCGCGGGGAAGGATACACGGATCGTGCCTGCCTTCGACCCGGACAACGGCATTGTCTCCGTTCTTGTCCACGCTGTTTTGCCGCTTGTGTATGGACGGGGTCGGTTTGACCGCGATACGGGCGATGATCGTGTTGCCGTTGGTGACGCCTCCATCGATTCCGCCGCTGTTGTTCGACAGGAAAACAGGCCCGTTGTCACCTGCTCGCATCTGGTCGTTGTTTTCAGACCCGCGCAATCGAGCGGCGCCGAACCCCGCTCCGATCTCCACCCCTTTAACCGCGTTTATCGACATGAGCGCGTGGGCAAGTGTCGCGTCGAACCGGTCGTACACCGGCTCCCCCAATCCCGCGGGCACTCCGGTGGCTACTATTTCCGCCACACCTCCTACGGAGTCGCCGTCTTTTCTGGCATGCAATATCGCTTCTGTCATCTTCTCCGCCGCGGCCGGGTCGGCGCACCGGACATCGTTGGTTTCTATAACCTTCCTGTCAAAGCGCTCCGCCCTGACGCCGGCGATCTCGATGGTGTGGGCAAAAACGTCTATCCCGAAACCGTCCAGAAACATCCGTGCGACAGCCCCGGCGGCCACCCTGCACGCTGTCTCCCTGGCAGACGCTCTGCCTCCCCCCCTGTGGTCCCTGTGCCCGTATTTTGCGATGTATGTATAATCCGCATGACCGGGGCGACACACGTCTTTTATGTTCTCATACGCTCTGGAGTCGGTGTCCTGGTTTTCAATGACAATATGGATCGGAGCGCCGGTGGCGACACCTTCGAACACGCCGGATCTTATGGCGGCTCTGTCCGGCTCTTTTCTTTGGGAGCTGACATTGCTCTGTCCCGTGCGTCTTCGGTCAAGCTCTTTCTGGATTTTCTGCAAGGATATGGCAAGTCCGGCGGGGCATCCGTCTATGACAACCCCTATCGAATGGCCGTGGGACTCCCCCCACGTGGTGATTCTGAACTGTTTGCCGAAACTGTTGCCTGCCATTTAGTTATCCTGTCAGACCGGGCGTCCCTGCGTTTTGAGGGTTTCGATGATTTCGTTTACGGCGACTTCCGGATTGTCTTTGGTGTTGTCGACGGTGAAAGTCGCATATTTTTCATAAACAGGGGCCCGTTGATCCATGAAAGTGTTGAAAGAAGAACGGGGATCGTCTTTTTTGAAAAAGGCGGGGACGCCGTTTTTCATTATTCGTTCAAACAAAACATCCGGATCAACGGTAATATAAACAAAAACCGTATCGGTGGAGTCTGTGACTCCCGAGTCTGTGACTCCCGAGTCCGTGACTCCCGAGTCCGTGACTCCCGAGTCCGCTTTTGCCAAGGCGCCTCCCCCGAAAGAGATGACACAGTCTCGTTTTTTCAGGGCGGCTCTTACAGCTTCGGTCTCCAGCGTTTCAAAATACTCCTGACCATGCTCTGTGTAGATGCCGCGAAAATCCAGGTCCTGCTTCATTCTTTCCTTGTGCAAGTCTTCTATCATATCGTCGGTGTCCATAAACATACGCCCCAGCCTGGCGGCCAGCATACGTCCGATGGTGGTTTTCCCGCATCCCTTGAATCCGATAATAATAATCGGGCCGGAACCTTTCATTTTCTCAACTTTGGTTATACCGGATTGGTGGCTGTGTCAGATTTCAATTAAACCGCCATGATAATTGTAGCATTTAAAGAAAACAAATTCCCGGATCAACAGGCCGTGACGTTCTATCCTGATCGATCCGGCCTCCTCCACCTTGTCGAAAAACAGTTTCATGGGGCCGATATTGACCCGATTCGATTCTGTGACGTAAAGAGCGTTTTTACCCTCCAGGTGGTCGATGGGTCCTAAATAACCGAACCGGTTTTTCCCGTTTGTGATATAGGCTTGTCTGTGGTTTTTCGTGTAGTAGGTCAGCAGGGTGGATATCTGGTACCGGTTAGCGACAATAAAGGCCCCATCGCCCAGGCTCGACAACCTGGTGTCAGACTCCGCCGCCAGCTTTTTCCAGCCGAACACCCTTCGGGACACTTCGTGCTTCTGCGGCATGGGAAGCACCGGCTCGACGATCTGTATATGCGCGTATACAAGCATCACCGCCGCCAGCGACAGGGAAAAAATGTAGGCGTTGCGCGTGAGCCTTGCGCGGCTGTCGTCCATGCGGTTTTTTATGATGCTCAAATATCCCGGTGTCGCCACGATAGCCGCGAAATAGGCCACTATGGACCAGTTTCCCTCCATGCGGGTTCTGAAACTGTTGAATGTGAAAAACAAGAGCAGTCCAGCCGGCATGAAAGACAAATATACAAACTCCTCCCGCCTGTCCCGCAAACCTATCCGGCCTATACCGACGGACGCCGTGATGATAAAGAAAAAAAGGAGCATGCCGAACGAGGGGATCTGCACACCCCAAAACTCTCCCACGTTGGCGAGGATATTTCCCGGGTCACGGGTGAACCCGTGGGAAAGCTGAAACCCGAAGGATATCCAGTCCCTTTCGTAATTCCAGTATATCACGGGGGAAAAAATGATCATCGACAACGCAAACGCCAGGTATGGCTCTCTTCGGAAAAGCCAGTGGCGGTTTTCCCGGGAAAAAACAAGAAAAGCCAGGAAAGCGGGAGCGAAAAGAGCGGCGTTGTATTTCGACAGCAGCGCAAGCCCGAACGAGGCCCCGAGAGCGTACCAATAGGCCCGCTTCTGGGTTTCGATGATCTTGTATCCGTAATACAGCGTCACCATCCAGAAAAGACACAAGGGGGCGTCGGGGGTTATGGCTATTGTTCCAATAGTGAATATGGGAGCCAGATTTAACAAAATCGCAGAGGCGAAGCCCGCTCTTTTGTCGTTGAATATGTCAGCGGCCATCAGGTATGTGATCCAGGTGATCACAGAACCGCACAATACCGCCCCCAGCCGCAACCATCTTTCCGATTCGGAAAATATGGTGGTTGCCGCCGCCAGATACGCGACCATCGGCGGATGGTCGTAATAGCTCAAATCCAGGTGGTTCGACCAGGTCCAGTAATAGGCCTCGTCCAGGGAAAGCTCGAGCCAGCCGGAATAGGCGACCCTGAATATGGTGAGCGCCAGGAGAAAAAGGTAGAACAAAAGACTGTGGTTCACGAAATTACCAGGCAGGCCACAGGTAGTAAATTCCGCTGGCCAGCCCCGCTTGCCCCGGAATCCTTATTTTAAAATCCTCTCCCAGCAACAGCTCCAGCAGGTAACTGCCCCCGGTCTCCTCAACGATGTCGGGTTTTGTGGTTATGCCAGCCATTTTCGCCGCGGCGGATATGGCGTCCTGCATGTTCCCCAGCTCATCGATCAGGTTGTGCCCCAGCGCCTGGCGGCCGGTGTAAATTCGCCCGTCGGCAAGCTTGCGAACTTGCTCCACGTCCATTTTCCTCCCCCGGGCGACATCGTTTATAAACTGGTCGTAAACGTCTGCAATAACGTTTTGCATCAGTTTTTTGTCATCATCGCTAAATGGCCGGTAGGGAGACCCGGTGTCCTTGAATTTTCCGCTTTTAAAAACAACGGACCCCAGCCCCAGCTTTCCCATAAGCTTTTCGAGATTTGAAAACATCATGATCACGCCGATAGAGCCGGTTATAGTGCCCGGGTCGGCGAATATGCGACGGGTGGCCGAGGCTATGTAATATCCCCCGGAAGCCGCGACTGTTCCCATGGAGGTTATCACAGGTTTTTTGCGCCCTGCTTTTTTTACTTCGCTGTATATCTCCTGGGAGGGAGCCACAGCGCCGCCGGGGCTGACTATGCGAAGGACAATAGCCTTGACCGAGTCGTTTTCAGCGTATCGGCGGATCTGGCGGATGATATCGTCGCCGTCCATGATCGCTCCTTCGATGCGGACGATGGCTATTTTGTTGTCCGAAAATGGAGCGTCCAGCAACCCGTCGGAGGGGGTGAGCAGGGAAGCCAGGGCCATGATGAACACAAACCCAAGAAAGGCCAGAAAAAATATCAGCGCCAACGCTGAGAACAATTTCCTGCCCGCTCCGGCCATCAGGCTGCCCTTTCCGAACTATTTAGATTAAAGAGCCGTGATAAAGATGCGCCGTTGGATCAGGCACTCTCCTCTGTAGCCGTATCAGTATCGGCTTGCTTCGCCTGATCATCCTGGCCGGTTCCGGCTTCCTGCTCCGCCGTTTCGTTCACGGCTTCTTTGCTTTCGGCTTTCTGGCTTGGCTGTTCACCGCTGTTTGAGGATTGCTCCTCCTCGCCGTCGAATTGGGCGGCGTCCGCCTCCATGGCTTTGAGCTCGCGCTCGACTTCTTCGGCGGAGAGACCTTCAAGGAACGCCTTGATGTAAAGACCGATCTTGCGATTGGGAAGGTCCACCTTGATCACTTTAGCCGTCACTTCCTGTCCCACGCGAACAGCCTTGCGGGGGTTTGCGACCTTGTTGGTTGATATCTGGGATACGTGAATCAATCCCTCTACGCCACTTTCAATCTCTGCAAACGCGCCGAAATTGGTGACCTTGACTATATGGCACTTTACTTCTTCGCCCACCGGGTATTTTTCTTCGACCGATTCCCACGGGTCCTTGTCCAGTTGCTTAAGGCCAAGGGAGAGGCGCTCGTTTTCCTTGTCTATGTTCAGAACTATGCAGGTTACAGTGTCCCGCTTTTTGAGAATCTCGGATGGATGTTTGATTTTCTGGGTCCAACTTATGTCCGATATGTGGATAAGCCCGTCCACACCCTCCTCAAGCTCCACGAAAACGCCAAAATCCGCCACGTTGCGGACTCTTCCCTCGACAGTGGAGTTGATGGGGTACTTTTCATCAATGTTTTCCCAGGGGTTGGCTTCCGTCTGCTTCATGCCCAGAGAAATACGTTTTCTCTCCTTGTCCATGGAAAGGACGACAGCTTCGACGGTGTCGCCGATACTGACGATCTTGGAGGGGTGGCGGATGTGCTTGTTCCACGTCATTTCGGAAATATGCACCAATCCCTCGATTCCCTCCTCGAGCTCTACAAAAGCGCCATAATCGGCGATTGACACAACCTTGCCGGTGACCCTGCTCTGCGTCGGGTATTTTTCATCAACAATACTCCACGGATCAGGCGTGGCCTGTTTGGTCCCAAGGGAAACCCGTTCGGTCTCCTTATCGAATTTCAGAACCATGACTTTGACCTGGTCCCCGATCGAAAACATTTCCGATGGATGGTTCACCCTGCCCCATGACATGTCGGTTATGTGCAACAGGCCGTCTATGCCACCCAGGTCGATAAAGGCGCCGTATTCGGTTATGTTTTTAACGATACCCTCGACCATCGAGCCTTCCTCCAGCTTGTCCAGAGTGCTCTCCTTGGTATATTTACGCTCTTCTTCGAGTATCACGCGCCTGGACAGGACGATATTGCCCCGTTTTTTGTTCATCTTGATGATCTTGAACTGGAGCCGCTCTCCGATAAGCTTATCCAGGTTTTTGATGGGACGCAGATCAATTTGCGAGCCGGGAAGAAAAGCCCTCAGACCGATGTCCACCGTCAGGCCGCCTTTGATTTTGGAAATGACAACCCCTTCGATAATTTCGTCATTCTCATATTTCAGGGCCATCTTTTCCCAAACACGGATCCTGTTCGCCTTTTCCTTGGACAGGATCAGCCTGCCTTCGGAGTCCTCGTTTTTTTCAAGTAAAACCTCCACTTCATCGCCAGGCGCAAGGTCCGCTCCTTCCCTGCCGAATTCGGCCAGGTCTATCAACCCCTCGCTTTTAAACCCTATATCCACGATAACGTGGTCCTCGGTCTTTTCCACCACTTTACCCATCGCGATTTCCCCCTCGCGGAAGGATTTGACGCTCTGGTCTACGAGCTGGGAATATTCGTCTTTGGAGAGGAGATCCTCGCCATCGGTGTCTTGATCTTCGTCAAGCAGGTCGGTGTCGGTAAAATCCTCCGCCTTGACCCTGCTAAGACTGGCTTTGCCACTTGCTGCCATTTAAAGTACCAGTTCCTTTCTGTTAATTTTCACGATCTGGCGCATCCAGAGCGCGTCAGGCCGTTTATTCAGCCGACCTGTAAACCATAAAATCTAACATTGTTTGCAATACTTCGTCAATATTCATATTGCTCGTGTCTATTTCCAGCGCTCCCGGGGCCTTTGCCAGGGGAGAATCGGCGCGGGAGCTGTCGAGGCGGTCTCTCCTGGAAATATTTTTTTGCACCTGTTCCCGGGCAGTTGGTGTTCCGGCTTGTTCCATCTGTTTCAAGCGTCTTTCGGCCCGGACCGCCTCGTCCGCGACAAGGAAAAATTTGTACATGGCGTCTGGGAACACGGCGGTTCCTATGTCACGCCCCTCCACCACGGTCCTGGTATTGCTCCCCGTTTCCCTTTGAAGGTTAACCATCCTGTTTCGGACCTGGCTGTGGGCTGCTACGGTCGAAACGGAGTCGTTCACGTCGGTTTGGCGAATCCTGGTTGTACAGTCGACCCCGTCGACGATTATTTTTTGTCCATGATTGTCATTGACAAACTCTATATTGATGGATCCGGCTATTTCACCGACAGCTTTTTCGTCGGCGACATCTATCCCCATGTCCAGGGCTTTGGCGGTCACCGCCCTGTACATCGCGCCGGTGTCCAGCGTAACCGCCCCGATTTTCTGGGCCAGGAGCTTGGCCAGGGTGGATTTGCCAGATCCGGCGGGGCCGTCTATGGCGACTATAAAACGATCAGGCAAAGGTGAAACGCCGCTCATTGATCCGCGCATTCGAAAATATCTTCATGGTTGCAAATGTTTCGCAGTCGGGTTCAGGCGTGTTGATCGTCCAGCCTGAGCCGTTCATCCCTGATTTTTTCCAGCTTTTTCTCAAGCGTGTCAAAATCCCTGTTGATAATATCGTTTTTGAAAGACGATAAGCTTTTCTCGAAAAGCTCCACGGCGGTCAGCAGGCTGTCTTGGTTCATGGAGAAAATATCGCGCCACATGGCCGGGTCGGACGCGGCTATTCGTGTCGTGTCCTTAAAACCGCCAGCGACAAATCTTTTGATCGAGTCGGAATCATCAGCGTTCACTATAGCCTCCACGAGGGCGTAAGCGGCGAAATGTGGAAGGTGGCTTATGATCGCCATCGCGTGATCATGCTTTTCCGGGCTCATCGTCACAACGTTGGCCCCAACCGCACGCCACATCGCCCCGACAAGATCGACAGCGTCAGGGTCTGTGGATTGTGTGGGGGTCAGGATTGTATACCTGTTGTTAAATAGGGTGTCTACCGCGGCCGTGGCTCCGGATTTTTCTGTGCCGGAGACGGGATGACCGCCAACAAACCGGAGGTTTCGGGGCAGTTTTTTTTCCAGTTGAGAGACTATTTCCCGTTTGACCGAGCCTCCGTCTGTCAACAGGCAGTTTTCCGGGAGATACCCCGCCGCTTCAACGCACAGGCCGGGGATCGATTCAACCGGGATCGCCGCGAAAAACAGGTCGGCTCCCCTGCACGCTTCGGCCAAATTTGTTGTGATGGCGTCGACCAGGCCCAGTTCCATCGCTTTGTCCAGGTTTGACCGTCCCCGCCCGAGGCCGGTTACCGAGCCGAATACTCCGGCCTTTTTCCCCGCGATCGCCAGTGATCCCCCGATCAGTCCCACACCTGCTATGACGGCGTGTTCAAACAACGGCTTCATTTTCCACTGTCCGTATACATTGTTGACGGTGTTGCGCTGGTGTTATATGGATCTATGACGAAACCATACGGTCAAACCCTTCCGTCAGGGTATGATCCCAGGTTTTTCAGAAAGATCGTCAGCGGTTTGATTTTTTTCAATACCCATTGCGCTTCGGGAGCGCTTGCGTTGCCATCGAAATCGACAAAGAAGACATACTCCCATCCCTTCTCGGGGCTGGGTCGGGAATGGATCTTCGACAGGTTCAGGTTCTTCACTGAAAACGGGCGCAATATCTCGCTCAAGGCGCCAGCCTCGTCCTTTATGGAAAAAACTATGGATGTTTTTTCCGCTCCGTTTTCGGGCGAGTCCTTGAGCGATATTACCAGGAACCGCGTCTGGTTCCCCTGGCGTTCCTCTATTTTTTCCGCGAGAATGCCCAGTTTGTATATCCCGGCGGCTTCATAAGCTCCCAGCGCGGCGGATTTGTCGCTGGCGGCGGCTTTTTTCGCCGCGGCGGCCGTGGAGGACATTTCCACTATTTTCACGCCGGGAAGATTCTGGGACACCCATCGACGGCACTGGCCCAGCGGCATGTAATGGGTGTACAGTGTTTTGACATTTTTTAATCCCGACGCGTTGGACAGCAGGTTGATATGAATTTCAAAGTATGTCTCCGCGTATATTTTGACCGGTGACTTTATGAGAAGATCATGGGTCTGGCCCACTGTACCTTCTATGGAGTTTTCAATGGGGACTACGCCAAAATCCGCTCTTTCTTTCTCGACATCGCTGAATACCATGTCGATGCCGGTCTCAAATATCCTCTGGCACGACGATCCGAACAGCTTTAGCGACGCCAGGTGGGAAAACGAGCCCTCCGGACCCAGAAAGGACACCGTTATCGGTTTTTCCACGGCGCGGGTGGCGGAGAATATCTCCCTGAATATGCATCCCAGCGATTCGTTCGAAAGGGGACCTTTGTTTTCCGCCGCTACGCTTTTTAGTATGTCGCGCTCCCTGGCCGGTAGAAACACGGGCGAGTTTGTCTTGTGCTTTATGCTTGCAATTTTCTGCCCCAGTCCTGCTCGCTTGTTGAGAGTCTTGACCAGACGCTTGTCGATTTCGTCAATTTTCTTTCGTAAAGTGTTAAGGTCGTCCACAGTAAAATGCCATGAGAAAACACATGTGTAATATGCCAGGTGGCGGTTTTGTATAGCACACTTTAGCCCATGTTGGACAATATATCAAAAACCTCATTGCCAGTGAATACAAGCTTCGGTAGGGCATGGTCAGGATTATTTCCATATCCGGCGCTGTAAGCTGGGTTGTAGTAGCAATCTCCATGGGCGCCGGCTACGCTGTCCCAGGCGTACAGGGGATGTCTGGAACCCATTCTGTGGCGGGTTTGCTGTCGTCGCTGTGGGCGATATTATGGTTGTCTGTAATGATGTTCCACTTCATATACACCGGATCGGCGGTGAAAAGAACCGCTCGCGCGGGGCTTGTGGGGAATGACGAATACGCGAAAACCAGGAAATTCAAAAAGAGCATGTTTCCATGGATCATGTCGGCGATTGTTTTGCTGGTGGCGACCCCGACCCTGGGCGCCGCCTTCGACGCGGGGAAAGCTCCTTTGTCGCCTCATCACGTTTGCGCATGGGCGGCGTTCATTGTCACGGGGGTTGTTGTGTACAAATCCAGGATAGCCCTTCGTCAGAATGATATTATATTAAAAGTCGCCATAACGGCGGTAGAACAGGCGATAAAAAAAGGTGGCGGGGGGCTTTGAACCTGGCGACTTATCAATGAGAAAATCCATCTGGTTTTCGGTAACGGCGATTTTTGTCGCTTTTTTCTGGATGAGGTTGACCGGGCCGATCCATTTTTTTGAAGTGGCCGACGATTTCGCCATCCCGAAAGCTGTCAAAATTCCGGAAGGTCTGGATTCTGTCAGCGCGAAAGAGTGTGCGCTGTGTCACGAGGATATAGCCCGGCAGTGGGAGACGAGCATCCATTCCAACGCCTGGAAGGATCCATATTTCCGTGTGGACTGGATATACGACGGAGCTGAGCAAATATGCCTGAATTGCCATACGCCCCTGGTAAACCAGCAACGGGACCTGGTTTTGGGGTTCAGGGACGCGGACAGGCTCGACCCCATATTGGAGCCAAACCCCGATTTCGATCCTGAACTGAAAAAAGAAGGGGTGACCTGCGCTGTATGCCACATCGAAGATGGTGTGATCATAGGTCCGACCGGCGCAAAAACAGAAGCGCATCCGGTTCGAAAAGACAGCAGGTTCACCGATGGAAACGGTGTTTGCAAAAGATGTCATATGGTCAAGGGGGACAGGAGGGAAGTGTTCATGAAACTGCCTCCATGCGGCAACTTCGCCGAAATCGAGGAGATAGGGCGCAAGGCGGATTGTGTCAAGTGTCACATGCCGAAAGTGAAACAACTATCGTCATCGGGAAAGGACTATATTCGCAAAAGCCACACCTGGCGCGGCGGGCATGACCGTGAAATGGTAAAAAACGGGTTGACCATCGAGCTGAAGGAGGAAAAAAAAGGAGCCGGGCCGTCCAGGCGGTATGCGTTGCTCATCACAAACACAGGGTCGGAGCACAGGATACCCACCGGAACGCCGGACCGCCACCTGGAGATAAACTTCAGGCTTGTTGACAGCGCCAACCGGCTTATCAAGGAGCAAACCGAATTCCTGGAACGGGTGATTTTGTGGAGACCGTTCATTATCGATCTGTGGGACACGAGGATCAGGTTCAACGAGACGCGCCGCATAGCTTTCGATTTTTCGATGGAGCGAAACCCGACGCCGGCTTATGTTATCGCCGAGGTGAAATATGGCCTGTTGCATGAAAGCCGGAGGAAAAAGATCGGGTACCAGAACGCCGAGCCGATCAAGTATACGGTGTTTTCCAGGAAAATCGCCCTTGATTGACAGGTGGCGGCACGGCTTTAAATCACACAGTAATAGTCGGCCCCTTCCTTCTTTCCCGCGGAGTTCAGGTAGTCGCGTATTTCATCCCTGGCGCCCCGGGCCGCGACAGCCACCAGAACAAGCTCCACATCGGGCGTTATAGCTTCCGCCGGAGGATAGACCGGCTTTCCCGCCTTGAGCTTTCCGATCTTTCGAGGGTTTATATCTATGAATCCAGCGAAATCGGCTCCTTCATGGCGCAGAAAACGGGCCAGCAGGGCGCCGGTTTTGCCTGCGCCCCAGATAATCGCTCTGCGATTTTTCAACACCGTGCGGCCCAGGAAATGCGCCCGCGCTCTCATGAAGTTTTTTCGGGAATACCTGGGCTTTGTTTTGGACATTCTGTTTGGCCAGTCCCGCCATTTTATCAGTTTTTCATCAACCTTGCCCATAGCCACGCCCGCCTCGAAAGCGCGCAACCACAGGTCATAATCCTCCGGCCATCCCATGTCGCGATATCGCCCCAGCTTGTTGAACACCTCCGCTCTCATCATTACCGACGGATGGGGAAGGGGGCTTTCCACAAAAATTTCACGTCGGATGTCTTCCGGTGTCACCAACGAATTTATCCAACCCTCATACAGCCGATATCCCCGGCCGATCCCGTCTTCTGAAAATATTTCCACCCCGGCGCCAACGATCCCGAGCTTCCGGTTGTCACGCAGAAGGGTTACCTGTCTGTCCAGTCTTTGCGGGAGGCATATGTCGTCGCCATCCATCCTGGCGATAAACGCGCCTGTGGCGATGTCCGCTCCGGCGTTGAGAGAATCGATGATTCCGGAACCGTCGTTTTTTATTATTCGCAGACGGGGATCAACCGTGTCCAGGTTTTCGATCGATCCGTCCGTGGTTCCATCATCGATTACTATCAGCTCGAAATGTTCATAAGTCTGATCAACGACGCTGTCCACGGCTTCTTGAAGATACGGGCCGCAATTTTTTGCTGGCAGGAGTATGGAAACAAGAGGGAAAAAGGACATAGTCACCGGCTGATTACGCTTAGCCTTTTATTTATTACAGCCACCATGGCAAAACGCCAGGCTATGCGTATCAAAGGTCTGACAGGATGGTCACAGCCCTTGAAACGGCCTCGTCGACGGGTACGGATATTTTCTCTCCTGTTTTTCTGATCTTGATTTCCACCACACCGTTGGCGAGCCCCTTTTTGCCGACGATTACCTGCAACGGCAATCCTATGAGGTCCGCGTCCTTGAATTTCACGCCAGGCCGCGCTTCCCTGTCGTCCAGCAACGCTTCCATACCTGATTTTATCATGTCGTCATACAGCTTTTCCGCGGTTGAAACGACCTGCTGATCGTCTATGTTGAGAGGCAGGATCGATATGTCGAACGGAGCGATCGAGACGGGCCAGATGATCCCCTGTTCGTCATGATTCTGCTCGATAGCGGCGGCGGCGGTGCGGGCCACCCCGATACCGTAGCATCCCATTATCATGTGTTTTTCGGCGCCTTGCTTGTCCAGAAAAGTCGCCCCGAGACTTTCGGAATATTTCGATCCCAGCTTGAAAATGTGGCCGACTTCGATCCCCCTTGCGAGCAGGAGCTTGCCCGGTCCGCATTTGGGGCACAGGTCACCTTCCACAGGTTGGCGTATGTCCGCATATCGGGCGTCTGGAAAGTCCCGTCCGGGGTTGACATTTATAATATGCGCGTCGGCTTCGTTGGCGCCGGTCACGGCGTTTTGCATGGATCGCACGCCGTTGTCCGCCATGACAGGTATGGCAAGGCCCATGGCGCCTGCGTACCCGACAGGGGCTCCGGTGGCTCGTATCACGTCATCCTCATCGGCCAGGACAACTTCATTTACATCCAGCGCCCTGGCCAGCTTTGTGTGGTTTATTTCATGATCGCCTCTGCAAAGGGCGGCCACCAGTTCCTTGTTCTCGTTGTCTGTTTTGTATATCAATGTTTTGATAAACGTCGACCTGGGGCGATTGAGAAACTCCGACACATCGTCTATGGAGCCCTTGCCGGGAGTATGGACTTTTTCAGCAGGCTTGTAGCTGCCGGTGGGCGGGTCGGTGTTGTCGGCCACCAGTGACACTTTTTCAACATTCGCCGAATAGTCGCACTGGTCGCAATAGGCGATCAGGTCTTCCCCTGATTCGGCCAGCACCATGAACTCGTGGGAGAACGAGCCTCCTATCTGGCCGGTGTCAGCCTCCACCGCCCGGAATCTGAGCCCGCATCTTTTGAAAATGGAGTTATACGCCTTTTTCATCAGCGCATAGCTTTCCCCCGCCGCTTCGTCGTTTACGTCGAAGCTGTAGGCGTCTTTCATGGAAAACTCGCGGGCGCGCATCAGCCCGAACCTGGGCCTGATTTCGTCGCGAAACTTGGTTTGTATCTGGTAAAGGTTCACAGGCAGGTCCCGGTACGATCTCAACTCCCGCCGGACAAGGTCCGTGATTACTTCTTCATGCGTAGGACCATAGCAAAACTCCCGATCATGCCTGTCGGTGATCCGGAGCAACTCTTTGCCATACATGTTCCATCTGCCCGACTCCTTCCACAACCCGGCGGGCTGTATCGACGGCAGGAACACCTCCAGCGCGCCGGCTTTGTTCATCTCTTCGCGTATGATGGCCTCCACTTTGCGGATCACCCTGACGCCCAGTGGCAACAGGGAATATACGCCCGCCGCCAGCTTGCGGATCATTCCGGCACGAAGCATAAGTTTGTGGCTGACAATTTCGGCTTCCGCCGGGACCTCTTTGAGGGTGGGCGCAAGGTATTTCGAATATCTCAAGGCTGGTGAATCTCCAGTGAAACTATACTGTTTTAAAACTGGTTCATGTTAGGAGATGAATGCGGGCAAGTCAACAATACCCGGATGACTTCTGTCGCTTTGACGCGGGGGAATACCGTCTGGCGCCATGGCCGCTCTGGCCTTCGCCTGTTTGGTTTTCTATCTGTCGTTGTCTGCGGGGAGGTGTATTATGGATTTGGTGGAAAAAGCGCTGACGATTACCCGGATATACCCCAGCCTGTCGGGATGTCCCAGCGACCCGCGGCTGTTGTCTATCAGATCGCTGATCCATCCGGCCTGGTGACCGATGACACCTCGAACGGTGTATGTGTCCGGTTCGATCGACAGGAACATCACGGATCCCTTGTTTATGCTTTCCCTTTGAAACAGGCCGCCTTTTCTGCGATTTGCGTTTCCCACCGCCATGACAAGACCCGAGTTTGGAGATTTCAAAACCAGTGTCTTGGGTGGAACATGGATCGTCCTTTCGCTGGATTTCCTGGAGTAGATTTCAATTACGTTGCCGGTCACTCCGAAATTTCCACCTTTCCACACCATCCTGCCGGATTTTGTAAAAATTACCAGCCTCCCTTTGGGCGATATACCGAACACTTCGTCATTCCCGTCGCCGTCGATATCCGTGCTGTTCAACCCCAGGGGAATTTCCTTGCCTTGCAGTGAAAGCAGATGGGCAAACTTCAGGTCCTCGTTGGTGCGAGTGACGGTGTAGACTTCACGCCATGATTTTGGAGATCCTTTTTTGCCCTCCTGGGCCAACAGCTCGCCCCGGGAAGGCGCCGAAAAAAAATAGGGCATCTTTTCGCCAACCACCGAGTATGTTTCACCCACCTTGTCAATAACGAAGGACTGGAGGCTGGATCCGTAAAACGCGTTTACGAAAATTTCATCACGCCCGTCTCCATTGGTGTCATACGCCGCAAGACTGACAAGGCGCAATTTTCCATAACGCGGTGATTTCCATTTGGTGACCAGTTTGTTACCCTTTACCGTCACTAATCTGAGCCTGTTTTTATAAAGTAGCGCCAGGTCCCGTTTGACAACTCCGCCTGTGTAGACCCATGCCGCGGAGACAACCGCCCCTTTCAACTTGAAAATTCGCCATGGCATTTTTCCCATGGCCTGATTCCTGCCGGTCCTGATTTTTTTTTCACGAGCCAGCGTGCCACTCCATCTGCGGTCAAGAAACCTCTGGCCAACACCGGTTCCCCGGCGTGCGGCCGGCTGGTTATCCGGATTTTTCCCCTTTGCCACGGTAATGCCACCAGGGGATGTCATGGTCGGCAAGGAACTTGTCATCGTCAAAACCGGTGATGCGGAGGTGTCCAGCAGGGAAAGAATGATTTTGCCGGGAGTGGCGGATTCGTCCACAATAACCGTGGCGATAAAATCCGACAAAGTCGCCTCGGCCGTTTGCCGCAGGTGTTGCTTTGGAATCGACGCAGGCCCATTTTTTCCGAAATGCTCCAGCAGATGTTGCGCCACATCGGGAACAACGATATCGAGTGCCCCCTCATCCCTGGCGGCTTCTTCCAGCTCTGACAGCGCAGGGTTGAAACCGTCTCCGGATGTGGAGCCTGCCAGAATAAGTATTCTAACAGGACGGTCGAATCCCCTGACGATCTGGCCTTCTGGTTCAACTTTTCCAGGTCTTGAAAGAATTTTCCCTTCAATAAGCTCGCCGGCGACACCTTCAAGCCGCACAACGGCCGCCCTGTGTCCGGAGTCATCGATGATCTGTACGAGCTCGCCCCCTGAGATGGTCACCGGTTCAAACGGGCGCAAATAGACTTTGTCTCCATAAACTTTTTGAACGCGGCAATGTATCGGAATAAAAAGCTCCGTCAGTTTTCGAACGATTTCCGGTTGTCCTGCGGCAAAAGCCGTGGAGAGGTTGCCCAAAGCGATAAACGCAACGAATACCAGGATGATTTTTTTTAACAGATGCGGTTTCATAAGACGAATATTGAAATTAAAAAAAATCTAATGATACATACTTTATCAGCCTTGACCAGAGATTTGTTCGCTTTCGCCGCGCCCGGTGTTAATTTACTCCTCAATATAATTTTCATAACCACCGGTTCCCGCGGAAGCTGTCGCATGCTTTACCTGGAAACATCCGTCTTGACACGCATACTTCCAGGATGCACAATCGCAGGCATCGGCTAAATGGGGATTGAGCGTCCAGATGGGATGAGAAAAAACGTATGAGAACTATTGACGTTTCCGAAATCAGGGACACTGTCCGAATGCTTTGCATCGACGCGAACACCGATCTGGGCGAGGACGTTGTCAGGGCTTTCGGGGAGAGTCTTGAAAAAGAGGAGTCTCCGGCTGGCAAAGCGGTGTTTGAAGCGTTGCTTCAAAACGCTAAAATCGCCCGCGAAGAAAAATCCCCCATGTGCCAGGACACCGGCTTTACCGTTGTGTTTCTGGAGGTGGGCCAGGATGTGGTATTGTCCGGAGGATCGCTGGTAGAGTCCATCAACGAGGGTGTGCGCCAGGGATACCGGGATGGTTTCTTAAGAAAATCGATTTGCGATCCGTTCACCCGCGCAAACACCAAGGACAACACTCCCGCCGTGATAATTACGGATATCGTTGAAGGTGACAAGCTCAAGCTTACGATAGCTCCCAAGGGAGGCGGCTCTGAAAATATGACCCGCGTGACCATGCTCACCCCTTCAGGCGGCAAGAAAGCCATCATTGATTTTATTGTTCAGCGGTGCCAGGAGGCTGGATCCAACCCGTGTCCTCCCGTGATTGTCGGGGCCTGTATCGGAGGCACCCCGGAGAAGGCGGCGATACTGGCCAAGAAAGCCCTGTTGCGAAAAATCGGCACAACCAACCCCGATCCGGAGCTCGCCGAGATGGAGATGGAGTTATTGACCAGGATTAACAACCTTGGCATAGGACCTCAGGGGATGGGATGCCGTATTTTCGCCCTGGCGGTGCATCTTGAAAAACATCCATGCCACATAGCGAGCCTCCCTCTGGCGGTAAACATCTGTTGTCACGCCAGCAGGCACAAGGAAGTGGAGTTTTAACGGAGCGCGCCATGAAAAAAGTGACCCCGCCGTTGACCGACGATGTGATCGAAGATTTAAAAGCTGGCGACCAGGTCAGCTTCACCGGTGTTATTTACACAGCCAGGGACGCGGCCCATAAAAGGCTTGTGGACCTGCTCGACAAGGGTGAGGACCTGCCGTTCGATATCAACGGCGCCGTCATCTATTATGTGGGCCCTTCACCCGCCAAGCCGGGCCAGGTGGTCGGGTCGGCCGGGCCTACCACCAGCTACCGGATGGACGCGTATGCTCCGCGTCTTATAAAAGCGGGGCTCAAAGGGATGATCGGCAAAGGCAAACGGGGCAAGGATGTTGTTGACGCGATGGTCAGGCGCAAAGCTGTGTATTTCGCCGCTATAGGCGGAGCCGCGGCCTTGATAGCGAGGTCGATAAGAAAAGTGGAGATAATCGCGTATGAAGACCTTGGCCCGGAGGCGGTCCGGCGTATGGAGGTGGAGGATTTCCGGGTTGTCGTTATCAACGATACGAGCGGCGCCGACTTGTATGATATAGGGCAGGAAAAATACCGGATAGCTTGAGAAATGATGACACTGGATCAATTTATTGTGGAAAAGGCTCGGTCTTTCATATAGAATAGCGCCCACAATCAAGGGGGGTATACGGCCAGCGGCGAATAAGCGGGAAAGGAGTTAGGCGGATCGTTCAGGGGGTTGTCCGCGGATTATGTTATCACACGATGTACTGATAGTCGGATCGGGGTTGGCTGGGCTTCGGGCCGCATACGAGGTGGTCGGCCATCTTGATGTGGCTGTTATGACAAAAGTATACCCGAGCCGAAGCCATTCCGGGGCCGCTCAGGGAGGTGTCGCTGCGGCTCTGGCGAACGTCGATGGCGACTCGATCGAAGCCCACACCTACGACACAGTCAAAGGCGCCGATTTCCTTGGCGACCAGGATTCCATAGAAATACTTTGTGGCGACGCGCCCCGCACCATCATCGAGATGGAGCATCTGGGTTGCGCCTTTTCCAGGACCAGCGAAAACAAAATAGCCCAGCGCGCGTTTGGTGGACATTCTTTTAACCGCGCCTGCTATTCCGCCGATCGAACCGGCCATGCGCTTTTGCACACCCTGTTCGAGCAATCCATGAAGCTGGGAGGCTCCCTGCAGGTGTACAGCGAGTGGTACGTTGTCCGGCTGGTGATTGAAGATGGGATATGCCGTGGCGTCGTGGCGATGGATATCAAAACAGGCAGGCTGGAGACGTTCCACGCCAAGACGGTGATGTTTGGCACTGGCGGATATGGACGCGCGTTCAAGATCACCTCAAACGCCTATGCCAACACGGGTGACGGCATAGTGGCCGCCTACAGGGCGGGGGTTCCGCTCCAGGACATGGAGTTCGTCCAGTATCATCCGACGGGGCTGTATCAGCACGGCATTCTTCTGTCCGAAGCCGCCAGGGGAGAGGGCGGGTACCTGCTCAACGGCGACGAAGAAAGGTTCATGCAGAAATACGCGCCCAGCAAGATGGAACTGGGACCGCGCGATATCGTCTCCCGGTCGGAGCAGACGGAGATTAACGAGGGGCGCGGAGCCTGGCCGAAAAAAGATTATGTCCTGCTGGACCTTCGTCATCTCGGCAAAGACAAGATAATGGAGAAACTGCCTCAAATATATCATCTGGCCAAGGATTTTATCGGGGTTGACGCCATTACAGACCCTGTGCCGATCCAGCCCACGGCCCACTATTCCATGGGCGGCATACCGACGGACAATGATTGCCAGGTGTACCTGGACGAGAATGGGGCGAGAATCACCGGCTTTTTCGCGGCCGGTGAATGTGCGTGTGTCAGCGTTCATGGCGCAAACAGGCTGGGGACCAACTCTTTGCTGGAGGCGCTGGTTTTTGGCCGTCGCGCCGGCAAGAAAATGCTTGAAGCCACTAGGGAAACCGATTGGTCGCCGTTGAACGAGAAGGCGGAGCTTGCCGCGGCCAGGCTGGAAATAGACGAGCTGGTGCACACCAAGGCCACGGAGAGCCTGGCGGATATACGTGAAGAGCTCAAGACGACCATGACCAACCAGGTGGGGGTCTATCGCAACGGCGACGACATGGAATCGGCCGCCGAGAAGATAACCGAGTTGCAGGACAGGTTTACCAGGGTAAAGGTGAGTGATAAAGGCAAAAATTTCAACACCAACCTGATAGAAACCCTGGAGCTGTCCCATATGCTCGAGTATTCGGAGCTGATTGTCGCAGGAGCGCTGGCGCGCAAGGAAAGCAGGGGCGCCCATTCACGTACGGACTATCCCAAACGTGACGACGAGAACTGGATGCGACACACCATGGCGTTTCGCCAGGAAGATGGCGGATACGAACTCCGGTACAAACCTGTGAAGATAACCCGTTACCAGCCTGAAGAGAGAAAGTATTGATGGCGCAAGTTACATTCAGGATATTCAGATTCGATCCGGAGAAGGACAAGGAGTCGCGCTACCAGGATTACGAGCTGGAGCTTGAGCCGGGGATAACCTTGCTTAACAGCCTCAACCGGATAAAATCCGAGCAGGATTCTTCACTTACCTACAGGATGTCGTGTGGCTCCGCCATATGTGGATCCTGCGCGATGCGGGTAAATGGCCACGCTCTGCTGGCGTGTAAAACCCAGGCCAGCGGCCTGGTCAAAGATGGCGTTATACAGGTGGACCCGTTGGGCAACATGGAGGTGCTAAAGGACCTGGTGGTGGATCTGGAGCCTTTCTGGAAGTCGCTCAAGCAGGTCGATCCATGGCTCCAGCCCGATGTGTCCGATAACCCGGAGAACGAACGTCTCCAGACTCCCGAGCAGTTTCAGCGTATCGACGACGCGACCACATGCATCCTGTGTGGCGCGTGCTATTCCGATTGCAACGTGCTGGGGGTCGATCAGGAGTTTCTCGGGCCTGCGTCGCTGGCCAAGGCTAACAGGTTCATATTCGACTCGCGTGACGCCAAAACCCGGGATCGGATCGAATTTATCAGTGAGATGAACGGCGTGTGGGATTGCACCCATTGCGGAGAGTGTTCCACCCGTTGCCCGACGGAGGCCAAGCCGCTGGCGAGGATCATGGAGGTTCGCGAGGCTGCGATGCAGGCTGGTGTGCATAACAACAACGGCGCCCGTCATGCTCTCGGTTTCAGGGAGACCGTGGGACGAAGCGGTCGGCTTAACGAGAACTATCTGCCACCGCGCAGTGTCGGATTTTTGAATATCCCGGCCCTTATCGGCCTTGCTCCTGTTGGGTTGCGGATGTTCATGCGGGGCAAGAACCCCCCCATAATCCATCATTCGATAGACAAGGCGGATGAGGTAAGGAAGATATTTTCAAAGTTTGAAGATTACAGACATCACCCAACCCGTTCGTCCCGTCCCGATGACGGGGCCAGCGATTAAGTTAACGAAAATATAGGAGCGCGGATAGTGAGCCTGAAATACGCTCTTTTTACCGGATGCGTCGCAAAGGGGGCGGGACGCGAGCTTATGACCGCCACGGAGCTTGTCTGCCGAAAGCTCGGGATCGAGCTTGTCGAAATGACAGACGCCGCATGTTGCGGGGCCGGGGTCATTAGCGAAGACAACGAGATGGTCGCAGACATCATAAACGCCCGGACTTTCGCGCTGGCCGAGGAGCGGGGGCTGGATATTATGAACATATGCATAACCTGCCAGGGTGTGCACCGCAAATGCCAGGTGAAACTGTCCAGCAATCCCGACTATATGAGCAGGGTCAACGCCGCGCTGAAAGAACAGACAGGGCGGGAGTACAAAGGGACGGTGAAAATAAGGCATTTCGGCAAGATATTGCTGGAGGATTATGGCCTGGACAAGCTCAGGCAGGCGGTGACAAAACCCCTGTCAAACATCAACGCAGGCGCGTTTTACGGTTGTTACGCGTTAAGGCCGCACGAATATTCCGACCTTGAAAATCCAGACGATCCGGATGAGATGGAAAGGATCATCGAAGCTTTGGGCGCAAAGCCGGTGAAATATCCGGAAAGGCTGAAGTGTTGCGGGTTTCCCATACTTATGATGAACAAGCGCAACTCCATGGCCCTGTCCGGCAACGCAATCAAGTCCGCCAAAGACGCGGGGTCGGACTGCGTGATAACCCAGTGTCCCTTGTGTCACCTCAACATGGACGCGTACCAGCCGGAGATCGACCCGGATCTTAACATGCCGATAGTGCACATCCAGCAGTTGATCGGGCTTGCCCTTGGCATGAGCCACGACGACCTGAAGATGAACACCCACATCGTCCGGCCGACGGGGGCCGTGGCTTCCATTTAGTCCCGAACGGTCGCTTTATCGCCTCGCCACCACCGCGTAGTCGGTATGGCTGTACAACACGTTGTTAAGCTTGCTGACGTTTGCGTTGTATTCATGCGTCAGGGCTTTGTCAATATCCGGTCTTTCGGGCAACGGGTTGAGCCTGATATGATCCGGATACGGGTTGAGATATTCTATGCGCACATCCTCAAAGCCTATTCTTTCCAGCAGAAACTGCAAAGCCAGCGGATGAATCGGTTTCACATGGCTCATGTCAAGATAGAAAGCGCCGCAGAAAGTGGTTAAACAGGCGGCGTTGATTGTTTCGGCCGCCACAACCGCCCCGGGCCGGAGTTTGTCGAACACAAGCTCGAAGAACCGCGTCATCACATCCACGGGCAGATGCTCCACGAACTGTATGGCGCAAAGCCCGCCCAGAGAGCCGTTTTCCATGGATTCCAGGTAGGACAGCGCGTCCCCCTCGGTGGCGGACAGACCAAGCCGCCGACACTCTTCGACCATTTCGTCGTTCATATCCACGCCCGTGGCCTCGATCCCGTTCTCCTTGAAAATCTCCAGCAACTCTCCTCTTCCGCATCCCACGTCCAGCACTCCTAAAGCCCCCTTGAACCATTGGGCGTAGACTTGCAACCTATCCTTTATTTCGCTCCGGGAGCCTCGATGCACACTTTCAAAAAGGGTGTAATCGAACGAGTCGAGCTTTGATTTTTCCGTTTCCGCGATTTTGGCGACATTTTTGTCCTCACCGGACCTGAGCTTGTCGAGAAGGACGTCCAGCCTGCGTTTCAGGAATATCCCCTGCTTGTCGATATCCTTGAGGGTTCCGCTCAATGTTCTTACATTGTCCCGCAGGTCTTTTTCCACGGCGCGGCTTCGTCTGTCAGCCTCATCGGCCACTCTTTCCAGGCTTGCCAGACGCTGGCTCATTGCTATGTACCTGGAGCGAAGGTAGTAAATCTCTTCCGCCGCCACCCTGATGCCCTGGTTGAAAAGCTCCTGGCGCACAAAGGAGAACTTGATAAACCGGTGTACAAAAACCTGGTACAGCTTTTTAACGAGCTTTACGATTTTTCCCGAGACACCGCCGCGATGTGTCTGGAGATCGACAGGTTGAGTCACCCTCCATGTGGCTTCCAGCCTGCGCAGAATGTCCTGGTGGTTGTTTTCTATTTCCTCCGGTATTTGAGCCTTGAACCTGGCGACCCGCTCTATTTCCTTTTCGTCATAAAACCCGGAGGAGATTTTCGTCTGGACCCGTTTTTTTATACGATCGGCCAGCTCTTTCGGATCGATATCCTCAGTGTTGGCGACTATGAAACCATCGTTGGCGGTATTATTGTTTTCCATGGTTTACGTTATTTTCTCCATGATTTCGGCCGGGATTCTGCGCGGTTTCATCCGTTCATTCACGCAGGCCATTTTCGTCGTCCCCGTCGCAGTGATTATCCCGCTGTTTTCGTTTGTAACAACATACTTAAAAGTCAACCTTGGCCCCCGTACGTCGGTAACCTCGGTTTCTATCACGAGTGTATCGCCATACACCGCCGGACCCTTGTAATGCACCTCTGCGCGAGTGACTGCAAACACCACGTTTCGCCTGGCCCATTTAGCCGGGTCCACACCACTGGCGATCATAAGGTTTGTCCTTGCCCGCTCGAAATATCGCAGGTAATTGGCGTAGTATACTACTCCACCGCAATCCGTGTCTTCATAGAAAATGTCAATCCTGGTTTTGTTCACAGCGCCCTTTGCCCTCGTTCCACAGCTTTTCCATTTCCGGCAGGGTCATTTCATCCAGGGTTTTGCCCGATTCGGCGGCCTGCTTTTCGATGTAACCGAAACGCTCGGTAAATTTTCTCGTGGTTTTGGCCAGCGCCTCCTCGGGGTTGACTTTCAGCCATCTGCTGACATTTACCAGTGAAAACAGAAGGTCGCCAAGCTCCTCCTCGACATGATCCCTGTCGCCTTTCTTGCACGCCTCGCGCAATTCCTTGAGCTCCTCGTCCACCTTGTTCAAGACTTCCCCTGTCCGTTCCCAATCGAATCCGGCGCTGGCGGCCTTGCTTTGAAGCCTCATCGCCCGTAACAGCCCCGGCATGGTTTTGGGCACGCCGTCGAGCGCCGATCGACGGGAGCTGTTGCGTTTTTCCGCCTTTTTTTTTCGTTCCCAGTTGGCGAGCGCCTGGGTCGGCGATTCGGCGTTTACCTCTCCGAACACGTGGGGGTGCCGGTAAACCAGCTTTTCGCAGATACCTTCGCATACCTGGTGGATGTCGAAACTGTTGCTTTCCTTGGCTAGTTGCGCGTGGAAAACAATCTGTAGAAGCAGATCCCCCAACTCCTCCTTGATATGGGATTCGTCGCCTGAATTGATGGCTTCCAGGGTTTCATAGGTCTCCTCTATCAGGTAGGGCTTGAGCGATTCGCGGGTCTGGTCCCGGTCCCAGGGGCATCCGTCCTCGCTTCGCAACCGGGACATTATGTCCACCAACCTGTCGAAATGGCTACTCATCTGCATCTTGCCGGTTATTATGGTTTCGCTGATTCTAATAGCGTTACACACATCGGTCAACAAGCTTTGCCGCGGCGGCGGGTCGGGGAACGTCAAGCGCATTGGTGTTGAAAACTCTTAATCATGGAATGTATTATAGAACCGTGAATGGGTAGATGTAGCGCGATCCGCTATCAATAATGGTATCCCCTTCGGCATGCGCCACCAGATTAAGGTTTCTTGCGGTATGGTTCAGGCAAACGGATTACAACGCACCCTGGCGGACATTCCTATCTTCCGGGATGAAAACATAGACGCTTTGCGACTGGAGCTGGTAGGTTGTAAAACCATGAGTTTCAATACCGGAGAGTATATTTGCAAAGAAGGTGAATATGACCATAACTGTTTGATACTTCTATCCGGACGGGCGAAGGTGTTGCGTACGGGGACGGCCGCTGGCCGGTCCGAAAAGATCATCGGGGAAGGTGAGATTTTCGGTGAAATCGCCGCATTATCGGGCAACCCGCGCACCGCTGACATAGAGGCCCAGGTTCCGACCGATGTGCTTAGCATACCCAAGGAGAAAATGTACAATATCCTGGACAAGTTTCCGTCGGTTAAAAGCAGGATAGACCAGATTTACAGGGAAAGGACGCTGCGGGGACATCTCCTGAAAATACCGATTTTCTCAAGCGTGCCGGAAGATTTCCTGGAGGAGCTTGCAGAAAAAGCCATACTGAAAACATATATGAAAGACGAAGTTATCTTTGATCAGGATGACGACGCGGATTCATTCTATCTCATCAGGTATGGTTTCGTCAAAGTGCGTCAACGGGGCGAAGGCGGCAGGGTGAAAGTGTTGGCCTACCTGAAGGAAGGAAGCTATTTTGGCGAGATAGGGCTCCTTTCAGAACACGAAAAAAGGTCCGCCAGTGTCTAGGCGATTAACCGGGCGGAACTTATCAAAATACCGAAAGATGTTTTCCAGGCCCTGGTCGAGGCTCATCCGGAGGTAAAAAGATACCTGCAAAGGGCGGCCGATAAAAGACGTGAATGGGGCGAACAACTCGAAGGGGACGAATACCTCGCCAGCATATTGAGAGCCACGGTTGAAACCGGGATTATTCAGACCAGGGCGGCTCTGATTATAGATTTGTCCAGGTGTGTGCAATGTGATAACTGCCTTGAAGCTTGCGCCGCGTTGCACGACGGGCGTTCACTGCTTGTGCGAAAAGGGTCCATGCTGAACAACTTTAATCTTTTGCCTACATCCTGCATGCACTGTGACGACCCGACCTGCATGACCAAGTGTCCCACCGGAGCGATTACAAGAGATGTCACTGGCGAGATATATCACAAGGATTCGTGTATCGGGTGTGGCTCCTGCGCCCAAAACTGCCCGTTTGGCAATATAGTGATAGTGGACGTTCACGAGGATGAGCAAAAACATGGCTTAATGTTGTGGTTTTCCAGGTTGTTTGGATTGAACGGAAAGTCCCCCCCAGGGCCCATTGAGAACGAAAAAACCGATACAACCGGAGATAAAAGGGCAGTTGCGCGCAGACGAAAACCTCGCAAAAAAGCGTACAAATGCGACATGTGCAGGGATCACACCTATATGGGATGCGTGTACAATTGCCCGACCGGGGCGGCCAAGAGGGTCAACCCCGCGAAGTTTTTCACTGAGATAGCGTCAGCGCTTTAACTGCGACAGAATGAAAAAGCTCCAGCAGGCCGAGCCCCACATCTTGCGAAGCAAATGGCCTCTCCTGTTCGCCATGATCACCATATTGCTCAGTGTCAGTTATTACTTTTTTATCAGGCAAGGCGCGGTGGGGTCCGGATCAACGGCGGGCATTTTCTGGGGAGTGTCAGGTCTTGTGATCGCTATTATTCTGGCAGGTTACAGGATCAGGAGAAGTTTGTACAACCTGAGACTGGGATCGCTGAGCGGCTGGTTGCAGGCGCACATATATCTGGGCGTGCTGTGCTCGGTGCTTATCTTTATGCACAGCGGGTTCCGTTTCACCGGCATTTTCAGCAGTTTTCTGTTATGCCTGTTCTTGCTTGTTGTGGTATCTGGCATTGTCGGGGCGCTATTGTACAGGACCATCCCCTTTTTTATGGCCCAGCACAGCAACGTATCTTTCGCCCATGAAGATGTTATGCGCCGGTTCGGCGAATTGCTCGAAGAAGCGGACGGGTTGGCCCTTGAGGCTTCGGGAGAATTTTTGAATATTTACAAGAGCCGCATAAGACCACTGATAAAATCAAAAAGCCCCAGGTGGCGATACCTGTTTATGGACGAGGTGGAAGTGATCGGAAAATGCGAGCAATACCTGGAGCTGGTGGCGAGGCAAACAGGCGCCAGGGAGATATATTGCCTGCACATGATCTGCGCCTTGTATATTGAAAAAGAAAAGCTGATTTACAAATGGGGCAAAGCGTTACTGCTTCGCGGCTGGCTCAATTTTCATGTGCCACTCACTATGGCGATGCTGACCGCGGCCATGTTTCATGTCATTTCGATTATGTACTACTGAAATGCGCAAAAACAATTCCAGGCTGGCAGGCTCCATATTCTCTGTGATGGCGGTCGTTATATTCGCTCTCGTCACAAACTCGGCCACCTCCGGGAGGCTGTTTATGAATGGCGACCTTTCAAGAAAGCACCAGGGGCTGGTGGCCGATTGCGGCAAGTGCCACACATCCTGGGCCGGTATCAGCGATTCCTCGTGCCAGAATTGCCACGAAAAGGCCAAGCACGCCCAGGAATCAAAAATGGAAAAAACACACAAGTGTTTCAACTGCCACATGGAGCATCAAGGCGAATACAGGAACCTGAAATTCGTCGCAGACTCCGTCTGCCACGCATGCCATGACAAAGACACCCATACGGCGCAGGACCACAACGCGCCGGTCAGAAACGCCAGGGCCGGAGTGTTGTTGACGCATAACACCTTCTTTATGAGAGGGGTGTTCCAGGAGACAAAGTGCAGGAGATGCCATCAGTTCATGTCATTTAAAAAGCATGAGTTCGACCGGGGATATTTAAAAAACCTGATGTACACGCATGTCAGCAAGCTGTCTATCAAATGTATGGGTTGTCACCGGGAAATTAAAACATCATTTCTTTCCGCTACCGGCGGCGGGTTGGATGTGAAAAAATGTTTTGATTGTCACAAACATAAAATGATCGACTTGTCATGTTCGGATTGTCACAATTATCATGTGTTGTGACCCTGCCGGCGGCATGAAGTGTTCACTCCTTCTTTTTATTTGCGCACGTATGGTATAGAATCCAGCCAGAGTGATCCACATAACAACTGTTTAACTGCCACTGAAAATAACGATGAAAGACAAAAAAGCCTGGTCGGGCAGGTTTTCCGAATCCACAAACCCGCTGGTGGAACAGTTCAACGCGAGCGTTGGGTTTGACAAACGCCTCTACAGGCATGACATACAAGGCTCCATAGCCCACGCCACCATGCTTGGCAGACAGAAGATCATCGCCGTCAATCATGCGCGAAAGATTGTAAAAGGGCTCAAGCGGATCATGAAGGAGATCGAAACCGGCCAGCTCCAGCTAAGCGTAGCCGACGAGGACATACATATGGCCGTGGAAAAACGGCTCATAGAGATCGTAGGGGCTGAAATCGGGGGCAAACTCCATACCGGCAGGTCCAGGAACGACCAGGTGGCCACTACGTTTCGAATGTATGTCCGGGATTTGACAGACGAGATCATACACCTCATACGCCAACTGCAACGCGCTTTGTATAAACAGGCGAAACAGCATATAGACACCATCGCCCCGGCCTACACCCATATGCAACCTGCGCAACCGATCCGCCTGGCCCACTGGTTCTTAGCCTACTATGAAATGCTGGACAGGGACACCAGCAGGTTTGAAGACAGCAGGAAAAGATTGAACACCGCGCCTCTGGGGTCGGCCGCGCTGGCCGGGGCCAACTTCCCACTGGACAGGAAATGGGTCGCCAAACAGCTCGGTTTTGACACAGTGACGAAAAACAGCGTGGACGCCGTTTCGGATCGGGATTTCGCGGCGGAATTTTTGTTCGCCACATCCATGACAGCCACACATCTGTCACGGCTGGCAGAGGAACTAATAATATTTACAACGATGGAATTCGGTGTCATGGAGCTACCCGACGCGTTTTGCACCGGATCTTCAATCATGCCACAGAAAAAAAACCCGGATGTCCCAGAGTTGATAAGGGGAAAAACCGGCAGGATAAACGGTGCGCTTGTCGCCATGCTTACCATGCTAAAAGGGCTTCCGCTGGCCTATAACAAAGATATGCAGGAAGACAAGGAACCGGTTTTCGATTCTGGCGATCAGATACGTGTTATGCTGCGGCTTGCCGCTGAAATGGTCGCCAACATAAAAATCCACCCAGGCAAGATGGCAAACCGCGCCGAGGAAGGGTTCACCACCGCCGTGGACATAACAGACAAACTCGTGATGGCGGGAGCGCCGTTCCGGGATGCCCATCGGATAGTCGGCAGACTGACCAGGGTTTGCATAGATAACAATATGAGATTTTCCGAATTGCCCCGGGCCGAAGCTTTCAACATCGACCCCCGTCTCCCTGAAATCATGAAAAATAGCGTCGGGGCGGCGGGCTCTACGAATATGAAAGATGTCATCGGCGGCACAGCCAGACGCCGGATAGCGTCCCGCCTGAAACAAATGGAGAAGGAGATGGCCAAATGGCGCATATGATCAGGAACGCCATATCCGTCTCCCTTGTGATAGTGTTCATTGTGATGGTCATGGCGGGGTGTGGCCGGAAAGGACCGCCAGTCGCCCCAAAGCCGGATTCCGCCTCGCGCCTGGCTGAACCATCGGCGCATAAAATCGGTCCCTGAAAATAATTAGCTTATCCGCTTGACACGTCACGCCCTAATTAATTACACTACTCGTTTATTTTTGAGCGGGTGATGTTTATGCGCCGGCGTAGCTCAGTTGGTAGAGCAGCTGATTTGTAATCAGCCGGTCGGGGGTTCGAGTCCCTTCGCCGGCTCCAGGCCGGCGTTGAAGGTTGGCGTGGTAAAGTCGGCTAAATATATAAAAATTAAATGGCGACGGGCGCATTGAGAGTCGTTGTCTCGGGGAGGTTCCCGAGTGGCCAAAGGGAGCAGACTGTAAATCTGCCGGCTCAGCCTTCGGAGGTTCGAATCCTCCCCTCCCCACCATTTAGGCAGGGCGGGAATAGCTCAGTTGGTAGAGCGTCAGCCTTCCAAGCTGAGGGTCGCGGGTTCGAGTCCCGTTTCCCGCTCCAATCTCTTGCCGGGGATTGAAGTGATTTGGTTGGGGCTAAGGATGTATGCCCGCGTAGCTCAGTGGTAGAGCGCTTCCTTGGTAAGGAAGAGGTCATCGGTTCAATCCCGATCGTGGGCTCCAGTAATTTAGTGCGAAACAGGCGCCGCCGGGCGGCGTCATTGGCGGAGGCCGCGATGCAAATGGGCGGATCGTCAGTAATATAGATTGTGATCAGGAGTGATTAAATCATGGCCAAGGAGAAATTTGACAGGAGCAAGCCTCACGTCAACGTGGGAACGATAGGTCACGTGGATCATGGCAAGACGACGTTGACAGCCGCGATCACGGAGGTTTTGAGCCGTAAGGGTCTGGCGGATTATGTTC
>JAJRZK010000005.1 GCA_024275315.1 Nitrospirota bacterium
CTGATAGCCTTTGCCGGGGCCAGTTTTGTCGAATGCCCGCTAACGCTGGATAGCCGCGCCGTCCGCATGTTCTTAGACACCATCAGGGTCGGGCTGATACCCGCTTCCGGGACGGACATCGGAGGCGCCATCGACGACACCATCAGGGCTTTTAAAACGAGCAAGGCGAAAACCAAGGCGGTGATCCTCATCACCGACGGGGAAAACCTGACCGGCGACGTGGCCAGGGCGGCCAACGACGCCAGGGCGGCGGGCCTTAATATATACCCGATAGGGATAGGCTCCGAGGCGGGGGCGCCGATACCTGAGGTAGACGCGGATGGCAGGATCACCGGATACAAGACCGACGGAAAGGGCGAAACCGTCATGACCAGGCTCGACACCGAAACATTGAGAACCGTGGCGGAGATAACCGGCGGGGCGCTATACACCTCGCAGGGGGAGAGCCTCGACCTGTCGGAGCTGTTCGATATCCTCAAGAGCCGCGAAAAGACCGATATCACCTCTATGGAGTTCACGGAATACCATGAGCGGTACCAGCCCGTGACGGCGCTGGCGTTGCTGATCCTGTTGCTTGAATATATCTACAGCTCACGACCGCTTGAGCTGGAGCGGCGGGACACTTTTTATTATGGCTCCAGCCGCGACCGGTGACACACCTCCCGCCAATCGGTGTGATAACGGTTTTTTATTGCCGCCTGTTGTCGCCCAGGTATATCATAGTCACGTAGCCTCACAGCTAACCTAGCCTCTGAAAATGCAAAAAGGATGGGAAACATGAAAAACGTTCGTATGCTCCTGTTGGTCCATGTATTTATCCTGTCGCTTGTCACCGCATGTGGCAATGACACCACTACAAGCTCCGGCGATTCCGGAGGGACAACGTATACAGGAGCCATGACCCATTCGTTCCAGGGTACCGGGCGATCTGACGGGCAAGCGGCTTCATGTACGTTTTCCGGGACCATGACCGTCACTATCAGCTCCGACGGCACAGTCACATCCACCACCGACTCCTCGACGGAGCATATGTCCGGCGCATGCCAATATCTCGACGAGGTTGTCGAAGCGCAATGGAGCGGTAGCGCGGACGGTAGCTCGTTCACCATGACCGCCAGCGCGACGGGGGCGCACGCATCCATGACCGCCCAGGCTTCCGGCACGTACGACGCCAACAGCCTTTCCGGCACAGGTTCCGGATCGGTGTCGGTTACGGGCGCAGGGGGGCAGATGACGAATTTTTCCGCTACCTACTCTTTTTCGCTTACCGCGATCTGACCACCGGAGCCGGTCTGACGTTCGCCGGCAGCGGCGATCATGTCCGCGATGTGGGCCACCGGAATGTCCGACCCGAATTTTCGCAGGGCGTCGTCAAGCTGGAGCTGACAGGACGGACACGAGGTGACCACCGTTTCCGCCCCGCTGTCGACGATGGCCTCCGCCTTGAGCCTGCCATATTCCATGGCCGCGTCATAATGGGTGAGGCTAAACGCCCCCGGCCCGCCACAGCATCTGTCCGCGTTTTCCATCTCCACGAACTCCACCCCGGGCGTGTTGCGCAATATTTCACGCGGTTCCCGGTAGACGCCCATCCCCCGCTTGAGATGGCACGGGTCGTGATATGTAACGCGGATTTTCCGGCCCGGGTTTTTTATCGTCTCGTATATTTTTTCCACCCCCAGCTTTACCACCAGCCATTGGAAATCGACAATTTTATCCGCCACCCTTTTCGCTTCGGCGCTGTTGTCCAGCAACTCCGGGTACACGCCGCTCAGGACCGACCCGCAGGTCGCGCATGATATCACGATGCTATCCACATCCAGCGCGTCGAAGGTTTTTACGTTCGACTCCGCCAGTTCCCTGGCCGTCTCCATGTCTCCTCCGAACCAGGCCGGAGCGCCGCAACACACCTGCTCGTTCGGGAACACCACCTCCGCCCCTGCGCGGTTGAGCGTATCGACGACGCTGGTTCCGGTTCCGGGAAAAGCAAGATCGGTCATGCACCCGCTGAAATAGGCCACGCGTTTTGTCCGTCCCGTGGATGGGGGGGCGTGATCCGGGTTGACGGCGCCGTAAAGCCTGGAGCGTAGCGACCGGCCGAGAAAGTCGGGCGTGGCTCTTTTAGCTATCCCCTGCGTATAGGGAAGGTGCCTGGTCAGAAAACCGGGGGCCAGCTTGTAGAAAAGAGCCGCCACTCCCACGAGCTTTGCCAGGATATTGAGCCGGGCGTGGTAGGGGAGCAGATGTCTGTTGATAAAGCGGAGTAACCGTCCATCCGCGCCGCTGGCTACGGCTTCGGCTCGTGTGACCATGACGATTTTCATTATATCCACGTTCGACGGACACGATGACGAGCAACTCATGCATGCGAGGCATTCGAAGAAATCGCCGGAGACCCGTTTTGTAAGGCCGATCCGGCCATCGAGCACAGCCTGGGCGAGGCGCAACCTTCCCCGGGCGGACATGGTCTCGGAAAAGGCGCTCTCGTACGTGGGGCATCCGGCCTGGCAAGCGGCGCACCTGACACATTTTCCGATTTCGTCCCTGACAGATTCCAGGCGTCGGGTGGTCATCGGTATTATTATAGCAACGTTCGCCGGGGATCATAACGGCGATGGCGCTATCGGCTGTCCAGCCTGGTCGAGCTGAACATCAGCGAATACGCAAGGAGCGCCACACCGGAGGTTATCAGCGAGTCGGCCACGTTAAACGCCGGCCATTGGTATTGACCTATGTAGAACAGGAGAAAATCGGTCACGGAACCGAGCCTTATTCTGTCGATAAAATTTCCCAGCGCTCCGGACCCTATCATCACCAGCGCCGTCCTGGACTGCCATTCCGTGGTCGCCAGGGTTTTGTACAGGAACAAGATGACAACAAGCGCCATCACCGTGAATATTGAAAAACCGCGATGAACCCAGACGCTGTCCACATGCGAAAGGAAGCCGAACGCGGCGCCCGTGTTCTGTATATACACCAGGTCGCAAAATCCGGGGATGACGTTGTAGCCGTCGCCGAGCGCCATCGATTTCCTGATCAGCGACTTTGTATATTGATCAAAGCCGACCAGGATCGCGACGATGACAAAAACAACACCGGGGCTGACTCGCCCGCTCCCGAGCCTGCCGTTCAGGATACGATTTTTCATTTATGAACAAGCCGCCAGGTTTTTCTCGCACCGGGAGCATATCTGCGGATTGTCTTTCGACGCCCCCACCGTTGCGCTGAAGTTCCAGCACCGGGCGCATTTCGAGCCATCTGCCTTTTCCACAAACACGGTCATGCCGGGCACGGTCTCGCTCCGGTACACTTCCTTCGAGCCGGGCTCTTTTACAAGCTCCACCTGGGAGACGATAAATATAAAGGGAAGATGATCCTCCCGTTTGCTCAGGATCTGCCAGTCGGACAGGAACAGCGAAATCTCCACTTTCGCGTCCAGCGAGTGGCCGATTCTTTTTTCTCGCCGGGCTATTTCCAGCGCCTGGCTCACCTCGCCCCTGATCGTGCGTATTCTTTCCCATTCCCCCATCATCTCGATCGCCGTATCCGCCATATCCGGCTTGGGCATTCGTGTCATGTGCACGCTTTGGGCCCGTTTGCCCGGGTCGCCGGGAAGGCTCCACCAGGCCTCTTCCGAGGTGAACGAGAGTACGGGGGCCATCAGACGAAGCATACCTTCGGTAAGATCGTACAGGGTGGACTGGGCCGATCTGCGGTCATGGCTGGTTTCGGGATACGTGTACATCCGGTCCTTGATGATGTCGAGGTAGAACGAGCTTAGGTCGATGACGCAAAAATTGTGAAACGAATGGAAAAAAACGTGAAAATCGTACCTGTCGAACGCCCGCGCGATCCTGTCTGCAAGTTTGTGGAACTCTATCAATATCACCCGGTCCAGCTCCAGCCGGTCCGCCACGGGTACGGTGTCTGTCTCCGGGTCGAAATCATGTATGTTGCCCAGCATGAACCGGATAGTGTTCCTGATCTTGCGGTACGCCTCCGTTAGCCGCCTCAGTATCTCGTCGGAAAGGCGCACGTCGTCACGGTAGTCCTCGCTGGAAACCCACAGCCGCAATATCTCTGCTCCATACCTGTCTATCACCTTCTGCGGGGCGATCACGTTGCCCTGGGATTTGCTCATTTTTCTGCCCGACCCGTCCACCACGTAGCCGTGGGTCAGCGCCTCCTTGTACGGAGCGGCGCCCCGGACCCCGACAGACTCCAGTAGCGAGGTATGGAACCATCCACGGTGCTGGTCGCTTCCCTCCAGGTAGAGGTCCGCCGGCCATTTCAGCCGGGGGTCCGTGTCCACCACCACGGCGTGGGACACGCCGGAATCGAACCATACGTCCAGAATATCCGTTCCCTTGTCGAACTCGTCGCTGTTGCAGGAGGGACAGCTTGCGCCGGGTGGCAAAAGTTGTGACGCCGGTTTTTCGAACCAGATGTCCATACCCTCTTTTTCCATCAACCCGGCCACGTGATCGACGACCTCCCCTCCAAACAGCGCGTCGCCGCATTTGACGCAATAAAACGCCGTTATGGGGACGCCCCACACCCTTTGACGCGACACGCACCAGTCCGGCCTGGTTTCGACCATGCCGAAGATCCGTTCCTCACCCCATTTTGGTATCCATTTCACGCCCCGGATCGCTTCCAGCGATTTTTTCCGGAGGTCGTTGGCTTCCATGGATATGAACCATTGCGCGGTGGCCCTGAAAAGTATCGGTTTTCTGCATCGCCAGCAATGAGGGTATGAGTGGCGGATATCCTCTCGCCCCAGCAGAGCTCCGTTTTCCTCCAGCATCGATATGATCGGCTCGTTTGATTTCCACACGTTCATTCCCTCAAAATGAGGCGTGCCCGGCATGAAATTCCCGGCCGAATCTACGGGGTTGTAAATCTCCAGCCCATATTTCCGCCCGACCACATAGTCGTCCTGGCCATGGCCGGGAGCGGTGTGGACGCATCCTGTCCCCTGTTCCAGCGTCACATGAGTCCCCACGATGAGCGCCGACTCCTGGTCGATGAAAGGGTGCCTGGCGCGCAGACCTTCCAATTCGATCCCCTTGAACGTTTTAACGTTTTCATATTCGTCCAGGCCGAAAGCGCTCATGCATCCGGCGGTGAGGTCTTTTGCCATAATCAGCGTTTGCGAACCGGCGGTGACGGCGTTGTAATCGAAGTCCGGGTGGAGACATATCCCCAGGTTCGCGGGCAACGTCCAGGGGGTGGTTGTCCATATGGCTATGTAGGTGGAGTCCTCGGGAAGGCCTATCTTCTGCGCGTCTTTTTCCAGCAGTCTGAACTTTACGTATATAGACGGGGAGGTGTGGTCGCCATACTCCACCTCCGCCTCCGCCAGCGCCGTCCGGCACGACGCGCACCAGTGGACCGGTTTGAAATCCCGGTACAGCGCCCCGGTCGCGGCCAGCTTGCCCAGCTCCCGGATGATGCCTATCTCGTAATCGTGACTCATGGTAAGGTACGGGTTGTCCCAGTCTCCCAGTATGCCCAACCTCTTAAACTCGTCCCGCTGTATATCCACGTATTTCCCGGCGTACTCCCGGCACTTTGCGCGCCTTAAAACCGCCGGCATGGAGCCTTTGGATTTGCCAAGCTGTTTGTCCACCTGGTGCTCGATCGGCAGGCCGTGGCAATCCCATCCTGGTACGTAGGGGGCGTAATATCCGGTCATCGTCTTCATTTTCACGATGATGTCTTTTAATATCTTGTTCAGGGCATGGCCCGCGTGTATGTTCCCGTTGGCGTAAGGGGGGCCGTCGTGAAGCGTGAAATTTTCCTTTCCCTCGCCTGCTTTTGTTATCTGGTCGTACAGCCCCGTTTCCTCCCATTTCGCAAGAATCTCCAGCTCTTTTTTGGCGAGGTTCGCTTTCATGGGAAAACTGGTGCTGGGCAGGTTTAATGTGTCTTTATAATCCATCGAGGCTCCATAAAAAAAGGCTTTCCAAATCCTAAAGGCAGGAAAGCCGTGGCATTCACGCAAACTCCGCGAATTCAGAGGTTATCACCGGTATGATATAGTGTCAAGGACACACTTGTGTCGCAGACACACCTGTGTCGTGGACACACCTGTGTCGTGGACACACCTGTGTCGTGGACACATCTGTGTCACAGGCAAGCCTGTATCGCAACGTTTGGTTGCCGGAAATAGGGCGTTGGATGTTCACGCGCCGCGCTCCGTCTCTGGCTGAGGCAAGGTTGGTGAAATTGCCTGGCTTATATGTTCTGATATTGACAGATATATTGCTTGCGATTACCATATTCGATTTTCATGAAACGACAGTATGTCCACTAGTGAGTGCGCGGTATGCGCCTGGCGAGCCAATTGCAATCTGAAGTTTAACTATCAATCTTCAGAGCTGCATTGCAGGGAGTTTTCGCGCGATGTCACCATCGAAAACGCAATAAAGAAAAAAGAACCTGGCTCTGAGAAGAAACAGGGTTGATGGCGGAGTAGCTCAGGTGGTTAGAGCATGCGGCTCATATCCGCAGTGTCGGGGGTTCAAGTCCCTCCTCCGCTACCATAACGTCTTTATAATCAATTGTATATAGCAACGCAGAATCGCCTTGACTGGTGCGGGTAATGTGAGCCACCCCTTGTAACATATTGAATATAATCGCTTTAAAGGGGCCGAAATTTTGCCCAACGTTTGCCCAAAGATTCATTTTTGAACCTCCTTTTTCGTCGGACTTTTCCGCAGGTGAATAATGGCTGTCCGGGTGGCTTTCGTCGTGTTTGCGTACGCCTTTTCCACCTGGGCGGCGGTGTTCAGTAAAAACCTGGAAACCTCCTCATAGGTCCAGCCGGCGTCCAGACGCTGGGTCGCCCGGGAGTGGCGGCCAAACTCGTTGAGCGTGACCTTGTATCCAGTCGCTTTTTTCGCCCTGGCGAAAATGTTCCCAACCGCTCTGTGGGTGTAATGCCCCCCCGTCAGTGGGTTTATGAAGACCCAATCCTCCGGGCCGTAAACCCTGCCGGAAAGCGCGGACTGGAGCGCCTCCACCATCTCGTCGATGAGGGGCATGACGGTTCCGGTAGTGCGGCCGACCTTGAGAAACGATTTGTAGTTTTCCTCGTCAAACGCGCGGTTGACAACAACCAGCGTCGGGAATACCCTTAAGCTTGGTACAAACCTTTTTTCGGGATCTTTTGTGATATGAGCGTTTCCGTTGAATCAGACGTTGCGGCCCTGGAGCTTATACGTTTTTGCGAATCCAAGTCCATTGAAAACGAGCCCTTGTCATGGGAGGAGGCTCTGGGGCTTATGGAGCTTGATTCGGTTCACATATATGATCTGTTGGCGTCATCCAACCGTGTGCGAAGACGATATAAGGGGAGCGAGATATCACTCTGCTCGATAATAAACGCCAGGTCGGGCCTGTGTCCGGAGGATTGCGCGTTCTGTTCCCAGTCCGCCCACGCCAGCTCCGATGCGCCGGTGTTCGACATGGTTTCTCCCGAGAAAATTGTCGAAGGCGCCCGGGAGGCCAAGACCAATGGCGCCCATAAGTTCGGGATAGTCACATCCGGATACGGGTTTTCCGGCAAGGGGCCGAAACAGGATCTGGACAGCATGGTTGACTCCATCACGCGGATGAAGGATTCCGTAGGGATACACCGGTGCGCGAGCCTGGGCATTATAGACGAGCGGACCGCACGCAAGCTCAAGGAGGCGGGACTGGAGGAATATCATCACAACCTGGAAACCGCCCGTTCATTTTTTCCCGAAATTTGCACCACTCACGATTATGACGATGACGTGGCCACTGTGCGAGCCGTCAAGGCCGCCGGCTTGAGGGCTTGTTGCGGCGGGATATTCGGCATGGGGGAGACTCGGGAGCAGAGAGTGGAGATGGCGTTTACATTGAAAGAGCTGGATGTGGATTCGATTCCCCTCAATTTCCTCAACCCCATCAAGGGTACCAGGCTGGAAAACGCCGAGCCGCTGACACCGTTTGAGATTCTCAAGATAGTGGCGGTGTACAGGCTCATATTTCCCGACAAGGATATCAAAATAGCGGGAGGGAGGGAAAAAAACCTGCGCGACCTCCAGTGCCTGATTTTCGCCGCCGGGGCCAATTCGACCATGGTCGGAAACTATCTTACCACCCTTGGCCGTTCGCCGCAGATGGATATCCAGATGATCCATGATATGGAGCTGTCTGTTTCAGAAATGTGACCGGCATGTTTTGACATACCATTCGTCATCCAGTGACTCCACCCGATCCCCATCCGTATCATATGATTTTTCAAAGTGACCGAGCTGTTTGAGGACAAGCTTGACAGGGCCGAATCCAATGGCCTGTCAAGAAAACTGAGGCTTGTCGAATCGGCCCAGGGCAGGGTGGCCACCATCGACTCCCGCGAGGTTGTTCTGCTCGGGTCTAATAACTATCTGGGGCTCGCCGCCCATCCGGCTGTTGTCGAGGCGGTAAAGGAATGTGTGGACAGGTTCGGATTCGGCGCTGGCGCGTCACGGCTGGTTTGCGGCAACATGGAGCCGCACGCCATATTCGAACGGGAGATCGCCGCTTTTCTGGGTAAGCCCGCGGCTCTGCTGTTCGGCTCCGGCTACGCCGCAAATGTGGGCGTCATAACCACCTTGATGGGCAAGGGGGACATGATCTTCGCCGACCGGCTGTGCCACGCCAGTGTCATCGACGGCGCCAGATACAGCCGGGCGCAATTGAAACGATATTCCCACAACAACCCCGATTCGCTATGGAGACTGATATCCAAAAGCTCGTGTCCAGGCAAAAAGCTGATCGTAACCGAGGGTCTGTTCTCTATGGACGGCGATATCGCCTCCCTTGCGCAGATCGCCCGGATCGCCGATAAAACCGGCGCGTTGCTTATGGTGGATGACGCGCACGGGATAGGCGTGTTCGGGCCTGGAGGAAGAGGGACGGTTCATGCGGCTGGTGTGGAGCAAAGGGTGGATATACTTGTGGTAACCATGGGCAAGGCCCTGGGAGGAGCCGGCGGCGTAGTGGCCGGTAGCAGGTCGCTGGTGGAGGGGTTGATAAATTTTTCACGGCCGTTCGTCTATTCCACCGCCATACCACCATCCGCCGCGGCGGCTGGTAGCGCCGCGCTTAAACTTGTCGCCAGCGCCGAGGGTGACCGGTTGCGTGAAACGTTGCAATCGAATACAAGAAAAATTATATTCAACCTAAAAAAAGTAGGTTATAATATTACAAGTGAACAGTCACAAATAATTCCGGTGCTGATCGGTAGCAGTCAATCAGTGATGGATTTGCAACAGCGCTTGCTTGATATGGGGGTGTTCGCGCCCGCCATAAGACCGCCGACCGTCCCTGCCGGGACAGACAGATTCCGGTTGTCGGTGACAGCGGCCCATACAGACGCCGATCTGGAAAAAGTGATTGACGCGTTCGGTAAGGTGGGGGAAATGTAGGAAATTTCCGACCCTGCTTTCCTTATTGTTCGGGGGAGAGATTCGATGACCTTGACGACAGGTTAAGCAGATTGGGAGGAAACCCCGGGATGGCCAAGGGAAAGAAAAAGTCCGAGATCAAAATACTCATCGTAGACGCCCACGAAACCAGCCGTCATGTCATAGCCATACTGTTGCACAAGCTTGGATACAAGGACATTCTGGAAGCGGGCGCGGCGATTGACGCCGACACGATCATCTCCAGCCATATTCACAAGAACGAGGGAATGGCCTCGTTGCTGGGCGGTGGCCCTACGGAGATTTGTGATGTTGACCTTGTGATCCTCGATTATGACACGCCACCCATGAACGGGCTTGGCTACCTGGCGTCCCTTCGGGCCAGGTTCGAGCCAGGCGCTGTGCCGGTTCTGTTTACGGCGATGAAAAAAGACGAGGACAAACTTAAAACCGCTATGGATTGCGGGGCGAACCAGTCACTATTAAAACCGTTTACCCAGGGTAAACTGGGATCTGTCATCGCGCCTCTTTTGTCTGTGGAAAAAGCGCCCATAATAAAAGCTTTTGATTTTGCCGCGAAACCAAAAAAACCGGTTTTTGTCAAACCGGAAAAGAAGAAAGACAAGCCGAAGCCAGACCTGCCTATGGCCAAAAGCGAGGACAAACCAGGAAAAAAACCTGGGCCCGTTGTCGAGCTTTCAAGACCGAAAGACAAACCAGCCGGAAAATCAAAAAGCGGAACCGGCGGCATATCGTTTCGAGTGAGCGGGTCCGGCGCTAAGTATTCCACAGAGAACGGACCTACGGCCAAACTTGTTGATGGAGTGATCGACGCTCACTACCACGAAAAGGTGGACGTTATCGGCGGCGGTGAAAACTGCTATTGGGCCAAGCAGATCGACGGCCAGGACCGGGTGCGCTTAGAGTACCTGACCGCCAAAGGCAAGTCCACGGGGATGGAGGCCAAGATCATCCCGCTGGAGCAGTTCATGCACACGTTCTACCTGTGCGAAGAGCACGGATGCGCGATACTGGCGAGAGCCGAAGCCGACGCCCGGAACTGAGCTGTTTTCCCGGTTTGACCGGCGATATCCGGTTGGACGGATACCCCCTCATCCTCATCAAACCGGCGCCCTGCCCGGCCTGCCATGGCTTCGGACTTCGCGCGTTTATAGTATCCAGCTATAGTAATAGAGGAGCCGGGCAAGGATTTTTGACCGCAGTGGAAGCCTGTCCTGTTCCGTTTTGCCGACAATCCTGCATCCAGCCTCGTATTCCAGGAATATACCGGCGAATATGGATACAAGCCGGGGATCGCGGATGATCAGGTTTGTCTCCAGGTTCCAGTACAGGCTCATAGAGTCGAGGTTCACGGTGCCGACCGTTACCCAGTGATCGTCGATGATGGCGGTTTTGGCGTGCATCATACCTCCCATGAACCGCTCCACCTTGACACCGTTGCTGATCAATTTTCCCAGGACAGGCCACGACGCCATGTCCACAAGCCTCACGTCGGACTTGTCCGGTATCATGACCCTCACATCCACACCTTTTCTGGCGGATCGCACCAGCGCCTTTACCAGCTTGCGGCGTGGAAGAAAATAGGCCTGCGCGATCCATACCCTAGTTGCGGCTTTTTTGATGGCGGAAATGTAGAGGCGCTTGGCGGGGTAGTTTTGCCGTTTGGGCCTGCAATCGCAGACCTGGATGAGACTTGGCGGCGAGACCGGCTTTTTTGCCGCCGGTTTTCGGCGTTTTTTCAGTACGCCGCGTTTAAACACGCCGCGTTTGGCCGTTTGATCAAGAATCCGGCCCAGGCTTTTTATAACATCGTCCGATTCGCTCCCCGCGCCGCGAATCATGATATCTTTCCAGTCCAAAAACTTTTCACCGATGTTCATCCCCCCCAGGTAGTAGACAGAAGCGTCGATCAATATCAGCTTCCTGTGGTTGCGGCGAAACAGTTTCCGCAACGAAAACGCCCCTTTTGTTCTTCGGGGATTGACCGGGTGGTACTCGTGGATTTTAACGCCGGCGGCGGCCATCTTGTCGAAATAGCTGTTCGAGACGCCAAACGATCCGACCGAGTCGTACATCAGCCGCACATCCAGCCCTTTTCGAGCCCGATCAACGAGGAGGTCGTTCAGTTTCGAGGCGATGGGACCTTCTTCTATGCAGTACATTTCCATGATCACCGATTTTTTCGCGGCGCCTATATCGGCAAACAGGGAGTCATAGAAATCCGAAGCGGAAACGATGACACGAAAAGCTGGGCTGGTCATATCCGTATACGCGCCGGCCAATTTCATTTATTCAAAAAAACAACCCTGTATCAACCGTAGCCGCCCCGAGGACACTGAGGGGCCGCGGTGACCCCACGGGTCCGCGCCCCGTGGAGTCTGGTTGACCTTTGTGGGTCTGCGGGTGTCAATCAGATACAAACGGCACCGCCGCTCTTACCTCATCAGATACGGACGACTCGTACTCTTTGAAATTTTCCCGGAACCTGCCTGCGAGCTCTTTTGCCTTTTCGTCATAGGCGTTCTTGTCCGCCCACGTGTTTTTCGGCGACAACACCTCCGAAGGAACTCCCGGCACATTTTTGGGCGTCAGCACATTGAACAGGGGATCGGGGACAAACTCGGTGTTGTCGAGCTTGCCCTCCAGCGCCGCGGCGAGCATCGCCCTGGTATAGGAGATTTTCATCCGGTCGCCAACGCCGTACGGCCCCCCGCTCCAGCCGGTGTTCACCAGCCAGCAGTTCACTTTGTGATTGGCGATCTTGTCCCCGAGAAGGTCCGCGTATACAGAAGGATGCAACGCCATGAAAGGCGCGCCGAAACAGGTGGAAAAAGTGGCTTTGGGTTCCGATATTCCCCGCTCGGTGCCAGCCACTTTGGCTGTGTAGCCTGATATGAAATGGAACATGGCCTGGGCCGGTGTCATTTTGGATATGGGAGGCAGTACACCAAAAGCGTCTGCGGTCAACATGAAAATGTTCTTTGGATGCCCGCCCATACCGCTCAATTCTGCGTTGGGAACATGCCCGTCGGTAATCGGATAGGCCGCCCTGGTGTTTTCCGTCAACGTGTCGTCGTTCAGATCCACCCTTCGCAGGCCATACTCCATCGAGACGTTTTCTAAGATGGTGCCGAACCGCTCGGTGTTGGCGTATATTTCCGGCTCGGCCTCTTTGGACAGCCGGATGATTTTTGCGTAACATCCACCTTCAAAATTGAACACTCCGGACTCGCTCCACCCGTGTTCGTCATCTCCTATGAGGCGGCGTGACGGGTCTGAGGAAAGGGTCGTTTTGCCTGTGCCGGAAAGACCGAAGAAAATGGCGACATCGTCGTCTTTTCCTATATTCGCCGAACAATGCATGGACATGACCGATTTTCTTGGCAACAGATAGTTCAGGATCGTAAACACCGATTTTTTTATCTCCCCGGCGTAGCTGGTGCCTCCGATTATCACAAGCCGCTTGCCGAAATGAACAAGCACGAAAGCTTCGGAATTTGTCCCGTCAACACTCGGGTCAGCGGTGAACCTCGGGGCGTTTATCACGGTAAAATCGGGCTTATGATTGTTCAACAGCTCCTCGTCGAAAATCCTGATGAACATGTTTCTGGCGAACATGGAGTGCCAGGCGTCTTCTGTTATGACTCGCAACGCGATGCGGTATTTGCTGTCGGCCCCGGCGAAGCAGTCTTGCATGAACATGTCCTTCCCCTGCCAGTAGGCTTGCAGGCGCAACATGAGATTGTTGAATTTCTTCTCGTCTATGGGCCGGTTTACGTCACCCCACCAGATGTGCTTTTCGCTCGACGCCTCCCGAACGATAAACTTGTCGTTGGGGGATCGGCCTGTGTATTGCCCGGTGCGGACGATAAACGGGCCACGGTGGGCTATGGAACCCTCGCGGCGCCGGACCGCTTCCTCGTACAGCGCGGGTATGGGCAGGTTTCTGTAAACACCTGTCATGTTGCGGAATCCAAACTCTTTAAGCTCGGCTACTACCTTGTTCGTGGTATCCATTTACTTAACCTCCACAAAGCGCCCTCACGGGCTGTCCGGTCATGATCGACCAGCGGTTTTCGGAATGGGTCGTATCGAAAAATATCACGCATCCCAGTGGCTTAATCCCTCTAATTAAGGCCGTGGACTTGCTCATGAAAAACAGCTCGATTCGCATACAGACTAACATAACTGCCGCATGTAGAAAATCTAATTTGGGGTCGGGCGCGCTGGCGCCGGTTAAACAACTCTTGTGAAACCTGCGGCAAGTTGGTTATCATTACCACTGGTTGAAATTATGATTGAAGAGACTTGATCCTTTTAATTAGCGGGAAGTTTGAATAATGGCGTCTTATGTGAATGCCGGCTCTCTCAGGGTCGGTAATATGATTATATATAACAAGCAGTTATGGCGTGTCATGTCCATCGAAACCGTCAAACCGGGGAAGGGTGGGGCTTATGCCCAGCTCAAACTGAGAAACATTGCGCAGGGCAACCAGACAGAAACGAGGTTGCGCACGGAAGAGAAGGTCGAGCGGGCCACGCTGGAACAGGCGGAGATGGAATACCTGTACGAGGATTCGGCCGGGCTCTGTTTCATGAACACCGAAACGTACGAGCAGATATTTCTCTCCGGGGATATCCTGTCGAACGCCAGAGAGTACCTAGCTCCGAACACGAAGGTGTCCGTGGAGCTTCATGATGGCGTTCCCATAGGGATCAGTCTTCCGAAGGTGGTGGAGCTTACCATTACGCAAACCGATCCAATGCTTAAAACCGCGACTGTGACCGGGTCGGGCAAGCAGGCTACGCTGGAGACTGGCAAGGTTATAACTGTGCCGCAGTTTATCGATGTGGGACAGAAAGTGCGCGTGGACACGGCGGAAGGTAAATACCTGGAACGGGCGAAATAGGTCCCACTGGGACCACACCGGGCGCCATGGGCGCTAAATCGCGGCTGTCGTGACGCGGTGCTGAATAGTTATGTTATTGTCCGTACCCCAAGCGTGTTAAGGTAGCCAAATGAAAGTTCCCAAACATCTGGGCCGATACAAGGTCCGCGAGATGATCGCCAAAGGCGGCATGGGGAAAATCTATCGCGCATCGGACGAGCTTATTGGCCGTGACGTGGCGATCAAAATAGTCGACACCTCGGAGAAGGCCTGGCCTGAAAGCACTTCGGACATAATTCGTCGCCAGTTCGAGCAGGAGATGCGTATTTCCGGCCAGCTTTCCCATCATACCTTTGTCACGATCTATGACGCCGGAACCCAGGATTCGCTTCATTATCTGGTCATGGAGCTTCTCGAAGGGGTCACTCTCAACAGGATAATAGCCGGGCATGGTCCCAAGCTGGATATGAAACACAAGCTGGAGATTCTTATCCAGGTTGGAAACGCTCTTGATTACTCCCATCAGCGCGGCATTATTCACCGTGATATAAAGCCGTCGAACATCATGTTGATGTCGAACGGCCAGGCGAAGGTGATGGATTTTGGTGTCGCCTACGCGGCCGAGGAAAGCGAGCTGAACCTGAAAGAGGAAGACACGGGCGTTATCGGCGGCACACCTTACTACATGTCCCCGGAACAGATAAACCACGAGAGCCTGGACGGCAGAAGCGACCTTTTCTCATTGGCAGTGGTGGCGTATGAACTGCTCACCGGCAAACGTCCGTTTACCGCGGAAAACCGGTTCGCCCTGTACGAGAGGATCCTGCGGGTGGAGCCGAAGCCTGTAAAGGAGATGAATCCCGCCATTCCGGACAAGATAGCGGCGACTATTACGCTGTGTCTCAATAAAGACGCAAGCTTGCGGTTGCGGTCGTGCAAGGCGTTTGCGGACCAGCTTGACGAGATTGTTCACGAGAACTTTTTTGCCAGCGACGGCGAGGCGATCACCAATGAAACCCTGAAGATTTTACGTCAATACCGCGAGAGTTTTTCCTTCTTTTTCGACCTGGACAACTCCCAAATATACAGGCTTTTGCAGGTGTGCCAGACGAGGGACTACAAAAAGGGGGACGTTATTTTCGAGGAAGGTTCCATCGCCAGGGAGATGTACCTTCTGCTGTCCGGCGCCGTCAGGATATCCCGGGGACGTCACGAAAAAGGTTCGATCCTGATACTGACCCTGCGAAGAGGCGAGGTCTTCGGCGAGATGGGAATAATAGACGGCGGCCCCCGGTCCGCCACGGCGACGGCGGAAACCGACTGCCGTGTGCTGGCTCTTCACCAGGTTTCGCTGTTAAGATGTGATGACCACACCGCCGGGAAACTCTACAGAAACCTGTCGAACATCCTGTCCAGCAAGCTTCGTGTCACATCCGCCAGGCTTGACCAGTTTTCCAGCCAGCCCAATCTTTAACAGGCGTGCGGGAGGCCTTTTTTCGGCCAGCCGGCGCGGCGGGCCACTGTCGGGAAATTTTAAACGATCGTATCCAGGTAGACCGCGATTACCCAGTCCCCCCACAGGACAGAGATTATCGCGCCAAGGGCCAGGAAAGGGCCGAAGGGTATTCTGTCCTTGCGGGTTTTGCCGAAAAGAGCCATGCTCGACAGCCCCGCGACGGAACCCACGGCAGAGCCGATCAGTATTGTCAGCAATACCAGTTTCCAGCCGATAAACGCGCCGATCGCCGCCATAAGCTTGATGTCTCCCCCTCCCATGCCTCCCGGGTAGGCGATCGCCAGGATAAAAAAAACGCCCCCCCCGAGGAGAAAACCGGCCAGGGCTCCGTCAAACCCGATGGGTGTCATGAACGATACCGCCAGGCCGGAGATAGCCGCGCCCACGCTGAGCTCGTCGGGTATGATCTGGTGTTCCAGGTCGATGAAAGAGACGGATATCAGCGTCCACACCAGGAAACAATACAGCAACCCCTGCGTGGTGACTCCGTATTTCGCTATGACCGCCACCGTCAACGCGCCCGTCAAAAGCTCCACCAGGAAATATCTGGAGGAGATGACCGCGCCGCAATCCCGGCACAACCCGAGGAGGATCACCCAGCTTAACAGCGGTACGTTATCGACAACCCGTATGACAGACCCGCACTCCGGGCAATGCGAACCGGGACTTATCACAGACTGGTTCCTGGGCAACCGGTGTATGACGACGTTGAGGAAACTGCCGACGCTGATTCCCAAAGCGAACGTAATCGCCTGGGTCATGCAGATGTACAGGCTCATGGGCGTTGGTCCCAGGTTTCCGTCATCAGGATGTCAAGCCGGTCCAGGGCGATCGCCCTGGATACTTCCGCCGAGAACCCCCGTCGGGCCAGGTAGCTGTATATTTTTTGTTTTACAGTCTCTTTTTTCATATCGTAACGTAGCCCCGCCAGCTTTTTCGCGGCCGCTTTCAGCGCGATGTCCATCTCATCCGCGTCATCCCGAAAAAGCTCCGTAATCGTGTCTGCAATCAGCTCCGGCGCAAAACCCTTGCGGGAAAGGTCCTGTTCAATCCTCGCCGGGCCCAGCTTCATCCTGTCAACCCTGGCCGCGGCGAACCTTTTGCAATACGCATCGTCGTTCAGGTAGCGTTTTTCGGTCAGCTCCCCGATCACATCGTCGGTTACGTCGACGCCGTGACCTTTCGCCAGGAGCTTCGCGCGCAACTCGAAACAGGAATGATCCCTGCGAGCCAAGAGCCTGTACGCGTGGTTTCGGCAACGCTCGCGTTCCTTGTTCTGCGTCACCGGCCGTCATCTTGGCTCATGGTAAATCCTTGTATCGAAAACAGCTTACGACATGATCGTTCACCATGCCCACCGCCTGCATGAAAGCGTAGCAGATCGTGGAGCCGACGAACCTGAACCCCCGTCTCTTGAGGTCTTTGCTCATGGCGTCGGAGGCGGGGACGCTTGATGGAATCTGGTTTACTCTCCTCCATTTGTTCCTCACCGGCTCCCCGTCCACAAACCGCCATATATAGCTGTCGAAATCGCCGAACTCCTCGACCACGTCGATAAAGGATCGCGCGTTGGTTATCGAAGCGGACACCTTGAGACGGTTGCGGATGATCCCTTTGTCGTTCAACAGTTTTGCGACTTTTTTGTCATCGTAACGGGCGATCCTGGTGTAATCGAAATTGTCATAGGCTTTTCGGTAGGTTTCCCGTTTTTTCAGCACCGTAAGCCAGCTCAACCCCGCCTGGGCTCCCTCCAGGATGAGAAACTCGAATAATGTCCTGTCGTCATGTGTCGGAACACCCCATTCGTTGTCATGATAGTGGATGTAGAGAGGATGCCCTTCCGACCATTCACACCGTTTCATACGCGGGCAGCCTCCAGCCGGTCCAGCATGTCAATACGAGGCGTTGCATCCATGGCTATTGCTCCGTCGCCACGATCTCCGACAGCTGGGGCAGCCCGAGCTTCTCGCGCAACTTGTTTTCCAGTTCCTGCGCTGTCTCCGGATAGTCACGAAGGAACTTCTTGGCGTTTTCTTTGCCCTGGCCGATCCTCTCCTCGCCATAGGAGAACCATGCGCCGGATTTCTGGACCAGCCCGTGCAACACCCCGAGATCGATCAGGTCTCCCTCTTTGGAGATGCCTTCGCCAAATACTATGTCCACCTCCGCGTTGCGGAACGGTGGCGCCATTTTGTTTTTTACCACCTTTACGCGGGTGCGGTTCCCCACGACTTCGCCCTGGTCCTTTATGGAGGTCACCCGCCTGATATCGATCCTGACCGAGGAATAAAACTTCAGCGCGTTGCCGCCCGTCGTGGTTTCGGGATTGCCGAAACTGATCCCTATCTTGTGCCGAATCTGGTTGATGAAAAGAAGGCTGGTTTTCGATTTTGAAATGACCGCCGTCAGCTTACGAAGCGCCTGGCTCATCAGGCGGGCCTGCATGCCCATCTGGGGATCGCCCATATCTCCTTCCAGCTCCGATTTGGGAACAAGGGCCGCCACCGAATCGACCACTATAACGTCCACCGCGCCGGAGCGGATAAGGACTTCGGCGATCTCCAGGGCCTGTTCGCCCGTATCCGGCTGGGAGATGATCAGGCTGTCGATATCCACTCCCAGGTTGCGGGCGTAAACAGGGTCGAGGGCGTGCTCTGCGTCTATGAAGGCGGCGTTACCGCCGGTTTTCTGCGCTTCGGCGATCACGTGCAGGGACAGCGTCGTCTTTCCTGACGATTCCGGACCGAATATCTCCGTCACGCGGCCTCTCGGAAGGCCGCCTATCCCAAGGGCGAAGTCCACCGATAACGACCCGGTGGGGATGACCTGCACAGGTTCACCTGCCGTGCTGTCGTCCCCCATCCGCATAATGGAGCCTTTACCGAACTGTTTTTCGATCTGGGCGAACGCGTGATCCAAAGAGCGGTTTTTGTCGTTTTCTTCCTTAGCCATCAGGCCTCCTTACCCTATCTTGAGATGCGATCAATTACACTGTCGCGGTTCATTATATATAAACGGCGGCGAAAGTAAACGAAAAAAAAGCAAAAATCTGTCGATTGGCCGCCTCACTCGCTGGAACATGCGCCAGTGTTTTTGTAACTATTTGATATGATTATGTATAGCCACTCCCGCCAGGTTTGCCCATCCTTTTGCAATTGCTTTTTTCAGTGTAATTTCCATTTTTCTGTTACAGATCCTGTGATTTCATGGATCTGGCGTGATAGGATGTGACAGGGGGATACAATGGAATTCAGGTTTATTATCAACAGGTTTGCCGGCGCCGGAATAGGGCGCAAATATCTGGCGCGCATGGAATCATATTTCCGCCACCGTCTCGGATCGTTTAAGCATATCCTGCCGGACAACCGCGAGCAGGCGGTTATGGCGGCCAAGGATTTTGTGAGGCGCGGGATTGAGCGAATCGTTGTCGTCGGGGGCGACGGATCGATCAACGCGGTGGTGAACGGGTTTTTCGAAAACGGCCGGATTATCAACGATCAGGCCGCTCTTATCGTGGCAAAAGGGGGGTGCGGCGGAGATTATTATTCATCCGTAACAAAGGACAATCCTCCCGTAAGCTGGATGGATGTTGTTACAGATCACCGGCTTGGTCCCGTGGATGTCGGGGTGATCGATTATGACAATGAATTCTGCGGCAGACGATATTTTGTGAACATGGCAAGCGTCGGCATGATCCCCGATATAGTCCGGAAAAAAGAGAACGCCAAATACCCCCTTCCTGCAAAGCTTCGTTATGTGGTTCCGACAATGGCCAGCCTTTTCACCTATAAACCGTTCGAGGTGGAAATCGTGACCGAAAAGGGGGTGTTCAGCTATAACGCGTTGACCGTCTCCGTCTCCAAGGGAGCCTACGCCGGAGGCGGGATGTTGTTCGGCCTCGGCGTAAATCTGAACGATGGCGTGTTCGAAGTGACAATATTCGAAAAAACCAACCCCCTGTCCATGGCGCTGAAACTGGGTAAAATGTTCACCGGCTCCTATGGCGAGCAAGATGGCGTCCGAAAGATCATATCCAGCCGGGTGGAGATAAGAACAGAGCGCCCGCTACCGTCCGAATGCGACGGGGAACCTTACGGCTCCACCAATTTAACGGTTTTCACGTTGCCAAAAGCGATCCAGGTCTGCTTTCCGGTGTAGGCTCTGGCCAAAACGCCGTAACTGTGAATCGCTGGATCTATGGATAAATGAGTGTTGTCACTTGTGTTGCCATTTGGGGTGTAATGAAAAACTTCATTTTTCAGCTCGTTAAATATTGAAGCCCTCGTAGCCCGGTAGGGTAGAGCATCAGACTTTTAATCCGAAAAATCCCTCTTTTATCCAGCTTTATCATCTCCACCAGGTATATTGCCCACAAGGGCGGGTAAGCCGGACAGATAAGTGCGACCTATACCGGATATTTTAACTTGCTATCTGATCTATGAGGCCGAACATCGTTGCTGAAATGGACCGATATTGGTAAGCTGGAACCGATGGATGGGATTGTATAGATTTACCGTATTTGCTGGAGTGGTTATGTATGCGGAATGGGATAGCGAGAAATTTAGCGTAGGAATAGACCTTTTTGACAGCCAGCACAAGACCCTTTTGGGGCTGATCAACCAGTTGCATGATGGCATGAAGGAGGGTAAGAGCAAGGAGGCTCTGGGCAAAGTGCTGGATGAATTGATGCGATACACAATGACTCACTTTTCAGACGAGGAACGTCTGATGAAAAAGCATGGTTTTCCCGGTTATGAAAAGCATTTCCATGAACACCAAGAACTTTTGGCCCGGGTTCGAGAGTTCAAATCCGATTACGACGCAGAAATTAAAATAATGGCCGTGGAGGTGATGGGATTTTTAGCGGACTGGCTTGTCAACCACATAGCCCAATCTGATCGCGGCTACGTCCCGTTTCTAAAAGAGAAAGGAGTGGTCTGATACATCGCAAAACCCTTCTGTTATCGGCCCACGCTGATTTGAAGCTTTCCAGTCTTTGAAGACGGCGAAGTTCATCCGCCCCACGGCGCTTGACCGTATCTCCCAACGACCCTGCCCTGATATCCGTTTCCATTTGCCCAAAAGCACATTGCTGACGCCAGGTTACACACTGTCCGTCAATTCGTGAGTAGTTCACATAGTGCAAATCTCAGTTCGAAATGATAAAATAGGACGGAACAGAAAAGGGATGTATGCCATACATTTAGCAAGAATGGTTCTAAGCGGTTTGCGCCAAATAAAGCATGTTGATCTTCCCCCATTTTCACGGACACTTTTCTAAGCAGCTTTTGCCATCATAGCCTCGTACCTGGCCGGAGACAAATATCCAAGGGCGGAGTGCCGCCGCTGGCGGTTGTAGAACACCTCGATCCACTCGAAGATATCGCCCTTCGCCTCGGCCCGTGTCCCGTAATCCTGATGGTATACAAGCTCCGTCTTGAGCGTCCCGAAAA
>JAJRZK010000006.1 GCA_024275315.1 Nitrospirota bacterium
GGAAATGGGAAAAGAAAAAGTTCATGGGGATGGAGCTTTTCGGGAAGACCCTGGGGGTGGTGGGCATCGGCAGGATCGGCTCCATCGTCGTCAAGCGCGCCCATGGCCTGGAGATGCGGGTTATAGCGTTCTACCCTTTCATAAGCCATGACGCGGCGGAGAAACTGGGGGTGGAACTGGTGTCCCTGGACGAGCTGTATTCCCGTGCGGACATAATATCTGTCCACACGCCCCTTTCCGAAAAAACAAAAAACCTGTTGAACGCAGAGGCTTTCTCGAAAATGAAAACGGGGGTACGCATTGTAAATTGCGCCCGTGGCGGTATAGTAAACGAAGCGGACCTGGCCGGGGCCATAAAAGAAGGCAAAGTGGCCGGAGCGGCCCTGGATGTGTTCGAGACGGAACCTCCGGAGAACTCTCCGTTGTTCGAGCTTGAACAGGTGATCTTCACCCCCCATCTGGGCGCTTCCACCGCCGAAGCGCAGGAAAACGTGGCTCTGGCCGTGGCGGAGCAGTTTGTGGACTATTTTTCCACCGGGCTTATTCGCAACGCCGTCAACGTCCCTTCCGTCGATCCGAAACTGCTTCCGGTGATCAAGCCTTATCTTGCGCTGGGGGAGCAGATGGGCTCGTTCATCTCCCAGATAGCCGAAGGGGGCGTCCTGGAGGTCCGGGTGGAGTATATGGGCGAGCTTACGGAAATGGACCAGCGGCCGATCACCCAGGCGATACTCAAGGGGGTTCTCCAAAACTATGTGGACCAGTCTGTCAACATGGTAAACGCCCCGTTTCTGGCCGAGTCGCGGGGGATAGTGGTCTCCGCCACCACAAGCTCTGTCAAACGCAATTTCGCAGCTCTTATCGGGCTCCGGCTGAAAACGGAAAACCGGGAAGTGCATGTGGAGGGAACGGTGTTCATAGGTGATGAGCCCAGGCTGGTGAAGCTGGAGGAGTTCCTGATAGAAGCCAAGCTTGAGGGAACCATGCTGATCTTTACAAATAACGACAAACTTGGCGTGATCGGGCAGATCGGGGCCTGCCTGGGAGCCAGCGGGATAAACATAGGCGCCTTCAACCTTGGACGTAATAAAACCGGGGGAAAAGCCATGGCTATCGTCAACATAGACTCCATACCCTCCGATGATCAGATGGAGCAGTTGGCGAAGATTGAAAATATCCTGGACCTGAAATTGGTGAAATTATGACATCCGGACGAGCGGCCATGACCGGTGGCTTGTTGAACCTTACGGCGAAAGGATAACGGTTATGCCAGTTACGGCTATTGTCGGCGTCCAATGGGGCGACGAGGGCAAAGGCAAAATAGTGGACATGCTGTCCGACCGGATGGATATCGTCGCCCGGTACCAGGGAGGCGCCAACGCGGGACACACGGTGGTCATCGGTCAGGACAAATATGTGCTGCACCTGATCCCCTCCGGGGTTTTGCGCAAGGGGAAAACCTGCCTGATAGGTTCCGGAGTGGTGCTGGACCCGGAGGCGTTTCTTACGGAGCTGGACGAGCTGACCGCGCGGGGATTTGATGTCAGAGGATCGCTTTTTGTCTCTGGCCGCGCGCATCTTATCATGCCTTATCACAAGCTGATCGACAACGCGTCTGAAAAAGACACCGGCGGCACAAAGCTCGGGACCACCGGAAGGGGTATCGGGCCCGCGTACGCGGACAAAGCTTCACGAACGGGGTTGAGAGTGGCCGACCTTTTTGATCCCGGCTATTTCTCCGATCGCGTCAGGCAGGCTGTCTCCCAGAAAAACGCCATGTTCTCCAACCTTTCCGGCGACGGCGGGGTGGATGCGGAAAAGATCATCGAATCCTATCTGGGATACGCCGAAAGAATGAGAGACTACGTAGGTGATTGCGGTTCCATGCTCCGAAAGGCGCTGGCCGCCGGCAAATCCGTCCTGGCCGAAGGAGCCCAGGGGACCATGCTTGACCTCGACCATGGCACATACCCTTATGTCACATCTTCACCGGCGTCGGTGGGGGGTGTGTGTGTCGGTCTCGGTGTCCCGCCCAACTCTGTCACGGAAGTGCTGGGGATCATGAAAGCGTATACCACCCGTGTGGGCGAAGGGCCGTTTCCGACAGAGCTGGAGGACGCGGACGGGCAGAGGTTGCGTGACGATGGGGACGAGTATGGCGCCACCACCGGCAGGCCGAGACGGTGTGGCTGGCTGGACGCGGTTGTGGGAAGATACGGCGTGCAGATAAACGGCATCGGCTCCATCGCTCTTACGAAGCTCGATGTGCTGGACGGTTTTGACGAGATCAAAATCTGCGTGGGATACCAGTCCGGCGGCAAGCGGTATGACAATATGCCGGAGGAGACCAGGTTGCTGGAAAATGTCACGCCCACATATGAAACTCATCCCGGATGGAAATCGTCCACCGCCGGCGTGGACAGCTATGACGACCTGCCGGATGGCGCAAAAAGGTATATAGACAGGATAGAAGAGCTGATCATGGCTCCGGTGTCCATTATTTCCACGGGCGAAAGCCGATCGGCGACCATAATCCGCTAAACCGTGGCGTGTGGTCGCTGAAATATACGAAATATGTCCGCAGATTCCCATTGCCATCTCAATGACCCGGCGTTTAAGGATGATCGCGACGAAGTGATCGCCAGAGCCAGGGGGGCCGGGGTCTGTCTTATGCTCAACGTTGGGTACGACCTGGCCACCACCCGTGTCGCCATCGACCTGGCTCGCGCCAATCCCGACATGTTCGCCTCGGTCGGCGTGCATCCCCACAACGCAAAAGATGTGGACGGCGAAGTTATAGAGAAAATGCGCTTTGCCGCGGCGGCTCCGGAGGTGGTGGCGATCGGCGAGACCGGTCTCGATTATTACCGTGACAGGTCTCCAAGAGAGGCGCAACAAAAGGCGTTTCGGGCTCATCTGGCCCTTGCCCGGGAGGTTTGCAAACCGGTGGTGATCCATTGCAGGAACGCCATGGAGGATTGTCTTGAAATCCTGAGAGACGAGGGCGTGGAGCAAACCGGCGCAGTGATGCACTGTTTCGCCGGGACACCGGACGACGCGCGCGCGTGCCTGGCGATGAACATGTACATCTCTTTTGCAGGCAACATCACATATCCAAAGGCCGCCGGATTGAGGGAGTCCTTGAGCGTTGTCCCGGGCCACAGGTTGCTGGTGGAGACCGACTCGCCATATCTTGCGCCCCGGAAAAAACGGGGCAAGAGAAACGAGCCGTCGCTGATATCCCATGTCATTGGCCAGGCGGCGACAACAAGAGGTGTCACCTACGAGGATATGGAGAGAATATCGGTTTCCAATTTCAAGACGCTTTTCAAGGTGGGTGATCCGGGCGCCGGCGAGGTGGCCTACATGATCAGAAACTCGCTATACCTGAACGTCACCAGGAGTTGCGACAACGAGTGCTATTTCTGCGCCAGATTCCATTCCGACACGGTGCAGGGGCACAACCTGCGTATCGAACGCGACCCGACCACTGAAGAGATGATAGAAGCGGTGGGCGACCCGACCAGGTATGACGAGGTGGTGTTTTGCGGATATGGCGAGCCGACACTGCGACTGGACCGGGTCAAAGAGGTGGCCAGGGCGGTAAAGGCCATGGGCGGGCACACACGGCTTAACACCAACGGTCACGGCTCTGTTATCGCCGGCCGGGACATTACACCGGAGCTTGTGGGCCTTGTTGACGAGGTTTCTGTCAGCCTGAACGCTCCCGACGCTGATACGTACAACGCAATATGCAACCCGAAGTCGCCGGGTGCGTATGAGGGGCTGATCGAGTTTATCAAAGCTACCAGGCGGCGGGGGCTGAAAGTCACCGCCACTGCCGTGGCCATAGAGGGCAAGGTGGACATTGAAGCTTGCCGGCGACTGGCGGAGAACGAGCTGGGGGTTTATTTCCGGGTGAGGGATTATAACCTGGTCGGTTAATCTATCGGTCGTGTCCCTCCGAACAGGGCCAGCTCGAATATCTTGAAATAGCAGTCGACATTCTCATAACCGATATCCCTCAACCACGCGCACTGCTTCTCCACAGGCGTAAGGATGTTGGCCTCCTTGTCGGGTCTTTTGTAATAGCGCCTGGTGGCTATTTCGTCCCTGGACATGGTCGATCTATGGTTCTTGTGGCAGTCGTACAGCGAATCGACAAACATATCATCAAAAATTGTTTCCACCCACTTGCCACACGAAGACACATGCTCCAGGTTTAAAAACACACAGCCCGGCTTTAGCGGGCCCAGTATCTACTTATACGGCCCCTTTTTTCTCTCATCGGTCTGGTGGTGGATGGAGAATCCCGACACCACGGCGTCGAAAGGGCCAAATGGGCGGACGGAATCCGTCCATCGACTGTATTGAAAATCCCCGACCACAAATTCCGGCTGGCGCACCGTATCTTTAAGCCTGATTTTGGCGGAGTTGATCATGCTTTCCGATAAATCGTAGAACACCCCCTTGGCGTCCGGATATCTTTCCAGGATGGCTCCGCCAAGTATCCCGCCACCACAGCCGATATCGAAAAACCTCTTAAGATGCGGAGCGGCGGCTTCTATTATTCTCAGCATGGTGTCGATCTGATCGGAAGCCATCGGGATCGCGCCACGTACATTTTCAAGAAATGTTTTGGCCAGCTCCGGCTCTTTCCACACCCTGTCGTTTTTCGTCGTCATCTGGATTTATGGCAAACCGAGGTGAGTGTTTATATTAAAACCAGCCGCCGGTTAATCAGAACCCGGGCGGGATATCGCCGGGTTACGGTCAGCTAGGTTGAAAATCATCAACGGGTGATTCCCAGGGTCCTGATGCCGGCATTGTTGAAAGAAGCCATGGCCTGTTCCGCTTCTTTTCTGGTTTTATACTTGCCGATACGGACTTTATACAAGCTGACCGGCGTTTTTGTGACGGTTATCCTGGATGGAAATCCGGCGGACTTTATGCGTCGGTGGAGTTTTTCCGCGCTCGCCCGTACGCTGAAAGTTCCCGCCACCAGGGTCACTCCTGATCCGTTGTCGCGATACTTGACCCTGGTCGTAAATCCTGCCTCGCCCAGGCTGGCGGACATGCCGGACGAATCACGTATGGACTTGAATTCACCCACATCCACCCTGTAAAGCTCCTGCCGCGCCTTTCCCATGGATATCCACGAATCATATCCCTTTTTCATCAGGCTGTCCCGAAAAGCAAGCGCCCGTATCGCATCGGTGGTCGCCAGCGTCTGCACGGAAAATGCGCCGGTCCCCGCCGTCTCCGGAGACGGGCTCGACTCTACGGCTCGGACCGATTGCGCCGCAGATTCGGGTTTTTGCCGTGCGGTGTCGCTTGTGGGCGTGGCCTTGGCTGGCGCCGGTTCCGGCTCGGGACCGGTTTCCCGCTCCACCTGCTCCGGCTCTTTTTTGTCATCTTCGGGTGTCTGTCCCGCGGCTTGTTCTACCGTAACAGGTGTGGGTTTTGCCGGTTCTTCAATTGTTTTGGCAGGTTCAAGGGGCTTGTCTTCCATCAGTGCGCCCGGAGCCTTAAAATCTTCGTCTATCTGGTTTTGCTCCTGTAGCTTCGCTATTTGCGTTTCGATATCCTGCGGTTCCTCACGGGGTGTTTCCCGCGGTTTTTCTTTTCCGGGTTCGACGGTCGCTGTTATTTCCTCTACATGCGTAGGTTCCGGGTTCTCGGATGTCAACACCAGGGCGATGATTATTCCCGCGGCTATCCCGATAAAAATAAGGTTGCGCTTTTTTTTGCTGGCGTGATATTCGTCCGCCAGCTCGGCTTCGAAATCCTCCAGCAACTCGTTGTCCACTCCGCCGAATTTTTCCTCGTCGCTCATGCAATTTATCTCCAATCGTGTTAAGCCGTTTGTATCATAACCGGGCTCTATTAACAACATCTGTTGGGCCATTAGTTGGTATGATATACATCATGAAACCAGGAGGGTATGTAATAGGGGTCGATCTGGGCGGGACATATGTCCGAGCCGCGGCGGTTTTGCCTGCGGGCAGGATATACGCCAGGGTCAAGCTGGAGTCGGGAGCTTCCCTGGGATACGGCGAGGTTGTAAAAATCATCAGGTCCGCCGTGGAAAATGTCGTTGTTTCGATGGGTGCGCCCCCTTTGGCCATCGGCTTAGCGTCCGCCGGTGCGATTGATTTTTCCAGGAAACAGGTCGTCAGGTCGCCGAACTTTCCCGATTGGCGAAATGTTCCCCTGGCGAAAGATGTGGGCGAAGAGTTCGCGGATTGTTCCATAACACTGGAAAACGACGCCAACGCCGCCGCTCTCGGAGAAGGGTGGCTGGGAGCCGCTAAAGGTTGGTCCGATTTTGTAACGCTGACCCTGGGTACGGGAATAGGTGGAGGTGTTGTCCTGGCCGGTGAGTTGTTGCGCGGCGCCCGGGGGATGGCTGGCGAAGTGGGGCACATCACCATACACCCCGATGGCAGACCTTGCGGGTGCGGAAGCTCTGGATGCCTGGAGACCACCGCGTCGGCGACCGGGGTCAGGCGCACCGCGATAGAGAGAATGGCCGACCCCGGCTCCGTGTGGCTGAAAAAGGCCTGCCGGGGCGACATTGAAAAGATCGACGCCAGGTTGATCGCCAGGCTGGGAGAAAAGGGGGACCCGTTTTGTGCTCGTATCCTGAAAGAAGCGGGAAGAGACCTTGGCGCGGCCATGGGAACACTGGCCCTGGTCCTGGGTGTGTCACGGTTTGTAATAGGCGGCGGGATGGCTCGGGCTTTCGGGTTGATGAAACCTTCGGCGAGAAGAACGGCCCTGAAATCCGCCTATACACTGACAGGGGCTAAACTTAAAATTGTGAATTCGCGGCTTGGCGATGACGCGGGGATACTCGGCGTGGCGAAAAAAGCCCTGGATTCGATTGATTCATAACATGTTCAGGATCATTGTCCAGGTCGCCTTCAGGGAGCTTCGCGGGTCGTTGAGCAGGTCGCTGTTGACCATGCTGGGTGTGATAATAGGAGTGGCGGCGGTGGTGGCGATGGTGGCGCTGGGGGAAGGGGCGAAATATGATGTGGCCCGCAACATACAGAACCTGGGCTCCAACCTGCTGATTATCCGTCCCGGCCTGCTGCAAAAACACCATGTGCGCAGCGCCCCCGCGCAAACGCTGACCATGGACGACGCCCGCCGGATAAGAAAGACCATTCCCCATGTGGTCTCCGCCGCGCCAAGCATAGCCCAGACGGCCCAGGTAAAATATATGAGTGAAAACGTTATGACGAATATTATCGGGGCCACGCCGGACTACCTGTCCGCCCGAAAGTTTTCGACTCGTAAGGGCAAGTTTTTCACATTGCACGATGTCGCCTCGGCCAGGCGAGTGGCCGCGCTGGGCAAAACGGTGGCCAAAACGCTTTTCAGGTCCACCAGCCCTGTCGGAAAATATATCAAGATCAACGGCGTAAACTTTCTGGTGGTGGCGGTCATGGCGGAGAAGGGCCAGGCCGGATGGTGGGACGCGGACGACCAGATACTGATCCCCGTCACCGCGTATCAAAAGCGGATATTCGGCGGCTCCCATGTCAGCAACATATTTGTAGAGGTGGACAGCCGCGGCTTCATGGCGCAGGTCAAGGCTCGTATCGAAACCCTGTTAAGGCGCACCCACAGGATAAGGAAAGAAGCCGAAGCGGACTTTCATATCCGGTCCCAGGTGGATATTCTAAAATCGATGGAATCCATGACCAGGACATTCACATACCTGCTTGGAGGCATCGCCGCCATATCCCTGGTGGTTGGCGGGATAGGCATCATGAACATCATGCTCGTTACGGTGACCGAGCGAACCAGGGAGGTGGGGCTCCGAAAGGCGCTGGGCGCCAAGCGGCGGGATATATTAAAGCAGTTTCTTGTGGAGTCCACCATCCTGTCCGGGATAGGGGGAATTGTGGGTGTGGGTCTGGGCGTGGTGGTGGCGCATGTCATCGGCCAGTTTTCAAAATGGGGAACCCATGTCTCCACCAACTCCATAATGGTGGCGTACATAACCGCTTTGGTGGTCGGAGTGTTTTTCGGATGGTATCCGGCGTACAAGGCCGCGCAACTCAACCCGGTGGATGCGTTGAGGCATGAATAGGTTATACAAGATGAATGGTGATCAACCACCGATTGCGACGGTCATCATGGCCGCTGGCAAGGGAACCAGGATGCAATCAGACTTGCCCAAGGTCATGCACAACCTTGCCGGGCGGCCCCTGCTTGCCCATGTTATTGAAACGGCCCGCAAGGTAAACCCGTCCAGGATCGTTATAGTCGTTGGCCATGGAAGGGATCTGGTGATGGACAGGTTTCGTGGAGAGGGTGTGGAGTTCGCCGTGCAGGAACCGCAACTGGGCACGGGGCACGCCATAGCCCGGACGGAGCCTGTTCTGGGGGATTTCGCCGGCCTTATAATCACCCTGTCCGGGGACGTGCCGCTGTTGGGAGCCGAAACCTTGAAAAAGATGATCCAGGTTCATCAGGACACCAAAGCTTCGTTGACCGTTCTCACCTGCGAACCGGACGACCCCGGGGCGTATGGCAGGATCGTGCGGAGGGACGGGCGTATCGTGGCCAACGTGGAAGCCAGGGACGCGACAGAAGCGGAGTTGTCGATCAGGGAGATAAACGCGGGTGTATATGTGTTTGACTCCGGTTTTTTGTATCCCGCGCTTAAAAAGGTGGACAACAACAACGCGCAGGGGGAGTATTATCTGACAGACCTCATACGCATAGCGGTGGAAAGCGGGCTCACGGTTTCATCCTGCAAGACAGAGGATCCGGTGCAGGCGCAGGGGGTCAACACCAAGGAGCAACTCGAATCACTGGCGAATGCGTACATGGCCCGTGTTGAAAGTAGATAGAGCAACTGGCGTGACGGCGAATGGTGGATTTGCCTAAAGTCGGCGCTGGGCATATAATCGGGGCTCACGTAAAACACAACAGGTTTTGTTATGAAAGCGATTGTATTGGCAGGAGGCCGCGGCGCGAGCATGGCTCCGTTTTCCAGCACCCGCCCGAACCCGATGCTCCCGGTGTGCGGGTCGTACGTGATCGACTATACCCTGGGCATGCTCAAAGCCGCAGGTGTAAACCTTGCGAACATGGTTGTAGGCAGCCACGCAGACGTGATAAAGAGCCATCTTTCCCACGGGCACCCTTCCGGCATGGCCATACACATCATCAACCAGGGCAAGCAGGCCATGATAGGAAAAGCGATATTGAAAGCCAAATCCCGCTTTTCTCCGGGGGAGCATTTTGTGTTGGTATACGCAGACACCCTGACCACCTCCAACATTTTCAGCGTGGCCCTGCAATCGTTCGGGCTCCACAACGACCCGGTGGCGTCTATCTGCCATACCGGGTCGGCCGAGAAATACGGCGCGGTCTATCTTGGCCAGGATATGAAGATCACAAAGATAATAGAAAAACCAAAAAAGAAAGCCGGGCTGGGCAACTATGTCCTCTCCGGGGTATTCGTGTTGCCGGAGCGTTTTTTCGGCTACCTGGAAAAAGCCAGGGGCGACATGGAGCAGGCGCTTAAGAACCTGATCGACAAGGAGACCCTTCGCGCTTCCATATGGGAAAACGACTGGCTGGACATGGCCTATCCCTGGGACATTCTCACCGCCAACCGCATGATAATGGACCAGTGGAAAACAGCGGAAATACATCACAGCGTCGAGCTGAGCGAGACCATAATCAAGGGCCCTGTCAGGATCTGCCAAGGCGCGGAAGTGCGGGCGGGGTCTGTGCTTGAAGGGCCGGCGTTTATCGGGCCGGGGGCCTTTATCGGGCATAACGTGCTGATTCGTCCATATACGTGCGTGGGCGCCAACAGCGTGATCGGCGTGGGGGCGGAGCTCAAGAACTGCGCCCTGTTTCCCGGCGTTAATGTCGGCAGGCTGTCGTTTATAGGCGATTCGGTCGTTGGCGAGAGTGTGGATATCGGCGCCGGAACGATGACTATCAACCGCACCATAGACTCCAAACCGGTAAAAGTGAAAGTCGGCGGGAAAATCGTCGACACCGGGCTGGAGAAGATAGGGGCGTTTATAGGTGACAAGGCGGTTATCGGGGCTTCGAACACCCTGGCCGCGGGGGTGAAGATCGATCCTGGTGTGATGATCCCTCATAATTGCTCGGTCCACCACCGATGCTAGAAATATTTTCCTGAAGTAAAATTATGTGCGGAATAGCTGGCATAGTTGCACTGGAGGATATAAGCGCACGGCTTGTCCAGTCCATACGGAATCTTGAATACAGAGGTTACGACTCGTGCGGGATTGCGATGCTCAACGGGTCTGGAAAAATAAAGATAAGCAAGAACATCGGCTCTGTCGAGGAAGTCTGCGAGAAGGAAAACTTTGGCAGGCTCAAGGGCTCGGTCGGCATCGCGCATACAAGGTGGGCCACCCATGGCGGGGTCACCAAATCCAACGCTCATCCCCACATGTCGTGCGACAACGGCTTTTCCATCGCGCACAACGGGATAATATCCAACCATGAAAAGCTCCGGACAAGGCTGAAAAATGCGGGGCACCGGTTTCGCTCCACCACCGATACGGAGGTGATCGTGCATCTTGTGGAGGACTGGCACAGGAAGGTCAAATCGGTCGAAAAAGCCTTTGTGGCCGCCATGCGCGAGCTGGACGGGACATACGCCGTCATCCTCGTCACCGGCCACGAGCCGGACAGGATATACTGCGCCAGGAACGAAAGCCCCCTCCTTATCGGGCTTGGCGATTATGTCAACTATATCGGGTCCGACCTTAACGCCTTTATCGACCACACCAAAAACGCCGTGTTTATGGAGGACAAGGAATACGCCATTGTCACCCATGACAGCTGCATACTAAAACGCATATCCGATGGCGAGACAATGTCCCGCCAGGTGCAGGAGCTTATGTGGGATTCGGAGATGGCGCAAAAGGGTGGTTTTCCCCATTACATGCTCAAGGAAATCTATGAACAGCCCCAGGTTGTCCATAACGCCCTGGATATCGACCCTGAGCTGGTGGAGGGTTTTGCGAGGATGGCGCTTGAGAAAAAGACGCTGCACATAACGGGGGTCGGCACCACTTTTTACGTGTCCCAGATCGGTCAATATTATTTCAGCAGGTACGCCGGCGTTACGCCCATGGTGATATCCTCGGACGAGTTCAGGTTTTTAGCCCAGGTGGACAAGGACACCGCCATCATAGCGGTTTCCCAGTCCGGGGAGACATACGACACGTTAAACGCTCTTCGTTACGGCAAGAGCCACCATGCGACCACAGGCGCCATAGTGAACGTGATGGGTTCGTCCATGGCCAGGATGGTGGATCAGATGATCCTCCAGGGGTCCGGGCCGGAGATATGCGTGATCAGTACGAAAGCGGCTCTTTCACAAATGATAATTCTGGCCAGGATCGCGATGGCGGCGGGGGTGATGAATGGCCGTATAACCGCGAAACAAGCCAGGGGTTACGAGGCGCAATTGCGGGAGCTGCCCGCGGCGATAGAGAACGTGTTGAATGAAAAATCGGGTTTTATCCATACAATAGCCCAACAGCAAAGCCATATAAAGCACTGGCTGTTTCTTGGCAGGGGCCGCTATTATCCTGTCGCCAGGGAATCGGCGCTGAAGATGAAGGAGGTGTCGTATGTTCACGCCGAAGGGATGCCCAGCGGATTTTTGAAACACGGCACGATTGCCCTGATTGATGAGAATCTCAATTCCGTGGTGTTCGCCCCGCCGGAGGAGGAGAAGGAGCTGTACAAGCTTACCCTCTCCTCGGCCGAAGAGATCAGGGCGCGTGACGGATATGTTCTCGGGCTGACATTCAAACAGAAGAAAAAAGAGAAACTGCCCTTCACAGAGCAGATAGTCCTCCCGAAAACCCCACCCTTCACCGCTCCGTTCCTGCAAATGGTGGTGGCCCAGCTCCTGTCGTATTTCACCGCCACCACGTTAAAACGCAATATCGACAGACCCAGATCGCTGGCCAAATCGGTGACGGTGGCCTAGGGGAATATGTTCCTGTTCCAGGGCACCGATGGCGTTCGCCGGCGTGTGAAACTTTCAACCGACCCCGAATTGTCCGGCTTGACGCCACAACAGGCGTTTATGAGGCATGGCGTGATCACGGAACGATTCATGGAGCTTTACACCTATTGCCATGTTCGCCAGTTGATCGAGTCCGGTTTCATATCCGAAGGTGATCGTTTTGTTATCGGGTGGGACCCCCGCGACCCGGACAAGGTGTTCAGCTCCGCGGCGGCGCACGGGTTGGCCAAAGGTGGGGCGAGAGTGGTCGTGGCCGGCGTGGCGCCGACCCCCGCCGTGGCGCTGTATATGCGATATATAAAAGCCGCCGGGGTGGTCGTGGTTACCGCTTCTCACAATCCGGCTTCTTACAACGGGATAAAAATATTCACAAGGAGCGGATTGAAGCTTCTCCCCGATGATGATCGGGCGTTGAGCGGCCGGGTCCTTGCCACGGATTACGCGGAGGTGGAACGGGCCGCGGTCGACGTGTCGATAGAAGACCATCATGATCGTGCGCTGGAAGTGTTTGTAAATTATTCGATCGACCCGTCCAATAGCTGGATAGACGATCCGGCGTGGCTTGAGGATATGACCATTGTGGCGGATTGCGCCAACGGGGCGCTTTCGGAAGTGGCGGAGGGTATTCTCCAAAAGGCCGGGTTCGGCGAAGTGGTCGTGGTGAACGACAGGCTGGACGGATCGGTCAATGTCCGGTCCGGTGTCGCGGAGTTGGAAGGGGTGGATGAAATCGGGCCGGACATGGTGTCTGACGGCGGCAGGTTCGCGGGGAACATGGCGATGGTTCGTCTGTTTGAAATCGGGAGAAAAAAACGGGATCTTGTGGCGAATGGATCGGCCATGGTGTGCGCCGCTGTGTTCGATGGCGACGGTGACCGGTTTTATGGTGTCTTTTACAATCCGCTTACGGATTCGGCTTTCGTCCTGACAGGAGACGAGACCGCCGCGCTCCAGGCGGGGTATATGGCGGAGCGGGGCGAGGGGGATGGACTGTTTCTCAATACGGTTGAAAGCGACCTGGCCGCCGCCATAAAAGCCAGGGAACTGGGTTTTGCCACCGAGCTTACCGCTGTCGGTGACAAATGGATTCTGCTGGGTTCGTTTCTCGCCTTGTGGAGGCGGACATTGCCTCCCGATGTGTATAACCACATCAGGTCCCTTATTGACAAGGGATCTGTCTCGGCCGATGCGCTGGAAAGGGCGCTGGACGAGGCTGGGGAGGGTCGGGACAAAGTTAGCGCCGCCGGGGGGCTGGCTCTGGTCGGGGCCGAGGAGAGCGGACACACTATCACCCAAGGGTACCTGGAAATGGCCGATGGCGCGCGGGTCGCGGTTTTTCACGGGAACGGTATCAAGAGCTGTCTTAACACTTTCGGGGCGATTTGCGGATCGTGGAGGCGTGGATATCACGCTGACGATGTCGAGCCTGCGCTCGATAGGATCCGTCATCCGTTCACGGGTGGGTTCAAAAAGACTTTGTATGTCTATTATGTGGATAAATCCCGGTGGCGCAGAGGAACCGCGGTGTGGAATGACGTAAGAGCTGTTATCTGTGAGAAAATGGCGGAACTGTGGCCCGGAGGTGTTTGCGAGGAGATGGTTCGCGCCGAGGACGCTGATATGCTGTATATGAAAATCATCGAATCGGGGTTGCACACCGGCTCTGTGTTTGTGAGGAATTCCGGCACGGAGGACAAAACCGGGGTTACGTTGCGGGGGGATGTGACGGCGGAAACGAAGCTGTTGGAAATTGGCGGGGCGGTGTTGCGGCGGCTCATAGCGGGGTTGAAGGATCAAAAGGGCGTGATGGGCAGGGCCGAGATGGAACTGCTGACAGCGGCCGGGCGGGGGGGCGCTCCGCAATCTCCTGTGGGCGGGCTGGATGATCGGGAATATCGTCAACTGCTTGTGGAAACCGCTACAAAACAAGGGTTTTTAACCGATCCCGATCCTGGCGCTGTGTTGACGGAGCTTGGAAAATGGTATCTTTCGACGGGGGAACCAAAAATATGAAATCAGAAGAAATGTTTCTGGCCAACAACCGGTTCCGGTTTTTGGATTACATCAAGGAAGGGCCGGCGCTTTGGTCTGTCCTGGAGAGGATTCCCGGTATAATAGAGGAATTCCTGGATGGCAAAAAGGGTACGGAGCAGGATGTATACGGACACGCTCTTCTGCCCGGCTCGGTCCGGATCCCCCATGGGTCCGGTGAACGCTCCGTTTCGGTCATGCAGACCATGGCCGTCGAGGAGGATATATATATCAGGCAGGCCAAGGTGTTTATCGGCAGGGGGACGACGCTGGAATATGGGGCGATCATCAAGGGACCTTGCGTTATCGGGGAAAATTGCGAGATACGGCAGGGGGCGTATCTTCGCGGCTCCGTTATTATCGGGGACGGTTGCGTGGTGGGCCATGTGACCGAGGTGAAGAAATCGATATTCATGGACCGCACAAACGCGGGGCATTTCGCCTATGTGGGGGATTCGGTGCTGGGTAGCCGTGTGAACCTTGGCGCGGGCGTGATTCTGGCCAACCTGCAGTTTCGAACGCCAGGGGAGATAGACTCCGGCGTCATAAGGGAGATTGTCATAAACAGGCGGGGGGACGCGCGTCCCACCGGGCTGGAAAAGCTCGGCTCCGTGATCGGGGACTATACGGAGGTCGGGTGCAACACGGTGATGACACCAGGTGTCGTCATCGGGCCAAGGTGCTGGGTCTATCCCAACACCACTGTGCCAAAGGGGTTTTACGAGCCCGGAAAGTTCATCAGGACAAGGGGTGTTTCATTGTCCGTGGACGCGACGGACTTGCCGCAGGTGGATTGACAACATGAGAATATTCGTTATGTTTACACTGTTTCTGATCTTCTCCGCTTCGTTGCTGTCCCCTGTGTCGGCCAAGGACCTTCCGGAGATGGCGCCAGGGTTTACTCTCGAAAAGGCCGGAGGGGGTGTGGTGACTCTCGAAAAGTACCGGGGTTCGGCTGTGATTGTTAATTTCTGGGCCACATGGTGCAAACCTTGCGTGGAGGAGATGCCGGCCCTGGAGCGGATACACCGGAACCGCGCCGGTTCCGGCGTTTCGGTTATCGGCGTCAATTACAGGCAAAAGGCCAAACGTGTGGAGAGGTTCATAAAGGAAAACTCCATAACGTTTCCCGTGGCGCTGGACAGCAAGGGCAAAACGGCCAAAATCTATGGAGTGAACGCGTTGCCGCACACGGTCCTGGTGGACAAGGACGGCAAGGTGGTAAAATCCCGCGAGGGCCCGCTGACAGAGTCGACAATCGACGAATGGTTCCAGGCTTTGAAAACGTGCGGCGATTCACCATGCTAGAGCCTGGCCGATAAATATCGCCACCTCCCCGGCGATCCGTTCGCCAGGCCGGTTTTGCCGGGCGCTATATGTTCTGGTCGATAACTTCCTGAAGCTCGGACTTGGACCGCACACCGACGACCTGTTTTAAAATATCCCCGTTCTTGAAGAACAGCAGTGTCGGGATCGATCTTATTCCGTATTTCGTCGCGGTCTTGTTGTTGTCATCGACGTTAAGTTTGCCGATGCTCAATTTTCCCTGGTACTCATTGGCCAGTTCTTCTATGGTGGGAGCTATCATCCGGCACGGGGCGCACCACTCCGCCCAGAAATCCACGAGGGTCAACATGCCTGAATTAATAACTTTTTCATCAAAATTGTCGTCTGTAAACTCTGCAACATTATTAGCCATTACTTCATGTCTCCTTGATCAAAACTGCAATCTCGCGCAATGCCATCAACTAGATATTAACTGTTAGACCGAAGATAATCAACCTGTGATTTTTTCCCTGGAAACCACGTTTCTGAAGTTTTCCAGAAGATCGGACAAAGTCTTGTCCATCGGAATTTGTGGCGTCCAGCGGGTCAACTGAAAAGTTTTCGCTACGTCACCGAAGACGATCGGGTTTTCGGACGGCCTGGAACGGGCCGGGTCCAGCTCCGATCTGAGGCCGCGCCTGGTGGACAAACCCAGCAGTGTGTCGAGAATCCATTTTATTTTTATCGGCCTGCCGGAGCAGACATGATAGACGCCGCCTGTCTCTCCTTTGGAGAGTATGAGAGGGTACACCGCCGCGACATCGCGCACGTCGCAAAAGTCCCGCTCTGCGTCCAGGCTCCCCGTCCGTATGACAGGGTCGCTCAGCCCCGCCTCGATCCGCGCAATCTGGGAGGCGAACGCAGGCGCGACAAAGCGGGTGTCCTGCCCTGGTCCGGTATGGTTGAAGGGTCTTGCGATCACCACATGCAGGCCGGGGTTGTGGGCGTATTGCCGGGCGATCGCCTCGGCGCAATACTTTGATGTGGAATAGGCGTTGACAGGATCCGCGGGCCTGCTCTCGGATATGGGGTTTTCCGCAGGATCGACCCTGCCGTAAACCTCGGAGCTGCTGGCTAGCAGGGTTTTGCTGTGAGGCGCCAGGCTGGCCAGGGACTCGAGCAGGTTCAATGTTCCGTTCACGTTGGATCTGTAAGCCGATATGCGGTCGTTCACGGCGTCGGGCATAAAGGACACCGCCGCCAGGTGGTATACCGCGTCAGGCCGGATGTCGGATATCGCGCAATACGTTTGATCGTAATCGTCCAGGGAGACTTTCACCAACCGGCCCGGAAAATCATCGCCCGGGCGGGAACTGCGATAAGTTCCGAAAATTTCCACGTCTTTTGATCCGGCCAGGGCGCGGGCCAGGATTTTACCTACAAACCCTCCTGCGCCGGTTATAAGGATTTTCATATGGAGCGCATTACTTCAGGTTTTCTGACCGAACCCTCAGGATCATCACGAAGCTCGATTCGGATTTACGTCCCGATACGCCACGCATAAAATTCGTGTTGAACGAGTTTTTATCATCGTTCTGGCTTCCTATAACCACCATGCCGGGGTCGCTTATTATGATGGAGGTGGATGCGTTTTTCACGGAGAAGCTTTTCTTTTCCCGATCATAATAGCTCACCTCCGGCTCCAGCGTGATTTTTATCTTGGAGCCTTTTTTTATGGTTCTCGCCTTGACGGTAAAGCTGGTTCCGGCGTCCTTGAACGTTACATTTTTGGAAATATAACCATTGTTGTATCCGTATTGCCGGTAATACTCGGTAAAAGGTACCGTCTTGCCCACGAATATGCGCCCCTTTTTGTCCTCCATAATGAGTAGAGACTGTTTTTTTACGCTGTGAGAGCTTGCCGTGGAGGCGTTTGCGCTGATCTCCAGGTTTTTGCCGGAGGATGGGCCAGGAAATGTCCCTATCGACCAGCCGTGGCCGCCCGCTTGCCATTTTACGTCTATACCCAGATCTTTGAGCCTGCTTTTTTCCACGAACTCCACGGTTATGCGGATGTTTTTTGGTTTCCGGTCCAGGCTGGAGATGACCCTGGCCACCTGTTTTAACACTTCGGGCTCGTCGACCACGATCAAAGTGTTGCTCGAGGTATTGACAGTGACCTTTCCTTCGGGACCAAGGAGCGATTCCACAACATCTTTAAGTTCGGCGGCGTTGGTGTAATAGATTTCAAAGATTTTTACGGTGGTCTTTCCGGCGTACGCGGCGCCGGCCGATATCGCCAGCGCCAGTGTGACCAATAGCAGGCAGGATCGTGTCATGGGACGCTCCTCAGGCCATGGCGTGGCGAAGGTCTATGACGCCGATGGCGGCGACGCATTCGCCCGCGCTGTTTCTGATCGGAGCCGCCGCAATGGGGATCCCCTTGTAGGCGCCATATTCCGGCCTTTCCCGGACAACCTCATTTGTCTCCAGAACTTTCTCCAGCACCGGTCCCGTGAAATTGTTGTCGATCACCCGGCCTGTTTCTATGCGGACACCGGGCCTGTTCTTGCTGCGGATACATACGGGAAACTGGTCTACGATATAGAACAAAGCCATAGCCAGCGGTGTAAGCTCTTCTGCCGTCATATCCGGATGAAACAACTCGCTCATGGTAATCATTCCTCCTTAGATGGTTTGCACAAGATGTTGTGCAACGTGAAACTGGTTCATCGCTCTCACGGCTCGTTGCTCGCTAGTGGCGCAATATCCACAACACCTGTCAGAAACAGCGCTCCAGCGGCGATGATAATTATCCCCATAAAACGCATCATCAGGATCACCGTGTCTCCGGCCACGGGTTTCTGCCCGATCAATTTCCAGTTTTTTCGCATGGACGCCGGCATGAGAATCATCAGCGTAAAACCGAAAATAAACAACCCAAGCGCGAACAGCGAATTCTGGCTCATAATTTCCAGGAAAGATTGATCTTGTATCACTATAACACAGCCACGCCCGCTTGTGCTCTCCCGGGTCTTGTTGGGTAAGTGGTCTGTTTTTAGTATAATTCTCTTATGCGCGGGTTTACCATTCTCGAACTTGTTATAGTCATTTCTATTACGTCCATTATCGCCCTGTCTGCGTATCCCCTTTTGCAAAGTGATGGCCAGATGAGCCTGGACACCGCCGCCAAAATGGTGAAAACAGATATTCTTTTCACCCAGCGACTGGCCATGAGCCAGGGCCGAAGCAGGTCCGTCACGTTTGTCTCCGGCCAAAGCTGGTATCTGTACGGCTCCGGCGCGCCCGGTCCGGAGCCACTACGAAGAGACCTTGCGAGGATGGACGGGTCCCTGGTCGTCGGGTCGGACGTAACCGTCACGTTCAACTCCCTTGGAGAGCCCTCTCCCATGACAACCGACACATCGATAACAATCCTGGGGCGGGGCGGATCGATATCGGTCACGATCACGCCGTACACAGGAAAAACCTCCGTAGGGAATTTATGATACGTCGAGCCCGTGGTTTTACGCTGATCGAGCTGGTTGTGACCATTGTTATCCTGGCTGTCGCCTGGGTGTTCACGGCGCCTGTCCTGGTTTCCGTGATGGGCCTGGGAGCGCAGGGTGGGGTGGCCTTGTCACAGATGGCTGTCACCGCCCAGGGCCAGGCAGAGCTGTTTATCCGGGAGCTTTCCGCCATCGACAAGGGAGCGTGGAACTCCACGGTCTCCTCGCTCGCTTCGGCGTCTCCATATCGCCATACGCCCGATCCGCAACTGGACGGCAAATCGTATACCGTTTTCCGTTTTATCGACTGCGTACAGCAGGATTTGGCCACCCCAGACCCGGGATGCGCGGCAGGATACGCCAAATCAACGGTAACCGTCAGCGATCCGCGAAACGGGGCGAACCTGTCCATCACTTTCATAAAAACAAGGGCGGGCTCGTAAACCATGACCACCATGCGCAGGCCGCCGGTCCGTGGCGCCGGAGCGTTTACACTGATCGAGTTGATAACAGTTATCATTGTAATGGGTGTGATCGGGACGGGGGCGATAGGTGTGATATCCGGTCTGGCTGGTATTTACGTCGAATCGGTCAGGGATTCCGGGTTGAACGCTGAGACATGGGTGGCGGCGCAACGAATAGGTGCGGAGCTTCGAGACGCGGCCCCTTTGGCGGGAGGAAACCCCGAAGCGGTCACTTTGCCTGCGCGGGGCGCCAGCGGGTCCACGCTTTCATTCACACGTCCTTCGGCTGGTCAATGCCCCGTATGTGTGGACAAATCTGTGTCGGTGACGTTTTATTTCACACCCGCCGATGGCAAGCTGTGGCGAAGCACCGCGGCCGCGCCGAACAAACCGCTGGCGGACAAGGTGACAGCTTTTACGGTCACCGCCAGCGACGATCCGGTTTCGCTCCGGTTTTATACCATTACCTTGACAAGAACCGTAGACACCACCGGCGACAAATCCGCCAGCGCTACCATGAGCGTGGTTGTATATCCCGGCGCCACCCTTAATCCTGCCAGGGTGCAGGTTATAATGTGAGGCGACAAATGTCACACGGCCGTCGTGGCGCCCTGGCAAGGGAGATGGGAGCGACTGTGATCATGGCGCTTGCGCTGGTTGCGGCCGGAGCCGCGCTGGGGTTGGCGGCGCTTGGTCTGGTGGGAGCGAGCCAGGTGGCGTCGGTCAGGGTGGGGGAAGGATATAGCGTCTATTACGCCGCCGTGTCCGGCCTCGAATGGGTGGCCCAGACAGCCGACGGTTTCACCACTTCGGACAAGAGCAGATGGTTGTCTGTCGACAATTCAACGGTCGTCATCGGTGATACCGGATTTAAAATATCGATAACCTACTCCGATCCTGACAACAGCCCCTTTACGGCCGATACGGCAATCGTGGTTTCGACCGGTTTTGCCGGTGATCCGGCCTTTTCTTCCTCCATACGGGTGTTGACGACCATGATCAATGTCCCTGCCCCGGGGCGGACCGCCGTTTTTTCCGACCATTACGACCAGTTGGACGCTTCTTTTTTCGATGGCTCATACCAGTTCGGCCAGGCGGCGGGGTATCACGGCGACATGACACCCTACCGCAGTGCGAACCAGGGCGCGGGAGGGGATAACGACGGACTTTTCACATTGTCCCATGAACAGGGCGGCTCCGCCAGCCTCCTGAAAATGGGCGGCTCTGGCGAGGTGCGTTATTTTATCGCTCCGGAATCGTGCCTTAAATGGCGCACTTCGCCTTTTGGCGATCCATGTTCATATCCGGAGTGCGCCAACTCCGCCGATTGCCAGGCTCGCCAGGGGATGGATCTGGCTCAGGATATGGACGGATACCATAACTATTTCATAAAAGTCCGGGCAAAGCTCGTGTCGGGCGCCGGATTTGGGGTCTATTTCCGGGCGACGTACCCAAATCAAAACGACCCTAGCACGATAGATTTCGGAGGGCTTACCGGCTATGTTTTCCAGTACGATTCCGGCATGGGATACATAGCCCCCTGCGACCTTTCCACGGCGATACTGGGCAGTGACGGATCCGGCGTGATGTTTACGAGAAAAATTAGCGGCGGAACGGAGATTTGCCCGGCCGAGTGCGGGATTTTCAGCGCCGTCAACCCGCCGCCACCCTCCGATTCATATCCCTTCTTTTGTCCGGAAAACAGGACCGGTCGACCCTACCTTGACGGCTGGAGATGGACCAACGCCGACTGGGCTGGTAACTGGAGGACCATATACATATATGTCTACAGGAATGTGGCCGATATTTATGTGGACAGGGAACAGGCTGGCGGTCCCGGTATCGAAAGCGTGGGCAGTGTGCGTCTTAACGGCGTCGGCTCCGAGCTGAAAACCGGGGGTGTGGGGTTGAGGGTGTGGGACAATTCGCAAGCTTTCATCGACTATATCCGGGTCTACCCCAATGACGACAACAAAACCCCCGCCACGTTCACAGGAGACCCGTGACACTCGCCGACGGAGGGTGTGCGCGTTGACACATTCCATGATGGGGGCGATATTATGAGTGTATAGAATAGTGAAAAATAACAAAGGGAAAAGTGAGCATGTCCACACAAAAAGATGATAGATGGCGGGAGATGCTTGTCCGGCCCTGGGACATGTCGCAAGAGCGCGGCGAAATGGCCGGGAAAAGTTCGCTGGTAAAAATAAGCAGGCGGCCGATGATTTTTTGTAAAAGGGCGCACATGGCCGGTTACGACATGACCAATATCATCAGAAAATCGAGACGGTCCCTTCCCCGTTTTTTGCCCAGACACGGCAAGCTCAGAGTCCGGTAATCTGCGGATATACTGTCCGGCCGCAACAAAATGGTGGCTGGCCGATCGGGCCTGCTCCCTGATCGGCGCTGGGCGGACGCTTAAAACTTGTCACGTATGGCGTCTGGTTATGATATAAACAATCGCCATGAGACGAGAAACATGGCTCCGTTCGGGAGTTTATTTCATTACCGCTGTTTTTGTTTTTGTGTCATTGTCCCCGTCCATGGCGTGGGCTTCCGGAGGATGGTTTTCCGATTTGTGGATCGTCTCCGTTTTCTCGAAAGGGGGGATAGTCATGTGGCCCATACTGGGATGTTCCATTCTGTCTGTCGCCATCAGCCTGGAGCGGGGGATCAGTCTGCGTCATGACAACATCATTAACCATGATTTTCTCGAAGATGTCGGCAAACTGTCGTCCAAGGGCGAGTTCGACCTGGCGCTGAGGGCGTGCGCCACCCACGATGTGCCGATGGCCAGGATCGTGGAGGCGGGGCTTAAACGGAGCAGGTTCGGCGTCCTGGAGATAGAGAGGGCGATAGAGGCGGCCGGGTCCCATGAGGCCATGCTGCTCCAGGCGAACCTCAGGGGGTTGGGTGTGCTGGCCAACCTGACACCGATGCTGGGGTTGTTGGGGACGGTGATGGGGATGATAAAAGCTTTTAACGTCATCTCGGAATCGGGCACGGGCAACCCCGGCCTGGTGGCTTCCGGCATCGCCGAGGCGCTGATAACCACCGCGGCGGGGCTCATCGTAGGCATACCCACGCTGGCTATGTACCACTTTTTCAGGAGCCGGGTGGACAGGTTTACATACGAGATGGAGGAGGCCAGCCTGCAGTTTGTCGAGGATGTGCAATACGCTGTGGGCGATTCTAAGGGACGAGGTCCCGGGCCAGGCGCAACCGATGAAGTTTAAACGACAGGACGAAGAAGATTTTTCCCTCCAGCTTACCGCGCTTATCGACGTGGTGTTTCTGCTGTTGATTTTTTTCATGGTGTCCACCGCGTTTATCGATTTTACCAGGAGGATGGATATAGAGGTGCCGGAAGTCAAAGCCGGATCTGGTGTCCAGAGAGAGCGGGTTTATGAAATCGAGATGGCTCTCGACAGTAAAGTGTATTTAAACGGGGTTGAGGTCGATCTTGATTCGCTGGCTGACAGGTTGAGGGAAAAAAACCCGGAGATAGTGAAAAGATCAGCGATAATCCGGGCCGACAGGAAGCTCGACTATGGCTCCGTGGCCCAGGTGATCGGCTTATGCAAAAACGCGGATATTCTGGATATCGCCGTAGCCGTGCAATAACGGCCTGGGCGGCCGTGGCGATGGTTTGCCTGTTTTCGCACTCCGGTTTTGCAGGCAAGCCCCCCGGGGCCGCTACGGGCTCCAGTGACGAAACGGATACCCCCGTTGATTTCGACCCGAAATCCATTGGGGCGGATGAGAAAATCATTGCCGGGACGCCAGGCAAAACCCCGTTGATGATCCGTGACGTGGAGATAGAGGCGCCTTTGGAGCTGGTGAGCTATTTCGTGTCCAGGTTTCACCTGGCCTACCGCATCATGGATGAAAACTCCATCGCCCCTTTCGCGCTGAACAGGGAGGACGATGGCTCCGGATGGGAAATGACAGGGGCGGGAAAGGAATATACGTTCAGCCAGGTTGGCGGTTCCGGCGGGCCTTCGGCCCTGAAATTCTCTTTTTATTATAAACCGCCCGTTGGAATCGGGGTGAAAATGACCGGCTCGGGGGTGGTCGTGTTTCGCTTGAGAAAAGGGGAGCCGCAACCCATGACGCTGGTTGATTACGACATATATTTTGTCACGGGGTCGACGCCTGTCGACAGGCTGACCAAAAAGGCGCCTTTTATCCAGACATCAATTATCGGCGATGACATCAACTCCGTGCTCCGATCATTTATCGAGCTGTGCGAGGGTGTGTATGAAGACCCGGAGACCGTGGCCGATGAGATGGAGATGTCGGATGAAATTTTCACCGAGGCGGAAGTGCGTGACTTAAGGGACAGTTTCATATCCGGGAATCACTCTCGCTAACATTGGACCGGTTGCGTATGGCCGGACAATAATGTCTTATAATTCAGACATAGCTGTCCACCATGGGGCCGGAACCTTTTGAAATATCAGACCGTTCAAATTCGCCCGATTTATGCACTATAAACAGTCAAAGATACGACCCGGAAAATGAGCAGAGTCTATGTTTGTTGTTTGGCGATGCTTTACAGGGTGTTTATTTATAAAAAGACTTGGTTCCGTATCGCACGAGCGATATGGGCGACAGATGGAGACGTGAAAAATGGAAATGTTATTTGCAATCGGATTTGTGGTATGGCTTACAGCGCTGATCATGGCGACTCCTGCAGGACCCAGGAGCGATTTTATGTCTACGCAGGCTGATGTGAAGTTCCTTGATACCTCCAGCGTCAGGAAAGCCGCGTAGCGTACGGGCAGGCGTCAGCCTGCCGACGGCTTTTTGCCTGCCGGGCGTAAAGGAGACGCGCCGCGCCTCCCTTACGCCCGTTTTACCATGATGGCCATGAGACTTTTGTGGTGGGGCGGCGGATATCGGTAAAGGGCCGGTTACAAGGCGTCCAGAGCCCGTGTAAGTTTGCTTTTGACCTCAACCGCCAGTTCGCCGATTTGTGGGTTGTCCACGAACGAAGTGATAATATCGGGGTCCATTATCTCCACATGAACAGCGCCTTGCTTATCGGCTCTTACAACCACGTTGCAGGGCAACAGCGCCCCGATGGAAGGGTCGGCCTCCAGAGCTCTGTGAGCGAAAGGAGGGTTGCAGGCGCCCAGAATCCTGTACGGAGGCATGTCCAGGTCCATTTTTTTCTTCAACGTGGCCGCCACGTCTATTTCCGACAATATTCCGAAGCCTTCCACTTTGAGAGTCTCTGTAATTTTTCCCACCGCCTCGTCAAAACCAAGATCGACCACCTTTCCAAAACTGTATTTACCGCTCATTATCAAGCCTCCATGTAAGTGTTATAACAAGGTTGTCCCGAAACCCGAGCCGCGTCGCTTCGGGACAAGGACGTTTTGTGCCAGGATTCCCGTATGACCGGCCAACAATAACCCGTCAACACTTGGAATAGCCGCACGCATGGCATAACATGCAGCCGTCAGCCCGTTGAAGCGCCCCGCCGCAGTCCGGGCACGCTCCCCCCGGGGAAATGTTGTTTTCCTCTATAAACGTGGCCATTACCGGAGACTTTGGCTTCTCCTTTTTCGACCCGTTGTCCGAAGACGCTTCGGCTTCGATAAGCGATCCGCCGATCGAAGCAAGCCCCATGCGGGAGAGCTTGTCCAAAGCCTTGCTGATGGCGTCCGCGCATGATGATATACGCACCCCCTTTTCCCACGCCGGCTGGTGGCATGATATACCCATGAGCTGGCTACGTATCTGTTCCAGATCGATGCCGGCCCTTAACGCCAGCGACACCAGCCTGCCTATCGATTCCGTCTGGCTGGCGGCGCATCCTCCGGCTTTGCCTATCTGGGTGAACAGCTCGAACGGTTTTCCTGTTTCGTCATGGTTTATGGTGACGTACAGGGAGCCGCATCCGGTGTTGATCCTCTGGGTGGAGCCAAAAATCATGTCCGGCCTCGGGCGCGGGACAAGCTTTTTGCTGGCGGGGTCCTGCGTTTCGGTTTCTTCTTTTTTCGGTTTTGCGTGGGTGGACCCTGTGGACAGGACTTGCTCGTCCCTCGATCCGTCGCGGTAAATGGTAACCCCCTTGCACCCGAAGTTGTAAGCCATCAGGTAGGCGTTGTACACATCCTTCTCGGTCGCCTCGCTAGGGAAGTTTATGGTTTTGGATACGGCGTTGTCGGTGTGCTTCTGGAACGCCGCCTGGGTCTTGATATGCCATTCGGGGGTGACGCCGTGGGCCGTTACGAAGATCTTCTTGATCTCGTCGGATATCTCGTCGATGTCATTGATATGTCCCTGGTAGGCCACCTTTTCCATAAGCTCTTTCGAATAGAACCCCTGATTACGGGCCAGGTTTTCGAAAAGAGGATGGATTTCTATGAGCTTGTCGTTATCCATGACATTGCGCACAAAAGACAAGGCGAAAAGAGGCTCCACTCCCGAAGAGCATCCCGCGATGATGCTTATGGTGCCGGTGGGGGCGATGGTGACCGTTGTGGCGTTGCGCAACGGTTCCGCTCCTGGCTTGTCATAGATGGATCCATAAAAATTCGGGAAAGGACCCCTGGTTTTCGCAAGCTCGGCGGAAGCCTTTTTCGATTCTATGTTTATAAAATCCATCACCTCCGAAGCCAGGGATATGGCCGCTTCGGAATTATACGGCACGCCGAGCTTGATGATAAAATCGGCCCACCCCATGACGCCCATTCCAATCTTGCGGTTGCCCTTGGTCACCTTTTCGATCATCTCGAGCGGGTACTTGTTCATGTCTATCACGTTGTCGAGAAAACGGACCGAAGTGTGGACGACGGACCTTAGCCGCTCCCACTTGATCTGGCCTTCGTCCGAAACCATCTGTGAAAGGTTGATAGAGCCCAGGTTGCAGGATTCGTATGGAAGCAGGGGCTGTTCGCCGCATGGGTTGGTGGACTCTATTTCCCCGACGTGCGGCGTGGGGTTGGCGTCGTTTATTTTGTCGATGAATATGACGCCGGGATCGCCGTTTTTCCAGGCCGACGACACTATCCGGTCGAACACTTCCCTGGCGTCGAGCGATCCGGTGGCCTGGTTGTTGTACGGATTGATCAGGTCATAGTCGTCGCCGTTTTTAACGGCCTCCATAAAGTTGTCTGTTATGGCGACGGAAATGTTGAAATTGTTCAGCCCCTTGTCGTTGCGTTTGCAATCGATAAACTCCAGGATGTCGGGGTGATCCACCCTCAAAATCCCCATGTTCGCCCCCCGGCGCGTTCCTCCCTGCTTTATCGCCTCTGTTGCGGAGTCGAACACGCGCATGAAGGATATGGGACCCGAGGAGACACCGTTGGTGGAACGGACCATGGAGTTTGACGGTCGCAGTTTGGAAAAGGAAAACCCGGTGCCGCCGCCCGACTTGTGGATCATGGCGGTGTCATGAATGGCTGAAAAAATCGACTCCATGGAGTCTTCTACGGGGAGGACAAAACAGGCCGAAAGCTGTTGGAGCCCCCGTCCGGCGTTCATCAGGGTGGGGGAATTGGGCATGAACTCCAGGTTGGTCATCATGGTGTAAAACGCCTCTTCGGATAGGGCCGCCTCCTCCGCGGCTCCGTACCGCAACTCCGCCTGAGCGATGTTCTTGGCCACGCGCCGGAACATGTCTGAAGGGGTTTCTATCACGGCGCCACTCTCGTCTTTTACAAGGTACCTGCGCTCCAGCACCCGCAGTGCGTTTTCCGAAAGAAGACAGTCTGCGTCAGACTCCATCCCAAAATCGGCCAGCGCTTCTATACACTTGCCTCCCATTATTTTTTCTTCATTGTTTTTGTCGTAGCTGTGATTGAATTCATGCTCAAGATTGCTGTTCGGATTCACGTTTTATCCCCTTTTTCCCCTCACAAAAAAATCGAAATAACAAATCGGTGAACTTCCCACCCCAAAACCGGCATAGAGACATATAGATACAATGAAGATTATCGACCCATGCCTGATTGCTCCAACTCTGCTGGTTATGTATGATTAAACGTCAAACTATTGATAGTGAAATATGATAGTTGCAAATCATTTATTTTCAGCAAACAAGAGTTTTTCGCTGTAATATTATGTGTTGAAATAGTCGAATATCCATCATCTATACAGGATGTTGTGTAAATGGCAATAATACACCACTATATATAGTGTGTCAAGTGCTTTTCTCAAGAGTCCGGGCAACGGTTTTCAACACTTTGTCCACATTCCTCGATCTTATTTTGTCCTTATTAATATAGGCGATAAACACATTTTCAATAGAACCCGGATATGTGTCTTTGTAATATTTTCGCCACGGAAAAATTGGTTTCCAGCGTGAATATTCAGGAGCTTCGGGTTTTCATTCTGGCGTGTCACGCAAGAAAAAGGGGGGCGGCCGGAGGCGCCCCCCTCTTCGACAAAGGCTTTACACCGCTACTGTTTCGCAAATTTATAGCTGATGGCGATCAGCAGGCTTTGCTCTTCGAGAGTGATAGTTGTGTTCGAATCGGAACCCATCATATCGTTCTTGCCGTCGATCTCCTTTTTGAGCGTCTTCATGTAGGCCAGCCCGACTCCCCACCGACTGCCAAGGGCCAAATCCACCCCCAGGCCCAGGTGGTCCTCCACGATCGCCGGAAAGACTATGTTGTTGAAGACGTCCTCCTCGCCGATAGGCGAATCTCCATGGTTATACCCAGCGCGCAGGGTGGTCATCGAGCTTACCTTGTACTCCACCCCCACTGCGTAGACCATTACGTCGCTCCATCCGAAATTAAGGGGCATGGAGCCGGCCGTGTCCACCGGAGCCCCTGTGACCATGTCTACCATGGTAAAATCGCCTGATAAATCTATCTGGTCATGGGTGGCGCTGAAGTTTATCCATTTGATATCGGCGGTGATTTTGAACTTTTCGTTCGGGGTGACTGCGATGCCGAAGCTGAGTTGTTGCGGGAAGTTCATCCCCATCGAATAAGTTCCATCGGAGTTTGTGTAGAGTTTTCCCGTACCATCCGGAAAGACGATATCACCTGCGGAAAGACGATACTCCATGTCCGCGAAGCTTTGCTCGGATATGTAGGTCGCCCCGATCTGGATTACATCGTTTACCTTGAATATGGCTCCTATGGTCGCGCCGAACCCCATAGCCCCCACGGCCCTGGACAGGTCCGCTCCGATATAGTTGGCGCTGTTGGGGTCGCTGAACTTCTGTTTGAAGGCCATCTGCTGGTAATCTATGTTGATAGAAGCGCCGACATAAAGCTTGTCGCTGAATTTCTTGGCCAGTGTGGGCGCAAGTTTCCAGAACTGGTATTGGCTGTACAGGTTCGCTTTCCATGGCGTGAAATCACCGAACGCGGCGTTTATCGGGACCGAGTTTATGGTGTTGTAATCCACGCCCATTCCGGATGTTAGGAACATTCCTCCACCGAAATAAAGATCATTCCCGATCTCACCGGTCCAGCCAACCGCCGGAGCCAGGTACAGGGGCGATCCGCCCTCGTCAGCCTCACCGCCCGCCCCGGTGAAATCTGAGGATCGGGTGGGCATGAAAAGGTCGAAGTTAAAATCGGCTCTGTCGCCGATAAGCGCCATACCGGCGGGGTTTGTGATGGCGGTGGTCGTGTCCTCCGGTGCGGCGGTCACCGCGCCTCCCATACTTTTGCCATAGGCCCCAAGCCCCATCATTTGATGACCATTGGTAGCCTGGGCCTGGTTTGCCGCCCCGAACGAGGCCACCAGAAACGCCATTATTACAGTCAGTTTTTTCATGATGCCCTCCTCCGGATGTGTCTTCAAAGGCAAGCCCGGCGCCCACGCCGCCTGGCCAGCAGACTGGATTTACGTATTGAGCTGGTAGCGCACGTTTTTCAATACGAACATCTTCTGCTTCCCCTTAGATTCGGAATTGCGAGATTGGATTCATAAAAGGGCAAGTTAATACTTGACTGTTTTAGTATGACTTTTGTCCTGTTATGATGTAATCTTGGATTATACGATTTTAAGCGTCTGATTTAGACGCAGGCCAAGTGCCGGTTTTGCACAGGTTGTTTGGCTGGCGAAGGTGGCTTCGGGCGGAAACAAATAGCAATAAGAAGTGGAGAAAACAGATGGCAGAAGTAGATAAAAGCTTGATTGAAACAGCTCTGGACGAAATACGGCCGGCTCTCGCCGCAGATGGCGGCAATGTAGAATTTATAGACGCGAATGATGAAGGTGTTGTCCTGGTAAGATTGCAGGGCGCCTGTTCCGGGTGTGCGTCTGCGTCTGTGACCCTGAAAATGGGGATAGAAAAGACGTTAAAAGAAAAGGTCCCGGGTGTCACCGCCGTTCAGGCGATAATGTAGGTATAACGATATGGCCGACAGGGAACAGATCATAGAAGCGCTGAAACAGGTTATGTATCCGGGGTTTGATAGGGACATCATCACCCTTGGAGCGGTCGACGACATCCGTACAGGGCCGGACTCTATCACGATAACTCTCAAAAAGATCTCCGCGGACGAGGCCACTGTAGCCGGTCTTTCCGAGGAGATTCTCCTGCATGTCGGCAAGGTGGCCGCGGACAGAAAGGTAAACGTTGTCCATGGTGACGGAAAAGGCGGGCATGACCATGGTAACGGCGGCGATAACAACAATAGTAAAACCCCCTTCCAGCGCAAGACCCTGCCCGGTGTGAAACATATCGTCCCTGTCACTTCCGGCAAGGGTGGTGTGGGCAAATCGACTGTAGCGGTCAACCTCGCCCATACGGTGTCGGAGCTGGGGTCGAAAGTCGGCATTCTTGACCTGGACATTTTCGGCCCGTCGGTTCACAAGATGCTGGGGACGAACGAGCGTCTTGCGGTCGTGGACGACATGATATTGCCGGTGGAGAAGTACGGGTTGAAGCTGATCTCCATAGGCATGGCCGTAGACGACGCCGAGGCGATGATTCTGCGGGGTCCGATGGTGATGAAGGTGATAGACCAGCTTATAAACCAGGTCAACTGGGGCGAGCTGGACTACCTGTTCGTCGATCTGCCCCCCGGCACGGGAGACGTTCCCCTTTCGCTGACACAGCAACTGGCCATAGATGGCGCTGTGGTGGTGACAACACCGCAGGATGTGGCCCTTATCGATGTGCGGCGGTCTGTCTCGATGTATAAGCAGACCCAGACCAGGATCCTGGGGATAGTGGAGAACATGAGCTATTACGTGTGTGGCAAGTGCGGAGAAATAGCCCACCTGTTTGGAGAAGGCGGAGGAGCCGCCGAAGCCGAGTCGCTGGGTGTGCCCCTGCTCGGATCCATTCCCCTGGTAAAGTCCATCTGCACCGGGGCGGACAATGGCTCGCCTGTTTTCAACCGCGAGACCAACCCCGAGCTTGCGAAAGTGTTCGAAAGCCTGGCCGAGCGCGTCAAGGAAGAGGTGGCGAAGGTCCCGGCGCCCCTGACAGGGTAGCCTTCTTACGCTTGGCACAGGGTGACGGCCCGTCTTGGCAAATTGTGAAAGAAATTTTCGTGGACTAAATTCTCGTTATCCTTATAATGTGAGTTCATTTCGGCGAATACCCTCATGCCGAAACGTTGAATGGGCCCTGGTGGTGGAACTGGTAGACACGCCATCTTGAGGGGGTGGTCGGGAGACCCGTTCCGGTTCGAGTCCGGACCAGGGCACCAAATATCACGTTATCCATGTAAGAACCCGGGCGGGCGCTATTGCGTTTTTACAATTCCGTTTTCCGTTACGGAGCCCCCAACAGGGCCGGATAATGCGACCGCCCGGGTGGAAAAGCAACCGGGAAAAAGACCTATAGATCCGATGCGCGCAACCGCTGCCGCTTTTATGACCAAACTACATGCTTTAATGACCGGGCACATGCTCTTGCGCCAGGCTACATGCTTTAATGGCCAAGATACAGGTCGCCGCTTTCGTGCTCAAACAAAATATCTGTCCGCGCGGGGATATTGTCAAGTTATAGACTGGCAACCCCGCGCGGACCCGGCTATAAAAGCGCGTTTATGGATTAAAACAGATACATTGCGTAGAGCTTGACCCGGTTGTCCGTACCGTCATCGAGCCCTTTGTACTCGGTTGTCCACGACAGGTATTCCATGCCTATGTAGACCGGATCGACCACCTTGAACTTGTCCGCGAAGTAATAGATCGTGTTCTTGTCCCGGCCTTCGTTGTCTATATCCTCATAATCGGGATCGTCGAAAGAATACCCCAGTGCGACGGAATTTCTGTCCGATGTTTTTATCCCCAGTTCGATCCAGCCACCTTTTGCGTCGATCTCCTTTCCGGTGGTGGCGTTTACCCCCTGGAATATGCCCCCTCTCACGTCGTCCACGTTGCTTCCGAACCAGAGTTCACCCTGCATGGTGATCGCCTCGGTGAACAGGGGAATAAACGCGTCTACCCCGTATGCGATGGAATCCCATTTGTTTTGTCCGGCGATTGCGGTGTCGCTCTCCTCCCATGCCCGATGGCCCCACACGCCGATCTCGATCCGTTGTTCGCCGACGAACGAGGGGATGCGATAGGCGATCCGGCCCTGCACAGTCGGTTTACCCGAGTTTTCGCCGTTTGTGACGCCACGGTCATCGTAGTTCTCCCCTGCGATAGCGCCGGTAAGCCCCAGGGCGGCCTGGATGTAAAGCCGGCCTGAGCCGGCCGCGGGGTGATAGTCGAAACGGAGCTGTGGCCTCCTGTCGCCCAGGTTGCCCGCGCCCCACATCACCATGTCGTAGTTGACCGATGGATAGAGCGGGGAGATAAGGTCTGATGTCTGGCCGGCGAGGAAGGTGTAGTTGTCTCCGCCAAGCTTCATGTACGCGTGACGCATGCGGAACATGTTGCGTGAATCGGATGACGGCCACGCGTAGAAATCGACCTCTATCCTTCCATCAATTTTCAGCGCCGATCCTGTGTCAGGCGCGTTGAACAGTATGCCGAACCGGGACAGGCGCGGTGTCATCGTAAACGAGGAATTGTCCTTTCTGACGCCGGAGAAGGCGTCTTCGGATCGTATGTATCCGATGATCTGGTTGTCGTTCGGCTCCGAGTCGTCGTAAATGGCGTCGAGCCGGATAAATCCGTATAGTTTGAAAGTAGATCCCTTTTTCGTCACCAGCGCCGCGCCGTCCTGGCTTGATGCGGTGGCGTTTTTATGGGTGAAAACCGTGATCAACATTATCAGAATAGCTGTAATGAACGGCCATGACCGTTTGGACATAATAGTTCTCCATTTGCTTTTTGGTGTTGGTTTTGTCGTATCGGGAGCCAACTGTTCCATTTCTGGTGATTTGCGTAGATTGGCGGAATTTCGGAATACCGGTGTTTTGTGAAACCCGCCGGAACCGGACACAGCAATGGCTACATCCAGCTCCCGCTATTTACCACTGAGAGTTTCGTTGACTTTCGACGATGTCGGGCCGTCTACAGGTTTGAAAAGGCCGTAAGCCGCTCGAAACCTTTGAAAGGCTTTCCGTCGATCTCTATGTATGGATCCGGGCCGAAATAGTTTAGCTTTTCACCTGCCTGTCGCGGAAACTTGATATCCCGTCCTTCGCTGAACTTGAAGCGGTTTTCGCATATCGAGCCCCAGTAGTATTCTCTCTTGTCCGGATTTTTCCTGGCTTCGGAAATGTCCACGGGAACCCAACCGAGCCCTGCGGCGTAAAACTTCGCCCAGCAGTGGTACCCCCCCGCCTTGAGTTGTTTGCGATCTTTACCAGGTGTGAGAGGATATCCCATTTCAAACTTGACGGGGATATTCTGGACCCTCATCATCGATGCGAAAAGGGAATGAAAATCGGTGCAGTTACCCGCCCCCTCCCCGGAGCCGTTTATCATCACGCAGGCTCTGTTCACATCCCCTTTTCCAAAGCCCGGTATCTGCTTGTTATAGTTCATATGGCCGACTATCCAGTCGTAAATGGCTCTTGCTTTTTCTATGGCTCCTTTTTTGCCCGCTGTGGCCTCGGCGGAATATTTTCTGACCTTGTCGTTTATGACGGCGTAATGGCTTGGCTCGAGAAACAGCCTGAACTGCCCGCTGTCATGCACGTAAAAATCATTTTCGGGATCCACTTTTCTGGTCAGGCTTTCGACCCGGTCCACGGTATATACCACATTTATGGAAAAGGGCTTTTTGGGGTTGTCCGTGGTGATGAAGAGGGCGCTGTTGCCATATTTGGGCTCATGCTCGACAGTGACAGGGTAGGGGCTGTCGATTTTCACGTCAAGAATGCTCTGGTCCTCGTCGCTGGGCGGGTATGGTATCCACATGTTCAGCCTGGACGCGCCGGAGGGTATATCCCTGACTTTTACGACATATGTGAAATTGAAAGTCCTGTGATTCGGGGTTGCGGCTTCCAGAGTTCCGGAAAAACAGAGTGTAAGGAAGGAAAGTGTGACAAAACCAATAAAGCGATTGTGGGCGATATTCATAGGAAGTCTCCTCTAGATTCTTTTCTGTGTTACATCAGGCGCACCTCCCGCCCGATACGCGAGCCGAGCCCGGGGCGCTTGATGCGGGGAATTTTCAGGGCATGGTTACACCACGCCGCTCGAACGCCTCAGAGCTTGTGCATGATGTTGACCTCCTTTTTACGAATCCGACAAAGACTGTTGCGGCCTATTATAGCGCCATTTTTTGTCATTTGTAACCCTGGTATTACACTAATCTGAAAAAAATAGGCGACCGGCTGAATATCGACAAATTATCAATGACTTCGAACTTGCCGGCTGGGTCTCCCCGTCTGTCATTTCAGCCGGGACCATTATTTCAGCATGGTTTCGGCTTGCCGTATACGCTCGGCTTCATAGTCCACCACGAGGTTTTCATATTCGCCATCCATAAGAGGGCTGGAAATGGCGAAGTCGGCGGAGGACCTGTTGCAGGCCAGCACGATGTTATAAACCGTGGCGATCCGCTGGAGAGCGTGGATGTCCGGCTCGTGAGGGTGTGACATAAGCGGGTCCCACAGGAAGATGACGACATCGATTTTGTTGTCGGCGATCCTGGCGCCTATTTGCTGGTCCCCTCCCAGCGGGCCGCTTTTAAACAGACAGATCTCAAGCCCCAACTCGCGGGCGATGATGGTCCCAGTTGTGCCGGTGGCGAAAAGCTCGTGGCGGGCGAGCGACTCCTTGTTGAACTTCACCCATTCGAGCATGTCCTTCTTACGTGAATCATGCGCCACAAGCGCGATCCGCTTTTTCTTCGGAAAACGCACTCTTTTATGTGTCGAGTAGCTCATGATTCCATTATTTCCGCGGTGGAGCCTCTCTCCTGCGATGTACGGCGAAATTCACCAGGTAGTTGAACAACCGGATCAACTTTCCACCTTCACGTTTCTGATCGGCCCAGTGGCCTATCATTCCGATAGTTCTGGCCAGCACGAAAAACCCGTTTAGAGTTTCGTTCGGGAACCCGAGATCGGTTAGAATGCACGCTATGCATCCGTCCACGTTCAGGATAAGGTTACCCTTTTTGCTCGTGGTGACTTTTTCAACTTCCAGGGCGTAATCGAGATGAGGTGTCCTCAATCCCAGCTCACGCACGCATTTTTTCAGTTCCAACACCCGCCTGTCCGGATTTTTCACCGACTTGACACGATGCCCGATACCCGGCACCGGGCCGTGGTTCTTTTTCATGTAAGCCAGGAACCCGGTAATATCGTTCGGGTAGTTCAATAATCCGTAATTGAAAAACTTGCCCGCGTCGGTCACCGCGCCCCCGAACCTGGGACCGATCATTATCAGCCCGGCGGCCACCGATTGGCTCATGCCGATACCCGCGCACGCCGCCATGATGGTAGCCAACGCCCCCGACACACACGGGCCATGGTCGGCTGTGAGCATCAGGATACGTCGTATAACCTCCGCTTCCTTGTCGTTTATCAGCCGTTTGTTCCACAACAGCCCCAGGATGTGGGGAATGTCGTATCCCTTTTCGATAAGGTCGGACGCCGGATAACCGCAATAAAGCGGCTCTTCGCCCCGGTCGTCGGTGATGGTGGTCTTTAGCAGGGGCTGGACCATGATGTCGCCGGACCCCAGGACCTCCTCCACCTTTCTGGGTAAATCCGGCAGTTGCGACGCTGGTATGTCCTCCACCACGCTGGCCTGACCAGTGGCTTTCAGGTCTTCATAAACCTGTTTAATGGTGTTGCCAAGATCGCCGAAGGTCGGCGGCACGATCACACCGGCTTTCTTCAGGATATCGCTTTTTGACCTGGCCGAACCTTCGCCATGTTGCCCCTCCTTGGCGCCGGCGTGGCCGAATTTCATCCCCTTGGGCAACGATTCCTGACAAAAACCGGAAACCACGGCTACCAGCTTGATCCGGCGCGGCTTGGCGGCGTACCATTCCGCGGCTTTCTCCTCGAGATCACCACCCATTTCGCCTACTATGATCACCGATTTGGTTTGGGGGTCCTTCTCGAACAACTCAAGGTAAGTCACGAAATCCGTACACGGATATGCGTCCCCCCCGATGCCGATAGTCGTGGTGATACCGTCGGCGAACTGGGAAACGAGCCACATGATCTCGTTGGACAATCCGCCGGACTTGGTCAACACGCCGAACGACCCCTGCCTGTAAAGCTTGGACAGCTTCAGGTTGTTATACTCCCCTCCGACAACCCCCAGCCTGCATTCGCCAGCGGATATGATGCCAATGGCCGATGGGCCGTTTAACAGTTTGTTCACCTTTTTTGAATGTTTGATAAGCAGTTTGGCGTCTTTTTCAGGGACACCTTCCGTTATCATCGACACGAACTTGATTTTGTCGTTGTCCAGCGCCTCCATGCAGCCCGTATAGGCCCTGTTTGCGCCTATATACACAAGGCAGGTGTTGGTTTCGGGATGGTTTTCCGTGGCGTCGGCCAGGGTTTTGTATATGGGAATAGACAGAAATTGCGACCCGAAAGGTATTTCCGACGATTTACCGGCGTCAGGGGGATAAACAAACGAGGTGACGTTATAATCCCTGTTGCAAAGGTAACAGAACTCCGCCATTCTCTTTGCGGCGTTCACACCGGCCACGCCGCCCATTATCACTACTTTCGTATCTTTTGTTGCGACAATACTCATTATCCTAGCCCTCCCCCTTTAACGCGAATTTTACGATATCGGTCAGGGGTGTGTACCGGTCGTAAACGTGTATATCGAACCCCTCGTCGCCGAGTTTACGCATGGACTCCAGCCCGATAGCCTCGTTGGGCCCGCCACGGCGCACCCAGATCTTTACGCCGTCGAGCTTGCCTTCCTGCTTGGCCTTGCGAAAACCGGCTATGATGCCTGCGAACGTCGCCTTGACATCGGTGAAGTTGGCGATCGCCCCGCCTACTATTATGTGTTTGATTCCGGGAAGCGAGCACACCTTGTCCGTCAACGCCTCAACAGCCCAGGCCGGCGGGTCGCCGGAATACTCCGAGTAATTGGCGAGAGTGCCGCCCAGAGCCACCACAGCGTCGGAATAAAAGACAGAAGCCCCGCCGCCGGCGGGGAGCATGGCCACTTCGCCGCCCGGTATCTCTATGAGCTTGACAGAACCCTTGACGCGGCTGTCTATCTCCATGATCTGTTTCTCGTCTTCCGTGTAGGCCCGGCCAAACTCGGGGGCGAACGAAAAGTTCCAGTCCGGATGACGGAACCTCGCGTCCCCGTCGAGCATGATAACAGCGTCCAGCGCGCACAGCTTGCCATCGATCGGGCTTATTATCAGGGGATTTATCTCCATGTACTGGCCGTCCTCGTTGTCATAGCATTCATACAGGCGGCTGGCGAACTTGCGCATTTTATCTACCAGTTCACCGTCAAACCCCGCCTCCCTGGCGCACGATTCGAGCTGTTCATCTGTCGGTTTTTCACCAATTTCCACATGTGTGCGGGAGATTTTTTCCCAGTTATCCTCCACCTCGACCCCGCCGAACTTCGCCATGAGCACTTCCGCTCCCTCCCGGTCCGATTTGACCGCCAGGTAATACTCGTCTTCATGGACCAGCATTTCGGCTATGATGACTTGTGAGATGACCAACCCCTGCACCTCCACGCCAAGGATTTCCTTGGCGGTCGCGATCGCCTGGTCTATATCCAGATCGATTTTTACAAGCCCCAGTTTGAACCTGGAACCGATAGCTTCATGCGCTTTTACAACCATTTTGCATTCGCGCATCCATTGGTTGGACTGAACCAGAGACTCTATCTGATCAGAAGTGGAAATAACAACATGACGAGGAGTCCTGATGCCCCACTTATTAAACAATTCCATACCGGGTCCTTCAAGCACTTTGGCCATGGACTCTCCTCCAAAAGGCTGAAAATATAGTTATCACAAACTAACAGGAAATAGAGAAAATAGCCGAACACGAAGGAAAAGTCAAACAGTCAATAAAACTTTTCAAATATTGTTGACAGACCCGCAAAAGGGATGTAGATTACACGAATCAAAGGTTGATGTGCGGCCTTTGAGGCTACTTGCCATCATTACAGTGCGCGGCCCGCCTGAACGGATGCGGTCGGGGTTGTATTAACGGTCGTCAAACAAAGCTGGTAACAATCGTCAATCCATTACGAGTGAGTCTATAGTTTCAATCCCCTGTTTTCCGCCGGTTGCGGCGTTTTCCATCTTTTAACCGATAATCTATTGTTTTCAACAACCATATATAACTGTTTTTAACTATCTGTCATGGCCCCTAAAAATTCTTCTGTAAACACCAATGTCAACAACAGCTCCTCCACCGCGGAGATGGAACTGCCGCTAGACATCAGTTCGCTCACAAACAAAACCATCAACGAATTGACCGAAATCGCCAGCCAGTACAAGATCGAAGGTATCAGGGGGTTGCGCAAGCAAGAGCTGATGTTCAAGATCCTCGAAGCCCAGACAGTGATGGAGGGGCTGATTTTCGGCGGAGGTGTGCTGGAGATTCTTCCCGACGGGTTCGGGTTTTTAAGGTCCCCCTCGTTCAACTACCTTCCGGGACCGGACGACATATATGTCTCACCCTCCCAGATCAGGAAATTTGACCTGCACACGGGAGACACCATATCCGGCCAGATACGGCCCCCAAAAGAGAACGAGCGCTATTTTGCCCTGCTAAAGGTCGAATCGATCAACTTTGAAAGTCCCGAGACCCAGAGAGACAAAATACTTTTCGACAACCTCACCCCCCTCTATCCCGATCAGCCGTTCAGGCTCGAATCCACCCAGGGCAACATATCCGGAAGAGTTATGGACCTGGTATGCCCCATAGGAAAAGGCCAGCGGGCGCTCATAGTGTCCCCGCCCAGGGCCGGCAAAACCATGCTGATGCAATCCATAGCCAACTCTATAACCAAAAACCATTCCGAAGCGTACCTGATCGTATTGCTCATAGACGAAAGGCCGGAGGAGGTCACGGACATGGAGCGGTCCGTAGATGGCGAGGTTATCTCCTCCACGTTCGACGAGCCCGCCAGCAGGCACGTGCAGGTGGCCGAGATGGTTATAGAAAAAGCGAAACGTCTCGTGGAACACAAACGCGACGTGGTAATACTTCTCGACTCGATCACCAGGCTCGCCCGGGCGTACAACACCATCGTGCCTCCCTCCGGCAAGGTTCTGTCGGGCGGTGTGGACTCCAACGCCCTGCAACGGCCCAAAAGGTTTTTCGGCGCCGCCCGAAACCTCGAAGAGGGCGGGTCGCTTACCATCATCGCCACGGCTCTTGTCGACACCGGATCCAGGATGGACGATGTCATATTCGAAGAGTTCAAGGGGACTGGCAACATGGAAGTGCATCTGGACAGGCGCCTTGCGGACCGCAGGGTGTTCCCGGCGATAGATATCACCCGCACCGGCACCAGGAAAGAGGAGATGTTGCTCGACGCGGCCGACCTGAAACGCATCTGGATTCTCCGCAAGGTGCTCCAGCCCATGGATCCGATAGAGGCGATGGAGCTTCTGACAGAGAAGATGAAAGGCACCAAGAGCAACAAAAAGTTTCTGGAGTCGATGAACGCTTAACACGAAGGGAAAATTCGGGTATAATCCCCGATTGCAACTTTTCCTGAAAATTAGCGGAACAAAGTAGAAAAATGAAAAAAGACATACATCCTGAATACACCGAATGCGAAATCACATGCGCTTGCGGGGCCAAGGTTGTCACCAGGGGCGTAATGCCGTTGATGCACCTTGACATATGCTCCGCCTGCCATCCTTTCTTCACCGGCAAGCAAAAGCTTATAGACACCGCAGGCCGCATAGAGAAATTCCGCCGCAGATACAAATCCAGGGACACGGGCGCAAACACCCAGGCAGGGTGAGCGTCCCGTTTTTTTTGACTATTAAGCCCGCCTGAGGATGTTTTCCACCCTTGACACCATAGAAAAACGGTTCGACGAAATCACGCGGCGAATGGCCGATCCGGATGTCGTTTCCGACAGGGCCGTGTTTGAAAAGCTGGCCAAGGAAATGGCCGACCTGCGGCCGCTGGTCACAGGGTACCAGGAATATAAAAAAATCAAAAAATCCCTCGACGAAGCCTGCGAGGTTCTTTCCGAGGAATCCGATCCCGACCTTTTAGAGCTTGCCCGGGAAGAAAAAGAGACGCTCGAGCCGGAGCTGGAGCGCATGGTAAAACAGATCAGGGTTATGATTCTGCCCAAAGACCCGAACGCCGGCAGGAACATCATACTGGAAATCCGGGCTGGAACCGGCGGCGAGGAGGCGGGCCTTTTTGCCGCCGATCTTTTCCGCATGTACTCGAGATACGCCGAAAGAAACGGCTGGAAGGTGGAGGTCATGTCTTCCAGCGAAACCGGCAAAGGGGGATACAAAGAGATAATCGCGATGATATCCGGCAAAAATGTGTTTTCCCGCCTGAAATATGAACGGGGTGTGCACAGGGTGCAGAGAGTCCCGGAAACGGAGGCTTCCGGCAGAATACACACGTCGGCGTGCACCGTCGCCGTCCTTCCGGAGGCCAGGGAGTCGGAGGTTCAAATCGATCAGAACGACATCAAAATAGACGTGTACAGGTCATCTGGCCATGGAGGCCAGTCCGTGAACACCACCGACTCCGCCGTGAGAATGACGCATATCCCCACAGGGATCGTGGTGACCATGCAGGACGAGAAGTCGCAACTGAAGAACAAGGCCAAGGCCATGAAGGTGCTGGCGGCCCGTCTCCAGGATCTGAAAATGAAGGAAGAAGCCGCCAAGCGCGCCTCTGAACGGAAAAGCCAGGTGGGCACCGGTGACAGGAGCGAAAGAATACGCACATACAACTTTTCCCAGGGCAGGGTGACGGATCACCGGATAAACCTGACCCTCTACAAGCTCGAGTCGGCCCTTGACGGCGACATAGACGAGATAATAGACGCGCTGATATTCGCCTCGCAGGAAGATGCGATAAAAAACGAAAGCCGCGACACGGCGGAGGTGTAGGGGTGACCCGGACTTACGGCGAGGTCATACAGCGGGCCGCCTTGCGTTTTTCAAGCGCCGACATACGCTCCCCCCGGCTCGACGCGGAGCTTCTGATGGTCCACGCCGCGAAAACCGACAGGGCCGGGATAATAGCCCGCCTGGGAGAAAACGTCCCGGAGGATGTTCTGCCCGTGTTCGAGCGGCTGGCCGACAGGCGCGCCGCGAGGGAGCCTTTTGCGTACATAACCGGTTCCCGGGAATTCTATTCGCTTGAATTCTTTGTCGACTCTTCTGTGTTGATCCCAAGGCCGGAGACTGAGGGCATAATCGACGCCGCCCTTTGCGTGTATGACGATTCCACACGGCTGAACGTTCTCGATGTGGGAACCGGCTCCGGGGCCATCGCCGTAACACTGGCCAAACTAAGGCCGCTTTGGTCCGTAACCGGCGTCGATATCAGCGCGATGGCGCTGGATGTCGCGCGAAGAAACGCGGGTTTGCACAATGTGGGTGACAGGGTAAAGTTTGTGGAGTCGGACCTGTTCGGCTCGTTGACAGGCTCCACATACGACCTGATAGTGTCCAACCCCCCATACCTGCGCAAAGGCTCCGGCCAGATTGATGAGGAGGTGTCCCTGTTCGAGCCGGAGGAGGCGCTGTACGGGGGTGATGATGGCCTGTGCGTGGTAAGCTCCATAATAGATCAAAGCCGGGATTTTCTTAATAGCCGCGGCCGGTTGATCATGGAAATAGGAGCCGACCAGGCGTCGTCGGCGAGGAGTCTTGTCGACAAAAGTGAAACTCTCCGTCTCGAGAAAGTTTCCGCCGATTTGCAGGGAATCGATCGAATAATCACGGCGATCAAAACGGTCTAGATGGACAAAGTCGTAATTCATGGAGGCAACCGGCTTGCCGGGCAGATAAAAATATCCGGCGCAAAAAACGCCGCGCTACCCATCTTTGCCGCGACACTCCTGGCTCCGGGGGTTTTTGAGATCAGCGATGTGCCGGATCTCAAGGATATCCGCACCATTTCAAAGCTACTCGAGGAGTTCGGAGCCAAGGTCGGCAAGGTGGGCTCGTCGTCGTATCGCATCGACAGCGAAAACGTGAACCACCACGAAGCGTCGTATGACCTGGTAAAGACCATGCGCGCCTCGTGTCTCGCCCTGGGGCCGTTGCTGGCGAGGCTTGGCAGGGCGAAGGTTAGCCTTCCCGGAGGTTGCGCCATCGGCGAAAGGCCCATAGACCAGCATCTGAAGGGATTGCAGGCGCTGGGGGCTGATGTCAGGCTGGAGCATGGCTATGTGGATCTGCGTGTCAATGGCAGGCTGACGGGGAGCCGGGTGACTCTGGATATAGTGACTGTGACCGGCGTTATGAATATCATGATGGCGGCGACCTTGGCCGAGGGCCGAACGGTGATAGAAAACGCCGCCGGCGAGCCGGAAGTGGTGGCATTGGCTGATATGCTCAATTCCATGGGAGCCGAAATCAATGGGGCCGGATCATCCGTAATTACAATTGACGGGGTTGAGGAGCTGCGCTCCACCTCGGTCCGCATAATACCCGACAGGATCGAGGCGGGCACGTTCATGGTGGCGTCCGCCATCACCGGGGGGGATGTGAAGGTCATCGGGGTTGTCCCGGAGCATGGAGCCACCCTTTTGGAAAAACTGCGGGATTGCGGGTGCCGGGTCACGGAATCGGAAAACTCCATCCGTGTCGAAGGGCCGGACAACATAGCCCCGGTCAACGTCACCACTTCCCCGTTTCCCGGTTTCCCGACGGATATGCAGGCCCAGTTCATGGCCCTTATGACTCTGGCAGGCGGAGCCTCGGTAATCACGGAGACGATTTTCGAGAACCGCTTCATGCACATAGGCGAGCTTCGCAGGATGGGCGCCGATATAAAAGTGTCTGGCAATACCGCGGTTGTGCGCGGAGTGGCGGGCTTGTCCGGGGCCGAGCTGATGGCGACCGACTTGAGAGCCTCCGCTTCGCTGATCCTGGCGGGGCTTGCGGCCAACGGGCGGACCAGTGTTTCCAGGGTTTACCATCTCGATCGCGGATACGAGCATATAGAATCCAAGCTCGCCGCGATCGGGGCTGATATAAGACGCGAGCGAGCCACCTGATTTTTTCCATTCCCGGCCTTTGTTTATGGCGTCGCCCAATGTGCGGGTAGTCATATTCTGTCATCCTGATGTGTGGATCCGCTGGTGTTTTCATCTTGGGAAGCTCTTTATCTCCGGCGCAAGAAGCGTATAAATAGAAAAAAAACGTACCGAAGTAAAAAAAGTCTTTAGTAAAAAAAGGGGCCTGACGATAAGTAGCTAAATTCGGATAGTAAACATATTCGATTGCCGGGCCAAGCATTTTGGCTACTGAATAAACAACGCCTTTGCAAGGATGCTGGGGCAGGATTTCAAGGAGGATTGATAAATGGCTCTCAGAGTATACAACAACCTTTTTTCTGTCACGGCGCAACGCCACCTCGGGAACAACAACAGTTCACTAGGTGTGTCGCTCGAGCGCCTGTCTTCAGGTCTTCGCGTAAACAGGGGCGCCGACGACGCGGCTGGCCTGGCCATCTCCGAAGGTTTGAGGGCGGACATCAGGTCGTTGAACCAGGCCCTCAGGAACGCCAACGACGGCATCGCGATGATAAACACCGCGGAAGGCGCCCTGGCAGAGCAGGCTTCCATCCTGGTCAGGATGAGAGAGCTGGCCGCCCAGGCCGCCACCGGCACCGTCGGATCCACTGAACGCGCCACGATCAACCGTGAGTTTAACGCGCTCAGGGACGAAATAGACCGGATTTCGCAGGTAGCGGAGTTTAACGGCCAGAAACTGGTGAACGGTTCGCTCTCCAGCAGTCTCGCCGTGTTGCAAAACATCAACGCGCAGTCGGTGACGATCCAGATCGGCATGCAGGCCACCACCAACGACCGGATCAGCCTCAACACGGCGGTCGACCTGACGGCTATCGACTCCACAGGTCTTAACATCACCGACATATCGGTTACGCATGTGCAGTCCGCTCTCGATACGCTAAACAGGATCGATTCGGCTCTTTCGAAAGTTACGGCCGGCCGCGGCAAGCTGGGCGCGGTGCAGAACCGCCTTGTGCACACGATCAACAACCTGGCGGTCAGCTCTGAGAACCTGCAGGCGGCGGAGTCGCAGATCAGGGACGCCGATTATTCGATGGAGATATCCCAGTTCACCAGGAACCAGATACTGGTGCAGGCTTCCACCGCTATTCTGGCCCAGGCCAACCTGGTGCCCCAGACGGTGTTGCAGTTGTTGGGTTAGGAAAATAAGTCCATGGAGGACTTTTAAGAGGGTGAGGAGCGCAAGCCCCTCACCCTTGTTTTTGTCCCCGTTTGACCATGGAGTTGGATAGCGGGCGGGCCTTTTTTCGCCTGATTGTTCAATAAAAGCGGTCCCAAATGCGGCAAATTACATGATGTCAATTAAAACAGCGTGTTGTATGCCGCCTCTTAATGAAAAACCGCTAAAGGAAAGTTTTCGCCCGACCGATAAAGTAGACAAATCAAGCGGACATGCTTTATCTAACATAAGGAAAACGGGCAAATGGGACTTTCAGTAGATGGGTTGGTATCGGGACTGGACACGACATCCATAGTCAGCCAGCTTATCGCGCTGGAGCGGCGTCCCATTACTCTGCTTGAAAACCGGCAAGCCGGGCTGGTGAGCCAGAAGGAGGCCTGGCAGGGTGCGAACACCAAACTGCTGGCGCTTGAAACCGCATCCAAAAAGCTCAATACCGCGGCCAAGTTCAACTCGTTCACAGCCAAGTTTCAAAACAACAGCTCCACCGGCTGCTCCGTTCTTTCCGTAACATCCGGCTCAAACGCCACCACAGGAACTTATGACATCACCGTTAGCCAGTTGTCCAAAGCCGAGAAATGGGCCTCTACCGACAGCGTCAGCGACAACACCGCGGCTCTAGGAACCTCCGGCACGATAACCATCGGATCGACGAACATTTCGGTGGTTTCCACGGACAGCCTGAACGACATAAAAGACAGCATCAACTCCAGCGCCGCCTCGGCGACTGCGACAGTGTTCAACGCGGGAACGTCAGCCAGTCCGGACTACAAGCTGGTGATCACCGGTGATTCGACCGGCGCGGATAACGCATTTAGCGTCACAGAGGATATATCTCTTACCTTCTCCAACACCCAGAACGCCCAGAACTCCATGTTAACCGTGGACGGCGTCAGTATCCAGAAAGACACCAACTCCATCAACGACGTGATCGGGGACACCACCATAAACCTTGAAACCATCGGTTCGGGGACTATAACCTTCAGCACCGACTATACCGCCATAATAGACAAGGTGAAGGAATTCGCCAGCGCGTACAATGAGGTAACCAACTATATAACAGAACAGTTTACCTATAACCAGGAGCTTGACCAAAAAGGAGTGTTGTTTGGCAACGCGTCGCTCCAGGTGATACAGAACCAGCTTCGGTCCATAGTAAACAGCTCTGTCCCGGGAATAGACGCCACAGACTCCAACAACCTGGCCTACCTGTCCCAGGTGGGGATCAAGACCGACGACACGAACCAGCTGGTTGTCGATGAGGCTGTGCTGACGGACGCGTTAAAGGACAACTTCAGCAAAGTCCGCGATTTGTTTGTGCCGGGAGGCAGCGGGACATACACCATGGTAGCGGCGTCCGGTAATACCGAGGGAGGAACCTATAACACCCGCGTGTCTGGCGGAGTGTTGCAACTCCAGCTCCAGGGCGGTGACGGGTCATGGATAAGCACAACCCAGAATTCGGGCTATGCGTATGGTCAGACCGGCACAACTCTTGAGGGGCTTTTGCTTCAAACAGGGACGTTGATTGAGGGTGAAACGGGTTCGGTCAGGATATCTATCGGCATCGCAGAAAACGTAGCCACGAAAACGGCGAGCTACACGGAGTTTTCCACCGATGGAATGATTTTCAACCAGAACAAGAGCATAGAAGACCGGGACAAGGAGATCCAGAAGCAGATAGACGATCTGGAAAATCGATTGGCTAAAAAAGAAGAGGATATCAAGGCGAAATTCGTCAACCTGGAAATCTTAATGGCCAAGCTGACTTCGGAACAGGGATATCTGGACCAGCAGTTATCCAACCTGTCGAAGGGATGGAAGTCGTAGAAAAGGCAAAACTGTAAAATAGGAGAAAACGGAATGTATGGTAACGGTTACGCCAACACTTATAATTCGAATCAAGTGTCGACTGCGAGCAAGACAAAGCTGATTTTACTCATGTACGATGGGGCGATCCGGTTTATCAAGGAGGCGATATCCAAAACCAGGAGCAAGGACATCGCCGGTTATGGATTGAAGATAAGCAAAGCGCAGAGAATAGTTGTCGAGCTGGAGAACTCTCTTGACAAGCGCCAGGGAGGCCAGGTGGCGGTGAATTTGCAAAAAACATATTCGCAGGTGAGCAACCTTCTGACCGCGGCCAATATTTCCGGTGACGAGGCCCCGCTTAGCGCCGCCGCGAATATCCTGACATCACTCAGGGAGGCGTGGGAGCAGGTGATCAATGGTCCGGAATCGGCGCAAACTTCTTCTAGCCAAGCTCCTGCGGTGTCGAACAAGCTGACCATAAACGCATGACTGTCCAATAACCCGTTTTCTTTTTTTCGGGGTGGGCCTTATAAAGGGTCCACCCCTTTTTTTGTTTTAATTTCCTCTTTGGCGCAGGTTCGATATACTGCCCCGATGCAGATAAAATTCAGGCTGGTTTCCGATTTTTCTCCCGCGGGCGACCAGCCGGAAGCCATATCAAGCCTGGTGCAAGGTCTGCGCGATGGCCTGACCGACCAGGTGTTGTTGGGTGTCACCGGGTCCGGAAAAACGTTTACCATGGCGAGCGTAATCGAAAAGGTTCAGCGGCCAACCCTCGTCATCGCCCACAATAAAACCCTGGCGGCGCAATTGTATACGGAGTTTAAGACGTTTTTTCCGGACAACGCCGTGGAATATTTCGTCTCCTATTACGACTATTACCAACCGGAGGCGTATCTGCCGAAAACTTCCACCTACATAGAAAAGGATGCGTCGATAAACGACGAGATAGACAAGATGCGCCATAGCGCCACCAGGTCTTTGCTGGAGCGGGAGGATGTTGTGATTGTGGCCTCGGTTTCGTGCATATACGGCCTTGGGTCGCCGGAGGCGTATTATGGCATGAAAATCTCCGTCAAACAGGGGGAGATACTCGACAGGGACAAGTTCCTGGAAACCCTGGTCGGCATCCAGTACGAGCGGAACAATGTCGATTTTCGCCGGGGAACGTTCCGTGTCAATGGGGATGTGGTGGAAATACTGCCGATATATGAAACCGACACGGCGATACGGATAGAGTTTTTCGGGGACGAGATAGACACGATATCGATAGTCGATCCGCTGACAGGCAGGGTTATCAACCGGATATTGTCGGTAAACATCTATCCTGGCTCGCATTATGTCACGCCTGATGACGTGATGAAAAAGGCGCTGGTGGAAATTCAGAGCGAGATGGAAATCGCGGAGGATTCGTTTCTGGCGAATAACAAGCTTATCGAGGCGCAAAGAATCCGGGAACGCACCCTGGCTGATATTGAAATGATAAAAGCCATCGGCTACTGTAACGGTATCGAAAACTATTCACGCTACCTTTCCGGCCGTGAATCCGGCTCGCCGCCTCCAACGTTGCTGGAGTATTTCCCGGACAACGCTCTGTTTATCATCGACGAAAGCCATCAGACCATACCCCAGATAGGGGCGATGATAAAAGGAGACAGATCCAGAAAAAAATCGCTGGTGAACTATGGGTTCCGGCTTCCGTCGGCGTATGACAACCGCCCCCTGTCTTTTGAAGAGTTCGAGGCGCTTACAGGGCAGGTTATATATGTTTCCGCGACGCCGGGTGCGTATGAATACAACAAAACAGGGGGGCAGGTGGTGGAGCAGGTGGTTCGGCCAACCGGCCTTGTCGATCCGAGGATAATCGTGCGTCCGGTGCGCAACCAGGTGGACGACCTGCTCGACGAGATCAACGACCATGTCGCCAAAAACCAGCGTGTGCTGGTTGGGGCGCTTACCAAACGTCAGGCGGAGGATCTGACCGACTATTACCAGGGGCTGGATGTGCGGGCCAGGTATCTGCATTCGGACATAAAAACGCTGGAAAGAATGGCTATCATAAATGACCTGCGGTCGGGCGTTTTCGATGTTCTTGTCGGGATCAACCTGTTGCGGGAGGGGCTCGACCTGCCGGAGGTGGGGCTGGTGGCCATACTAAACGCGGATATGGAGGGGTTTCTCCGGTCCGAAACGTCGCTGATCCAGACCGCGGGCAGGGCGGCCCGCAATATCGAGGGAAAAGTCATCCTGTACGCCGACAGGATCACCGGATCCATGCGGCGGGCGATAGACGAAACCAACCGAAGGAGGAAGTTGCAGGAAAGCTATAACGCGAAAAATAAAATTGTCCCGAGAAGCACCGTGCGTAAAATCGACACTGCGCTGATGTTTGTCTCTGGAGGCGCGGCGTCGGAGAAGCTCGAAAAACTGGATATCGAAAACCTTGCGCTGGACCACATCGAAAGAGTGATCGCAGAACATGAATCCGCCATGAAAAAAGCGGCGGCGGAGCTCGACTTCGAATCCGCCGCGCGATATCGTGACGAAATAACCAGGCTCAAAAAACTTGCCCTACTGTAACGCGCGAAAGGCCGGGTTTCCCTAGCCGCACAAAATTTCTTTCAGCTTTTCTATCGCTCTGGCGCGGTGGCTGATCCTGTTTTTTATCGAAAGCGGAAGCTGGGCCATGGTCTTGCCGTATTCGGGAATGTAAAATATCGGGTCGTACCCGAACCCGTCGTCTCCCTCCTGCCGGTCGTGGATCACTCCTGTACATGTCCCTTCCACGGTGCGCTCTTGTTTTGTGTCGGGATCGTACATGGCGATGGAGCAACGATACCGGCAACCACGGTTATTGTCGCCCTTGAGTTTTTCGAGTATATCGGCGTTGACTTCGCTGTAGGGCCGGTCTCCGGCGTGCCTGGCGGAGTACACGCCCAGCTCGCCGGGCATGGCGTCGATCTCTATCCCGGAGTCTTCGGCGACTACCGGTTTGCCGATATGTATGGCGATGGCCTTGGCTTTGAGCATGGCGTTGTCGGCGTATGTCTCTCCTGTTTCTTCCACTTCCGGGGCGTCGGGAATGGATTCAAGCCCGGTAAAGACTATACCGGCGCTTTTAAACGCGTGGTTGAATTCACGTAACTTGCCAATATTACGACTGGCCAATATCAATTCTTTCATAACTTGTCATTATACTCCTGTTCTGGAATACAGATTTCTTCCTTTCTTTTTGCTTCTTTTTATTTTCAAAGAAAAAGAAGAAGTTTGTGGTCTCCAACAGGGGTATGGCGCCAGGTTATGGCAGGGACTGGTAGTAGTCCATTAGGATTTTCGCCACTTCCGGACGCGCGAACTCCACCGGCAACGACTCCCCGCGCTTCAACATATCCCGCACCTTCGTACCCGACAGGAGCACGAAATCATCCTTGTCATGATCCGGCGCGTCCCTCATCATGACCACTTTGTTCAGCTTTTTGGACCACGCCGTATGATCCGCCCGGAATATTTCGATCTGGAGAGCGTCGTCAGGGACGCTGGTGTCGAAAATGGTTTGCGCGTCGAACGGGCCGTAATAATCCCCCACCCCAGCGTGGTCCCGGCCGATGATAAAATGTGTGCAACCGGCGTTTTGCCGGAACACGGCATGCAACACGGCCTCACGCGGACCGGCGTACAGCATGTCGAACCCGTACCCGGTGATCAACACGCTGTTCGGAGGGAAATATATCTGCGCCATTTTCCGGATCGAGGCGTCCCGCACAGGGGCGGGGATGTCACCCGGTTTAAGTTTGCCCAGCAACATATGGATGAGGATACCATCGGCCCCTGCCGCCTCCTGCGCCATGCGGCACAGCTCCTCGTGAGCCCGATGCATCGGGTTGCGGGTCTGGAACCCGACGACCTTTTGCCAGCCAAGTTCTTTGATTTCGTTTCGTATCTGTACCGCCGTGCGGAACGTGTCCGGAAAATCGGAGCTGAAATAGCTGAAGTTAAGCGTCCGCACAGGCCCGGACACCAGGTATCGCCCCTGTGACAAAAACGCCGCCACACCCGGGTGGTTTTTGTCAGTGGCGCCATACACCATCTCCGTGATCCCGAGCAGTTGATCCTCCCCAACCTCCTCTACAGCCGTCACTTCCTGCACCGCCAGCACAGGAGCGCCGTCGACGTTGGGATCGCGCAGGGCGATTGTTCTTTCGTTTTTGATGGCCGACACATCGTCGGTCATGTTAAGCACCGGTGTCGGCCAGAACAGACCATCGGAAGTGCGCATGTTTTCCGCCACGGACTGCGCGTCCGCCAGAGTCATATAGCCTGTCAGAGGGTTGAAATAACCACCCCCCAACATAACGGCGTTAGCCGCCGTGGCGGAGCTTACGGTTATGGAGACAAGCCCGTTCGCCTCCGCCGCGAGCGCGTCACGCTCCTTGGCGTCATGAACAAAAAGGGGAGCGAGTTTTTCAGAGCCGTACGGTTTTATCATCGATTCGTTCCTTTGCCCTATCAACGGAGTTTGCGTACATCATCGCCACGAAGCGGTATATCATGTGGGCGAACTTGCTGAACGGCGCGTAGGCGAGCAGGGTGAAAACCAGCACTAGGTGGACATAGTAGGTCCAGAACGCCACGGCGGCCACATCCGCCAGACGGAACAGCTCCGACAATATCCCCGTCAGTATGGTCCCGTACAGGATGAATATGAAATGGCTGTCATAATACCCTGTGCCATCTGTTTTTTCGCCAGATCCGCCATACCTCCTGGCGACGATCAGCGTAACCCCCGTCACCGCCGCCAGAGCGCCCAGATTGCCCAGTATCTTCACCGGATGCAAAAGCAAAAGCGGGGTGGTGGCCACCTCGGCTATCGCAAGCTTGTTGATCCAGTACATGACCGCCACCAGGGACGTGGTGGCCGTCAGTGCCAGAAAACCGTACATCGTCATCAGGTGCGATAAAAACCGGGGCGCGTTGGTTACGCATTTGCCAAGCTTTTCATGTTTCAATATGCCAAGCGCGGTTACAGCCGCCGCCTTTCCCAGGCCGGAGGAGATCCGCGCCCCTCCGGGCGATCCTTTCGCAATAGCCGTCCAGAACTTTTTTATTCCCAGCATGGCCGACACCGCGGCGAACAGAACCGCCGGCACGAAAACCATGTCTATCGCGTGCACAGGCGCCATGTTGGAAAACACGATCGGATTCGCCGACATGAACCCGGGTTTGGACGCAAAAAAGATCATGGCCGTTATCAGTATCGCCGGAACCAGGAACAACACCGGCAGATACGAAGGAGACGACAACATCCTGCCCATCGCCTCCACTCCGGCGTATTTCGAAAAGCTGATGTTGCGCACCGCCGCCAAGACATCGGCCGGCTTGGCCCCGCAGGGGCAATGCGCCGTGCAGTCACCGCAACCGTGGCATATCCATATATCCGCGTTGGCCAGCAGCTTGTCCTTCAGACCCCACTGCGCCCACACCATTTCTTTTCGTGGGAAAGGGACGTTGTCGGGCGATATCTCGCACACCACAGAGCAGTTTCCGCACTGGAAACATTTTTTCAACGTATGTCCGCCGTTTTCCATGATCCTCCGAACGAACGCCATGTCCGGCTCGATCACATCCGGTGATTCCACTTTGTCCGTCATGGTGATATCGCCTTTACCATGTTAAAAACCTTTGTACGGGTTGGGCTCCAGCGCTTCGAGCCCCTGCATGAAACCGTCGATAATTTCCGGTATCCTGCGATATTCGTTGATCGCCAGGCTCTCCACCACGACCCTGTCCGATTCGAGCATAAGCCGGTCCAGGGTTTCCTGCACTTTGCTGGCCCGAATTTCCGCCAGCTCGCTTCCCTTTATGTTGTGACACTGGTAATCGTCCCCGTGTTTGCAACCGATCATGATGATGCCGTCCCACCCGAAAGACAAGGCGTCCGCCACCCATTGCAGGTTGATCGACCCCATGCACCGAAGCTGTATGAACCGGACCGAGGAGCTGTATCTGATCCGGTTGATCCCGGCCATGTCCAGCGCGGGCATGGCGTCGTTTTCACAAATAAACGCAAGGGCCCGCAGTTTGCCGGAGTCTTCATCCGGCATTTCCACCGACTTTATCATCGACCCGATCATGGGTATGGAATAGTCGGCAAAATTGATGATCTGGACTGGACACGCCCCCATGCACGTGGCGCATCGGCGGCACCTGGTGGGGAAGGGGATGGGGTAGGCTTTCTCGTCTTCGTTGATGGCGCCGAACGGGCATTCCACCGTGCACCGCTTGCACTGGGTGCACCGATCCAAAGCGAATTGCGGATAGCTTTTGTCTCCCGCCCGGGGGCTTACGGCTTCCCCTCTTTCCACCATGGTCACGCACTGGATCGCTTTTAGCGCCGCTCCGGCCGCGTCGTTTCTGGCTGTCGCCGTGTCCTGGGGATGGCGGACGGCTCCTGCTGTGTATATGCCTGTGCGCCTGGTCTCGTATGGAAAACAGATAAAGTGGGAATCGGGGAATCCATAGCCGAGATCCGGCAACTCCGGTCCCTGGCGATAGTCAAGTTTCAGTGTAGGGGCTTTGCCGACCTGCTCCCTGTCCCAGTCCTGCATCTGGTCGACAGGTTTGTCTATAGTTACAGATTCATCGAAAGTGGCCGGGACCATTCCGGTGGCCAACACTACGACATCCGCCTTTATCACCACCTGCCGGCCAAGCAGGCTATCTTCCACGCAAACCTCCAGCTCATCGCCAGAAAGTCGCACTCCGGTAACCTCGCCCTTGGTAAGGAAAATCCCCGGGTCCTCTTGGACGTTCTTGTAAAACAGCTCCGTCTTTCCCGTTGTGCGGATATCCTTGTATATGATCGTAGCCGTCGCGTCCTGGTCCATTTCCCGCACATAGGCGGCCTGTTTAAGCGACGTGGCGCAACAGACGGATGAGCAGTAGGGGAGATGGTTTTCGTCCCGGGACCCGGCGCACTGGACGAACACGATCCGTTGCGCCGGCGTGACGTTGTCATGTAGCGCCAGCTTTCCCGACGCCGCCATTTTTTCAAACTCCACCGAGCTTATCACGTTGGGTAGTCCGGCTCCGAGATGGGATAGCTTGCCGACATCATATGGCTTGAACCCGGTGGCGAGAACGATTGCGCCCACCCGAAGCTTGGAGCCGGTTCCGTTGCGCAGGGTCACGTCGAACATGCCGGGACCGCCGGAGACAGATTCTATAGTGGTGTTCAGGTGGACGGTAATATCCGGATCGTCCTTGACGGCTTTTACATGTTCCGCGATATCGCTCGGCTCCGGGGTTTTGTGGGGAGCCTTTTGCGGGAATATCCGGGGCAGGTTGTTCACGAACCCTCCCAGCCTGTTTTCCTTTTCCACCAGGACCACCTTGTGCCCGGCCATGGCCGCGTTTTTGGCCGCGGAAAGCCCGGCGATCCCGCCGCCGACCACCATGATGTCGCTACTGGTCGATTCTATCTTGTATGGCTCCGGCAGGCTTATTTCCCCGATTTTCGCAAGGCCCATGCGTATATAGTCCTCCGCCAGTTCCTGTGTCTCCCCGTCCCCGGGTTCATGGCTCCAGGCCACCCGCTCGCGCAGGTCGATCCGGTCTACCATTACATCCCCGCCGAAATCGAAAATGTCGTAATTGACACGAGCGGAGCACGCGGCTATCGAAACGGTGTTAACACCTTCTTCGGATATGTCCTTTTTGACGAGGTCAGCGCCATCAGGCCCGCACAGGAACGGGTGGGTTTTTACAATGGGGGAGTTTGGCGCTGACGCGGCGACCTTTTCGAGCGACGCGACATCCACGCATTCCCCGATAGAGCAACCAGAGCATATATAGACGCCGGTTTTTTTATCACTCATGGTTTTCACCTCGTAGCCGCCGCCTGAATGGCCTTGAGCGCCGCGCCGGTGGCGCTTTGGATGGAGGTGGTAACGTCAAACGGGCCAGCGGCCACACCGGCCGGTATGACACCGGGTGCGGACTGATTGTTTTGCGCGATGAAACCTTCGCCGTCGACGCTGGCCATGGGAACATCGCACGATTTCGCCGTCGGCTCCATGCCGGTCGCCAGCACCACCAGGTCGCACGACACCCGCATCTTGCCACCGCCCAGAATATCCTCCGCGGTCACTATGGCCGCTCCGCCTTCGCCCGGGTCTATCCTGCCGACTTTACCTTTTACCAGGTGGATATTGGGGTCCGCTTTTACTTTATTGTAAAAGGACTCGTATTTGCCTGGAGCCCGAAGGTCTATGTAGAATATGTACACCTCGCTGTCCGGATACTGGTCGCGCACATACCTGGCCTGTTTGAGAGAGGCCAGGCAGCATATCGACGAGCAGTAGGGCAGGTGGTTCTCGTCTCTCGACCCTGCGCATTGGACGAACGCCACTGTACGCACCGGTTCGCCGTTGTCACGGCGCGTGATTCCGCCGGAGGTGGGACCGTTCACCGCCGCCAACCGTTCCATCTCCACGTTGCTTATAACGTTGTCTATTTTCCCATAGCCAAGGTTGGCTATCTTCGACGCGTCATAAGGTTTCCAGCCGGTGGCGTAGACCACCGACCCTGCTTCAACCGTCGTTTCCGAATCTTCCATGTCCAGCTCTATCGCGTCGTATTTGCACACTTTCACGCATTCCCCGCACGATGACCCCTCGCACACGTCCATGTCTATGACATGTCTTGCGGGCATGGCCATCTGGTGTGGCAGATATATCGCCCCGGTCTGGCTCATTCCGTAGTTGAACCGGTCGGGACGGGAGACGGGGCACACCTTGACGCAATCGTCGCAGGCGACGCACTTCTGGTTTACGTACCGCGGGTCGGTTTTGATCACAGCCACAAAATCACCCGGTTTCCCGCTGATGGACACAACCTGCGACGATGTGAAAAACCTTATGTTGGGATTGGCCCGGATACGGCGGAAATTGATCTCCAGGCCGCAGTAGGGAGGGCATAGCTTCGGGAAATATTTGTTCATCCGCGCCACACGCCCGCCCAGCCACGGTTCTCGCTCCACCAGATAAACCTGTCTGCCGCATTCGGCGGCTTCGATGGCGGCGGTCATGCCGCCGATGCCGCCGCCGATTACAAGGATTGAATCGTTCATTCCCGATTTCCTTACCACTCCTGGCTTCTGCACAGGCCCGGCTAAACGTTTTTCGGGACGATATCCTTGTGGGGAATCTTTTTCATCTCCCAATCATCGGTCTTCGGGTTATATTTGGAATTGACGAAACATTTCCAGTTTTCCTCGTCCAGATGGGGATGGTCGGACCTGTAATAAAAACCCGGATAACGGGTTTCCTTGCGGAAATAGACATGGCGCAGGTGTATCTCCGCCATCCATATGCGGTGATAGTTTTCCCATGCCCGAAGAAGCTCGTGCAGGTCCTTGGCCGCCATTTTTTCCGCGTCTTCTTTTAGCATCGTAAGCAGGTGCAACCCCTGGTCCATCATTTTCTCCGAAGTGACGTACCAGGTGGACGTGCCGGCGACATACTCGTCCATAAGCTTGTTGAGCCGGAACATCATCATCTTCGGACGGATGTAGTTCGGGTTGATCATCGGGTCTGTGGAATAATCCTTGTGGTCGAGGTAATTCTTGAAAGGCTTGTATATCTCCGCCCCGAGCTCTTCTGCGGACAGGTGCAGTGACGGCGAGAAATCCTGGTTGTCCCGCAGGAATTTCACCATCGATTTCGCCGCGATGCGCCCCTCGGTAAAGGAGCCGGAGGAGAACTTGTGGCCCGACGCCCCAACCCCGTCTCCTGCGGTGAACAGTCCCTTGACTGTGGTCATCCTGTTGTAACCCCATTGCCACTCGTCCGGGGCGATGTCTTCCGGGCCCGACACCCAGGCCCCGCACGCCCCGGCGTGGGAACCGAGGAAATAGGGTTCCGTGGGCAACAGCTCCGACGCGGTCTCTTCCGGGCGGATGTTCATTCCGGCCCACATGTTCGCCTGGCCGATGGTCATGTCCAGGAAATCCTCCCACGCTTCGGCTTCGAGCTGTTTTTTCTCTTTCGGGGTTTTGCCTTCGAACAGCTTTGCCATGGCGGTGGGTGTGTCCATCAATATGGGGCCCTTGCCCTCCTTGAGCTCTTTTAGCATCTGGTGGTTGCGGAGGCAGGTGGCCGGCACATGAGCGAGCCCGTATGGCGGATACTCCTCCAGTTGCGCCTTGTTTTTGGCGGCGTAATCCACGCCTTCAGCGTTCACGGCCTTGGATTTGAACAGCAGGAACCAGGCTCCGACAGGTCCGTATCCGTCCTTGAACCTCGCCGGCACGAACCGGTTTTCCATGGTGGTCATCTCCGCCCCCACCTGGGACATCATGGAGTAGGTGCTACCGGCGTTCCATACGGCGTACCAGGTGCGGCCCATCCCCTCGCCGGTGGATCGTGGCCTGAAGATGTTCACGGCGCCACCGGCCACGCAGAGGACCACCTTTGCGCGGAACACGTAAATCTTGTTTTCCCGGACGGAGAACCCGACCGCTCCGGCGATGCGGTTTTCGTTTTTCTCATCGAGCAACAGCTTGACGATAAAACAACGCTCTATTATGTTGTCCACGCCAAGGGCGTTCTTGGCGGCTTCGGCTACGATGGTCTTGTACGACTCGCCGTTTATCATGATCTGCCATTTGCCGGATCGAACCGGCTTGCCCCCTTCACGAAGCGATTTGCCCTCGTCGCCGGGCTGTTTCCAGATAGGCAGGCCCCATTCCTCGAAATGCTTCACAGAGTCGTCCACGTGCCGGCCCACGTCGAACACCAGGTCGTCGCGGGTGATGCCCATTAGGTCGTTTGCGACCATGCGCACATAGTCCTCCGGAGTGTTGTCGCCCAGGTACGTGTTTATCGCAGAAAGGCCCTGGGCCACGGCTCCGGACCGGTCCAGCGCGGCCTTGTCCACCAGCGTGACCTTGTACTTGTCCCCGGCCCATCGGCCCACCTCGAACGCCGCGCCGCACGCGGCCATTCCGCCGCCTATGATGAGGATGTCTGTTTCATGCTCTTCAATTACCGGATTGTTCGCAAAGTCAGCGTGAAAATTATCGCTCGGTGTAACCATTTTGCATGGCTCCTTTCCTGTTTTATGAAATTGTTGGAAGCTTCTGACCCAGCTCGGTGAAAAAGTTCGGGCTGTCCATATCTGCGTCGGTCGGCTCTGGTTCGCCTTTGTAAATTTTGATGGATCCTTCAGGAACTGTCCTGGTGGGGAACTTGAAACGTTTCAGCTTTCCATCCCGGAACTTTATGGTCCACATGATGGAATCAGAAGAGCGCATCGGGATCGACGTGCCGCCTAGGGGAACGAAATCGGCGTATGGTCTCGCCTCGATGGCCTGCTGGGGGCATATTTTCACGCATGAGTAACATTCCCAGCATTGTTCCGGTTCCTGGTTCATGGCTTTCATCCGGTCCTTGTCCAGGTACATCAGGTCGTTCGGGCAGATATACATGCAGGCTGTCTTGTCCTGCCCTTTGCATCCGTCGCATTTTTCCTGTATTACGAATGTTGGCATCGGTCTGTCTCCATATATTTAAAAAAGTTGAAGTTTCACCTTAAACGGCAGGAATGGGCCAATGTCGGCGGCCGGGTTTGTGATTGCCATAATGTCGCTTTATGCCCCAGTTTCAAGCGTGTCTGTCTATAATATAAGACCTTGAAAAAGATTATGCCTCTCTTTCGGGAGAAAATATAATAGATAGTTGTGATAGGTAGGATAGATAAAAGTATATGCTTGACCAGGTTACGATTCACCAGTTAGAGCTGTTCCTGGTGGCCGCCAAACTGGGTAATTTTTCCCGCGCAGCAGAGCGGATGACGATAAGCCAGCCCGCTTTTTCCGCCCAGATAATCAAACTCGAAAAAATCCTCGGCGCCCCTCTTTTTGAAAGGGTGGGCAGGAGGATCGAGTTGACCGAGGCGGGCAGGGTGTTCCAGGGTTATTCCGAATCCATCATCTCATCGCTCAGGGAGGGCAAACAGGCGGTGGACGACATGAGAGAACACGTGGTCGGGACGCTAAGGATAGGCGCGTCGACCACCATAGCCAATTATATAATGCCGGATTACCTTCGCGCATACAGAAAATCATACCCCGCCTGCAGGGTGCATATGATGGTCAGCAACACCGACCAGGTGGAACAGGCGCTGTTGCGAAGCGAGATTGACATGGGGCTGGTGGAGGGGCCTGTCGCCCATTCCCGCCAGATATCCACCTATCTGTTCCGGCGGGACGAGCTGGTGGTGGTGTTTTCAGGCGCCCACCATTGGAAAAAACGGAGGAAGATAAGCATCAGCGATCTGCAAAACGAGCCGTTGATCATACGGGAGAGGGGATCGGGAACCCGCAATGTGTTCATGGAAATAATGTCCGAAGCCAATACGCCCCTGAACATAGCCATGGAGCTTGGAAACACCGAGGCCATCAAGCGGTCCGTGGAGACCGGCGTCGGCGTGTCTGTCATAAGCAAGTCCGCCGTTGAACGCGAGCTGAAGGAAAAAACGCTGTTCATGGCGCGCATAGACGGCTATCCCATAGAGCGGATACTCTCTCTGATCATAGTGAAAAACAAGCATATCTCCAATCCGCTGAAGGCTTTTATAAACCTGATTGACCCTATGGACGACAGCGTGATCGCCGGCCTGTCGTAACCTGTGGTATGGATTATCCCTGGGAAATTGGGGTACAATAACGTCAGCTACCCCGATTGATCCGTATGCGGTGAAAATGGCTCGATCGCTCCGCCACGTGTCCCCGGGAATCATTACCATGAGGGTGGCGGTGAATGTATGGTTTCGACCCGCAGGTCGCAGGGAGTAAACCGGCTCAATCTGGATAGCCGGATATTTATTTTATTTTCAGGAGAGTGTTCATGGAATACGTATCCATCGCCATCGGTATCACGGGGTTTATTGTCTGCGTCTTCTTCCTGATAAAAAACTACAGCGCAAGATTCCCCAAACAGTAATATCGGCCGCAGTGGAACTGAGGGCAAAAAGGCTGGCCGCGCCGGGTGGCGCCAAGGCCAGGGTTCCGCTCATTGGATGGGGTCTGTATCCTCCATGTCCGAATTCACAGGGTCGTAGGGCAGGTAGACGGTAAACACGGAGCCTTTTTCCTTTTCGCTTTCAACACTGATCCATCCCTTGTGAAGCTCCACAAGCTCCTTGGCCAGGTTCAGACCGAGACCGGTGCCGGCGTATCTTCGCGAGTCAGCGCCGTCGGCCTGCCTGAACCGGTCGAAAATCACGGATTGCTGTTTGTCGTCTATGCCGATCCCCGTGTCGGTCACCTTGACCAGGACACCGGGGTATGCGCGGGATTTTTCTATTATCGTACGCACGCTACCTTCTTCCGTAAATTTTATGGCGTTCGACAGCAGGTTGATCAATATCTGCAAGACTTTCCGCTCGTCCATGGGAAACTCTTTGATATCGTCAGGAAACTCATAGCTGATCTGCAGACCCTTTTTCTTTGCCAGCGACGATACATACGTCACCGCCTCCACCACGATTTCCCGTATATCGTTCATCTCGACCTTGAGTTCCATATGCCCGGATTCTATTTTGGCGAGGTCCAGCAGTTCGTTTATCAGCTCCAGCAGATGCTTTGAGCTTGCCTCCACCCTGCCGAGCATGTCCCTGGCCTCCATGGACCACTCCTTGTCCGAGGCGAGCAGTTCCCAGTCTTCGATGATCTGTTCCGAATAATTGATGATGGCGTTAAGTGGTGTGCGAAGCTCATGGGACATCGAAGCGACGAATTCGGATTTTAGCCTGTTGGCTTCCTGAAGTTCGGTGTTGAGCTTTTTCAGTTCGTCGGTCGTCTTTTCCAACGCGGCGCTTTTTGACTTGAGCGAAGCTGTCATCTTGTTGAAAGCTACCGCAAGATCCCCTATCTCGTCCCTTGCCGACATTTCAGCCTTGACATCCAGGTTTCCCCTGGCCAGCTCGTCGGTGGCTTCCACGAGCCTCGCCAGGGGTGTGGTTATAGTGCGTATGAAAATAGGAACGGTGACTAGGGATATTATCAGCAGCAAGAACAGGATAAACGATGTTTCGTTCGCCAGACGGGAGGCGGCCGCGGTCGATTGGTTCAGGAGCGTGGAAAACTCCATATAGCTCCTGCTGAATATTCCTTCCACACGTTCCCGCAGGTCTGGGATTGTGTTCTTGACCCGCTCGGCGTAGATCAGCATCTCCTTGCTGAAGGTTTCGTCCCTGATGAATATTGTCGCCGCCGCACGGGCGCTGGCGTAGTAAGAGTCAAACAAAAGCTGTGTCTTGTGATATTCCTCAATCCTCGACGGGTCCAGGACGCTGAGCATGTTTAAGGTCTTGCTGAACACCTCGGCCCGTTCGTCGGCTTCCGTCACCGATTCGGGTTCATGAAGTTGCGCGGCGTCGTTAAGGAGCTGTTCGATATCCCTCAAGGCTTGCCGGAGCCTGTCGGCCTGTCTCATCATCTCTATCTTGGAGGAATCGAGGTATTCGCCGATTTTCCCGGAAGTCTGATATGACAATACCCAGGTGGTGACGAAAAACACCAGTATCGAGGAGAGAAAACCGAGCAGTTTTAGCTTTATAGATACATTTTTTATCATTATCGAGGCGTCACTGCGATGTTACGGAACCAGATGTTCCGGAGCTATTTACACTACCGTTAACGAATTCTCGGCCATATCCGCAAGACGCCGTCCGGGCGATGGTATGGCAGGCCTATTTCGTATCGTCGAATATCTTGAGAACTTTTACCTTGCTGTTAACCTTGTCCACGGGCAGATATCCTATCCTGTTCTTTTTGCCGGAGACGAAGTTTATCACCTCTTTTGCGTCGCTAAACCTTGTTGGCGGATGGCCTTTGCCGGAGAAGATCATCTTGATCCAGTAGTTCTTGAGGATCATGAGGTCTTTATGAAGGTAACGCTGGCTGAATATCGCTCTGGATGTCTTCTGCTCGTCCAGCCCGTGTTCTACGAGGTCGCATGTGTCGTTGGCCTGGCCCCAGGACCAGAAGTTGCGTTTGCCGAGGAATATTTTGGCCAGTTCCGCCCTGGAAAGCTCCTTCAGCGGATTGTCCTTGTGGACCACCACAGCTATTTGAGATTTTTCATAGACGTTGCCAAAAGTGACAGACAACGCTTCCTGGGTGGTCGTGGCGAGCAAAGCCAGTGCGATAATGGTGTGTAAGTAACGCATCGATTAGAACAACAATGTTAAGGCGGAGCGAAACTCGCCATATTCCAGGGGTTCGCCGGTTACGATATCCCTGTTGTTAGAGCCCCGTTTGTGCTCGTTCCACTCGATTTTATAAAACAGGTAGTCAGTGACTTTTACGTTGACACCCGCCAGGTAGATGGTCCAATCCTCGTCGTTGCCTTCCTCGTGCGGGTTAAGGGTCTGGTATCGCAGGTATGGGGTATACCGGCCGAATCGCCATGAAGTTTGCACATACCAGGATGTCTCCGTCTGCGTGCCGAGAACAGAGCGTCCATATTCACCGCGCAGGTTCCCTTCGCGCCAGTTGAAGTCCGCGTGAAAAACCGTGGTCCAGTGGGTTTCGGAGAGCTTGTCGCGGCTGGTGGCCTTGTCACCGTAATAAGCGGAAATCCCCACCTGGTACGCCTCGTCGTGATCGGTTAGCTGCAACCTGCACCCCACAGCCTTGTTCTGGTTGTCGTCGTGCTCGTTTTCGTTGATGGTCACCCTCGATTCGCCGTTTCCGATGTAAACGATATAATCGATGTCGGTGTGCGAAATACCAGTGGGGACCCCGCCCAGCGCCGTCATGCCGGTTATCCATTTTGGTATCAAGGCAAATCCGCCCTTGGTCCCGGATCTGTAGAAAAGCTCCGGCGGATACACGGACAGGTATGCGGGGGTGGAGTCGTGGATTTCGTTGTATATCCCCCACGGCGACAGCATCTTCCCCCAGCGGAATTTCAGTCCGTTACGCTTCACGTATTCCACGAAAGCGTATTCGAGCACCATCGCCGCGTCTCCCGCGCCGGGGTATATGCCGTGTTCGAACTCCAGATGCGCTTTGGCCGCTATTTCCGATGTGACGGTGGCTTCCATGAGGATATTGAAATGGTGCTGGTCAAACGCGCCGTTTTTCATGTTGGCGTCATCTTCGCCGCTACCGTCGTACTTGTTGCCGGTGGTCTGTTTATACTCCAGGTCTATGTATCCATAAAAAAGTAGCTTGTCCATGCTGGCGCCACATGCATTTTCGGGGACGACCATGGAAAACAGCAACGCCGAGACTATGGAAAACAAGAGCGGACTCGCCCATTGTCTGGATTCTCCCGTTACACGGTCACATGCACGCATCTTGGACCCCGTTTTCTTTCATGCAAGTTGCGGCGGGCGAACGACTTGTCCGATTGTAAAACTGACTGCACAAAACATCTCTCCCATTTTTATTGAACCCGGTCATCACCCGTGGTTTAAACGACGCCGTACCGGTCAATTCCTTCGTTTGACACATTGACACCATGCAATTTACCACAAGCCGGTGGTCGGCTACATCGATATAATTACCCGAACCATACATCAAGGATCATCATTACCGTAAACCCGCACATAAGACCCATCGTGGCCTGGTCTGCGTTGCCTCCGTGCTGCGACTCGGGGATCACTTCCTCTGCGACAACGAATATCATCGCCCCGGCGGCGAACGCGAGGGCATAGGGCAGGATCGGTTGCGCGATTATGACGAACGCCGCTCCCGCCACAGCCGCCACCGGCTCCACCACCGCCGATAGCTGTCCAAACCAGAAGCTTCTCGGGGCGGACAGGCCCTCCCGCCTCAACGGTATGGAAACAGCCGTCCCCTCCGGGAAGTTCTGAATGCCGATACCCACGGCCAGCGCCACCGCTCCCGCCAGGGAGGCTTCGGAAAACCCGGCGGACACCGCGCCAAAAGCGACACCGATGGCCAGCCCCTCCGGTATGTTGTGGAGGGTTATGGCCAGCGCCAGCAGTGTGGTCCTCCGCCACGATGTCGGGACGCCTTCTACCTTGTCCATCGGCAGGCCCAGGTGGAGGTGGGGGAGCAATTTGTCTATTATCCGCAAAAACACGCCACCAGCCATAAACCCCACCGCCGCCGGAAGCCATTCCGGCACGTTTAACCTCTTAGACATTTCGATCGCGGGGGCCAGAAGAGACCAGTAGCTCGCCGCGATCATCACACCCCCGGCGAACCCGAGCATTATATCCAGCGTCTTGCGGTCAATATCCTTTCGAAGAAAGACCATCGCCGCGCCCATGGCGGTCATAAACCATGTCAACAATCCCGCGACGAGCGCCTGGAGCAAAGGGTTTAGATGCGCGAAATTATCAAAGATCATGCCGTCCGTTTAACTTTATGCAAGAGGCGCAGGTTAATCCTCTGTGACGGTCTTTATGTCCCGTTCGTGTTCCTCTTCCTGGATCAGAATATCCTCCAGCACCCGCCGAAGGCCATATTCCTTGAGCGCTTCGGCCTCTCCTATCCTGCTCTTATAGCTTTTTATGGCCTGTCTCTCCCCTTTCAGATCCTGCTTCAGCATCTGCAGGCTAACGCGGGACGTTTCCACTTTCTCTACTTTGGCGGTCGGCGTTCCGCCAAGGTAGTCCACCTGTTCGGAGAGCATGATGGCGTGTTGCAGTTCTTCGGAGGCGTGAACCAGAAGTTCTTTCTGGATCGATTCGTATTTCGCCCCCGTGATAACCGCCGCGTGTTGCACATACTGGACGGCGGCGGCGTATTCCCATTCGATATCCTTGTTAAGGTTTTTCAAAAGCTGTTTTTTCGTGATTTTCATTTTTGGATCTCCTGGAAATGGCTGCATGGGCGGCCAGTGCCGTTTCGGTTAAAATCATGCTGTGTTGCGTCCTTCGCTAGTCTCCGAACGTCCGGTTTGTTCGTCAATCTTCCGATCCGACCCCGACGCCATTATAACTATAACTTGCCTATCGCGCGGCGCAAAACAAAAAACATCACGCAAATGGTTGCGCCAAACCGGTCTTTGGAGTGTACAATAGGGGCGTTTTTTGTTATCAAACCCGGATCGCTTGTTCGGTCCAATAATTGACGACGTCGGCTTTGCCGCTGGATATGACACGGAAGGCATTTAAAAATTGATAGACTTGCACACGCACACAATCTTCTCTGACGGGGGCCTTATTCCGTCGGAGCTGGTGTGCCGCGCCGAAACGCTTGGATACCGGGCCATAGCCATCACCGATCATGTGGACATATCGAACGCCGATTTCGTGGTGTCCGGAATAGTCAAGTTTTGCCGGGAGTTCGACAGCGGCTCTATCAAAGCCATCCCTGGAGCGGAGTTGACCCATGTTCCTCCAGGCCAATACGCCCAGCTTACGAAACTTTGCAGGGACCTTGGGGCCAAAGTGGTTGTGGCTCATGGCGAAACGATAGTGGAACCGGTGGCCGATGGAACCAACCGGGCCGCGATCAACGCCGGGGTTGATATAATCGCCCATCCGGGCCTGTTGAACGACAGGGACGCCGCGCTGGCGGCGGCCAAGGGCGTGGCTCTGGAGATAAGCGGACGGGGGGGGCACTGTTTCGCCAACGGTCATGTGGTGGCCATGTCGCGCAAGCATGGTTCGCCGCTGGTTTTTAACACGGACACCCACCAACCGAGGGACCTTATGAGGCGCCAGGACGCCACGGAGGTGGCTTTCGGGGCGGGAATGACCCAGGACGAGGTTGAAGCCATGTTCGAATTCTCCGCTGGCCTGGTCGAACGTTTGGGATAGATAGAAAGGCAATAAAAGGGAAAATGGCGCATTACAAAAGAATTGTAAAAAAAAGGGAAAAAACCGCGGGGCTGGTCATCGAAGAGCCGGCGCGTTTGCAGGAATGGGTGAGTGAAAACATCCAGGCAATTACGATCGGACTGGCGGGGCTGGTCATCGCCGCCATAGTAGTCTATGGAATAGGCTATTATCAAAAGGTGCGATTGGTCAGCGCCCATACCCGGCTATACGAGGCTGTTCGTGTTGTGCCAATGGCCGGGGCCACTACCGCGCAGTCGGACCAGGCCATACAGGAGCTGGAGACGCTTATATCGTCGGGAGGCCCTGATACGGTGATCAACCAGGCGAGGCTGGAGCTTGCCGCGCTTTACATGAGGTCGAAAGATTACGTCAACGCCGAGCGGCAATACGCCCAGACGGCGGCTCAGACAGAGTATGGGACGCTGTATAACGAGCTGGCCCGGGCGGGACAGGCCTCGTCTATGATAATGTCGGGCAGGGAGGCGGAGGCCGAGCCGATCCTCAACGAGCTGGCCTATAGCGCTTCGATCTATCCCAGGGCCGAGGCGCTGATGAAACTGGCGTTCGTGCAGGCGGCGCTGGGAAAGAAAAGCGAGGCGGTAAGCTCGCTGAACCGTGTCAAGAGCGAGTATGAAGGCTTTTACCCGGCGTCCTATATAGAAGGGTCGATACGGCGCGTCGAAAGCGGCGACACGGTCAAGGTGGTCTCGAAGCTGAAAAAACTGGCCGCAGAGCCTGACAAAATAGTCAAACCGGCCGGGCAGGGGAAGCTGGGCAGGGAGACGGTGCACACGACCGGTAAATAGGAGCGCCTTCTTACCGGGCGCGAATCCACATATTATGTTATCCGAGGCGTGAATTGATTCACTGGTTTGACATTTTTGTCACGGTTTTTCTTCTTGCATCCGCTTTATACTCCTATGTCCGGGGATTTGTCAGGGACCTGTTTTCCATACTCTCGCTTGTGGCGGGATACATCGTTGCGTCCATGTATTACGACAGTGTATCGGCCTACCTCACGTCTCCGTCGAAAGACAAGCTCTTCCCTGAAGCCGCGGCTTTTATCATGCTGTTCGCCGGCGCTTCAGCGCTGGTGGTGGTGGCGGGAATTTACGCCCGGAAAATTTTTCATGTCTCAGAGGCTCTCGGCGCCGCCGACAGGATCCTGGGGGCGGGCCTGGGATTGGTCAAGGGGGTGTTGGCGCTTGCGATAGTGATTTATCCGCTGGTGGGGATAAGTGGCGTCGAAGAAGATTTTTCCTCCAGGTCGAAGTCCGGCCCGGCGCTGGTGCTGGCAGGTGGCGGGCTGATAGAAAGGTTCGCCCCCGGCCTGGCAAAGCGCATCGAAAGGGCGAGCGGAAAACTGGCGAAACTGAGACGGGAATCTGGTGATCTGGCCTATTATGAAAAAAAGATAAAAGCCGCAGGCAAACTCGCCACAAGCAAAGCCAGGGATATCGGCAAACGGCTGGGGCTGGGCGGCGCGAAAAAAGAAGCGCAAAAACCGGGTAGCGGTGACGCAGGCGCAACAGGGAAAGAGGTTACCGAACCAGACCGAAACCAGCTCGATAACCTGCTGGAAAAAATCGATTAACCGCAATAATGATGTCGAAACATAAGACACCAATTCAGATTATCCACACGATATATCGTACTGGAGTGCACTCCAATTAAAACGCTAGTGGGCATATATAATCCGCAAGTTCTCGAAAAAGCAAATCAAGCAGAAGAAGTTGTTCAAAAAAGTACTAACAAACAAAATCAACCGACTGATCTTCCCCTTCATCAGAATAAGTGAGTCATCGCGAACGTGTCAGGATGTCCCATGTGGGTGGAGTTCGTTGAGCCTCAGGTGAACAGCCATAGGGGGGGCTGGTTGCCCACCTGCTCTAAAAGGACCGAGGGTCTGTCGGGAGACCGGTTACGCTGATTTCAACATCTGGTCGCTTTTTTCCACACATGAAGGGCAATGGTGCTCTTTGTCACGACCGCACAAAAGACAGGAGATCGAACCCCGGTAATATCTCATGATTCCACCGCAATGGTGACAAACATCTTTCGGTTCCGTGATTTTGTTTTTCGCTTCCATGGCTACCAGCCTCCAGAAAGTTGTAAAACTTTGGCAATAACGGGGGTTGCAAAATGCAAGCCAACAGCAGGCAATGCGAAAAAAATGTATGCGTCTAATATTCAATGTGTTATACTACATCCGCAGAGCCGGTATAGTATGAAAAATTGTCTGGGTGTCAATAAATGTAGTCATGGATGAAAAAAGCGCAAAATTGGTTATACTGAAAACATGAACACCCGAACCAAAAGCCTCCCTGCAAGCGGCCTGCTTGAAATACTGAAATTTCCCAACCCGGTCCTTTTACGCAAATCCGAACCGGTAAAACGTGTGACAGAAGATATCGTCATCCTGGCCGAACGAATGATCGAGACCATGCTGGCCGAACCGGGTCTTGGCCTCGCCGCTCCCCAGGTCGGTGTTTTGCAACGGGTGATAGTGATAGACACCGCTTCTGGCGAAGCGCCATGCGATTACGAAACGCCGCATGCTGTCGCCATGATAAATCCGGAAGTGATGGAACAAAGTGGCGAGACCGTGGCGGAAGAGGGTTGCCTGAGTTTGCCGGGGATATACGAGGACCTGCCGCGTCCGGAAAGCGTAAAAGTGCGCTATACGGATCTGGAAAGACAAACCCGTGAGATGGATCTAAAAGACGTTGCGGCCCGGTGTGTCATGCACGAGATAGACCATCTGGACGGAACCTTGTTCTGGGACAGGGTGGGCGCCGCGCGCCGGTTCTACCTGAGACTGAAATATTGCAAGCTGTCCGGGGCGGGTGGATGAGAGAGCCTGTGCGGGTTGTATTCATGGGGACGCCCGATTTCGCCATCCCCACATTGCGTGCTTTGTCGGACGACCCTCGTTTTAACGTGGTTCATGTAGTCACACAGCCGGACAAGCCGAAAGGGCGCGGGCGCAAAATGGCGGAATCGCCGGTAAAAAAATTCGCCAGGGAACAGGGTATTCCAGCCAGCCAGCCCCGAAAAGCGGGCGACAAGGACCATATAGCCACGCTGAAAATTCTGCGTCCCGACTTGCTGGTTGTGGTCGCCTATGGGCAGATACTCCCCCCCGCCATCCTGGATCTGCCCACGGTCGCCCCCGTAAACCTGCACGCGTCCATTCTGCCCCGCTGGCGCGGGGCGGCGCCAATACACCGTGCGTTTCTGGAGGGGGACGAGACAACCGGGGTGAGCGCCATGATCATGGAGCAGGGGCTCGACACCGGAGACGTGATCTCGGTAGAGCGGACCAGGATAGCGGACGAGGACACGGTGGGGAGCCTCCACGACAGGTTGGCGGTTATGGGCGCAGAGCTGATTACCAGAACCGTACCAGATTTCATAGATGGGAAAATTACTCCCGCCAAGCAGGATCAGGCAAAAGCCACATACGCACGAAAGCTCGACAAATCCGAATTCACCGTAGACTGGAGCATGCCAGCGGCGAAGGTTGACCGGGTTATCAGGGGGCTGTCTCCGTTTCCGGGCGCGGTCGCCTCTCTCGACAGTGATCAAATCAAACCCCTGTTCGCCAAAGTGGCGAAAGGAAAAACAGGTCACAAACCGGGTGTGGTATTATCGGTTGTCCGGGAGGGGCTGGAAATATCCTGCGGTCAGGGTTCCGTTGTCATCACGGAGCTCAAACCGGCAGGCGGAAAGGCCATGTCGGCCCACGCTTATTGCATTGGGAGAAGTGTCAAGGTGGGAGATGCGCTGGGGTGAGCGAACGGGTACATAATATCCCGTCTTTTTGATATCATATATATCATGACCAATATTACCAACGAATCAAGCTCCGATTTAAGCGCGCTTATCGGAGGTGAAAATGTCAGCCTGGTCCAGTTTCTGCTGGACCTGGGAATATCACTCTCCTCGGAAAGCAACCCTGACCGGCTCTTAGAAAAAATCGTAGACGAGTCGATAACGCTCACCAATGCCGACGGTTGCACCCTTTACCTTTCCGACGACAGCGGATCCCTTCATTTCACCATCAGTAAAAATATATCAATGAAGATATGCCTGGGTGGCGTCACAGGGGATCCCGTCTCCATGCCTCCCGTCCCGAGGGATCCTTCTTTCGTCTCCGCGTACGCGGCCATCAACAAAAAGATAGTCAACGTGCCGGACGTTTATAAATCCACCGAGTTCGACTTTACCGGTCCCAAGAAATACGACGAGGAAAACTGCTATTGCACCAAATCGATGCTGGTGGCGCCCCTGACCAACTACGAAGGTGAGGTGCTGGGGGTAATGCAACTGGTCAACGCGAAAGATCCGGAGACCAATCAGGTCATAGCGTTCGACAAAAAATTCGACACCCTGGTGCATTCTCTGGCCAGCTTCGCCGCGGTGGCCATATCCAACGTGCGCATGATCGGAGAGATACGCAGACGCGTGGCCATGTTGCGCGAAGCCAATCTGGACGCCATATACAGCCTGGCCATGGCGGCGGAGGCCAAGGACGACGACACGGGAGACCACGTTCGGAGAATCCAGTTATACTCCATCGCGTTGGCGAAAAAGGCCGGTTTTACCGACGAAAAGGCCGACGAGATAGGATATTCATCCATCATGCACGACGTGGGCAAGATATCCGTTCCGGACATGGTCCTGAAAAAACCGGGGAAACTGACCGACGGGGAGTTCGACGTGATGAAAGCCCATACCGAGGCCGGTAGCAAGATTTTGCCCGCCACCTCCTTTTTTGTTGTGGCCAGGGACATAGCCAGGCATCATCACGAGCGATGGGACGGAAACGGGTATCCCGACGGGCTCAAAAGGGGAAAGATACCCATAGAAGCCAGGATAGTGGCCATAACGGACGTGTTTGACGCGCTGACACATAAAAGGGCGTATAAAAAAGCGTGGACGTTCGAAGAGGCGATAACGGAAATGAAAAGATGCTCCGGAACTCATTTCGATCCCAGGCTGATGGAGATATGGGAAGAACTGTACACCAGCGGAGAGCTTAACAGGATATTCGACAGTTGGCACGATTCCTGACCCGTACCTCCCCGTCTTCATATCGATGGCGATACCGAAACTCCACCTAACATAAGGAAAATATGCAATTGCGAAGCGACAGGATCAAGAAAGGAACAGAGCGCGCCCCGAGCCGCTCGTTGCTGTACGCCACAGGCGTGACCGAAAAATCGATGGACAAGCCTTTTGTGGCGCTCATATCCAGCTTTACAGACATAATCCCCGGCCACATAGGGTTTCGGGATCTGGAGCGGGCGATAGAAAAGGGGATCCACTCCGGCGGCGGCCAGGCTTTCCTGTCGTCTGTTCCGGGCGTGTGCGATGGCATCGCCATGGGCCACAGGGGAATGCACTATTCCCTCCCCACCCGCGACCTGATAGCGGACATGATAGAATGCGTCGTCGAAGCGCACGCGTTCGACGGCATGGTGATGCTTACCAACTGCGACAAGATAACGCCCGGGATGCTCATGGCCGCGGCGCGGCTGAACATACCCACCATAGTCGTGACGGCGGGTCCGATGATGGCGGGAATGCACAAGAGACAGCGCCGCTCGCTGGTGCGGGACACTTTCGAAGCGGTAGGTCAGGTTAACGCAGGCACGATGACCTGCCAGGAGATGGCGTCGCTGGAGAAAGAGGCGTGCCCGGGCCCCGGGTCCTGCTCGGGTATGTACACCGCCAACACCATGGCTTGCGTGACCGAATCGATCGGCATGAGCCTTGCCGGTTGCGCCACCGCGCTCGCGGTCAGCGGCAAAAAGCGGAGGATCGCTTTTGATTCAGGCGTGGCGGTAATGGATCTTGTCAAAAAAAACGTGACAGCCAGGGATATCATGACCCGCGAAGCGTTTGAAAACGCCATCCGTGTGGACCTCGCGCTTGGCGGCTCCACCAACACCGCGTTACACATCCCCGCCATAGCAAGGGACGCGGGAGTGAAACTGCCGTTGAATACCTTCGACAAACTGGCCCGCACAACTCCTCAAATTTGCAGTGTGCGCCCGGGTGGGGAGGATTTTATCGAGGACGTGGAATACGCGGGCGGGATACCGGTGGTGATGAAAGAGCTTAAGCGCCTGATGCACGACCTGCCGACGGTTAACGGCGTTTCGACCGGTCAGATCATGAGCAAAGCGCTCAACGCCAACCCGGAAGTGATCCGGAAAACCGGCGACGCTTTCAAAAAAGAGGGGGGCATCGCCATTCTCAGCGGCAACCTTGCCCCTGGCGGGGCCGTTGTAAAACAATCGGCCATCGCCCCTGAAATGATGAAATTCAAAGGCAAGGCTGTCTGTTTCAATTCCGAGGAGGCGGCCATGGAGCGCATCCTGGCAGGCAGGGTCAAGGCGGGTCAGGTGGTTGTCGTGCGTTATGAAGGTCCCAAAGGAGGGCCCGGCATGCGCGAGATGCTGGCTCCGACATCGGCTATCGCGGGCATGGGGCTTCAAAACTCTGTCGCGTTAATCACCGACGGTCGGTTTTCCGGCGGCACTCGCGGGCCTTGCATCGGCCACGTCTCGCCCGAGGCGATGGAGGGCGGGGCGATTGCGCTGGTCAAAAACGGCGATTTGATTCAGATAGACATACCCAAACGGAAGATAAGCCTGCTGGTGTCGAAAGAGGAGTTGAAAAAGCGGGCCGCCAGATGGAAACAACCCAAACCCAAGATAAGGAGCGGGTACCTGGTGCGATACTCCAAGATCGTCTCCAGCGCGGCTTCCGGAGCGGTGCTGGAGGATTGATCACAAAAGATCCGCAGATATGCGTTTAATAAAAAACACCTGGGACTGTTTTTTATTTACAATAAAGGCAAAAAGATAATCGCGCCGCAAGGCTGGAGGGTCAATCATGTCGACGTTCGATTATACCAGGCTACCGAGAAATATAGATATTCCCGATCAACCGGCCACCTACCTTTTTTTCAGGTCGGCGGAGAAATATCCGGACAAGGTGGCTACAAGTTTTTTCGGTCGGGAGCTTACATACCGCCAGATGGATAAGCAGATCAAAAAGTTCATGAACGTTCTGCGCGGGTTCGGCGTGAAGAAAGGTGACGCGGTATCGATCATGTCACCCAACTGCCCGCAGAACCTTATAGCCTATCAGGCGGTTCTCAGGCTCGGGGCGATAGTGGTGCAGACCAACCCGCTCTATGTGGAGCGCGAGATAGAGCACCAGTATAACGACGCCGGTGTCAAGCTGGTTGTAGCGCTCGACCTCATGGCGGCCAAGGTCGAAAAGGTGATAGACAAAACCCCGGTAAAAAACGTGATAGTGATAAAACTTCCGGACTACATGCCGTGGCCGATCAGCTGGCTGTTTCCGCTGAAGCTGATGTTGCAAAAACAATCTCCGGAGCCTGTGACCGGCGATAAGTTCTTTAAATGGGCCGAGCTGATGTCGGCCGCGTCTGACCAGGCGGAGCCGGAGACCGTATCGCCGGATGACGTCGCGTTGTATCAGTACACCGGAGGCACCACCGGCGTCGCCAAGGGGGTGGTGCTGACCCACAGAAACATCCACGCAAACGCCCTGCAGGGGCGCGCATGGTTTGTGGATGCGGTGGAGGGAGAAGAGATAATAATGCTCACCTTGCCGGTGTTCCACGCGTTCGGGATGACCGTGGGGATGAACCTGGGCTACGCCATAGCGGCGAAGCTGGTGCTGGTCCCCAAGTTCGACCCTGATATGGTGATGAAACAGATAGAAAAATACAAGGTCACCATTTTCCCCGGTGTGCCCGCCATGTACATAGCCATAAACAACCATCCCAGAGCGCCAAAACGCGATCTGTCGTCGGTTAAATATTGCATCTCCGGCGCGGCTCCCCTGCTGAGCGAGACAAAATCGAAGTTCGAAAAGCTTACCGGCGGCTCTCTTGTGGAGGGGTACGGGCTCAGCGAAGCCAGCCCCGTAACCCATTGCAACCCCCTGCCCGGTGGATCCAAAACAGGATCCATAGGCATGGCCCTGCCCTCGACCGAGCACAAGGTGGTTTCCGAAACCGGCGAGGAAATGCCCCGGGGAGAGACCGGGGAGCTGGTTTTGCGCGGACCCCAGGTGATGCGGGGTTATCTTAACCAGCCGGAGGAGACGGCGGCGTGCCTGAAAGATGGCTGGCTATACACGGGGGACATGGGATACGTGGACGAGGACGGCTTCGTCTTCCTGATGGACCGCAAAAAGGATCTGGTCATATCCGGCGGGTGCAACATATATCCGAAGGAAGTGGAGGAGGAACTGATCAAGATCGATGGCGTGCTCGAGGCGGCGGTTATAGGATTGCCCGACGACAGGTATGGTGAAAGGGTTACCGCCTGCATAGCGCTTAAGGATGGAGCGAAGGTGACGGAACAGGAGGTTATAGCCCATTGCAAGGAGAGGCTCGCGTCGTACAAAGCGCCCAAACAGGTCATATTCGTCGACAGCCTGCCCAAGACAATAATAGGCAAAGTGCTCAAAAGGGTTTTAAAAGATCAGATCCAGGGGAAGGGGTAAGGCCGAAGCCTCACCCCCTCGGAGGTACGGTCAATCGTGATCGTGATCGTAGTCCATGTCCTTTCCCAAGGCGGATTCGGAGCCTTTCGATCCCGCGGTGGCGCCGTATGTTATATGGGCCTTGGCCGCGTTATGCTTGTACACCAGCTCCGCGCCCGTGTGGCCAGACCTAACCGCCAGACCCAGCGTGATCAGGGTGGCGACCAACGCCAGCGAATGTATCGTGGTGTTGTTCCGGTAAAGAGCCGCTCCCAGCAGTACCAGAGGTACCAGGGATATCCATACGAATTTTTCCGCCCATTCCTCGTGCTCTTTTATCGTTTTTTCGGACACCACCTTTTCCACGATCTCCTCGTCCTGATGGCCGAATTGCATCGCGACAAACCCGGATGCGCTTAGCGCCCCGCTCAACGCCAGCGCCAGCATCCAGGCCGGCTTACGGATGGGCTGGTTTTTGTTGAGTACAAAAGCGGCTATTACGGCGACAGGCGTAAGGACGGCCAGCACGATCGGAAAATGAACCAACATTGGATGTAAAGGCATTAACGATTCTCCTTTTGTTTTACACTTCAATAAAAAAACAATTGAGAACATGATCGCACAAATATATATATTTGCGCCATTTGGCGTATGACGCATAATATAACCATTCAATTTAGAAGAGGTTATAGATAGGCATATGACAAGAGACTACCACCTGATCGCCGTTATCCTGGGGTGCATATCTGTCGCCACCTGCCTGGATATTATCCTGGATATGCTTGATGGGGTGACATTAAGTCATGTCGCCGTGGAGATTTTCATATTGATCGTCTCGATAGCCGGCATTCTGGTCGTTCTTGGCAAATATTCGTCCATGAAACACGAAAACATAAAGTTGCAACAAGACCTGGTGAAAACCGAGCAAGATATGGCGGCGTGGCGGGATGACGCCCAGAAATATCTGCAAGGGCTGGGGGACGCCATCGATCGGCAGATGACACGATGGGCGTTCACACCGGCGGAAAAGGAGGTTGGCTTGCTGTTGCTCAAGGGGCTGAGCTTCAAGGAGATCGCGAGCGTGAGAAACACCAGCGAACGCACCGCAAGGCAACAATCACTGGTGATATACAAAAAATCGGGTATGGCAGGTAGGGCGGAGTTCTCCGCTTTTTTCCTGGAGGATCTGCTGGCGCCAAGGCATGGCTGACCAATCCGGCCGTTTTTTATGGCAAAATAACAGCATGAGCGCTAAAGAGGATATCAAGGTGGCCAGGACGGCCGGGTTTTGCTGGGGAGTCAAGCGCGCGATGGAGATGACCCTTACCACCGCCAAGGCGAAAGACGGTCCCGTATACACGCACGGCCCCCTGATCCACAACCCGCAGGTAATAGAGATGCTTGAGGGCAAGGAGGTTTACGCTCTGGACGACGCCACCAAGCTTGAGTCCGGCACGGTGATTATCCGCACTCACGGCGTGGCGCCCCAGGTCCGCCGAGACCTGAAGGCCCGTGGGCTTGAACTCAACGACGCCACCTGCCCCCTGGTCGCCCGGGTTCAGGGAATAATCAAAAAGCACGCCGGCCATGGTTACTCCATCGTGATCATTGGCGACGCGGGCCACGCCGAAGTGATCGGGCTTACCGGATACGCCAAGAACGACTGCCATGTGATCGGATCGGCAGAGGAGGTGGGCGCGTTGCCGGAGATGGATAAAGTCTGTGTAGTGGCCCAGACCACATGTGATATCACGAAATACAAGGACATAATAAACGCCATCGTACAAAAATATCCGGACGCCATAATCAGCGACACCATATGCCAGGCCACCTGGGAGCGGCAGAAAGAGACGCAGAAGCTTGCCGGAGAGGTGGACCTGATGATCGTCGTCGGGGGGCGCAACAGCGCCAACACCAACAGGCTCGCCCAACTGGCGCGGGAAACGGCGGCCGGGACTGCGCTGATAGAATCGGAGGACGACCTCGACCCGGAGCTGGTGCGCATGTACGACAGGATAGGCGTCACCGCGGGGGCCTCAACGCCGTCATGGATGATACAAAGGGTGATCGACAAGGTGAAAAGCGTCACTGCGGAAAAACCCACCACATTCGGCGGGGCGCTGGGCCGATTCATAGAGGTGATCGCCGTGAGCAACATCAGCTCGGCCGTGGGCGCGGCCCTGATGGTATACGCGAACTCCGCGTTGGCGGGGTTCAGGTTCAGCTGGGGGGCGGCGTATATCGCCAGCGCCTATTTTTTTTCGATGTATGTTCTTAACCAGCTGAACGACACGAAAACATTCAAACACAACGAGCCGGAGAAGCTCCGGTTCTACCTGGAGCATCGCCAGGCGATAAAACTGGCGGCTCTGTGGGCGGCTTTGTCTGCGTTTGCGGTGTCGCTTGCGTTGGGGGCCCAGGTGGTGTTTGTGTATACGGTCGCGATGGGGCTTGGGCTCGGGTACACGGTCAAATGGTTTCCGACAAGTGATATCGTAAGGATACACAGGCTCAAGGACATACCGGCCTCCAAAGATTTTTTCGTGGGGTTTGCCTGGGTGGCCGTAACGGTTATCGCTCCGGCGCTGGCTGTGGGGGCTCCCCTGGTGACGGCGCCGCTTTTTGTCGCGTCGGCGTTTACGTTTACGCTAGTATACATCCGGTCGGTGGTTTCAGACATCAGGGATATCCACGGCGACCGGCTGGTGGGACGTGAGACCATACCGATACTCATAGGAAAAACCCCGACCAAGATATTCGTCGCCACGCTTGCTATTGCCCTGTCGGCGCTGTTGCTTACGTCAGCGTGGCTAAACCTGGTCGGCGCGATAGGTTATGTGCTCCTGTTATCCGTGGCGTACACGGCGGCGTACCTGTCGTTATACCACGCCAGGGTGATTTCCAGAGGGGTTCCGTTTGACCTGGCGCTGGACGGGGTTTTTCACGTTACCGGTTTGTCTGCTGTTTTGTGGACAATTCTGCATGGCTGACGTCCACGGAATAATGTCACCAAACTTTGCAAGGGATAAATCAGATGGAACTGGACGAGCTGATAGCGATGTCGTGGGGGTGGCGTTCTTCGGTGCTGATGCTTCAGGCCCATTCGGCCGGCATGTTCGATGCGCTGGCCGGAGGCCGCAAATCGGCCGAAGAGGTGGCCGCGTCGCTTGACACCGATCCGCGATCCACCCGGCTGGCGCTGATTGGACTATGCGGTGTGGGGCTGGTTGAAAAACATGGGGACACATTTTGCAACACGCCTGTGGTGGAGCGGTACCTTGTCAAAGGCGTTCCGGAATATCGCGGGCACGTAATGGATCTGGACCGCAGGTCGCTCTCGAACTGGTTGCGCATACAGGAAGTCATGCGGAGCGGGGAGCCGATCCCCAAGCAGGAAACCACCGATGAACAGGCGCTGGCGTGGCAGGAGACGTTTATACTGGCCATGGACGGCATCGCAAGCCAGCGTGTCGATTCGATGTTCAAGGCCATACCACTAAAGGACGGTGACCGTTTCTTAGACATAGGATGCGGGCCCGGCACGTATATCCGCGAGTTTCTTAAACGGTTGCCAAAATCCGAAGCGGTGGCTTTCGACAGGCCGCTGTCTGAAAGAGTTGTGACCGACACAGCCGCAAAAGCCGGGGTGCTCGACAGGATTACGTTCAGGGGGGGCGACTTTATCACCGACAGGTTCGAGTTTTCAGAGCCTTTCGACGGGGCGTTGCTGTCACAGGTGATACACATCCTTTCCGCCGGGCAGGCGGAGGATCTGATCCGCCGGGCGGCCGCGGCGGTTCGGCCGGGGGGGTTCGTCGCCGTTCACGAGATGACGCTGGGACCGGATGACAATCCCGGGCCCGGGGCGGTTTTCGCTGTCCAGATGATGCTGGGCACGGCGCAGGGGAGCGTGTACACCGTAGAGGAGATATCGGGTATGCTGACCGCCGCCGGACTTGTCGTGGAATCCACGACAAGAACAGACGAAAAGTCGGAGGTCGTCGTCGGGCGAAAGGGGATGTAGCTACATCATCTTTTGGTCCCAAGGGCCTTTTGCAGGGCCCAGTTGAAGTTCATCTTTTTTTTCAGGAACCTCCTGACCCATTCCTCCAGTGTGGCGATTTTGCAAGAGCGGGATACTATGCCCCCCTCCGTGCAGTTGTAAAACACCGCGGGAGTGGCCCGTTTCCACGTGGTAAAGGCCCATTCCATCCATTGCTTGGTAACAAAGAGGCTTTTTTTCGTGGGTATTTCCCTGCCGAAAATATCGATGTCGGTCACCATGTCCCCCATGCTCCGTTCGAACAGCTCTTCGTAGGCGCTGTCGCCATATATGGTGCCTGACGAATACGCCGCCCCCGGGGGATAGGAGAGATCCTGTCCGATAAAAGCTATGGGGTTGGCCTCCATCCGGAACGCAAGGTCGAGGGCCACCGAGAGCACCGTCCCTCCCGGTGTGAGGTATCCGGTGTTGGGGTTGGCTTGCGCGATAGCGGTGAGCGACTGGATATCGGGGGCGAATTTGTTGTAGAACACAACCGGGCCGTTCCACGCTTTCAGCGCTTTGGGGTTCATGATGGTCGGGGCGACGAGGGTCATCCTGGTCGTGTCTACCCCTGCGAACAGGAGCTTTATCTCTTCTTGCGGGTCGAGGGAGATGGTGATGGTTGGTTTTATCCCCTGCCTGTCCAGCGATCTTAAAATCGTATCGGCGCAGATGATGACCGCGCGGTCCTGGGCCGGGTGGAGCCATTTCCTGTTTTTCTCCAGCGAAGGTCCCGCGCCGACCACTATCGCCGGTACCTTCTTGAACCTGCCAAATAGCGACGTCACGCCGGGCGCTCGCAATATCCTGTTTTTGTTCGATTCGAAGTTTCTTCGCCACAACTCGTCGAAGTTTTGTATCGTGGCGGATTTGACCTCGAAAAGCCTTTTGGAATCTACCATCGCTTAAAGGGCGCCGAGGCTGGAGGGGTTGGACGGGAAGAAAAGAACACGTCGCCGATCGGCCCGGATGTAACCTCGAAGCGTGAGAACCTATTTGGCATTGCCCACCGTGACAACGCAGTTACGCCCTTTTTCCTTTGCGGCGTAAAGCCCCTTGTCCGCCCGGGTGATGATGGATTTAGGGGTGTCGCCCCGGACAAACTCCGTGAGGCCGAGCGACACCGTGACATGTATTGTTTTACCCAGGGCGCCGAACTCATAATTTTTTATGTTGCTACGAATGTTTTCCGCAACTTTGGCGGCGTTTTTCAGATTCGTCTTGAGCAGGATGACGGCGAACTCCTCCCCCCCGTACCGCGCCAGGATATCAGATGTTCTGACCGATTCCCTGGCGTTATCAGCCACGATCCGAAGCACCTGGTCCCCCGCCTGATGGCCGTAGGTGTCGTTAAAGCTCTTGAAATGGTCGATATCGAGCATGATAAGGCAACACGGCCCGCCACCCCGCCCGAAGTTAGCGACGGTCTTGTTCATGAACTCGTCAAAATAGCCGCGGTTGTACACCATGGTGAGCGCGTCGATGGATTTTTCCTGCCGGGCCATTTCCAGGTCCTTCTCCAGCCTGGCGATTTTATCGTTGGCCTTGTTGAGCTCCTGTTGAGATTCGGACAGGCGGTTGACCACCACGCCGTTCACCTTTTGTATCTCAAGCGTTTCAGACACTATGGCCCGCTGGATTTTCTTTATCTCCGAAAGCTCAGTGGCGGCGGATATCTTTCGGGAATATTCGTCGAGCTTTCCGCCGAAAGTTTTGCTCGACACGGAGAGGGACTTTATACATCCGGTCAGCGACCCGATAATTTTTTTCAGCTCTTCGCGTTCGTTTTCGATGATGTAGGCTTCGTTACTTTTGTTTATGAAAAAGTTGTACAGCGAAGCGTTCAGGGAGGAGACGGTTTTTTGCGCCAGATGGTCGAACTTTTTGGCCCGCTGGGTTCGAAGCGGGGCGTAAAACGGCTCGTCCTCGTCGGAGATGAGCATCGTCCCCTTGGCAAAACCTTCCAGAAGATCTACGTAGGGTATGAGAAAATCCTTCGACGAATCCACAAGCTCGATAGGCTGTCCCCGCTCTTTGGCTTCCTTGAGGAGTTTGGCCAGTTTCTCCTCGCTCTTGCTTGATCCGGCTCCACCAAAAAGAGAACCCAGACCAGACAACAGTCCCCCGCCTTTTTTTACGCCCTGCTCTTTTAAGTGGGCGTCTATTCTTTTTGCCAGGGCGGAGTAGTCCTTACGTATCTGTTTGAACTGGAAATTGTTCTTTATCCCCCGGACTCTTGTTGTAAGGGAGCCGATGGCGTCTTCAAGCTCCTTGTTCCCTTTTACACAGGATTGGTTGTGGGACAGGAGCATCGCCAGGAGGTCCTGGTACGCTCTGCCCATGCTTTCAAGATATTCTATTTTGTCCTTGTATTTTTGAAATACTTCGTTCATATCTTGTTTCGCCACAAGTTAAAATGAAACACGGTTTTAAAGGGGTATGTTCCCGCTCCGGTTATATTAGCCAATATGAATCCGCCACGCAAAGCAAATGGATTCTCAAAACGCTCCCGTTCCTTTACGGGCAGGTGATTACGCGGCCACCGAGCTTGTCTGTGGGGATGCGATCTTTCAGGGCGTGCACTCCGTTTACGAATACCTGTTCGATACCGACGCTGTAGGACAGCGGGTCGGTATAGGTGGATGTGTCGCCTATCGTATCCGGGTCGAAGACGACTATGTCGGCCGCATAGCCCCGCTCTATCCTGCCCCTGCCGGTTATGCCGAAAAACTCCAGCGTGTCGAAGCTTGTTTTGCGCACGGCTTCGGGGATGGTGAACATTTTCTTTTCCCTGACAAATTCCTGGAAAAATCTTGGGAAAGTTCCGAAAGTTCTTGGGTGCGGTTTGCCGAGCGCCAGGGGGCCGTCCACCGCCCGCGCTCCCGCGTCGGACCCTACCACGACCCACGGTTTTTTAATAATGCGGTCCAGGTTCGGCTCGCTCATGCTGAAAAAGATCGCTTCGACTTCCGTGTTCTCTTCGGCCAGCAGGTCGAAGATGAAATCGATATTTTCCTTGCCTCTTTTGTCCGCTCCCTGGGCGACTGTCAACCCCTCTATATCCTTGTTCCGGTCTGTCACCACCTGGGATACCATGACAGATTCCCAATACTCTTTTTCAGGATGAGACTCTATGATCTCCTCCCTGAACTTCTCCCGTTCGCGCCTGTCGCCCAGCATGGCGACGAGGTTGGCCCGCCCATTGTCGAAAGCGCGGTCAGGCAGGACAACCTGCAACCCGGTGTTTGACGCCAGGTATGGGTACCTGTCCGCCATGAGGGACACGCCGTCCGCCCTGGCCGATTCGAGCAGGGCAAGCGCTTCGCCGAGCTTGCGCCAGTTGCGTTTTCCGGCGGTTTTAAGATGCGACACCTGCAACCTGGCGCCGGAAGCTTTCGCCACATTCACAACTTCCTCCAGGGACTCCAAAAGCGCCGCCCCTTCCGACCGGATATGCGATGTGAACACCTTGCCCCGTTCCGCCACCTCCTTGAAGGCTTCGACAAACTCTTCGGGTTTGGCGAAACAGGCGGGCGGGTAGACTATCCCCACAGACATCCCCACGGCCCCCTGGTCCAGGCCCCTTCCGACCATTTCCTTTATCGATTTCATCCCGTGGTTGTCCGGCTGGCTGGAGTTTTCCCCCAGCACGGAGCCGCGTATGGTGTTATACCCGATCAACGCGGCGAAATTGACACCCGACCCGTTCGATCCCAGAATATTGAAATAGCTCTCCAGATCCGACCATCCTACGTCGATTCCGAATTGCTCCTTATAGTCTTTGGCTCTTCGTTTCAGCACAGGACCGCCCATAGGAGCGGCGGCGTAACCGCAATTTCCGCCAATTTCAGTGGTCACTCCCTGGGTGATTTTCGATCGGGCGCGCGGGTCTATGACGAGGTAATAGTCCGAATGGGAGTGGGGATCCACAAAACCAGGCGCCACCACCATGCCCGTGGCGTCCACCACCTTTGCCCCTGCGCCCGGGTCCATGTTAGGCTCCACGGCGGCGATCTTGTCGCCGTCTATGGCCACATCGGCGCAAAACAGCTCGCCGGACCGGCCATCGGCGACAAGCCCGTTTTTAATTATCACGTTGAACATATGCTTTATATCCTCTCATATCTCCGGTCCCGGTTTCCACCTCGCCGGAGCCGCGCGCAGGTTTTGGCCCGGAATAGATTCTGGTATACATGACCCAGTTCCGTATAACACGTTTCACATAGTTCCTTGTTTCCGCGTACGGGATGTTTTCCACGAACTCGTCAGCCGGGTCGGACCGAAACCTGGCCAACCACCTGTCCACCACGTTGGATCCTGCGTTATAGGCCGCAAGGGCCAGCACCAGGTTCCCCCCATATCGCCGTAGCAGATCGGCCACATAGGCCACACCCATCGATATGTTCCGTTCCGGGTCGAAAAGGGTTTCGGGTTGGAACAGCTCCCCCGGTTTCTTGTCGATCCCCGCTGTCAGGAACATCCTTTCGCCTGTGGAGGGTATGATCTGCATGAGGCCGCGGGCGTTGGCGGGCGAGAGGGCGTTGGTGTCGAACGCGGATTCCTGGCGGATGATAGCAAGCGCCAGAAATGGATCTACGCCGCGCCGTCTGGATTGTTTTTCCACGTCATCCCAATAGGCCACTGGATAATACAGCCTCCAGAAAGGCTTTGAATAGTCGTCCTCGCTTACCAGGCCGCCGTTGACGGAGTGTTGCAGGCGTAGCGACTTGTAGTGCGCTTCTGATCTGCTGTACAGGTAGCCCAGCCAAATGGCGGAGCCTGCCGTGACGCGGACTTTTGACCTGAGGCTGTCTATCTCCATCTCCGCTTTTTCATTCAGCCCCGTTTCTATCAACAGCTTCGCCCTGTCATAACTGCGCCGCGCCGATTTTTTTATTTTTAACGATTTTGGAGGATCACCCAGCGCGCTGTCGAGCGGGGTGATTGTTATATCCCCCTTCGATCCTTGCCAGCTTTTCAGAATCGTGGAGGCGGTCACGATTCCGTAATATGTGTTTCTGAATCGATCGATAAGCTTTGCCCTGGTTTTTTCCAGTTCCATTGTGTCTCCATTTTTTTCCAGAGACCTGGTTTTCCAGTAATAACGCCTGCCAGACGAAGGGTTTTTTGCGCCTCGGCCGGCCGGGGCGGCGCCGAGCAGGTTCGCCGCTTTAGTGTATCGCCCGCGAAGATATTCAGACCAGGCTATGCGCCATCCCAGGTTTTCGGCGAACCTGCGGCCCGGCTTCAGGGCCAGCGCTTTTCTGTAATATGCCTTGGCCTTGTCGAACTTCTTTTCGGATTCGGCTATCTTGCCCAGAACAAACAGGGACCGGCGCCTGGTTATCGCGCCATAAGGTCCTTCCGCCAGTTTTCGAAGCCGTGTTTTGCATTGGGTGTTCCGATCCTGGTTCCAGTCTATAATGGCGATAGCGAACCTGCTGTTTACGGCTTGCGGGCTCCCGGGATATCTGGCGATCACCTGATCATAGATTTTTCTGGCCGATTCCCTTTTCCTCGATTTGTCCAGCGCCTTGCCCAGCAGATAGAGCGTCTCGGTATTCTTTTTTTTTGAATAACCGATGGAAAGCATTTTTTCCAGATCCTTGGCGGCTTCGGCGTAGCGGAACGCGTTCATGAGCCTGGAGACCCGCTTTTTTCGCTGGGCGTATGTGGCGTGGGGAAATTTTGATTCCGATCCCTTGCGGTTTTCGCGCCGCATGCGGATGGTGGCTTTTTTGGCGAGGGGCGCCTCGTGTGACGTCGGGTATGTATAGTATATTTTCTGGTAAAGTTTATACGCTTTTACAAGCTCGCCGCCGGCATGGATTCTTTTCGCTTTTATAAACAGCCAGCGTGGTCTGAACTGTTTTGGGATTTTTTTCGTGGAGGCGGTTTTTTTCAGCGCTTCGCCGCAGGATTTCGACGTCGCGTTATCGCACGACGCCAGGATCATCAGCTTGTAGGCCTGTTTTACCAGGGGGCTTTTGGGATAGCGGCTGACCAGCTCGCTTAACACCGACACAGCTTTTTCCCCCTCTCCGCGCTGGTTGTAAATAGTGGCCAGGTCGAATTTGACGTAATCGTCCAGGACGAAATCCTCCCGGTCTATCGACTCCAGCATGGTTATGGCGCGGTCGAGCTTTTTTGCGTCGATCAGGGACACCGCTTTGGAGTATCGGGCGGCGTCGACGGCCTGGGGGCGGGCGCTGTCATGCGCGATGCCCGGATGCGCAAGGGTCAACAGGACCGCCGCCCACAGGCTATATATGGATATCGTGGCGCGCAAAAAACCCCCGGGTTTCATCGCGGCAAAAAATCTTTTCGGCAATTTGTCCTGGCGTGTTTTCTATGTTAATCGGCACGAAAACGGCCCTATCGACTTTTCGCAACCATGTCAACTGTCGTTTGGCGAAAGCCTTGGTGTCTTTAACGATTTCTTTTTTGGCTGTCTCAGTGTCGATAAGCCCGGCTGATTTTTTATAAACTGTGCGATACCCGATGCTTTTCATCGGTTTCGTCCGGGTATTATAACCCATTTCCCTTAATTTCATGACTTCGTCCGGCCACCCGTCGCTCCACATCTTTTCCACCCTGTTTTCTATGCGGTTGTAGAGAGCCTTGCGGGGGAGGTCTATCACCATCACAAGCGCGTCCCATTTTGGTCTATCTCCCTCGCCCTGGTGTTGTGGCTGTGGCGAGCCTCCGGAAAAAATCTGGCTCATGGTTTTACCTTCGGTCATATACACCCCCAGCGCCCGTCTGGTCCGAAAGGTGTCGTTGGGGTGCACTTTCAGCGCCCACGCCGGATCCACTTCGCGCATCATGTCATACATCACCTTCTGCCCTTTACCGCTGAACAGGGCTTCCAGTTTTTTATTAACTTCATCGCTTATCCGGACGGCGCAATCCAGCCCCTCTGCCAATCCCTTGATATACAATCCGGACCCGCCCACCACCAGCGGGAGCGACCCGGCGGACCACAGGTTTCGTGCGATTTGGCCCGCCATATCCCGGTATGAGGCGACGTTGAACTCCTCCTCGGGATCGGCCACGTCTATCATGTGGTGCCGGACCCTTTTTAAAAGCGTGGCGGATGGTTTTGCCGAGCCTATGTCGAAATGGCGGTAAATCTGCACGGAGTCGGCGGAGATGATTTCGGTCTGAAGTTTTTCGGCGACAATGACGGCCGTATCGGATTTGCCGCTGGCGGTCGGGCCTGCGATCACCAGCAGTGGATCAGGCGCGGGCATATTTGCGCAATATCCGTTCCACCCGGTCCGATCTGGCGGTTCCATCCATCGTCAGGGTTATGTCCGGCTCTTGCACGACAGGCGCAGGGTTATCTGACAGCCTCGCTTCAGAGATAAAAAGCCAGGGCGTGTCGTTGGGCGATTTCAGCAGGTTGCAGGTTCTGGTTTCTGTAAACCCGTTTTCTTTCAGGAGCCGGGTGTATTCGCCCCTTCGCTCATGGAGCATCACGAGCAACAGCGACCCGCCAGGTTTTAGCAGGTGAGCTGACACAGACACCATTCCCGCCAGGGTCATCTTGATCTCATGACGAGCGAGGGCTTTTTCGGGGCAGGGGTTTATGCGGCCTGTCCCCGCTTTTTTGTATGGAGGGTTGCAAACCACCACTTCGAAATGTCCGCCACGGAACAGGGTTGGGCAGTCCATGATGTCTCCACACACGACGTTATAGTTGTCAGCCCCGCTGGCTCTCGCGTTTGACAGCGCTTTTCTGGCCAGCGAGGGGGATATCTCCACCGCCGTCACCCTGATGTCCGGGTGGCGGGTTTTTATAAGCATGGATACAACACCCGAACCGGCGCAAAGATCGATGAGGGACGTTTGTGCGTTTTCTACTCCCATGGGCCTGTTCAATCGAAAAAAATCGGCCAGAAGAAACGAATCCTGGCTGAACCTGTACCCTTCGACGTCCTGATCCAGCGTCAGTTTACCGGCGGCGGTTGTCATGCGGAATATTGTATACCCATGAGGGGGGAGCGATCAAAAAAAATGGGTGATGAGCCTGGTCCGTGGTTATCGCGCAGGCGCTATATATAAATGTATGGCGACACCTGGCGCAACCGGGAATCCTGGTTTGCGTCATACGTCCAAAGCACGGCGCAAGGTTCGGCGAGGCCGCGCTTTATGCGGTTACGTGGTTATGTCCACCTTGCGCGTATCCGGCATCGCGGGTTCCGCTGGTCCGCCGTTGGCCGCCACCTGTTCTGACGGTTTAATCGTGGTGGCGACACTGCTCTTGTTAAGCTCGGCGATGGCTTCTTTGATTCTGCGTTGCTCTTCTGGCGGAATCTCGCGCACAACCTCGTCTTTTTGCGTGTCGATGATTTTTACCACCATCTGACCGGTGTCATCGACTGAGTAATCGCGCGATATATCCCTGTTGAACTCGGGCGCGTTTTGGGTCGACAAAGGATTGTCACCCTGGTTTTCGGCCTGGACCTCCCTGCCACGGCCTGCTCCCGCTCTCTCGACAACCGCCTGCTTGTTCGATGAGATCGATACCTTTTCGCCATTTTTCTCTGTCACGCCGGTCTCAGGCTCGCCGCCTTGCCGTGGCTTGGTCTTAACGGCGCCTGGTTGTACATCGACCTTCCTGCTTGCCGCTATTTGCGACACCGCTGATGTCTCGTTGACTTCCATGACTACCTCCTTAGGAACCTCGATCAGGACGCTCCCTTAAACATCCGTGATGTCAAGGCGCCTTAATTTTTTTAAATGAAGCGCTTGACAGCAAGTGTACTGCTCACTCAACCATGTTTTTTCATCATCGGCCCGCTCTGGCCGATAGCTTCTCTAATTGACTTATCGGAACTGTGAGCTTAAACTTTAGCCATAAGGAAAGAAAAAAGAAAAAAAGTTTAACAGACTATATAACAATATGTTGTCTGACAATAACGGCTCGAGAATGTTGGGCTTGTGGCTTGAACCGCTACAATCCTGCAAAATATCGCCACACCGTTTCGCCGCTATCCTGGGGGCAATAGTTCTTTCGGCGAGCCTTGTTTTGCCCAGTTGTGGATTTCTGGACGAACCTTCCGGCGGAAACAGCTCCGAGCCCACTGTCTCGCTGGAGTTCGAATGGCCGGATGGATATGGACTGGACCGGTCCACCTCCAGGCTGAAAACCCCTGGACAGACGTACGCCGGCGCATTGCCGTATATAACCCGGATCGAGTTGACCATATCGGGGGCGGACATGGAAACGAAAACCGTTGATGTGCCTCTCGACACGATGGAAGTTGACCTGACTTTGACTGTCGGTCTTAAGGTTTTCGATGTTCTGGTGGAGACGAACATCGGGGTGGAGTTTACCGATTCGCAGACCAGGACGCTGAGGGCGGGGGTGAAAAATATCATAAGTTTCGTGATGGAGGTGAACGCGCCTCCTGTGATAGAGCGAATCGAGATTTCCGATTATACGCCCACAGTGGGAGACATCGTCACCATTACAGCCATAGCCTATGACATGGACCCGGACGATGTGCTTTCGTATTCCTGGATAGGATATGACCCGGACGGGATGAGCGAAACTTTCGAGGGCAAGTCGATCACCGCGGAAGTCGGCCCCCTGGGCGGGAAATACACCATCACCCTGACAGTGAGGGATGGCCATGGAGGCGTCGCCCGGAAAACGCAAAGCGTTTTCGTAGAAGGAGTGGCCCCTGCCAGTGTCGTGGTTATGTGCGACAATCTCAACCCGTATCATAACGTAAACTATCGGTGCGATTGCGCGGCGTATGACAACACTGGAAACGTTCTCGACAAAGTTATCTACGACTGGGAATTCGTAACCAAGGGAGTGACCACTACCAAGCCCGACGCGGGGCCGACGGTGTTCAGAACCGGTAACGCCGCCCCCGAGACCGTTTCGTGCAAGGTAGGTGACGGTGCGGGAAACTTCGCGGTGGGCTCTATAACCCTGAACCAGTCTCCCTACAAGGTGGTCGTAACCTGGAGCAACGCAGGCGGCAAGGACGTGGACCTCAAAGTGATCGTCAACGACCCGGGCGGCAACGCCCTGAACTCACCGGCGGACGGGGGTGGCGTGCTATGTGGAGCCCCGTCACCTTTGGCGGGTCCCGATTATGTATATCTGGGCGGGGCTCCCATCACCGGCAATTACTCCGTCGATGTCATGTACGCAGACGATTGCGGTTCAGCGCTGGCTCCTGGCGATGATTCGAGCTATACCGTAAAGCTCGTAGACTCCGCGGGGAACGTGGTGGGAGGCGCCACCGCCAATGGCACATTCCTCTATTCAGACCTGGCCGGCGGCACCACTCACACGAACAAGCTAAACTTCACCTACTAGCAGGTCGTTGAAAAACCGACGTTACAAGTGGTTTTCTTCGTGTTTCCGCGATATTTCCCTGTTTCCCGGCCCTTTACCGGCACTTGCCATCCAGCCATGGCGGGCTTAACGCCTCTTCTATTCCTCGTTCTCACATCACCA
>JAJRZK010000007.1 GCA_024275315.1 Nitrospirota bacterium
CAGCGGTCTATCAAAGATGGGGAAAGATTATGCTCACGGGCCGCCTGGGCCTGCGTAATGGCTCCACTATCAATGCGGGCTACCACGTCACGCTTAAAATCCCCGTCAAAATGGCGATACTTTCTCATCTGGCCGACTCCTTCCAGGGGAATTATCCCTCAATTATCGAACAGACCACCTAATTTCTTAGCCGATCAGTCCAGCTACAGGGGTGCACTCCACGCGTATGCGGGACGCAAGACAATGTGGACGTAGAGTATGGCGCCGAACCACATGAATCCGGCCATGATATGCAGAAAGCCGATGATCGATCTCAAACCTTTGCCCAGAGGGGCGATGGCGCGGTATCCTCCTTGTGGCGGCCAGACGTATCCGGACGCAGAGTACTCCAGTCCGATATCGCGCAACTCGCCGCCATCTTCCGTTTTATGGCAGGTTTTACAGCCCTGGCGTGTTTTCTCTGTGTATTCTGGCATGGCGCTGGCGGATATGGCGGTCATCACGAAAACGAGCGGCAGCGTAAACAAAGCCGATTTCACATCTCTCTCAACAAATTCAGCGGGAACAGGATACACGGTTTGGCGCGACCGACCAAACCCGGGAAAACTTTGGGGACGCCCATAAACGCATGTGTCAAAAGGTCCTTTTGATAGCCGGATTACTCGACCCGGCTATCGCCGCCAGGTAAATTTCATAAGCCGCAACCAGGGATTTTTCCCTGAAAATATCTATTGAATCTGGTTGAAAGAGCGTTTAAATTAGTATGGTATTCACCTCCTGACAATACTTCATCAATCTGATGAGTTTTGATCGGGAGAGGCGTTTTCTCATCATTACAAACAATCATTTCGGACAGTTCTGTCTGATAAAAGGAGTAAACGAATTCATGAAAAAATTGTCCTACTTTCTGGCGTTGACCATAGTTTTCAGTGGTGTGTTGCTCTCATCCTGCGGTGAGGACGAAGGGCCTGGCGGAACCAGTGGCGCGGACGGGTCGACCCATAACGCAGGCAGGAACTGCATCGGTTGCCATGATCTCAAGTATGCCGGAACCGTTTACACCGATGCGACCGGAACCACTCCCGCTTCCTCTGTAACGGTGATCGTCACCGAAGCTGATGGCACACAGCGGAGCATGGTCTCTGATCAAAGCGGTAATTTTTATTCCGACCAGGGCAACCCCGCTGGCGGCTACACTGTCACCGTCCAGGGGAACAGCGTTAATATGGCCCGCACCGTGACCAGCGGCGGTTGTAACTCGAGCGGTTGCCACACAGGTGACACCGTACCTCGCATCTACCAGAACTAGCCGGAGAGGGGGTCGTGCGTCATGAGATCATGGCTCCGGCTCCCTCCCCTAATCCCTCCACGGGAGGGGGAAAGGCATCAAAACGCGGGACATGAACCTGTCTCCAATGTTTCGCTCATTGGGCCTGCGCGGTAGCCGGATCAGTCGACCTCAGCCATAAGTCGCCACGTAAATCCCACGGGCCGCAAACCCCCAGATCAGGCTGTTGACGGGGAAGTTGAGCAAATACAAATCCGGGAAAAGCCCGTACTTGTTGAGGCCCGCCACAGGTTCCTGGATATACCAGAAAAGATCACTGCCGAAGCTTCGCCCCTCCAGCCCTATTCCGAAAAAGATGAACAAAGCAACACTCGAAAGGAAATGACCCGCCGCCACGGTTAGAAAAACCTTGGAACGTGTCGACATATTTGTTTCTCAATATCTCCGGTTTTCGTGGGGCTGGTCCGGCAAATTTGTTTGCAATCGGTCACCACCGCTGGCGACGGTGTTTCCCAGGGTTTCGTTCATGGGGCCTGCGCGGCAACCGGTAAGATCGACACAGACATAGGCGAATCCGATTTTTTTACAGACCACCAATAAAAGGGACCACCTCTTTTTGCAAATAATCATTCAGGTTTGAAACAAGTTTATATTCTACTTTATGTAAACTTGCCTTCAGTTGTTTTGACTTATCTTTTTTATCGTCATCGCTCAATTCTTCCTCATTCTCGGTAACAAAGTAACTGTCCTGCCAAATTACTTTATTATCTTGTAAATAAACCAGGCTTCCATCTAACGAAACAGGTGCGAAAGTTTCCCCTAAAATCCAATCTACGCCATTCCATGAAAGATATTCCGAAACGAACTCTTCTGTCGCCACACCCAAACCTAACCATAAGTTTTGTGTGGCCGAAGATACAATAACGCCTTGAGCTATCCCTTCAATAATTCCAGTGCCGATAAGTATATTTTTAAATTCTGTTTTGATGCTACCGTAGCCAGACAACGTTAATGTTAGATATAATTCTGATGCAGGATGATTATCCTCATTATTGTTGACGCATGTTGGTGCGGCGATTACTACAATATGTGATGATTTTAGCATGTCCGACTCTACATATTCGCCAATATCGTCAATTGCAGAGTTTATATTTTCATTAAACCCAGACAAGCTTTCCTTGTATGAAACAGTCTTGTCTATAATGTTCATTTCACTGGTAGATTTTATGCAGTATGTTATTTTTACCAGTTTATTATGCGTTTGCACTATCGGGTTACGCACTGCAATTGATGCACATCCGGCTAATAAAACAAAAAATGTTAACGGAGGGGTAAAAATATACCGCTTGGCTTGAGTTGCTGTGATTGATTCTTCCTTCCTAATTTCCTGTCTGAACGCCTCATCCTGGAAAATAACTTACAGGGTTCTGCTTTCCGCTAATGTCAAAATACAAGACCTGCCCCACCAGCGCGCGCTACAGCAGGGTTTCGTTCATGGCGCCGGTGCGGTAGCCGGAAAGATCGACGCAGACATAGGCGAATCCGATTTTTTTAAGCTCGCGGGTTATCAGTTCAGCCATATCCGGCTCCACCGCCCTGGGGATATCCCCGGTGTCCAGCTCGACCCTGGCAACGTTCCCATGATACCGGACGCGGCACTGGGCGAACCCGGCGTTGCGCAATATCTGCTCGGCCGAGTTGACCATTTCCAGCTTGTCGATGGTAATAGACTCGCCATATGGAAACCTCGACGCGAGGCATGCGAAAGCGGGCTTGTTCCAGGTGGGCAGTCCCGCTTTTTTTGATAACCAGCGTATCTCGTCTTTGGTCAGGCCGGCTTCCTGCAATAAGCTGCGCACGTTAAACTCCCGGGCGGCTTTGGAGCCGGGGCGGTAATCGTAAACATCGTCGGCGTTGGCGCCGTCAAGGACGGCGGCGTACCCCTCCGCGTCGGCGATGGCGGCCAGCTTCCCGAAAAGCTCTCCTTTGCAGTAGTAACACCGGTCGGGCGGGTTTTCGGAATATCCCCTGATGTCGAGCTCCTCAGAGTCGATAATCCTGTGAGGCGCGCCGATCATCCCGGCCAGCTCGACAGCCTCCTCCATCTCCCTGGCGGGATAGGTGGAAGAGCGGGCTGTGACGGCAAGAGCTTTTCCATTGCTCTGCTTCAAAGTTTCGGCGGCTACGCGCAACAAAAACGTGCTGTCCACACCGCCGGAAAAGGCGATGATTACAGACCCCAGCGAGCGTAGCTCCGACTGTACCCACTCGAGTTTGGCGGCGGTTTTTTCAGTTTCAACAGCTTTTATATTGATAGCCATTCATGCCTCTTGAGAAACGAATATTTCCAAGCGCCAGACGTCAAGTTTCAACAGTTTCTATATTAATAGTCACTCATACCTCGCGATAAACGCATTCTATCGTATCACAGTGGCGGCAACTGCAAAAAAGGATGGTGACGGCGGTAGATCAGCCGACATTCGAGGTCTTGTAAGCTTCTATAATCCGGTTGCGTATCACGCTCCCCGTCTCTTTGTCCAGCGCGAAAACGGTTTCACGCCAGATTCCGTCTTTACCCCTTGCAGATGGAAATCCGACAAACAATCCACCGCTTTTGCCCTCAATCACCCTGAACCCGCGCAACACAAGCGCATTGTCTATGGTAAGGTCGGCCATGGCCAGGGTTTTGCCGCCTGTTGAAGATGTGACGAACGGATATATTCGCACCGACGTGATATTCAAATCGACCATGCAACCTGCCGAAAATTCATGTTTCCCCACCAGATTTGCCAACTTCAACGACGACAGGAGCGGGAATCGGGGAAAGGTAAATCATCAACACGGCAGGTTCGCGGCCAGCGGTTCGCCACATATCATCCGGGAGGCCAGCTCATGCCTCTCCCGCCGAGCAGGTGGTAATGCAAATGAAAAACGGATTGTCCGGCGTTTGGCCCCGTGTTGGTGACCAGCCGGAATCCGGAATCTGCAAGGCCCCGCTGTTTCGCGATTTTCGCGGCCAGCAGATGTATCTCCCCCACCATCACCCTGTCGTCCTCCGCCAGTTCCAGGCACGAACCTATATGCTTTTTGGGGATTATCAGCACATGAGACGGGGCGACGGGGTTTACGTCGTCAAAGGCCAAAAGCGTTTCGGTCTCCTCGACCCTGGAGGAGGGTATCTCCCCGGCCGCTATCTTGCAAAACAGACAATCGTTCATGGGCTTATTCTATATAACAGCGCCAACCCTGGCAACATGAACTCCGAAACGATGGCCGCAGAAATAATTGCCTGTTCGGAATCTGCAAGGCAACAATTGCCCCGGCGTAACCGGAGAAAACTTTAGCAGATTCTGCTCTTCAAATTTATGTGCTTGTATTATAAGCGATTATCTGGAAGCGGAAATTTGGCACAGCCATTGAATACCCAATGAGGCAAGTATATTTTCAGATATTGATTCAGGAAGGATTATAAAAGATGCTAAGACCGCTGGTAGCGCATTTTTTGAAAGCAGCCATGCCCGACACCCACCAGGCTCACGAAATGAAGCGATCCATGGCCAGTGATTCATTCCAGAACATTTTCCGCTCAATACAAGAGACGTCACAACATATGGACCAAAGGGACAAACGCCCCATGGCCGTGGCGGAAAAGAGGGAAGAACCGGCGGACACGGTCCCGGCCGAGAATGAAAATTTACAACGCCGGGAACAGGAGACGGTAAACGATCGGGAAACGGCGCCGCAACCCGAAGCGAATGAAGCGAGGGAACCAGCCGAAAACAGATCCGCCCGGCAACCGGAAGAAACGAAACAACCAGCCGATTCGAGCCAGAAAGAAAACAATATCCAGGAACGGATCAACTCTGTCCTGAAAAAGGTGACGCCAGCCAGCTCCGCCGCTCCACAAGGAGTTCAGGAAAAAATCGAGAAACTGGCCTCTTTTCAGGGCAGGAACCTCGACACTCTTTCAAAAGCGGACCTTGCGCAGATCGAGAGCCTCTTGGACAGCCTATCTAAGTTCTCTATTAAGGAATCAGGCGGAGACAAGGGGCTGGCTGGCTCTCAAAACGCCCAGATGGCGAACATGAATATAAAGTCGGAGGAATCGGCCCAGCGCGCTCCGGGAAAGACCGGTGTCAAAGCCGAAGCGCGCAGGATCAAGGCGGTAAAAGCCGACAGCGCCGGACTCGCATCCGACAAGGAGACGACCGGTAAAAGCGGCGACGCCGGGCAACAGAACATCACCGCCTCCAAAGATAACAAGAAGAGTGTGAAAACCAGGGCGGTGGAGGTGAAGCTCCACAAGTCGGAAGGGACGGAAGTAAAGCTGGACAAGGCGCAAAACAGCGTTAATGGCGCTGGGGAGTCCTCCAGGGTGGCCGGACCGGCGACAAAAGCTTCCGGCCAAGGCGGAAACCTTACAGGCGCGTCTGCCATAAGCAATAACAGCCAGTCCAGAACCATGTCAAATGCTCCGGACCAGTCAAAATCAAAGGCGGCCTCCAGGGAACAATTCGACCGGATGCTCATCGACCAGATAGTAAAGAAAACGAAAATCAACGTCCGGCCAAACGGCGTCTCCAGCATGCAGATACAGCTCGATCCGCCCAATCTCGGGAAGGTCAAGATGAAGGTGAACGTTCATGACAACATTGTAAAAGCCATACTGGTAGCCGAAACAAAAGAAGTCAGGGGCGCCATAGAGAGCAATATCGACCACCTGAAGAACTCCCTGCACAACCAGGGTCTCAAAGTCGACCAGATAATCGTCACCACGTCGGAAGGTGGATTCTCCGCCAGGAACGAAGAGCTGGCCCAGAGTTTTGGACAGGGAAAAAACAAGAAGGACGGAGGGAGCCATGGATTGGGAGATCAGGAGGATCAAATCCTTGAAAGCGCCGTTAAAGACGAGCAGGCCCGCGCCAGGGCTCACGACGGAACCCTTAACGTCGTCGCCTGACAAAATAGGAGACAGAAAATGATAGCGACACCAGCGACCGCAATATCATCCACCACGACGACGGACCAGTCTTCGTCCACAAAGAAAAAATCGGACCTTGGCCAGCAGGAGTTCATGACACTGCTTCTGGCGCAACTTAAAAACCAGGACCCGATGAACCCCATGGATAACGCCGATTTCACCGCGCAGATGGCTCAGTTCTCCTCGCTCGAACAGCTGGTGAACGTCAACGAGAACCTTGGCGCGCTGACCACCGCGGCCAACGCCACCAACACCGCGCAGGCGATGGGCCTGATCGGGAAGGAAGTGAAAGCCGCAGGTGAAAACGTACATGTCAAGAACGGGACAGCCTCCAGCATAGCCTTCGAGCTTCCTGATTCGGCAAGTAGCGTGATCATCACAGTTGAAGACCAGTATGGAAACGTTGTGCGGACAATCGAACAAAGCACCATGAGCGCCGGACCCCACCAGATCGAATGGGACGGGATGGGAACGGACGGCAAGCAGTTGGCCGATGGCCTGTACAAATACTCCGTCATAGCGAAAGACACCGAAGGCAACATGATCGAGGCGGATACCTTCACCAAGGGAATAGTGGACAAGGTATCGTTCGATAACGGTGTGGGATATGTCCATATAGGCGATCTTAAATATATGCTGAACGAAATTCTGGAAGTGTCGGAGCCTACGCAAAGCTCCACTTCCGCAAACACAGCTCCGCAAAGCGGCTTGGCAAACCTGTTCGGGACAGTTGATAGTCTCATCTGACGCCGGAACAAAAGGGAGGTAAAATAAAATGAGTCTTACAAGCGCGATGTATTCCGGTGTCAGCGGCATCAACGCCTATGGCAACGCGATGAACGTTACCGGTGATAACATCGCAAACGTAAACACCGTCGGTTTTAAAGGGAACAGGACGATCTTCGCCGATATCCTGGCCAATTCCGTCGCCAACGGCGCCACCACTTTGCAGTTCGGCCGGGGCTCTTTAGTCCAGGGGATAACGGCCAGTTTCGCCCAAGGGTCGTTCGACACCACCGGTAACGCCACGGACATGGCCATCGAGGGCGCCGGTTTTTTCGTTGTCAAAGATACAGGCGGCGCAAGCTATTATACACGCGCGGGCCAGTTCATAATGGACGAAAACGGCAAGCTGGTAAACCCCAACAATATGCTGGTCCAGGGCTATCGCATGACCACAAACTCATCCGGCATAGTCACAAGAGCCTCCTCCTCGGAAGATATCGACATAACAGGCGTCCAGAGCACGCCAAAAGAGACAACGCTTTTCCGGCTCGGGATGAACCTCTCGTCCGTAGCTTCCGCCGGGGCCACGTTTTCCTCCTCGTTCAATTCGTACAACTCGTTGGGCGAAATGACGACCATCACATACACGTTTACGAAAACAACCAACCCGCTGGAGTGGCATTTCGCCGCGACAGGGCCGACAGGCACTACCTTAAGCGGCACGGGGGCGTCTGGTTATTTCACGTTCAACTCCACCGGAGGGCTGACCTCGTATGGCACAGCCGCCGGAGCCGGGACACCGATCACCGCAGACCTGAACCTGACGATATCGGGTTTCCCATCCGGCGCGAACAACCTGAGCATTGTGTGGGATGTATATAACAACACCACATCGGCGGTTCGAAGCGAGATGACGGGATTCGCCTCCGACTCGGTGATGAACTCGATGGTGCAGGACGGATACGGCACAGGAGTCCTGCGAGGGTTGAGCGTCGACCAGGACGGCATAATATCCGGCCTGTTCTCCAACGGCCAGACCCAGCAGATGTGGCAGGTTGAGCTGGCGGACTTTCTAAGCCCATGGGGCCTGTCAAGGCAGGGCAACTCGTTGTTCGCAGAAACAGCGCAATCGGGCCAGCCGGTCCTGGGCACGGCCGGCGACGGCGGATTCGGCACGATCTATGGTTCGTCCCTGGAGCTTTCCAGCGTCGATCTGTCCGCCGAGTTCGTCGACATGATCCAGAATCAGAGGGCGTATCAGGCCAACTCCAGAATCATCACGACAGTGGACCAGATGCTTCAGGAAGTGGTGAACCTTAAACGTTAATGGATAAGAGTAGCTCAAACAGGTCTGGCTGATCTGTTTGGGCGGCTACTGAATTTTGCGTAATGCCATGACGGCCCTCTCCCAGGCCGTCTGGTTTTTCGACGGCACGGGGAATACGGGTTTCCTTGACGGTCGTTGAATTATATGGGGGACGGTCGATCTCTCCGCTCATTACTTTCGGCCGTCCCCCGCTTTTTTTATCTGATCAATGTCAGATCCACGGTAATACTCTATAATCTGTTAAGGTTGACATACCGTTGCCTCAAAAGAGAAACGGTGCGATAAATGAAACCAGCAATAACAGCTTTACTGATTGTTGTATTACTGACATATGAAAGCGTTTTTGCGGCCATGACCATGGTGAATTACAACCATTCAGGTAAAAAGGCAAAAGCCCTTTTATGCAAACCAGACGGCGCGGGCCCTTTTCCGGCTGTTGTGTATAGCCATGGCAAGATAGTGGACATGGCGGGATACCAGACGGCAAAACGCAGAGGATACGATCTTGACGGTATATGCAAAGCCATTTCCGATGAAGTGTTCCTGGTCCTTCTGCCCTGCGAGAAAGTGGAGCCGGCAATATCCCCTCCCCCGCAGATGAAGTGGAACGAGCTGTCGATTACATAAAATCCCGTTCGGATGTGAACCCCTCCCGAATGGCGCTTATGGGATTTTCGCGCGGTGGTCTTCTTGCGCTCAGGGCGGGCTCCAAACGAAAAGACCTTAAAGCGATCGTGATACTGGCTCCCGCTCCCGGGAGGGGGAGCTTTGCAGGCGCTCTGAAAAATGTGAGTTTGATAAACGCGCCTGTCCTGTTGCTGGTTGAAAAAAGCGACCACCGCTAAATTCTTGATGATTTCCGGACACTCAAGCAAGCGCTTGGAAAACACGGCAAAGACGCACATACGGTTATGTATGACAATGGCGGTGGCCACAAGCTTTTCTGGAATGCTGGTAACTGGATGATGGATGTCAACAATTTTCTCACGAAGAAACTAGCAGGACCCGGCCCCGAAGGGACCCCGTAAATTCGAAAAGAGAAATCCGCCTGTGGCGGTTGCCGGCGTCCGCCAGATCGCTTGTCTGAATAAGAGAGAAACTCGCAAGCTGCCCCGAGGGACCCCGTAGATTCGAAAAGAGAAATCCGCCTGTGGCGGTTGCCGGCGTCCGCCAGATCGCTTGTCTGAATAAGAGAGAAACTCGCAAGCTGCCCCGAGGGACCCCGTAGATTCGAAAAGAAGAATCCGCCTGTGGCGGTGTTGATTTCATGAATCGTTTGGCGATCGCACATATCCGTACGATAATGGTTTCGTAAAAGGCTCGGGATTTCCTATTACCGGGTTGCGAAACGGCGATGGCGGCGGCCTGAACTCGGAGGATCTGACCATGATTATAAGAATATTTCAAGTTTCAATCCGGCCTGAATACCGCGACGAGTTTGAACGGGACTTCAACACAATATCTGTCGATACGGTTCAAAATCACAAGGGGCTGATCTCATGTCATGTCGGCGTCCCCACCAAATGGAACCCGGATGATTATGTCATGGTTACATGTTGGGAAGACGCAGATTCGCTGGTGGCGTTCGCCGGAGAGAATTGGAATCAGGCGATTATTCCAGAGGAAATGCAGAAGTATCCCAGGGCTTTCAGCGTAGCGCATTACTGGAGTGACGACCCTCGCTGATCAAAACGTCGGGGGTGACAAGCTCCATTTTAGCGGACAGGCGCAACGCCGGTTTTATACGCCCGGCGCGCCGGAAGTTTCTCGCCCCTACATCGGGGTCCGCCGGAAAAAATGGTTTACCGGTCCGTGACCCTTGCCGAGAGGGGTGGCGGCCCTGATCGCTCCGTTGATATACTCTTCCGCCGATTCTACGGCTCTTTTAATGTCCAGCCCTTTGGCCAGCCCGGCGGTGATGGCGGCGGACAAGGTGCAACCTGTTCCATGTGTGTGCGGGGTGTCGATCCTGGCTCGCCGGAACAGGGTAAATTCATGGTCACACAACAAGACATCCACCAGCTGATCCCCGGTCATATGACCTCCCTTGACCAATACCGAATCCGCACCGGTCTCCGAGATTTTCAGCGCCGCCTGTTTCATATCCTCCACACTTTCAATCCTCGCTCCGGAAAGGGTTTCGGCTTCCGGTATGTTCGGTGTCACCATCGTCGCCATCGGGAAAAGATCCGATAACAAAACCTCGACAGCCTCCGGGGAGAGCAAAATGGCTCCGCTTTTGCTTATCATCACCGGATCCACCACCAGCCTTTTCAACCCGCAATCCCTGATCGATCCGGCCACCGATTCTATCGTCACGGAGTCGAAAAGCATGCCGGTTTTGACGGCGTCAATATCGATATCTTCGGCCACGGTTTTTATCTGCAACGCGACAAAATCAGCCGAAACAGGACTGACACCGGCGACGCGCCGGGTGTTCTGCGCGGTCAGGGCGGTTATGACGCTTGTCCCATACACCCCCTGTGCGGCGAAAGTTTTCAAATCCGCCTGTATCCCGGCCCCCCCGCAGGAATCCGACCCCGCCACCGTCATCGCCACATGTTTCATAACAAATGATTATATAATCGAAACTCTGGTAAAGTGATACATCTTTCAGCAAAACTAACAGTGTTGAAAAATGAAACACCTCGGGAATGTGACATGAGCCTGTCGATTATCTCCGACCTGAGATATCAACTGGCGCTGATACCGAGAGTCGATCCTCCCATGACCGGCGAAATGGAGGATAAATGCACAGCCTTTATCGACTACGAACTCAAAAGAATCCACGCGTCGCTTTTATCCGTGGAGCTGTCGCCGGACTATCACCTGCTCCACATCTGCGCCCCGCCGAACCTGTCGCCGGTCAACATAATTCATATCCTGCGTGAAGGTGTCTCGACAAGCATGCATGAAAGCTTCAGGGAACTTGATGGCTGGGGATGCGTGTACCACGAAAAGGCCCTGGTAAAAAGTTGCGCCGAAATTACCACCGCCGACCTGCGCGAGTTTATCGATATCGTTCTGGGCGGGATTTGATGACAGAGCCCCCGCCCCGCTAAAGGTGGGTTCGTATCACGTCATGGAGCCGCAGGATTCCAACGGGTCGGTTTTCGCTGTCCACAACTGGCAGTACCGATAGCTGGTTTTTCCTGTTTTCCATGAGCTCGATGGCCTCCGCGGCGGACGCGTCGAGATGGATGACTTTCGGATCTTTCGTCATCACCTCCCGCACAGCGTGATCCAGGGGACGGTTTTCACCACTGATCATGATCCGCTTCAGGTCTCCATCGGTCAACACGCCTACCAGCTCGCCTTCATCCCCGATTATGTTCACGCCGCCCATGCGGCACTCGACCAGTTTGACCACGGCGTTGCGGAGGGTTTCACCGGTTTTGACTGTAGGGTTGGAGTCGGGCCCGATCATGTCGGAGACTTTGGCGGTGAGAAGCCAGCCGAGCTTGCCTCCGGGATGGAATCGGGCGAAATGCTCCCGGCGAAAATCCCTGGCCACGATAAGCGCCGCCGCCAGCGCGTCTCCCAGGGCCAGGGTGACGGTGGAAGAGGTCATAGGCGCCAAGTTCAGCGGGCACCCTTCCGACTCCACCATCATCGGCAAAATCACATCCGCCCCTTTACCCAGGGAGGATCCGGGGTCGTTGGTGACGGATATCACTTTGTTTTTTTGGCTCTTTAAAAATTGTAATACCCGCAACACCTCATCTGTCTCGCCGCTTTTGGACAATAAAATCGCAATATCCCTGCGACGGATCGCGCCCAGGTCGCCATGCAGGGCGTCGGCGGCGTGTATGTAGTTGGAGGGTGAACCGGTGCTTGTGAGCGTCGCCGCTATTTTCTGCCCCACCAGGCCCGATTTGCCCATACCGATGATGTAAATGATCCCGTCGCAGTCAAGACACACACCAACGGCGTCACTGAACGCGGGCGATTTTACCACCTCAATGGCGCGGTCGATAGCGCCAGCCTCTTCAGCCGTCACTTTCGCGGCGGCGTCTATGGCGCTTTGGAGCCGTCCGGGATCACTCATCAGGGTTTCATATGCTCCGAAGGGTTGAGGCCGACGTGCTCCAGGTCGGATCTGACCATCATTGTAACCAGCTCTTCAAGCGATGTTTTAGGAGCCCACCCCAGCTTTTGCCGGGCCTTGGCGGGGTTACCCAGCAGTGTATCCACCTCCGCGGGGCGGTAATAGGCAGGGTCGATCTCCACCAGAGTTTTGCCGGTAGCTTCATCTATACCCTTCGTGTCGGCTCCCTCCCCTTCCCAGCGGATATTTATTCCGCAGGAGCCGAACGCGAACATCACAAAATCCCTGACGCTGTGTTGCTCCCCGGTCGCCAGAACGAAATCGTCCGGCTCCTCCTGCTGGAGCATCATCCACATCCCCTCGACGAAATCCTTGGCGTATCCCCAGTCCCGTTTGGCGTCCAGGTTGCCCAGGTAGAGTTTCTCCTGTTTCCCTTTCAGGATATTGGCCAGGCTCAGCGTGATCTTGCGGGTGACGAAATTCTCTCCACGCCGCGGCGACTCGTGGTTGAACAGGATACCGCTACAGGCGTACAATCCGAACGCCTCGCGATAATTTACGGTGATCCAGTGGGCGTAAAGCTTCGCCGCGCCATACGGGCTTCGCGGATAGAAGGGTGTTGTCTCCTTTTGCGGTGTCTCGACCACCTTGCCGAACATTTCGCTGGTGGAGGCCTGGTAGAACCTGGTTTTTTCCTTCAGGCCGAGGAAATGGATGGCGTCGAGTATCCGCAAGGCGCCCAGCGCGTCCGCCTGGCCGGTATATTCCGGCGTCTCGAAACTGATCGCCACATGGCTTTGCGCGGCGAGGTTATAGACTTCGTCCGGCCTGATCTTCGACATCAGCCTGTTTATGCTTAAAGTATCGGTGATATCACCATAATACAGGTATATCTTGTTGGATAACATATGGTGGTCCTTGTGCAGGTGCTCTATCCTGCCACGGTTGAAACTGGAAGAGCGGCGGACGACGCCATGGACTTCATATCCCTTGTTCAGCAACACTTCGGCCAGGTACGATCCGTCCTGCCCGGTGATGCCTGTTATTAGCGCTTTTTTCATAAGTGTTCCGATTATTGGCTGAAGATTGAAATTAAACGATTAATTATATACTTTCGACTCTCCAATGCCATATCAATTTGGCCCGCCCCCCTCCGGATGCTGTAAAATACCGGATATGAGAAAACTGCGGAATTCATTACGCCAACGGCGGGCGGAGGATTGACAAACATGATATCCATGATTTACGCGCGGATTCGGGCGTTTTTGGCTTTAGTGGGTCTGGTTGCGCTCACGGCTGTTCTCGCGGCCTTTGCCGGTGTTCATCAAATGGGCGCCAGATGGTTGGCCACCGCGGATTACTCGCCCGATTGCGATTATATAGCGCTGTTGCCGGCCGGCGCCATACCCAGCCCCACCATGCTCATGAGGTCGTACCAGGCCGCGGAGGAATACAGGAAAAATCCGAAGGCGAAAATCGTGATATCTCACAAAACGGGCGCGCCCATAGAAAAATCGACCATATGGAGCATTCGCGAGGAGCTGATTTTTCGCGGTGTTCCGGAGAGCGCGATCCTGCTCGAGAAAAAAGCGATTAACACCGCGGAACACGCCAAATATATCAAGGAGGGAAACTTTGGAGATTTTCGGACCGACAGCTACCTGATCGTCACCTCCCCGACCCACGTAAGAAGATCGGTAATGTCATTTGAAGCCGCGGGTTTCGCCCATGTATACGCTATCGCCGCCAGGGCCAGGGGGGGTGTGGAAAAAATGGGCTCTAACCATTTCCTGCGGTACGATATCTGGTATTCACTCATGCAGGAGATAGAAGTCATTCGCGAGTTCGTGGCGATCGCCTATTACAGAATCTCCGGCTTGGCCTGATGGCGCCTTGCGCGTGACACATCCTGCGCCACGCCGACTGCGACCCCGGCTGAATATAACTAACGGCCCCGCCTACTGCATACTACAAGCGGAGCCGCCAGCTTCAGCGAGAATAAACGGACTGCTAATGGACACTGGTAAGATGTGGCAGCCCGTAAATATCCTCACTAAAGTCGAGTTTATCGAACGATTTGCCTACACGTACATCCGTAATGTGCGGCAATCCGTAAATGTCCTCGCTGAAATCGAGTTTGTCGAACGACTTGTCGGCACGCATATCCGTAATATGTGGTAGCCCGTACAAGGCGTCTCCATAACCGATCTTCACCCAGGTGCGGGAACTGTCCATCCGGGCCGCCTGTGTCGACGAGACCATCATGGGCGAAAAAACAAATAAAGCGACAAGAGCGATCGCCATGGCTAATGCTATTTTCATTTTCAATCCCTCCAGATATTTCAGGGGCGCAGGGGTTTGAGTTTGACCCGATACCGCCCGATAAATCATATTTCAATATTTGAGGAAGCAAATAGCAGACCAAAGATATCAGATTGTTATATAGGACGTTGCAGAATTAGTGCAGGTGGGGAAAAGATTATTCTGTCATATTCGGACAAGGTTGGCCGATTTTACAACTGACGCTATTTACTACTAACTGACTAGGGCGCTTTGAGTTAACGTTCTTTTGAAGTTCTCAAGCAGTTTTTCGTCCAGGCCGCCGGGTGTGACATCGAGTTCCTCAAAAGCCTTTTCCTGGGGATAGGCAGGTTTGTAGACTCTTCTGTCCGTCAACGCGACATAGGCGTCGACTATGGCCGCCATTCGTCCGCAAATCGACATTTCCCTTTGCTTTAAGCCCCTGGGATAACCTGAGCCGTCGCTTCTCTCGTGATGCATCCATCCTATTTCTATCACCTGCTCCGAAACGTCAGGTGTACGATGGAGTATTTCCACCGTATAATCGACATGTTTCTGAATGATTAACATTTCGTCTTCATCAAGTTCTGATGGTTTGTTAAGCACCTCCAGCGGTATTTTGGATTTGCCGACATCGTGTATAACCCCGCCACAGGTCAAGCAGAGCATCTCATCGCGCGAAAACACTTTCATAGCCTGGGCGAACAAGGCCATGTATATCCCCACGCGAAGCGAATGGACGAAAGTATAACCGTCATGCTCTTTTACCACTTCGAGAATGTCATGAATGTTGCCGTTATCCATAACCGTAATTAACTGTTCAGAAGTTTCCTGCACCTGACGAAACGGGACAACCTGCCCGGCTCGCGCGGCTTTAAACGCTTTGCTGATAGTCGTGACAGTTAAAGTCAGCAGTTTTTCCTGATCAGGTTTAAGCTTCTTCCAGCGAGACTCGACTCTGGCGTTGGCCCAGCTGGACACTTTGTCGATGATCGTAGACAGGTCGAACGGTTTTACCACGAAATCGTTGGCGCCGAGCTTGACGGCCGATTCCACAATGTTCATATGGCTGTAGGCGGTCACCATCACGACTGGTGTGAATGTGTTTGCGCCACTCTCCCTGATCTTGCCCAACGCCTCTATCCCGTCGAGATCGCTCATTTTCATATCGAGCAGAATAAGGTCGAACAGGGTTTTACCGGCCAGTTTCACCGCGTCCAACCCTCCGTTGGCGATAATGGGATCGTAGCCCATGAACCTGATGGCTTTGGACAGGGCGAACTGGATTGATCGTTCGTCATCAACGATTAGTATTCTCTTCATTTCCTGTGTTTCCCCTCTGCCCTACGGTTCGGCGCCAAAAACAGCAACCACGATCGATAATGGCGAGGTTAAAATATAAAATATGATACTTATGGCATGCTCCCACCCTGCCAAGCTATCACCGGCGGTTGATTTTGTAAAGCGATAAATTGGAAATCGGGGGGTTATTTAGCCGGATTTATGATTTGTCGCGCTATTGCCGTTTAGACCGGCGGTCCATGGCCATTTCAAGGATTCCGGGAAGCAGTTTGTCCATGTCATAATCCCGCTCTACCCTGGCCCTGGCGGATTTTGTTATGGCGGCTCGTCCAGAGTTATCGGCGAGGTAACGCTCGACATGTTCGCCTATCTCTTCCACGCTCTTGTATGTGACAATTTCCGCTCCCGGTTCGAACAGGCCATCTGTCCCTTCCCGCTCTTCGGTAATCAGCAACGTTCCTACGCTGGCCGCTTCCATCACCCGGCAGATGGCAAGGTTGAACACCCGCGAAACGTTCACCGTGACCTTTCCGCGGACAAGTGTCCGGGCGACATGCTCATAGCCCACACCACCTTTGTAACACGGAGCGAGCTTTGGAAAGTCAAGCCACGCAGGCGGACCGTAAATCTCCAGGTTATGGCCGGTGAGAGCCTCCAACGCTCCCACCCTCAGCCTCGAGGTGGCCTCCTTGCCGAGCATGTACGGAAACGATTCGGGGTAATACTCCTGATATAACGGAAACCCCCTGATAAACGGGTCTCTCTCTACAAGCTCGGGCGCGGTGAAGTCGCCGGGGGTTTTCATCTGCTCCTCTATGATCCTCTCCAGGCGGGATATGAACTCCTCCAGGGCGGCCCTCCCCTTTTCGTTAAGCTCGCCGGTCATTTGCTCGCAGTCGGCCAGCAACGCCGGATATTCATATTTCGCCGATGAAATGGGATCGCCGATAAACACAACGTCCACCTCCCCCGTGTTCCCGAACCGGAGCCGGTTTATGTTCGCGCCGGGGGGGAAATAATGGACATGTTTATAGCCGGCCGCGGCGAACCGGGGTATGAGCCCCTTGAAAGGGGAGAGGAGAAGTATCCCGTCGGTGTCGCTCAACCGGCGGAACGCATGGGGGTTTATCACCCAGTCGACAAGCCAGCAGACTTTGCCAATGCCCTCGCTGGCGCAATACTCGTTGAGTTCCGGCCCGGTTTGCACGTCGAACACGAGGTCCACGGGACCGCGGTCCTTTATCACCCGGATGGCTTCATCACGACCGCATGTAAAGACATTGTGGCCCAGCTCCCCCAGCCGGGAAACAATATCCGACATGACGATGGGGTGGTCGACGGCGAGTATTTTCATTCAGCCAGCCAATGCGCCGGTTCCCGGTGGCCGATTGTGGTTGAATCTGTCAATCCGTATGAGGATCATCTTCGCTGGTTCGGGCAGGCTTTACGCGGCGTTATGGGTCGCGCCGGAGTCGTGCAACCAGCAGGCGGCGCAGGAACCGTTTTGCAGGCGTTTCAATTGTGGCTCCTTCTCCCGGCACACGTCCATCACATCGGGACAGCGGGGATTAAACGAACAGCCCTTTGGCAGGTTTGTCAGTGAAGGGACCATACCCTTGATCTCGTTGAGCCGTTTTTTTCTCGCCCCGGAAAAAGATGGAATGGAGCCGATCAATCCGCGGGTGTAAGGATGGGACGGGTTTGCGAACAGCGTCGTCACGGGCGCAGATTCCACGACCCGGCCGGCGTACATCACCACCACGTCGTCGCAGGTCTGCGCCACCACTCCCAGGTCGTGGGTGATCATGATTATAGAGGCGTTATACTGACCCTTCATCTCCATCATCAGGTCTAGTATCTGCGCCTGGATCGTAACGTCGAGCGCGGTGGTCGGCTCGTCGGCGATAAGCAGGGTCGGGTCGCACGACAGGGCCATGGCGATCATGGCGCGTTGCCGCATCCCGCCCGAAAGTTGATGGGGATAGTCGGACACCCTGCGTTCCGGAGACGGTATGCCGACTTTCGCCAGCATCTCGATCGAATGTTCCCACGCTTCTCCTCTTGTGGCTCCGCGATGAATCCGCACAGTTTCGGATATCTGGTTGCCGATGGTGAACACAGGGTTGAGCGATGTCATCGGCTCCTGGAAAATCATGGAAATCCTGTTTCCCCGGATTTTGCGCATCTCCTCTTCTGCGAGGGTCAGCAGGTCCGCACCCTCGAACACGACCCGGCCGCCGGCGATCCGGCCGGGTGTTTGCACCAGCCGCAGGATCGACAGCGCAGACACCGTCTTGCCGCAACCAGACTCCCCCACCACACCCAGCGTCTTGCCCCTGCCGATGGAATAAGACACACCATCGACAGCCCTGGCCACACCACGCTCGGTGTCGAAATAGACTTTCAGATCGTCAAGTTCCAGCAGATTCGCCATAGGTTGAATCGTACATTAACAGAAGGCGTGTTGGCAAACCCGAACTGGGAGTTCGGTCCACCCGCCCCGTTGGTGGACGTTTATCCGGTGTGTCCCGCCCGATAAAGTTTTGCAAACGCATACAGGACGTTCGTTAGAACTATCTGCGGCCACGTGGTGGAAAGCCTGATCGCTTTTGCGCGCAGGGTTTCACTCAGTCGTCGACGCCGGGCGTAAACCGGTCGCGCCCCGCATGATACGGCCATGAGCACTCCTGTCATGAGCCCGTCGTCGACCACGGCGATATCACCCATCGCAACACCGCATTGCCGGCTCGCCATAAGGAGCCCTTCCGGGTCCGGCTTGTGGTTGGCGCGGAGATACGTGACATCAGGGACAAGCCTTGCGTATGTCCGGGATCGCGCGTCCCGCTTGGCCCTGGTGTTCGACAGGATAAAAACCTTGCCGCTCCCGAACGCTTCAACACACCTGCCCAGGATGGCAAGGCCGGTTTCATCCGGTCCTTCGCTCCTGTTCGGCCCCAGCACCCCGTCATGGTCGAGCACAACCGCCTTTACCTCCAGCCCGGCAAGCGTGGTTACGGTGAAGTCTTCCACATAATTGACATTACGGTAGGCCGCGTGCAGCTCGGCTATATATTTTGTTGCAAGAGAAATCAGCGCGCCGGTTTTCATCTCCGTTTATGGCTCTCCGGGAGTTGTCCTCATTTATTGTAGGCCATACCGCCATTTTATAACCATTGGGTTTACCACGCCTGTGGCCAGGTGGCAAGCCAAGCCACCCCCAGCGGAAAAGTTCTTGACTACCCCTTTTTGCAATGGTGCGTTTCACTCCAACATATCGCCGGTATAAAATCTTGGGAAGGGGTTTTCATGTCGAAGCAGGCCGGGAACCACCTGATATGTTCCATTTGCGTAATCACTTCGCTATTGACCATCCTCTCATGCGGAGGCGGGTCCGGCGGCGGATCGGACAATTCCACGACTACCACCGGTGGTGGCGACACCTCCTCCTCTTCCATATCTCCCCCTCCAACGTCACCTGCACCCGGGACAATACGTCCGACAACATCACCTGGGACGCGGCAACCGGCGCGGTTAAATACCAGGTTTACACGACCCAAACTTCATCCTCCCGTTCGGGCTACATCACCGGAGCCGCTGGGGACAACGAGGTGGTGGAAGTGACGGAGACCGGCTACAGCCACACGCATAACGGTCTGACCTACGATTACCAGGTCTCGTCCGTCGATTCCGGCGGTAACGAGAGCGCCAAATCGGCCAACGCCACGAACGTCACCTCCGGTGGCGTGGGTGGCGGGGGTGACCTGCC
>JAJRZK010000008.1 GCA_024275315.1 Nitrospirota bacterium
AGGGAGAGCTTGAAGAATTCGCAAAACATTGGGACGGCAAGTATCCGAGCATCAGCAAGTCGTGGCGCAAGAATTGGCCCAACCTTATAACCCTGTTCGATTATCCCGATGAGATCAGGCGGGTGATTTATACCACCAATGCCATCGAGTCATTGAACAGCGTTATTCGCAAGGCGACCAGGAATCGGAAAATATTTCCGCACGATCAATCGGCGATGAAAGTTGTATACCTTGCCATCAACGCGGCGGCTAAAAAGTGGACTATGCCGATCAAAAACCGGAAACCTGCGTTGAATAGATTTATGATTGAGTTCGCTGACAGAATGCCGGAAAAAATGTAAACGGGCACTTACACAAAATTATTTACAGGCTCCCTGAACGCCACAGGGTCGCTTTTAAGACTCATTTTTTCTGCATAACTTTTTCTATCGCGTTGGAGTAGTATCGCAATATATTCAGCTCCTCCGGTTTTGCGATGAACATCCCGTTTTGCTCGGTGACAATCCGGCGTAAAGTCAGCATGCGCAATCCAACCGTGACGGCGTATTCACGATCCTCGCGAGGAATATAAACCCTGGCTCCCGCGGTCTTGAGTTCCTCTATCAGGTTTATTACAGCCGCTTTCAGCTCCAGGCCGCTCAGGCTCCTGTCTGCGTTTTCAAGCAGAACCGTCGAAACCAGCGACACCGGCAACACGGGAATAACGCGACCTATCGAACCCATCAGCTTTGCGCCCAAACGCTCCACCTCACGCCGGAACTCGTCCTCGCCGAGCCGGCGAAAATCGATCCCGTTATCGCGGCAGTATTCTCTCATCGACACCGGCGCTCCGAAATTAACCCCAGCGTAACCAAGCCTGTACCACCTCCCGCACAGCATCAGGCGCAAGTTGCGCCACAAAAAGGTGATGGTGGTGCGAATGACAAAAAACGCGCTCCTAGGTTTGGCGGGTTCGCTCGCAACCCTCCTGACCAGGCTCCTGTCCTCTATAACCCGGTCATAGTTGACGCCCACGGGAATAAAAACCAGGTCCCGCCCTTTTTCCGGGTCGAAGGTGGATACCATGTACGCGATCAACCCCAGTTTCGGCTTGCGCAATTTCCCGTCGAGACTGAGCCCTCCCTCCGGAAAAATCGCCTGGACAACCCCTCCCTCCGTGGCCATCTGGATATACCTAGCCAGTACTTTACGATAAAGACTGTCGCCGGACCCGCGCCGTATAAAGTAGGCGCCCAACGATTTTATGAGAGTCTGCAACGGCCATATCCGCGCCCACTCGCCCACGGCATAGCTCAGCGCGGACCTTGTCGCGGCCAGGTAAGCGACAATGACATAGTCCATGTTGCTCCTGTGGTTCATGACAAACACAACGCTTGATTCGGGGTCTATCTGGGACAACCTCTCATCATCGCCATGGCCGAGCCTGACGCGGTAGAGGGAGCGGACGATTCTCCTGGCCAACGAGTAGGCTATACGAAAATATGCGTAGGCGTTAAATGACGGAGTTATCTCATGCGCGTAAAGCTTCACCTTCGACATGGTCTCTTCACGGCTGAGCGAGTTTTCCCGGGCGTATGTTTCCGCCGCGGCCATAACTTCCGGATCGTAGATCAGCCGATCGATAAGCGCCTGGCGCCTGGTAAGTTTGAACGGATTTATCCTGATCTGCAACTTCGTGTTCAGCTCGTCGATTACACGGTTGATCCTGCGGCGCATGAACCATCGCACACCCGGTATCAGCAGAGAGCCAAACACCGCCCAGCAAGCCAGGACGACCAGCAAAACGAAAACCCATAGAGGCGCCGTGATTTCGCTGTTCATCGACTGGTGTCCATCGCGCTACAGGGATATCGTTCCCAACGGCTCCACCAGCGGGTCGTGCAGACCTGTCGCCTTCAGGGAATCTGTCAGCAAATCGGGGTTGTCCAGAAAATCGTATATGAAAGCCGTCTCCGATGTTTTTATATACATCGTGAAGGGATCGTTGATATCCTGGTCTCCAAACAGAGTTATGACGGTTTCATACACACTCTTGCCCGCATCCCATAGGGGCCGCGTTGTTCGGGTCCTTTCTACCAATTTCGTTATGTAATAGACCACTCTCTCGTCCACGTTGTCGACATAGTCCCTGTGGCTGGGAAGAAGCTTTCGCCACTCCATTCCCTTGAGCTTGACGATGGTGTCGCAATAGGCGGAATAGTTGCAAAATCTTTTACCGGGGATATCGTAATCAACATCGAGCAGAGGCGCCTGGAAAATATCGCGAAGCAAAGTGTCGCCGGTGATCGCCATATCTTCGAACAAATAGACTATGTCGCTTTGCGAATGACCCGGGCACCGCAGATGGCTAATGCCAAGCCGCTTACAAAGCGTGGCGGATTTCTCCAGAATCAGATGCTCCGAAACCGGCGGCATAATCTCCTGAAACCATTTTATTATCCCGTCGGCGTAAACCAGGCCCTCTTCCGGCCATCCGAGCGCGCGAAAAATGTCCATCATCGACTCCACACGCTCCGGAGCGTGTTCGAACTTGAACGAGTCATATCTGGACATGATTACTTTCGCCCCGCTCTGATCCTGGATGAACTTCATCTGGCCGCAATGGTCCGGATGGGAATGGGTGATAAACAGATATTCGAGCCGGTCGAAATCGATGTGCGCGGCCAGGTATTTTTGCGCCGCTGGCGTGGGGGGGCCCGTGTCGAACATGATCATACCCCTGTCCGATTCGTATATGTATATATGAACCGGTCCCACGGGGTAGGGAGTGTCGAGGGTATGCTTTGTTATTCGAGCCGGGTTATCACGCAGGCTGTGATCCATGACAAGGTACCGCAACAGAAGTGGATATTTGGCGAGTCGGCTTTCATGAACATCGCCCGGAATTTATATTCGGCGCAGAGCCGCCCACCTGTCAGAAAATATATTTTTCATTTTCCAGCGCGGCGTCGGCCAACTCTCGTTTCGCATCCAAAAGACCTTCAGCGTCATATTTCGTGAACCGGCGGATTCCGCTCAATATCATCTTCAGCGTATCCCCGCTCTCGACGTAAAACGCCCCTTTCCTCGCGGCGGTCGCCAGGTTCTCCACCGACCGGAACGTGAAAACCTTGACGGCGGACTCTATCAGCTTTTTCTTGTTGTCATTGGCGTTCGCGCAGGTCTTCTCTGCTCGCAATATCACGCTTTCACAGGCGAATACCTGTATGGCGATATCCGCCGCCGCCATGAGAATTTCCTGTTCATCGGCGAGTTTTAGCTGATATTTTTGAGATGCGGCGCCGGCGAGCACAAGAAACACCGTCTTGAGCCCTTTGAGCAACGCCTTTTCCTTTGCAAAAGGGGTGTCGTCGCCTGTATCTTCAAGAGAAGGAGTCATCAGCGCGTCGAAAGCTTTCATCGCCTCTTTCTGAAGGGGCAGTTCCCCTTTCATGGATCGGCGCAGGATCATCCCCGGTATCAGCATACGGTTTATCTCGTTTGTGCCTTCCCATATCCTGTTGATCCTCTCGTCCCTGTAATGCCGCTCGGCGGCGTATCCGGCCACGAACCCGTAGCCACCATGGATCTGCACCACCATGTCCACACATCCAGCCAGTATCTCCGTGCAGAACACCTTGGCGATAGCACATTCGGCGGCGTATTCCTCCACGCATTTCTGGTATTGAACGTAATATCCGTCGATACCCTTTTCCAGTTTCCCGATCCGGGCGTCGAGCATCCCCGCCAGACGGTATATGACAGACTCCGAAGCGTAGATATCCGCCGCCATATCGGCTATCTTCTCCTTTATCGCGCCGAAAGAGCCTATGGTCTTGCCGAACTGCTTTCGCATATTGGCGTACTGGACACCCTCCACAAAGGAGGCTTTCGACCCTCCAGTTATAGAGGCGCCAAGCTTCAGCCTGCCCATGTTGAGAATGTTAAAGGCTATTTTGTGCCCCTTGCCGACCTCGCCGAGCACGTTGCCCACAGGGACTTTTGCGTTTTCCAGGATAACCTGCCGCGTAGACGAGCCTTTGATGCCCATCTTTTTTTCCTCCGCCCCCAGAGAGACACCTTCAAAATCCCTCTCGACCAGAAACCCGGTGAACAGCTTCTTGTCGACCTTGGCGAAAACGGTGTACAAGTTGGCGAATCCGGCGTTGGTTATGAACTGTTTCGTCCCGTTCAGGATATAATGCTTTCCATCATCAGACAGAACCGCGGACGTTTTCGCGGCCAGAGCGTCACTGCCGGAGTCGGGCTCGGTCAGGGCGTAGGAGGCTATCCATTCGCCGGAGATTATTTTTTCCAGGTATTTCGCCTTTTGCTCTTTCGTGCCGTAATAAATCAGCGGCAGGGTGCCTATCCCGTTGTGGGCCGCGTAAACCACGTTGAACGATCCGGCGGGGGTCATCCTCTCGGCTACGATGAGGCTGGTCACCTTGTCGAGCTCCAGTCCGCCATCCTCCTCGGACGCGTCGATCATCAACAAGCCAAGCTCTCCGGCCTTGGCCATGTATTCCTTCACCAGGTCGGTGTCCATTTCCTCGAGCTTGTCGATTTGCGGGATCAATTCGCCTTTGACGAACTGTTCCGTGGTCTCGGCTATCTGTTTATGCTCGTCGGTAAAATCTTCCGGTGTGAAAACATCGCCGCTCTCAACATCGGCGATGAGAAATTCGCCGCCTTTCAACAAATTGTTTTCGTCCAATTACATCACCTCTTTAGCTTTTTGTTGTAAAAGCCGGGTCACATTATTTCAAAAACACCGGCGGCTCCCATGCCGCCACCCACACACATGGTGACCATTCCGTATTTTACTTTTCTCTTACGGGCCTCCGATATGAGCGTCGCCGTCAGTTTTGCGCCGGTGCATCCCAATGGATGGCCCAGCGCGATGGCTCCGCCGTTGACGTTGAGAATATCCGTGTTTATCCCCAGCTTCCCCACCACAGCCAGCGACTGCGCCGCGAAAGCCTCGTTAAGCTCGATAAGTCCGATATCTTCCAGACCAAGGCCGGCCACGCCAAGCGCCGCTGGCACAGCCTCCACGGGACCGATTCCCATTATTTCCGGCCGAACACCCCTGGCGGCGAAAGCCACGAACCGCGCGACCGGTTCTTTGCCTGTTTTCTTGAGAAAATCTTCGGATACGACGACACCAGCGGCGGCGCCGTCTGTGATCTGGGATGAATTGCCGGCGGTGACGCTTCCGTTTATCCTGAAAACCGTCCTTAGTTTCGCCAACGCCTCCACGGTCGTATCGGGCCGGACACCATCATCGATATCCACGATTTCCTTTTTCTTTTTCACCTTGCCATCAACGATCACAGAAGTTTCGGTTTTGACGGGAATAATCTCGTCTGCAAACCTCCCCTCCTTAATGGCTCCGGCGGCTTTCATGTGGCTGTTGAAGGCGAACTCGTCCTGGGCCTGCCGGCTGATCCCGTACTTGTCGGCCACCAGTTCCGCCGTTATGCCCATCGACGCGAACGACTCGGGATAATTTTCCATAAGACCGGGGTTCGCGCTGAACCGGGCGCCTCCCATGGGCACCATCGACATGGACTCGACTCCGCCCGCGATCACGCAGTCGGCAAACCCGGCCATGACCTGTTGGGCCGCGATGGCGTATGACTGGAGGCCGGAGGCGCAGAATCTGTTCACGGTCTGCCCAGGTATCTGGTGCGGCAATCCCGCTTTCAAACAGGCCACCCGGGCCACGTTCATCCCCTGCTCCCCTTCCGGAAACGCACACCCGAGAATTATGTCTTCAACTTGCAGGGGATCTATCCCGGTGCGGTCCACCACGGCTTTTATGGCCGTCGCCGCCAGATCGTCCGGGCGAGTGTTGCGGAACTTTCCCCTGTTCGCCTTGCATCCGGGTGTTCTGTACGCCGCCAATATATATGCGCTTCTCATGTCGCTAGTTCCTGAGGGGTTTGCCTTTTTTGAGCATGTGCTGGACACGCTCAAGGGTCTTGCGGTTTCCGCACAGTTTCAAAAACGCCTCTCGCTCGAGCTCGAGCAGGTATTCCTCCGATATCAGGGTTCCAGCGGCCACGTCACCCCCTGTGATCGCATGCGCTATCGCGTTTCCGATCACCTCCTCGTATTCGGTGGCGAACCCTCCCATACGCATGTTCCAGAGCTGGCTTTTGATACTGGCCGCAACGCTCCTGCCGGGGGCCTTGATGTTCTGCGCCGGTCTTGAAGGACGATACGACCGGGCCATGGAGATAACCTTGGTTTTCGCGTCCGCTATCAGGCGGGCCCTGTCCATGGTGACGCTGTCCCCCCGCCTCATGTATCCCATCTCATACAGATCCGCCGCGGATGTGGATACTTTGGCCATGCCGATGTTTTGAAAATATTTAAATATGTACGGCGCAACGTCTGTCGAATACTTGTCCGCCATGGCGATCGATCGCATGGCCATCTCTTTTGTGCCGCCGCCTGCGGGAAGCAGTCCAACGCCTACTTCCACAAGACCCATGTAAACCTCCGCATGGGCGTTTATCGCGTCCGAAGACAAGGCGAACTCGCATCCGCCTCCCAAGGTCAGGTTGAACGGGGCGCTGACCACCGGGATTCTGGAGTATTTAAGCGTCATCGTCGCCCTCTGGAACGCGCGGATCATTATGTTGATATCGTCATACTCACCCTCCGCCATGGCAACCGCAAGCAACATCAGGTTCGCCCCGGCGGAAAAAAGAGCCCCTTCGTTGCCTATTACAAGCCCGATCCCCTCCTCCTCGGCCCGCTTTACGGCTCTGGGCGTCATATCCAGAATGTCTCCGCCTATGGTGTTCATCTTGGAATGAAACTCCAGGCAGAACACGCCGTCGCCTATATCCACAACAGAGCAACCGGTGTTTTTTCCGCCACTCCGCCGGATCTTTTTATTATCTCCAGGCCGACCTGGCCCTGCGGCGCACGAACGTCTTTGTATCCCCCTTCCACGACATCGTAGTAATATTTTTTCCCGTTTTCGATCTTGTAAAACGTTTCCACGTTCCGCAGAAATTCCGGGATTTTAACCCCGTCCTCTGTGGCGCGTTTTACAAAATAGGGGACGCCGAGCGCGTCTAACATCTCAAAAGGGCCGATCTCCCAGTTGTAGCCCCATTTCATCGCGTTATCGATGTTGACCACGTCGTCGGCGATTTCAGGGATGCGGCGGGCCGTGTATATCAGCGTGTCACGAATATTTTTCCACGCGAACACCCCCGCCTTGTCATCAGACGTGATAACAGCGCGAAGACGCGCCTGCGGGTCGTCCACCATTTTCGCCCCCTGTATCGAAGCGAATTTCGGTTTTTCGGACGGCTTATACTCGCCGGTGTTGTAATCGTAATAGCTGATGACGGATTTGCCGTCCACCTTCTCCTTGCGGTAAAACCCCTTGCCGGTTTTCTCACCCAGCAAACCCTCTTTCACCATTTTTTTTATAATATCCGGAACCTTGAATATCTCCCGTTCCTCGTCGTCGACAAGCGTGTTGTACGAGTTTTCGCAAACCATAGCTATCGTATCCACCCCCACCAGGTCGGACGTGCGAAACGCGGCGCTTTTGGGCCTGGCGGTGGCCACTCCCGCTATAGTGTCCACCTGCTCGACAGTAAGGCCCATATCGAGCATGTGCCGTATACAGTTGGAAATCGAATACACACCGATACGGTTGGCGATAAAATTGGGGGTGTCCTTGGCGTACACAATACCCTTGCCAACACGTTCGCTCAGAAAACCGGACATAAACTCCACCGTCGCCGGGTCGGTCTGGTCACACGGGACTATTTCGAGCAGACGCATGTATCTGGGAGGGTTGAAAAAATGCGTCGCCAGGAACTTTCTGCGGACATCGTCCGGCAACGCTTTGACCATTTCGTTCACCGACAAGCCGCTGGTGTTGCTGGAAATGACCGCCCCCTCCTTCAGGTTCGGCGCGACCTTTTCTGCAAGAAGCTTTTTCTTTATATCGATATTTTCAACGACGACTTCCAGCACCCAGTCGCAATCCCCGATCTTCGCCATGTCGTCGTCGAAATTGCCGGTTTCCACAAGGGTGGAATAGTCCGCAAGATAAAAAGCGGCCGGTTTTGATTTGATGGCGTCCCGCAACCCCTTTGCGGCGTAACGATTGCGCACCACGGTGTCGCTTAATGCAAGCCCCCGGTTGCTCTCATCCTCTGTGAGCGTGTCCGGAACAATGTCGAGCAATATAACTTTCAGCCCCGCGTTCGCCAGATGCGCGGCTATGGAGGCCCCCATCACCCCCGCTCCCAAAACTGCGACTTTGTCGATGCGGTTCATAATATTCTTTAAACCAGTTTAATTACGGCGAGGGTCATTGCAAATTTACCCGCTATTTTCCGCTAATCTATATATTAGCGTATTTATTGGAACTATAGTCCGAAAAGAGCAAAAATAGTTGCGTCCCCTAAAAAATAATCTTACGCCACATCCAGGTTCAGCTTCCCGGCCAGCATCGAAAGAAACAGACCCACGTCCGTTACGACACCGACAGACTCCAGGCTACCCCGGTCTGTCAGCTTTGTGATGACCGCGGGGTTTATATCCACGCACACAAGCCGTGCGCCGGCGGGTGTCATGTTCCCCGCGCCTATGGAATGAAGCATGCTGGACAGCATCAGGATCATGTCCGCGCCTTTTATGAGACTGGCATACTCCTCTTGCGCCTCGATAAGGTCCATCCTGGTTTCGGGCAACGGTCCGTCGTCGCGGATACTGCCGGCGAGGCTGAAGGGTATGCCGTTTTTTACAAGCTCGTAGAACAGGCCGCTGGTGACAACGCCGGATTCGACGGCGCCTTTTATCGACCCTGCCTTGCGGACGCTGTTAATCGCCGCTATATGGTTTCTGTGTCCCCCTTCGACTGATTTCCCGTTTTTAAGATTGACGCCCAGGCTGGTGCCGAAAAGGGCGAGCTCTATGTCATGAACAGCGATCGCGTTGCCGCCCAGCAACGCGTTTATATATCCGTTGCGCACCATCTTAGCAAGGTACGGCGTCGCGCCGGTGTGTACCACCACCGGACCTGCCACCACCACGAACCGCCCTCCCCTGGCGTGGATACGGTTCATCTCCCAGGCGATTTTATCCACCGCTATCTCCACCCGCCTTTCGCTGGAAATGCTCGACGCCATGAACCCGAACTGCTCATGGTCGCCGTACCGGGCGGGGGCCCGCATGGTCCTGATCCCTTCGCCGCCAGTGACTACCATGTCCCCTTTTTTCAGGTCTCGTAACAAAGAGCACCTGGCCGCGCCGCCGGACACCACGACGACCCCGTCCATCCGCTGGTCCGCCACATCGATCCAATCACCATTAACTCTTACCTGCGTCGCGTAAATTGTTGTGCTGTAGAAATTGCCGGGGGCCACCCCGTCCTGTGTGACCTTTTCCAGCGCCGCGTTTTCGGTTTCCCCCGAAGGCGCCGCCGCCCCGAGCCGGATAATTTTCTGTATCAATATATCGAGAGTGTCGTTGTCCGGCGCGCTTACATCGAGTTGGGCCGACGACAGCTCGTTGCGCCTCTGTCCCAGTTGCATCTTCGTCACCTGGAACGACCCGCCTCCGTTTACTATGCTGTCGCATATCCTGCTCATCAGTTGCGAGTCTATAAGCTGACCCTCGGCGACGACCCTGCGCCTGGAGACGGACGATATCGCGTTTCTGTTTTCCGGGGCTTTCTGGTTGAGCTTAAGCGTCAGGCACTTTGCCGATCCACCTGCCTTGATAAACTCCGACAGCTCTGTCTGGGCGACGGTCAGCCCTATGGACCGGAGTTTTTCCGCGAGTCTGGCCGAGCATTTGTTCATGATGATGGTGTCGCCTGTCACCACTGCGTTGGCGGCGAAAAGCAGCGCGTCGTCGATATTGATGGTAATACGTTTTTGCAATGAAACCCTGGATTGGATCACCCGGTTTGAATAGGTGTCCAGAGCGTCGGGATAATACATCACGTACCCGTCCGGCAGAGGCAGAAAACAAGTGTCCAGATGATAAAACCGCGGATCGACAAGCCTGACGCTTATTACCTCGATATTGAAGATCGTCGCAAGGTAGGGGTGTGACTCCAGCGAAGTCCTGGAACCATAGGCCGCCCAGATCCATCTGCCGTCAAAATCGAGCAGGGCGTCGCCACCTCCTTCAAAATGAAGCTCTTCGGGCGCATGGTGGATCATATATCCGGAAGACTCGAACCATCGCCTGAACAGCGCTTCTTCCGGCTGTCGCTCGATGGTGGAAAACCGGGAGACGACCACTTCGTTATCCAGCGCAAGCCCGGCGTTGGCGGTGAAAACCATGTCCGGCAGGCCGGGAGCCGGGGTCGCCATCTCTATATTCGCCACGGAGCTGAGAAGATACCGCAGGTTGTTCCACTGCGACACCGCCTCGCGCCTGTTCACACGGCCGATGTTTCCCTCCATCCAGGGGTTAATGACATAGTTCACCCCGAAATGGTTCGGAGGGCACATCAGAAACCGGTCAGTGTCTGGTTTTTCTCCTGATACATTCGTTTTACGCGTCACGAGTCACTTCCTTTCCGAAGTTTCTTGTATCGTTTAAGCCTGAAATTATCCTCCCGCCCCAGCTCTTCAAGACGCCTGGTGATCAGGTTGATATGATTTTGTGTTTCCGGGGCGATCTTTTTCTCCAGAGTATTTATTTTCCGGTTGGCGCTCTGTATCGCCCCCCCCACCTCCATCATGGAAAACTCCAGAGCCGCGCTGGAGGCCAGGTGGTTCAGCGCTGTCTCGAACATCCCGGCTGTCTCGTCTACAATCACCCTCCGGTAACCAGGAGCGGATCCCCGATCGAACGGGTCTCTTTTTGCGTCGGGAAACCGCAATGCGGGAATTTTCACACCCCATACGTTTTTCATAGTGATCCTGAACGATATCTCACGTTGCGCCGCAAGGGCGGCTGTCACGAGAGAGCTTTCCGGCTCGGCGGCCCTGGCCGCAATCAGCGATCTGGCGGCGATGGTCATCTGGTCGTCGAGTTTACGTCGCGCGTCATGGACGCTTTTTATGGTGATGTTGAATTCGTTCATCAGCGCGTCCCGTTTGGTGTTGAGTATGCGTATCCCCCGGGAGACCAGCTCGCGGCGTTTACGCAGTTTTATCAGCTCTATTCTGTTAGTCGCCGGACGGCTCATTATCCTGCCTTTCCGGCTTGTATTTCGCGATATATTCCTTGTCAAGCCTGATAAGCTCCGGGTCGGAAAAATCTCCCATCAGCTTCCAGCTTATACGCAACGTTTCCGTGATGGATCTGCTTTCCGTACCCTGGTTCAAATATTCATTTTCAAAAGTGTCCGCAAATTCGAGATATTTCCTGTCCATGTCCGTAAGGCCCTCTTCGCCGATGATAGAGGCTATCCTTCTTTGCTCTACCCCCCGGGCGTAAAGCATGTAAAGTTGATCCGCCACCTGCCTGTGGTCCTCTCTGGTCCGGCCTTCACCGATCCCCTGATCCATCAGACGCGACAGGCTGGGCAGAACCTCGATGGGCGGAAAAATCCCTTTGCGGTTCAACCCGCGGTCGAGCACGATCTGCCCTTCCGTTATATACCCTGTAAAATCGGGCGCAGGATGGGTTATGTCGTCATCGGGCATGGTTAATATGGGAAGCTGTGTGATGGATCCTTTTTTACCTTTTATTCTTCCCGCTCTTTCGTATATTCCGGCCAGGTCCGTGTACAGATATCCCGGGTAGCCTCTGCGGCCCGGTATCTCCTCTCGCGCGGAAGAAATTTCGCGCAGGGCGTTGCAGTAATTGGTCATGTCCGTCAGCACCACCAGGACGTGGCGCCCCAGGTCGAACGCGAGATATTCCGCCATGGTAAGGGCGAAACGGGGAGTCAACAGACGTTCGATGACAGGGTCGTCGGCCAGGTTGATAAAAAGAACCGCGTGTTCCACCGCGCCTGATTGCACGAACGAGCGTCTGAAATAATCCGCTTCCCTCGATGTTATGCCCATCCCTGCAAATACGATCGAGAAATTTTCATGATCCTGCTCCGTGCCGGCGTTGGCCATTATCATTGTCGCCAGCTCGTTGGCCGGCAGTCCCGAGCATGAGAATATAGGCAACTTCTGGCCCCGCACCAGGGTGTTGAGCCCGTCGATGGCGGATACGCCGGTCTGGATAAAATCTTCCGGTATATCCCGGGAGACCGGGTTTATGGCGGATCCGTACACATCGCTTCGTTTGGATGGGGCGGGGGTGGGCATATCGTCGATCGGCTCTCCCCCGCCGGAATATACGCGACCAAGACAAAGCGGGGACAGGTTGATCTTTACGCTCTCTTCTTTAAACCGGACCAGGGTGTAGTCGGGGCTGATCCGGTCGGTCATGCCGAACACCTGTATGACCGCGTGCTTTTCGTTGAGCTCTATGACCTGTCCGTCACGTTTGTCGCCGGCGTCGACCAGGATGGTGACCATATCACCCGCGGCGACGTTGGGGGGGCGTTTTGTAAACAGCAGTGGCCCGCGAATCGACTGTATCGTCCGGTATTCCCTTACCAGCGGATCCCTCATTGCGTTTCTAGTGATTTGAATAATTTTTTGCGCTCTACGCGAAGCTCGGATATGGCTTCGTCAATCGTGTCTCCGGCGGACTCTTTAAGCCGCAAAAGCTTTTCGGACACGGCCGAACCGGTCATGTCGTTTATTCCAGCCCCCCTGTCAAGCGCCCCTTTCATGGCGTCGACATGCTCCAGAAACGCCGCCAGTATTTTCGCCTGTTTGGATATGGAGCAATACGCGTCCACGGGGTGTACCGCGCTTTGACGAAAATAGCCTTCACGGATCAATCTGCCCGCTTCCAGGGTCAGGCGTTCCTTATCCTCCAGCGAATCTATACCGACGATTTTCACGATTTCGGAAAGCTCTTCTTCCTTTGCCATTATCTTCATTGTACGGTCTATCATCGCGGGCCAGTCCTTCCCGATTTTCTCCATGTACCACTTGGCCATATCCCGGTAGGCGAGGCTGAAACTGATACTCCAGTTTATGGCCGGGAAGTGGCGCTGGTATGCAAGCTGGCTGTCGAGCCCCCAAAAAGTTGAAGCGAGCCGCAGGGAGGCCTGGGTCACCGGTTCAGAAAAATCACCACCGGGCGGCGACACCGCTCCTACGATGGTGATAGATCCGGTCTGGTTTTTCCTGCCCGCTATTTTCGCTTTTCCAGCCCGTTCGTAAAAGGCCCCCAGCCTGCTGACCAGGTATGTGGGATACCCCTCCTCGCCAGGTATTTCCTCCAGCCGGGACGATATCTCCCGCAGAGCCTCCGCCCATCGTGACGTGCTGTCGGCGAGCGCCAGGACTTTGTACCCCATGTCGCGGTAATATTCGGCGACCGTTATCCCCGTATAGATCGAAGCCTCCCGGGCGGCGACCGGCATGTTCGACGTGTTGGCGATCAGGATGGTCCTGTCCATCAATGAATCGCCCGTGGAGGGGTCTGTCAGGGTTGTAAGCTGGTCCAGGGTATCGGCCATTTCGTTGCCCCTCTCGCCGCATCCTATGTATATGACGATGTCGGCGTGGGAGAATTTTGCGATGGTCTGTTCCAGAACGGTTTTACCCGCCCCGAACCCTCCGGGGATGATCGCCACACCCCCTTCGGCCACCGGGAACATGGAATCGATAATCCGTTGACCGGTGACCAGGGGCGAGGTAAGGGAGACTCTTTCCGCCTTTGGCCTGGGATGACGGATGTTCCACTGTTGCTTCATCGTGATCCCCGTTCCGTCCTCTAAGATGACCACGGGATCGCTTATCGTATATCCGCCGCTTTTGACCTCTGCGACGACGCCTTCTGTTCGCGCGGGGGTCATGATCTTGTGCGTCACCAGCCTGGTCTCACGGACAAAGCCGAGGATGGATCCATATTCGACCATGTCTCCAACGCGCACCGCAGGTTCGAACTCCCACCGTTTTTTCCTGTCGAGCCGGTGTATGCTTCCACCGCGCCGTATATTGTCCCCCCAGCCCTCCAGCAGCCGTGTCAGGGGCCTCTGCACGCCGTCGAAAATGCTTCCCATCAGGCCGGGCCCAAGCTCCACGGCGAAAAGCTCCCCCGATTGCTCCACGGGATCGCCGATCCGAAGCCCGATAGTCTCCTCATAGACCTGGATGGTCGCCAGGTCGTTTTCAATACGAATGACCTCACCAATGAGCTTTTCAGATCCGATCCGGACAACCTCGCCCATGAAACAGCGGACCACACCTTTCGCCTCGACGGCAGGGCCCGATATCCTGCTGACAGCCGCCCCGCTCACAGGTTTATCCTGAAATGAAATCCGATGGCGCGAAACGACATCTCACGTGTGTACTTGTCTGTGTCGGGAGCCAGGCTCCATTCATCCGGGTATGTGTACCTGGCCAGTAGCGGCGTTACGGAGCGCTGCAACGCTTTTTGATTGCCCTTGCTGATCCAGTCCTCCATATGCGCTGGGATAGCCAGTATCCCCACATCCTTCGAATGTATGATCCGGCCAAGCTCTCTGTTGAAACTTTCCCGATCCGAAACAGTAGACACCTCCGCCCCGCCCAGCCGGAACCCGAGTTCCTGCCCCCACATGCAAATTACCTTTAATGTTTTTGTTGTGAACATCAGGAGACCGTAACAAAATGGGTTTTGGTTTTTTCATAAGCCGCCCCCGCCGCGCTGAAATAAATCGCCGTCTTAAGATCGGCCATCATCGCATCCAGCGATTCGATGAACTCCAGTATCGCAAAAGGGCCTGTGGGGTCGCCAATTTTCCTCAGGCCCAGGCGGTTTAACATCATCTTTTTTATTTTCAGGGACAGCTCCGACGCAGATTCGCCATAGCCGGAGCCAAGGTCCACACCGAATTTGTTTCCGATGAAAATCGCCGCCTCGTCGATGGTGGAGCTCGATATATGTTTAAAATCGTCAGCGTTAATTTTCCCGTGAGCCATGATATAAAATATGTCCGTGTCGGTTCCGACCTCGGTATTAGCCCGCAACAGCATGGCGTTCTGGATATTTATGAAATCGATCTGGTCGGAGAGATAATATCCGCATCGGTCAAAAAGTTTTCGATACCGGGGGAGAGCCTGCCTGAAATAGAATTTATCCATTTCCAACTCGGCATTCACTCTCTCCTTTTCCGCCGTTTGCGGATCAAGCGCTTTGGCCATAGGATGGCCCGCGTGTTTCAAAAACGATATGAATTCCTCCACTCCCATGTGCGCGTTCCATTTTTTCGCAACTTTCGGCTGTAAAACATACGAGACAAACCGGAATCGTTTCTCCAGGGCTAGCCCTCCACAAGACAGATATCGAATGGCCGCCTTGATCCTTTCGACCTCCCAGCGCATGACGAAAAAAGGGTAGTCCCCGGGATAGGCGTTTTTGATTTTTAACGCGGCGATCGAACGCAGACGTTCATAACCTTCGTTAAGAGACCTTAAAATCCTGGACGCGTCGCTCCTTTCGCCTGAGTGGATGGAAAAGGCGATATCATCACGGAAAATTGTGGACGCCAGAAGATCTACCAGCATGGAGATGTCGCGGGTGCGCGCTATATCTTCTATTGTCCTGCGCGAGGGAAACCGGCTTTTCATGCCGGCTAGCCTTACGACGCAATATTCAACACCCATCGCCACGCTCCGCTCTGTCGAGCTCCACGGCAAACCGTGAACCGATGTCGTTCCATAGTTTTCCAGGCTTAACCGGAACACACAGAATATTTTCGTTTTCCCGTCATCCGATTCCGCCACAAACCCCAGACCCACGCCATCGTCCACAGACACATTGGTTACGTTCAGCTTTTCCAGGGTCCTGGCTGTTACCTTGTCGGCAACGATTTTTTTAACGCTCCCCAGTTCGTCGCGGACGCTTGAATATCTGTCCCGGACAAATTCCTCGTATCGCTCGGTGACCATGAAACCGCGGAACATTTTCTCGCATTCGGCGAACACGGCGGAGACGACTTTCGACTGGCGATACACCGCTTCGGCCCGTTGGGCCATCCTCTGCGCCGCGGTCCTGTATGCGTTTTCCCTGTCGATGGCAAGCCTTTTGAGCTTTCCTATCTCCAGATCAATGGCCGCGGCCCGGCTCCTGGCCGAACGAATAATCTTCTCGGACTCATCCCGGGCCTGTTGCAACAGGGCCTGCTCCTTCAGGTCCGCCTCTTTTTCCAAAACGGCCAGAAGCTTGTCTATTCCCATAGCGCTATTGCAGGATCAGGTAAGCTATCACGAACCCCAGGATCACCATGGTTTCCGGAATGGCTATAAGAATAATCATGGATCCCAACAGCTCTTTTTTCTCCACTATAGCCGCCACGGCCGCCGAGCCGATTTTCGCCTGGGCGATTCCGGTCGCAAGGGCCGTTAACCCTATGGCGATCCCGGCCCCTATACCCGCCAAGCTGATTTCCATGTCATAATCTCCTGTGTTATTTTTATTATTTATACCCCAGGGGGGCGTACGGAGTTCCACCGGGAGCGTAAAACTGGGCGAAAAACTCCACGTAATGCAACCTGCCCGACTGGATGGCGGGGCTCAGGACGCCAAGGGCGAAGTTGAGGGTATGGACGGCCGCGGCCGCCATGATGCAAACCAGCGCAGGGCCGGACGAAAACGCCACATCGTCGGCCAGATCAGCCAGTGTGATGGAGGCGAGCCCCACAGCCATGAGCCTGGCGTATGACAAGACATTGCTGATCAGTTTCGGTATTTCCATAACCGTTTCGATAAATTTGCCGGTGACACCTTTTATGACAAACGCGGTCGCGGGAATGACAAACCAAAGCGTCGCCGGGCTCCCTGTCGAGGTTGTTACGGCGATCCAGAATATGGAGAGCAATATCGTCGCGTCCGCCAGCCTGGCGGCTGTCGTTCGAAACGATCGAACGTTAAACGCGTTTACAGCGCCCAGAATCGAGCCGAAGGCCACATGAAAAAACCCGATTCCGATAACAAGAGACAGCATGTCCGTAGTCTTGTGTTTCCTGTCGAACAGAGGCTCCGGGAGTCCGGCGCTGGCCCACAGCTTGCCGAATAATTCTCCATATATTACACCGAAAACCACGCCAGAGGCCGCAAGAACGAAAAGAATCCGCGAAACGTCACGCACAAGGTCACTCTCGCCCCAGCGCCTGCGGAGATACCACGCCGCGACGGCAAGAGTCGCGCCATACCCGATGTCGCCCAGTATCATCCCGAAAAACAGCGGTAACGTAACAGCCACGATGGAGGTGGGGTCTATTGTTCCGTACACCGGCAGTGAATATAGATTGATAAACCTTTCGAAAGGTCTAACCCACCGGTGGTTACGCAGAGTGACCGGGATGGACCCGTATTCGTCCGGTTCCGGATCGGAGCGTTGGGTGATGACGGAATAATCGAATCGGCGATTCAATTCATCGACAAGCTCGGTGGATTTTTCGGCAGGCGCCCAGCCGGTGATCCAGAAAACCGAATCGGAATAGAGAAGGTAGTTCTCCGCTTTGACAGGCTCTATGGCCCGCCTCAGACTTTCATGGGCGGTTTTAAGGTCAAACATCCACTTTTCGGAAAAACTCACCGCCTGAAGATTAAGCCGTAAAAGCTCCGATTCGATCTGTCTCTGGCTTTCATAAAGCTTTTTCATCGTTAATGCGAACGTTTTTTCCTTGTATTTTTCGGGAAAAGAGATCGTGTTCACTTTTTTCTCGAAAACAGATTGCATTACAGTTTTTTCCAGCGAGGCGGGTATGACGATAAGGGCCGCCTGGCCAAGCTCGTTTACGGCCGGTTTAAAAACGGAACAAGCTCCGTCGGTCACTTTTTCCAGATCCGATTCCAGGCTGTCTATGGCGCCGGCGATCTCCGCGGGAAACACCACGCCGATAAGCTCTGTGTCATAGGATGTGGAGACCATTTCTATCAGCGGCGAGAATTCCTCGAATATTTCCCTGTATGTCTCCACGGCTTTAAGCTCCGCCTGGAGACGGCCTATATGGCTCGATATGGACAAGGCTTCGCCGGTGATAGCCTCGAAACGGGCCAGCACCCAGTCTTCCAGCCAGCTTACGCCATTGATAAAAGCGCTGTTCCCGCCGGTTAACGGGCGTGGACCATCCGGCAGGAGATCGATCGACAACGAAATATCCTTGATAAGGGACTCGGCCCTGGCCAGGGTTTTGGCTTCATCATCATCCAGCGAACCGGTTTGCAGCGACTTGCGCTCCAACCCGGGGTCGGTTGAAGGCGCGACTGCGTGAAACACGTCCATTGAAAGGACAACGCTTATGATTTCGTTATACAGACTTACGGGTCCCGCTATCCTGACCCGCTTCATGGGTATGATCATCGCCTGTCCGTCCTCGAGTAGTCCAGCATCGTTTCGAAAAGTTCTGTGGCGATTTTGCGCACCAGAGCCTTGTCTGGCGTAAATTGTCCATACCGCAACTGGTCCCTGTCGGGCGTGTCATCCCCCCAACAAACGCTTGGCGCGGCCGCTTGCAGCTTATCAAGCTCGTTTTGCCTGCCCGCGACCAGCAGTTGCGCCTCCTCCCTCGCCCGTTCGATTTTTGCGGCGGCCTGCTCCCGGACAAGCCAGATCCGTTTTTTTATTGTTTCCTCGACGGCTCTGATTTTTTGCAGAGCCTTGTCTTCCCCGTTCAGATTTTTCACAAATATTTCTCCATGCCGAAGTTACGCAAGTAGTCATCCGACAACCGGATGGTCGCCGAATGACAGCAGTTATACCGTTTTTGTGGCGTCGCAGGGATTTCCTTCTTGTAATATAATGACTTGTTAAGCAGGATTGCAATTAATTGGCTTCTTGTCTTTCAAGGAATTTGCCCATCGCGTCCGTCTCATGTGATAATGACACCAGGATTTTTCAGGAGCGCCACCAATGGAAACTGTGCAATATCTCGCGATGGGGATGGGCCTGGCGTGGGCGTCCGGCGTCAACCTCTACGCTACCGTAGCCGTGCTGGGCGTTTTAGGCTCCACGGGAAACATCGATCTGCCGCCGGAACTGCATGCCCTGACCAACGAAGGTGTCATAGCGGTGGCGGCGTTCATGTATATCGTGGAGTTTTTCGCGGACAAGACACCAGGCCTGGATTCCGGCTGGGACGCCGTTCATACATTTATACGGATACCGGCAGGCGCGATCATCGCCGCCCAGTCCGTGGGGCACGTCAGCCAGGAGGCGCAGTTGATCGCTTTTCTGTTGGGAGGCATGGTGGCGACTACCTCTCATGGCGTAAAATCAGCCACGCGCCTCGCCATTAACACGTCGCCGGAGCCGTTTACAAACTGGACCGCTTCTGTGGGGGAGGATATCGCCGCCGTGGCGGCCTTGTGGATGGCTTTTAATCATCCTTACGTAATGGGCGTGTTCGTCGCTCTGTTTTTTGTTTTCGCGTTGTGGATCACTCCAAAGCTGTTGCGTGTGTTCAGGGCTATGCTTAATAAAATAATGTCCTTCTTTCGCTCTGACGGGGACCCACCTGCCATACCGCCACCAGCCCAACCCTGAAAACGTATCGCAATCAATCTGCCATACCGCTGGCCGGAACGGATAAAAAAAACCGCCGACACCTTTAATGGCGCCGGCGGCTGATCGATCAAATGGCGTATGGGCCGTCTAGTACATTCCTCCCATTCCGCCCATTCCACCCATTCCGCCCATGTCGCCTCCACCAGGCATAGCGGGAGCGGATTTCTCTTCCGGGATTTCGGTGATCATCGCTTCGGTGGTCAATAGCAGAGCCGATATGGAAGCCGCGTTCTGCAATGCGCTTCTCGTCACCTTGGTAGGATCTATGATACCGCTCTGAATCATGTCCACATATTCGCCCGTTGCGGCGTTCAGACCGATGTTCTGTCCCTTCTTGAGAACATCCTGGACAACTATGGAACCTTCCAGGCCGGAGTTGTTGGCGATCTGCCTGAGAGGCTCTTCCAACGCGCGCCGGATGATGTTGATCCCCACCTGCTGTCCTTCACTTTCGGTTTCGATTTTATCCAGCGCGGCCTTGCACCGGAGAAGAGCCACACCGCCCCCTGGGACGATGCCCTCTTCCACCGCCGCCCTGGTGGCGTGCAAAGCGTCTTCGACACGGGCTTTCTTCTCTTTCATTTCCGTCTCGGTAGCGGCTCCGACGTTGATTACCGCCACACCGCCGACCAGCTTGGCCAAACGCTCCTGGAGCTTCTCCCTGTCATAATCAGAGGTGGTCTCCTCTATCTGGGACCGGATTTGCTTTACGCGGCCCTCGATGTCCTTGCCTTTACCCTTGCCCTCGACGATGGTGGTGTTGTCCTTGTCGATGGACACCCGTTTGGCCCGGCCAAGGTCGTCCAGCGTGACATTTTCAAGCTTGATCCCAAGCTCCTCGGTGATAACGTTGCCACCGGTGAGAATGGCGATGTCCTTGAGCATCTCCTTGCGGCGGTCGCCGAACCCCGGAGCCTTGACCGTGGCGCAATTGAGGGTGCCGCGAAGCTTGTTGACAACCAGGGTGGCCAAAGCCTCTCCTTCGACATCCTCCGCGATAATCACCAGCGGCTTGCCCATCTTGGCGATCTTTTCGAGCAACGGCAGGAGATCCTTCATGTTCGATATCTTCTTTTCATGCAGGAGGATATACGCGTCCTCGAGCTCGCACTCCATCCGCTCGGCGTTCGTCACGAAATAGGGGGAGAGGTAACCCCGGTCGAACTGCATACCCTCCACGATCTCCAGGGATGTCTCCATGGATTTGGCTTCCTCGACGGTGATAACGCCGTCCTTGCCCACCTTGTCCATGGCTTCTGCGATAAGGTCGCCGATGGTCAAATCGTTGTTGGCGGAAATGGAGCCAACCTGCGCGATTTCCTTCTTGTCCTTGGTCTCTTTCGAAAGTTTTTTGAGCTTGACAAGGACAGCCTCCACCGCCAGATCGACCCCGCGTTTGATCTCCATCGGGTTCGCGCCCGCGGTCACATTCTTTACCCCTTCGCGGAAAATGGACTGGGCGAGAACAGTCGCGGTAGTGGTGCCGTCACCAGCCACGTCGGATGTCTTCGAGGCGACTTCGTTGACCAGTTGGGCGCCCATGTTCTCGAAAGGATCCTTAAGCTCGATCTCCTTGGCGACGGTCACGCCGTCTTTCGTAATCGTGGGAGATCCGAACTTCTTGTCGATCACCACGTTGCGCCCCTTCGGACCAAGCGTAACCTTTACAGCGTTGGCAAGCTGGTCCACCCCGCGCAATATCTGATGACGCGCATCTTCACTAAATGATATCTGTTTTGCCATTATCTATCATCCTTTCCTGTATGTATTGTGTGTGTTCGGCTATTCTACAATTCCAAGAATGTCGTCTTCACGCATCAGAAGATGCTCCTGATCGTCGATTTTGATTTCCGTGCCAGCGTATTTGGAGTATATGACTGTGTCTCCTTTTTTTACCGACATCTTGGACAGCGACCCGTCATCGAGCGCTTTGCCGGGTCCTACGGCTACAATTTTACCTTCCTGCGGCTTCTCCTTGGCGGAATCGGGGATAATGATACCTCCTTTAACGGTCTCCTTGGCCTCCAGCGGTTTTACCAAAACCCTGTCATTAAGTGGCCTGATTTTTGTCGCCATTCAAATACCTCCCATAATATCAAGTTGTTAACAATAGCGCCACTGGCGGTTTTTTATATCCATATTTGCCGATCGAAGCAAAATCCAGACAAACCAGTGAAAAATTAGCGCTCTAGCGCAGTGATCGCTAATTTGAATAAAGTAAAACCTGCTGTTTGGAAAAGCAAGGTGTATGGCTAAAATAATTCAAAATATATGCAGATTGGCCCAGGTTTTTTCATTCAATCGCGACAACCGGTTTTTTAAATTTAACGTATTTTGATTAAAGTAGAAATTTGTCCATTGACTTAAACCACTCTTTTGCTAATATCTAATTTTGCGGCAGGTACTATGTTTGAAAAATATTCTAACTTGGGTGGTTAGCAGCCAGAATGCCTGAACCTAATAAACCCTTGAAAACTGTTACCAACACATCTTCTCTGGAAGATTTTCTCAAGGCCAACCTGAAAAAGCATCTCGGTCGAATCAAAAAAATGGAAAACGGCGGCGGGTTGCACGGGTTGGTTGTATCCATGGTTGAGCGACAGCTTATCAAGCTGGTCATGGAAGAAACAAAAGACAACCAGAGCCAGGCGGCGCATATCCTTGGTCTTAACAGGAACACGCTTCGGCGCAAACTGGAACATATCAGGAATCCGGACGGAAAGAAAAAGAAGAAAAAAACCAGGTAAGTTTTATCGTATCGGCTCCGACGCCAGCCCCCCGAATCCCTCACCTGTCCAGATGGTGAATTTCCGCACCATGGCTCCTCCTCGCCATATGGGTATCTCTTTTATCTTTTTTACACTTTTTTCGAACCTGTATAGCTGGTCCGGCGGCTCGTCGAATCTCAGGTCGGTGATGATAATGGCTGTTTTCCCACGCAGGTTGTCGATGTCGTCCCAGAAATCGAACTGGTCCATCCGCTCGTTTATACACGCCACAGGTACCCCGCCACCGGTGGCGAACATCATTTGCGAGCACAACACCCAATGATGCGCCAGGGCGAATACCGGTTCCGGCCGGGATAGCGAAAGCTCTTTATACACGTTTTCGATCTCCTGTCCAACCTTGTCCCAGCCATACAGCTCGTTTACCAGGTCATATTTCGGTTTTATGGGCAAAATGGGATGGAACAGGTGTGTATAGAACGCCGCGAACCCGGCGATGGCCATGGCGGTAGCCAGGATAAACCCGTTGCGCAACCTCCTGGCCCGTTTGTAGCTGTAGCTGTCCCAACGCTCTATACCCAGGGCGATCATCATCACGATGGCGGACAGATACCCGAACGCGGGCCAGTGCGGCTCCGACTCGTTGGTCCAGGCGCACACGATGTAAAAGAAGACAAGCGTTGGAGCGGAAAACGCCGCCAGAGTGGCGTATCTCCGGTCGCCAGCAAAGGCGCGCCTGGTACCGGCCCAAACTCCCCATAACAAGCCACCGAGATACAGTGGTGTCATGTAAAGTATCTGGCCGCCAGCCAGCTGGCCGATGTTTTGCAACGTAAATCCGGCGCCCGAATGCCTTTCCACCAGGTGAAACCGGAAGCTGGGCCAGTTATGGTCGAAGTTCCATATCAACACCGGGAAAAACATGGCGATAGCAGTAACGCCCATAAGGTATGGTTGTGGCTTTTTGAACCAGTGGCGGTATTCCGGAACAGAAGCGACCAGGATTATGGTCGAAGGGACCAGCAGGACGGCGAAATATTTACCCAGCATCCCAAGACCTATCAACCCCCCGAGAATATACCAGACCCACGCAGGCCCGTTTTGGGTTAGCAGTCTGTGAATTATAAGGATATAGGCGAGGTAACACGCGGCGGAAGGGATGTCCGGCACCATCTGCAACGCGGCGATGCCGAACACAGGTATGAGATTGAAGGTGACTATGGAATAAAAGGCGACCCTGGCGTCGTCGAACATATCCATCGCCAGGCGGTACAGAAGCCACCCGATAAGGATAAACAACAGCACGGAGGGCATTCGCACCATGAAGCTGGTGTCGCCTCCTATATCGGTGAAAATCCGTATCAGCCAGGCCACGACAGGGGGATGGTCGTAGTAGCTCCAATCGAGCCGTTGCGACCAGGCCCAGTAATAGCTTTCAGAGTCGCCCAGCCCGGTCCTGCCCATGACAGAAAGCCTGAACAGGGAAAAACCGAGTATCGCCAGCGCGCAAAGACGTCTGTAGTAATTATCGTAATTCATATGATCAGGCGGCCACAAACGCGATTTTGTGACGGTCGCAAAGTTTTACCGTGGCTTCCAGATCCACAACCAGGGTCGCGTCGGCTTCTATGGCGAGAACCGACGCTTTCACCCGCGCCATGGTCTGTATGGTGCAAGTTCCGACTGTCGGCACGTCGAACCTGGGATCCTGCCCGGGTTTGCTCACTTTACACACAACAGCTCCCTTCCTGGCCACACTCCCCCCTCGCATGATCGCTTCGTCGGTTCCTTCTATGGCTTCGACCGCCACAACGGCTCCGTCTTTTACTATGACGGTTTGTCCGATGTCCAGCGCGGCTATACCCCTGGCCATTCTCAAGGCGAATTTTATATCCTCTTGCTCTTTTTGTGAAGGCGCACGTTTTCCCAGGACGCCGACGGAAGGCATGAAGCTTCTCAGGAGCTCCACCTGGCTGAGGACGGATATTCCCTCGTTTTCCAGTTCCTCCACGATCGCTGTCATGATCGAGTCGTCGTTTCTGGTGTGGAGCTTTTTCATGATCGACAGCGCTCGCAAATCGAACCTGGGGTTTTCAAACAGCGCCCGTTTGTCCACTTTCCCCGCGAACACGACATCTGTCAGGTTCGCGCTTTTCAGGGTGTTAATGATCCTGTCCACCTGGCCCAGCCCCACCCGATAAACCTCTTCAGTCTCTTGCCGGAGGGATTTGTGCGAGGCTTTGTCGAAAGTGATAACCACCACCCTGCGGCCGGATGATATGAGTTTGCGGATTAAAAGAACCGGCAGGTCTCCTTTTCCAGCTATGAGGCCGACAGGCAGGACCATCCGGGCTAGGCCCTGATATGTGAAACCGGGTTGAGATTTCGTAGCACCTGCAACGCTACTTTCAGCGATTTCAGCTCGCTCTCCACGGAGGTAATCCTTTTGTCACCATTGGTGCCGCATCCTATGAGGTGCTGCAACTGAAGCTTGAGAGGATTTTCGCGATGGACGAAAATTCTTTCGATAAACGATTCCTGCGTGTATCGAAGCTCCTGCCTGGTCAGCTCACTCTGGGAAGAGGCTCTTCTGTGAACAAGGATGTCCTGGTTGGTGTAGTCGAGAACGATATATTCCTTCTCCTGGGTAACCGCGAGGGTTCTGATTTTTTCCTGTGTCGCCCTGGAGGCTATGATGTTCGCCATGCACCCGTTTTCAAACTGCAACTGGACATTTACCACATCCTCTCTGTTTGTGAAAACCGAGGAGCCGGTTACGTTCAGGGTCGCCAGGGGAGAATTCACCAGGTTGAGGATTATGTCGATATCGTGGATCATCAGGTCGAGCACCACCCCGTCGTCCCGGACCCTGGGTGCAAACGGACCCAGACGGCGCGATTCGATCAAGATAGGGTCGCATACGACTTTTTTCAGTTGCTGGACGGCGCCGTTGAACCGTTCCACATGCCCGACGTGCAACGCGGAGTTGTGCTTGTCGGCCACTTCAAAAAGCTGTTCCGCCTGTTTAAGATCGTTGCATATCGGTTTTTCCACGAGGCAGTGGATGCCGGCTTCGAGACATTCTTTTGCAATGTCAAAGTGAAAAGCGGTGGGCACCGCTATGGAGACGACATCCACCTTGTCCAGCAGTTCCCTGTAATCCCGGTAACACTTTGTCCTGTATTTTTTGGCGATTGGCGAGGCGCGCTCCATATCCAGGTCCGAAATTCCTTCCAGGCTTACCCCTGTAATCTCGGAATAGGCTCCGACATGGTACTGCCCCATGTGCCCGACACCTATAACCCCAGCTCTTATGATTTTATCCATCTGGCTACCTGTTTCAACTTTCAGAATTCAAAACCAAACATTATAACAGAGTTGAGAAATTAAAGAGTAAGACCGCGTGAAGATTTTTTAATGAACTCTACCAGATCACCCACGGGATCTGTATCGGGCTGTTCATCCATGATTTTCGCCAACGCGTTTTTGACTGACAGCCCAGACCGGACAAGCGTCCTGTAGGCTGTTTTAAGCTGTTTTCTTTGCTCAGGAGCCATACCGTATTTCTTCAGCGCATAGGTGTTGAGCCCGCTTGCCACTGCGGGCACGCCAACGACTGTGAAATATGGCGGAACGTCCTGCACTATTCTGCTTTGGCCTCCTATCATGGCCATCTTGCCGACCCTGACAAATTGATGCACCACCGCCGCTCCGCCTATGACCGAGTAATCCTCCATCTCCACATGTCCGGAAAGCCCCGCCAGGGTTGTGACAGTGACCTCCCTTCCCAGAACGCAATCGTGCCCGATATGGGTTTGGGACATGATATAACAGCCCTCCCCTATCCAGGTCGACTCCCCCTCGAGCGTGGACCTGTGTATCGAGGCGCAATCGTTTATAAACGCCCCATCGCCGATTTTCACCCATGAATCCACGGGTGTCCAGTTATAGGATTGCGGATCCGTCCCCAGGATCACTTTCGATCCCAAAATACATTCTTTGCCCAGCTCAGTCCAGTTGATTTGTGTATATGGTCCGATCCTGCAACCCTCCGCGACCCTGACCTTGGGGCCGATAAGGCAAAAAGGTCCTATGTCAACACCATTAGCTATCTCGGCGGATGGGTCCACAATGGCTGTGGGATGAATCGGCATTTTTTTATTCTGTGTTACTTGTCCCTGGGGCTGATCATCGCTGTCATATCCCCTGCGCACACGATCTCCCCATCCACCATCGCCTGGGCCTTGACTTTCCACAAACGTTTTTTCACCTTGTCCACATTTATATTCAAACGCAGAACATCCCCCGGGACCACCGGCTTTTTGAAGCGAACCTTGTCTATGCCGGCGAAATATAGTATGGATCCCTCGTTTTCAGGGGTCGAGTATATCGAAAGGATCGCGGCGGTCTGTGCCAGGGCCTCGATAATAAGCACACCCGGCATGATAGGCAGACCGGGAAAGTGTCCGGGGAAAAAATATTCCGATCCTGTCACGTTTTTTATCCCGACGGCTCTTTTAAAAGACTCGATCTCGACAATGCGATCTACCAGTAAAAACGGATGGCGGTGTGGTATGTATTTATACAGCTCGTGATGCTCGATTACCATCTACTAATTCCTTTAATCCTTTTTTGTTTCAGAAGTGTTTTTTTTCCCAAGTTCCCTGATTTTTTTCTCCAGCTTGTCGATCCGTTTTCCGGAGAGGACGAGCCTGTTGAACTCCCTTATTTTCATGACGCGCGAACCCGCGTATTTCCCCGGTTCGGTGATACTGGTGTGCACCCCCGTCATGCCGGCGATCATGGCGCCGCTTGCAATTTTCACATGGTCGCTTATCGCCACCATGCCACCGACCATGACGTTGGGCTCCATGACGACCGATCCGGCCAATCCCGTACACCCTGCTATGATACAGTTTTCCCCAACAACGCAGTTGTGCCCGACATGAACATGGTCGTCGATTTTAACCCCTTTGCCAATCCGTGTGGCGCCTAGCGTGGCCCGGTCGATGGTGCTGTTCGCGCCGATCTCCACATCGTCTCCGATATCCACATATCCCACCTGGGGAATCTTGTAAAACTCCCCTGTTTCAAGCGGGACGTATCCGAACCCGTCGGCGCCTATAGAGCTGTTTGCGTGGATGACGCATCTCGATCCCACACGGGTCCGGTCATACAGGACAACGTTTTCGAATATGATCGAACCATTCCCGACGACGCAATCCGACCCTACCTTCGCGCCTGAAAGGATAACGGCTCCCTTCCCTATCCTGGCCCGGTCGCCAACGGTGACATATGGTCCTATATGGGCGCTCTGATCGATGGAAACGCCGGTTCCCGTGATGGCCAATTCGTGAATCCCGGGAGGATATTTTTTCGGGGGGTTGAGTATTTCCAGCACGACAGCCATGGCGTACATCGGATTTTCGGCCACCAGCGCCGGCCTGTCCGGCTCTATGTTTTCCGGCACTATCAGGGCCCCGGCTCCGGACCGCTCCATAAGCATGGCGGCCCTGGAATCTTTTACACAGGCGATCTCATCGTCGGAAGCTTCTTCAATGGAGGCCACTTTGTTGACAGCGACTCCGCCATCCCCTTTCAGCCCTAATCCGGAAATGGCGGCTATTTCGCCGAGCTTCATTATTTTTTGTCCAACTCGCCTGCTTTATATTTTTCGTTGAACAGCTTTAGTATAGTGTTCGTAAGATCCACCTTTTCCGAGGCGTATATGATAAACCCACCCATCTTGGCAGGCCCCTCGCTACCCTCGAGGATAAGTGAATAGCCGTTGGCTTTCGCATAATCGACTATCACCGCTTTTACTTTTTTTACGATGCCGCTTGTAACCCTCGCCTGATGGCGTTGTATAGTGCGCCTGGTGTCCTGTTTGTACAGCTCGATTTCACGTTTCTTTCTCAACAGTTCCTGTTCCTTTTCCTCCAGCACCTCGGGACGGCTCATCATCCGTTGCTGTTCCAGGTCCTGCTCAAGTTTTTTGTAGGCTTTCTGTTTGCCCTTCAAGATATTATTCTCTCTTTCAATGTTGGCTTTCATTTTTTTTATGGCGTCGAGGCCCATGTCCGATTCATTTATCAGTATTTGCAGGTTCACGGACCCGATTTTCATTTCGGCGGCATAAGCCCCGGTCGCTGACGCCATAAGGAACATCACGGCCGCGATAGTATTAATTAGCCGGAAATTGCTTCTGGAAATTGTGTTTTTCATATCCTCTGAAAAATCCTCCTGTTGTAAGACGCTTCGCCCTGAAGCATGGCGCTATAAAGTTACGCCAGCGCTCCGATGATCAGAACGCGCCGCCGATGGTAAAATGAAACTCGTTGGGTGTTTCATTTTCACGCTGGTCAAGCTTGAACCCGTATATTATAGATATGGGACCCATGGGGGAGAAAAAGTGTATCCCGAACCCCCAGCTATGCCTCATGTTAGCCAGATCGTAATATTGGTCCGTGCTGTTGCCCAAAACATCGTCTCTGCCATAGACATTGCCCCGATCATAAAAGAAAAAACCTCTGAAATATCGAGTGAACCTGTATTGTAATTCAAAGTTGAATTGCAGTAAAGCCTCGCCGCCTATAGCCTCTCCGTTTTCATCGAATGGCCCCACTTCCTCAAAATTAAATCCCCGCAGACTTCGTGGGCCTCCCATGAAAAATCGCTCGTAAATAGGCAAGCCTTTGCCGTCATATCCGTCCGCCCGCCCAATCTTCGCATGGAGCAGGCCGACAAAATCGAGCCAGAGCCCGACATATTCGGAATATTCCCCCGTGAGCTTATAGAACTTCTCCTCGCCACCGGCGCCAGCCACCTCCAGGTAGGCCTTCAAGCGCCGGCCGGATGTGGGGCTGTAGGGATCGTTACGGGTATCGTAGACCACGGACGGGAAAATGGCGCCTGTGATCTTGTGCCCCTCCTGGGCCAGCAAGTACGCGCTGGCCGCCTCACGATCCAGGATGGTAACATCGTTGTTTTCAAATTTGTATCCGATCCTGCCCCATGTATACTCCCCGATACCCCGTCCAAACCGTATAGAGCCCCCCACGTTTAAGGATGTGAACGCTTGATACTCGTATTCTTTGTTATACAGGTCAAGCCCGGCCGAAAGCTTCCTGTCGAAAAGAGATGGTTCGGTGAAGCTGATGGTGAAATCGTGACGGCGGTCGGACATGTTCGCGGACAATGAAAACGTCTGCCCCTTGCCCATCAGGTTCGACCATTTCAGTTGCGCCTCAAGCACAAGATACTCGACAGAGCTGTAACCGGCCGCAAATGAGAACTGGCCTGTTTCGCGTTCCACGAGTTTTATATGCAAGTCCACCAGGTCGGGCTCCCGTCCGCTCCTCTGCTCCATCTCCACGCTGTCGAAAAAGCCGAGGTTGTTTATACGCTCCCGGGAGCGCCTGAGCTTGGCGCTGTTGAACAGCTCTCCCTCCTGGAGCAGGAACTCCCGCCGTATCACCCTGTCCCTCGTCTTGTCGTTCCCGGAGATGGTGATCTTGCCTATGTATACCTTCTGACCCCTTTTGATATTGACTTTCACGTCCACCGTCCTGTTTTTTTCGTCAATATCCAGGTCCGGCGCCACGTTGGCGAAGGCGTACCCCTTTTGCGAGTACAGGTCGCTTATTTTGAACATGTCCTCACGGAACATGCTTCGGTTGAACACGTCACCTTTGGCCAGACGGATTGTCCTGGAAAGCTCCTCTGACGTATACACAGAGTCGCCCTGGACGGTTATGTCTCCCACTTTGTATTGTTCGCCTTCGAAAATGGGAAAATCTATGTTGATAATCTGGTTTTCCCGGTCGATCTCCACCTGTGGATCGCCTACTTTCACCTTTATGTAGCCATGGTCGTGGTAATAGGATTCCACTCTGAGGACATCGGTTTTCAGCACGTCTTTCTTGTAGGCTCCGTTGTCAGAGAAAAAAGAGCCCCAGTTGGCGGTTTTGGTCTCGATTTGCCCTTTTATGGTCCTGTCGGAAAAGGCCTTGTTGCCGCGGAAATTAATCCTGCCGATAACGATCTTTTTACCCTCGTCAACGATATACTCCACGTCCACCTGGTTCTCCCCCAGTTTGTGGACAACGGTGTGGACCTGGGAAAAGAAAAACCCCTTGTTGCGGTACGCCTGCTTTATTTTCAGTTCGTCCCATGGGATATGGTCCTGGCGGAAAAACGTGCCGTTCTTCGTCTTTATCTTGAGCTTTAAAACGTCTTCCTTGATCTCCTCTACCCCGGTGATGATGATATTTCGCACGAACGGTTTTTCCGTGAAAATAAATGTCAGCGTCAGCCCTTCCGGGGTTTCGGTCACGTCGAGCTTGATGTCATCGAAGAAACCGAGCTTGAATATTTTTCTGATGTCTTTCTGAATGGTGTCTACGTTGTAACGGCCTCCGGGCTTGCTGTTTATGTAGAAACGCACCGTGTTTTCATCGGCGCGCACGGTCCCTTCTATACGGATTTCCTTGATCTTTTTGCTAAAATCGATGGACCACGCGGGAGACGCAAGCAGGCTTGCGGTCAAAAACAAAAAAAATCCCCATGAAAGAATTGCTCGATTCATCTGATGTTCAGTGGAGTATCGCTACACGCTTTCAGTGACGGGGTCTTTTTCGTGAAACGCAAGTTTGCCATCTTCTAAAGTTACGATCACGTTGGAACCTCGCTTGAACCGGCCGAATAGAAGCTCTTGGGAAAGTGGATTCTCGATAAGCCTCTGGATTGCGCGTTTCAGGTGCCTTGCGCCATACTGCTCGTCGTACCCTTCGTTTATGACAAAATCCATGGCCTCTGGGCTGAGCTCGAGCGTAAGCCCCTCGTCCCTGATCCGCTCGCCCAACTCGCCCATCAGGATATTGAATATGACGCCGATGTTCTCCTTCGACAACTTGTGGAACGTGACAAGCTCGTCTATCCTGTTCAGAAACTCGGGGTTGAACGTCCGTTTGAGCTCCGCCTGGATTCCATCGCTCATTCTCTCGAAAGCGTGCTCCGGGTTATCGGGCTGGAACCCTATTGTGGATCCTTTTTCTATGATCCGGGCGGACAGGTTCGATGTCATGATGACGATGACGTTTTTGAAACTTACAGACCTGCCATAACTGTCCGTCAACCTTCCCTCGTCCATGATCTGGAGGAGCATGTGGTATATATCCCCATGGGCTTTTTCTATTTCGTCGAGAAGGACAACCGCGTAGGGGCGGCGGCGAACACGCTCGGTCAGTTGGCCTCCCTCCTCGTATCCGACATAGCCCGGAGGGGCGCCCACCAGCTTCGACGCGGCGAATTTCTCCATGTATTCCGACATGTCCAGCCGGATCAGGGAGTTCTTGTCGCCGAACAGGTATTCTGTCAGGGCGTTGGCGAGCTCGGTCTTGCCAACGCCGGTCGGCCCAAGGAACAGAAACGCGCCCATGGGCCGCGCAATTTCTTTCAGGCCCATCCTGGACCGCCTGATAGCGTTGCACACCGCGTCGATAGCCTCATCCTGACCGATGATCCTTTTCTTCAGCTCCTCCGCCATGACCTGAAGCTTGTGCGATTCTTCCTTCTCGATCCTGCTGAGAGGGATGCCGGTTATCGATGAAACAACATAGCTTATATCCTCTTCCATGACGCTGGGGCGCACAAGCTCCTGCTCCGACTCCCAGGTGTCACGTTTCTTGTCCAGCTCCAGGCGCAGGGACTCCTCTTTGTCGCGCAGTTCCACGGCCTGCTCGAATTCCTGTTTTTCGATCCGCTCCTTTTTTTCCGCTATGAGCTTGTCTATCTGGATCTGCAGTTCCCGAAGCTCCGGAGGGAAAGTCACCTTGCGCAGGTGCACCCTGCTTCCGGCTTCGTCGATAACGTCTATGGCCTTGTCCGGAAGGAACCGGTCTGGTATATAGCGGTCGGAAAGCTTGACCGCGGCTATTATAGCCTCGTCGGTGATCTTGGCCTTGTGATGCGATTCATACTCGGGCCGGAGACCGTATATTATCTCTATGGTCTCCTCCACGCCCGGCGGCTGTACTATTATGGGCTGGAAACGCCTCTCCAGCGCGCCGTTCTTTTCTATGTACTTGCGATACTCGTCCAGCGTGGTCGCCCCGATGCATTGGATCTCGCCACGGGACAACGCGGGCTTGAGCATGTTGGACGCGTCCACGGATCCCTCGGCGGCGCCCGCGCCCACCAGCGTGTGAATCTCGTCTATGAAAAGGATCACGTTGCCGGCCTGGATTATGTCTTTCATGATCGCTTTTATCCGCTGCTCAAACTGGCCGCGGTATTTCGTGCCGGCGATGACCGCGCCAAGGTCCAGGCTTATCACGCGCTTGTCGTGCAGAAGTTGCGGCACTTCACGGGTGTAAATACGTTGCGCCATCCCCTCGACGATAGCGGTTTTCCCGACTCCGGGCTCCCCGATCAGGACAGGGTTGTTCTTGGTTCGACGGGCGAGAATCTGGATAACCCTTTCGATCTCCTTTTCCCTGCCGATCACCGGGTCGAGCTTGTCTTTGACCGCCAATTCGGTCAAATCGCGTCCGAACTCGTCCAGCGCGGGGGTTTTGGTCTGTTGTTTCTCCTGGGTGGACGACGGCTCCCGTAGCAGGTTGATGGTCTGCTCCCGAACATCCGCGTAGGATATCCCGAGGCTATTCAACACCCTGGCGCCGACTCCGTCTTTTTCCCGGACAAGACCCAGCAAAAGATGCTCCGTCCCGATATAGCTGTGCCCCATGGACCGCGCCTCTTCAACAGAGTATTCCAGAACCTTTTTCGCTCTGCTGGTAAAGGGAATATCACCTATTATCAACGTGTTGGAGCTGGCAGGCAGGTTTCGCTCCACCTCCTGCCTTATCTGGTTGAGGTCGACACCAAGCCTCTGCAGAACCGATATGGCCACTCCGCCGGAATCTTTGAGCACTCCCAGCAGAAGATGTTCCGTGCCAAGATATTCATGCTGGCTTTTTTCGGCTTCTTCTCTGGCTAGTATAATTACTTTTCGGGCTCGCTCGGTGAACCTTTTAAACATGAGCAAACTCCTATAGGAAAAACGTGATCAAAACACCTGAATATGACCGCTTTTATTACAACGATCCACCTTAAGCAAGGCGTTGCGTGATCTGTGCGTTTACGATGCTTATCTGTCAACTCATTCTAGCACATCATTGAGCGAGTCAACAAATTTACCATCCTTTATTTGCACCACCCTGGACATTTTTTTTGCCAGGACCAGGTTATGGGTCACAATTACAAACGTTTGGCCATTTTCTTCGTTCAGGGAAAAGATCAGCTCCATAATTTCATCACCGGTGTTGGTGTCGAGATTGCCGGTGGGCTCGTCGGCAAGCACCAGGGCGGGTCCATTTATCAGCGCTCTGCAGATCGCCACACGTTGCTGCTCTCCGCCGGAAAGTTTTCCCGGCCTGTGATTATATCTTTGCGACAGACCCACGTTGTCCAGCATTTTCCTGGCTTTGGCCAGGGATTCGTTTTTCGACGCGCCGGCTATCATGGCCGGCAGGGCCACGTTTTCCACGGCGGAAAATTCAGGTAGCAGGTTGTGGGCCTGGAACACAAAACCGATGCTTCTCGACCTGAACAGCGCCAGGTCCTTCTCTTTCATAGCGAAAATGTCGCGTCCTTCAAACAAAATCTTTCCGCTGGTGGGCCTGTCGAGCGCTCCGAGCATTTGAAGCAGTGTGCTTTTCCCGGCCCCGGAGGCGCCTATGATCCCGAGAACCTCGCCCCTGTCGATGGTCAGATCTATCTTTTCCAAAGCGTGGATGGTTCTTCCGTCGACGACGAAACTTCTGGTCACCTCCTCCACCGCTACGAGAGCTTCCCCGCCAGGCATATCAGACCGTCACCCAGGATATTAAAGTCATGGCCGCCCCGGACGCCAGCGGGACGGAAAGGTTGTCATCGACCCTGCAGGAGGACAGCTCCACGATCGCCGCGACAGCCGCCCCAGCCAGTGCGACAGCGCCGAATCCCGATATCGCCACACCAATCCCCGCGCAAACAGCCAGCATGGCCGCGGTCCCTCCCAGCGATTTGCCATTGGAAAACCTTGCAACGCCATAATTTTTGCCCACCAGCGCCGCCGCCGGGTCTCCTATGGCGCTGAAATAGACCGACGCCGCCGCAATAGGCGGGGTATAGAGAATCAGCGACAACGTGGTTCCCATCAGGACGTATGATGATCCGGTCAGCGATTTTTTTTCCTTCGTTTTAAGCAACCATCCGGCCAGCCTGGTGAATTCGATGTTGAATTTTTCCGACCTGACTCTAACCATGTCCGTGGCGATCCAGAGTATGGCCACCACGATTGTCATGTAGACCGTCCATTGTCTGGGCGCAATTTCCAGGTAATAGACGGTGGGAATAATCGACGCCGCCAGGATGTGAAAAACCTTTCTTGGCAGATGCGAGTCTTCCCGGATGGTCGTCATCATCGTGACAGTGTCATTCATACCGCAGAGACTCGGCGGGATCTATTTTGCTGGCGCTCCACGCGGGATAAAGCGCCGCGAGCACCGTTATGAACATGGCCACCAGCGACACCACCACCACGTCGGGGAAGTTCATGCTTACCGGGAGCGTTTCCATGTTGTAAACATCGCTGGGCAACTTTATGAACTGGTATTTTTTCAGTATCTCGCAGAGGAGCACGCCCCCCGCCACACCCAAGGCGGTTCCGGTAAAGCCGATGATCAGCCCTTCGAGAAAAAATATTTTCATCACCGCCCCGCGCGAGGCGCCCAGCGCTTTTAGTATGGCTATGTCCTTGGTTTTTTCGAGCACCACCATGATCAACGTAGATACGATATTGAAAGCGGCCACGAAGATTATAAGAATAAGTATCAACCCTATAACGGTTTTTTCCAGGGCGAGCGCGAAAAAGAGGCTCTGGTTGAGCTTTTGCCAGTCCCTGGCGATGTAGGGAAACCCTATTTTCGACTGGATATTATCCGCTATCTCCGGGGCGTCGTCTATATCTTCAACCTTGATCTCGATCCCGGTGACGTTTTCTCCCATCTTGAACAGCGATTGCGCCTGCCTGATGGAGATAAGCGCCAGTGACGAGTCGAACTCGTACATTCCCGCATGGAAAATTCCGGCCACGTAGAATTCTCTCGATATGGGAGTCATGCCGACAGGAGTCATTTTCCCCATGGGGCTTATTATCGTGACAGGGTCGCCGGGCATGACGCCGAGGTTGCGGGCCAGTTCCCTGCCTAGGACGATACCGTGTCGATGTATTTCCGTTTTGGCCCCGAAATCGTCAGGTTCTATGGATGTGCGGGCGAATTTTTCGTTTAAATACTCGAGCTTGCCATCGGTCATGTATTTGCCCATATCGGTCGATTTCGGAACAGGGTCGGTGTCTATTCCCCGCAACACGATACCGGAGACTCTTTCGACGGATGTGATTATCACCTGGTTGTATATGAAAGCCGACGCGGCCACAACGCCTTCCATTTTTTCTACAGTGTCGATTATCATCTCTTTTTCTTTTACATCGATGGGCGCCACGCTGGTGACGAGTATGTGCGAGTTTGTGCCGATAATTTTTTCCTTTATATCGTCCTGGGCTCCGGTCATCACGGCGAGCACCACTATCAGGGCGGTGACGCCTATGGCCACGCCGCCTATCGATATAAAGGTGATAAGCGAGACGAATGTCTGTTTCCGTTTGGCTTTCAGGTATCTGAAGCTGATGAAGGTTTCATAGGACATAATGGGAAAAGTATAACGCAATAGCGGCGATGTACGTAATTATAAAGTATCAAAATGGTCAGCTCCCGCTGAAACCGCAGGATCACCCTTTGCGACAGCGTGTTAAATCATCCACAGGGCGCGCGTTACGGGTGTCATATCGCCGGATATGTCCGTCTAATATCTGATATAATCCGCCATATAGTTTTTTTGCTGGAGACATATGATATGCGACTGTCAGCTTTATTAGGCTTGGCGTTGCTTTTGATGATGGCTTGTCCCGCCACGGCCCAGGAGACCGGAGAGGAGAAGGGTCCCATGGAAAAAGCTGGGAAGTTTCTGGACCAGGGCGTTATCAAGGCAAGGGATTTTCTCAGCGATTCAGCCATCACGGCGCGTATCAAAAGGCGCTTGATGGAGGATGAGTTTGTCTCTGTGTTCGACATAAAAATCACGACTATAGACCAGATGGTGATCGTGGAGGGTGACGTGCAAAGCGAGGAGTTGGCGACACGGGTCATGGGTATTGTAAGAGCCACCGAAGGGGTTAAACAGGCCGAGAACCGCATGATGATTTACACCAAAGCCCCCTCGAAAGTTGAGTAAAGCTTCCGGTTTTCGCCGGGTTTCACGGATTGCGTTGACGCGTCCGTTAATTTGCAATAAATTATCACTAGTGTCCGGTAAAAATTAAACTGGTCAGGCCTGAATCGCCATAAATGTTGGATAATGAGATTGCATTTAACATTGCCAACAAAGGAGATTCAAGCCGTGACCAAGATAGGAACCATGTTTTCAGAGCTATTAA
>JAJRZK010000009.1:0-145000 GCA_024275315.1 Nitrospirota bacterium
ACTTGCGTATGGTGTTGTGGTAAGCGTGATGGGCGTCATCAAAAAAGCTGGGGTGTCCAGGCTGGGTATGGTCACAATCCCCCCCGACACGGAGCCTCGAAAAGGGAAAAGATAGAAAAATGGAACTATCCATCAATATCCATATCCATCACGGCGCCGGAAAACGCGCTCCGGTGAAGGAGGATGGCCTTGTTCGATGAGGGAAACGCAGGTACTATCACCGAGAGCGAGAGATTTAAACACTCCGCGGCAATTCATGCGATCCATCGGCGTATCGGCGGTTGTTCACGCCGCGCTGATCCTGGTGATGGCGCTGTATTCCATGTGGAGCTACAAACCCAAAATCATCCTGCCCGGATATACCGTGAACCTGGTGACACCGGAAGCCCTGAAACCGCACAGCCTCCTGGAGCCGGAGAAACCCGCTCCAAAAAAGCCGAAGATAAAAAAGAAAACCTATCCGAAAAAAAAGAAAAAGAAGCGATCGGTCACAAAAAAGAAAATCAAGACCAAGGCAAAAAAAATAGTTCCGAAGAAAAAGCGGAAAAAACCGGTCCCCGCAGAAAAAAAACGGGTTCGCGAACCGGTGTCAAAAAAGAAATTAAAGAAAAAACCGGACTCCGCCAGCGCTCCGAAAAAAACTATAGTTACAGAGGGGCAGTCCTTCCCCTACATGTGGTATCTGAAAATAATAGAACGCAAAGTGCAGGAGAGCTGGATTACGCATGGCATAGACATAACCGGCATGCGGGAAAACCCGGTGGTGCGCTTCCGGGTGCAAAAAAACGGCTCCGTGGCGGGCCTTACAATAGAAAAATCTTCAGGGTCGGTCCCGCTGGACGCAAGCGCCCTGGAAGCGGTGACAAGAGCCCAGCCTTTCCCCCCGTTGCCGGAGGGATACAGGGGCAATTCTTTAGGAGTGCATTTTGGATTCAATTACGAACAGCGTGAAAGGTAATTTGTCGATAGCGGTCCTCGTAGTCCTGCTTTTCGGTGTGGGCGAGGCGGCGGACGATGTTTACCTTAGCACCCAGAGAACCGAATCGAAGCTTATAGAGATTGCCGTGCCGCCCTTTCTTGTATCGGGGCGCGACACCAATAATCTGGGCGAGCAGGTTTCCAGGATAATTAATTACGATCTGAAGTTCACCCGGTATTTCGAACCGAATACGAACCTGAATTTCCTGCGCCAGGCGGCTTCACGGGACATGAGACTGGGTAAAAAGATAAACTACGACGAATGGCGCACGTTAGCCTCCAATTTCGTGGTAAAAGGAAGCATAGGCGTGTCTGACAAGGATACGCTGACCCTGGAAACAAGAGTGTACGACCTGCAGGCAAGGTCGCTTTTCTTTGCCAGGCGATACACCGGATCGCGCAAGCTTTTCCGGCAGATAGTCCACCAGTTCTCCGACGACATGCTGATGCGCCTCACGGGTGAAAAAGGTGTGGCGCGGACTAAGATCGCCTTCGTCTCCCGGGTCAAGGGGCACAAAGAACTGGTCATCACCGATTATGACGGTTACAACCCCAGGACAATCACGTCCGACAGATCCATCGTACTTTTCCCGGACTGGAACCAGAAACAGAGGGACCTCATCCTTTTTACCACGTACCGCTACCGCAACCCGGACATCTACGCCATAAACCTAAGAGCGAAAACGAGATACCCGATATCCCGCCGGGTTGGGCTTAATTCCACCGGCGAATGGTCCCCGGACGGAGAAAAAGTGGTGTTTTCCTTGTCACGCAGAGGTAATTCGGACATTTTTATCGCCAACGCAGATGGTTCCAGAGCCAGGAGGTTGACATCCGCGCTATCGATCGAAACCAGCCCGACCTGGTCGCCCGACGGCAAATTCATCGCATACACATCAGACAGGTCAGGGTCTCCACAGATATACATCATGCGATCCGACGGTGGTGACAAGAGGAGGCTGACATATAAAGGCAGCTATAACGACAGCGCCACCTGGGCTCCCAAAGGAGAACTGATCGCCTACACATCGCTTCTCGGCCGAAAATTCGAAATCGCCCTGGTCAACGCCATAGACAAATCGATAACACGCCTTACCTTTGATCGCGGTCCCAACGAGTCGCCCACCTGGGCTCCGGACGGCAGGCACATAGCGTTCACCTCACATATCCGCGGGAAAAAGCAGATATTCACCATGAACTCCAACGGTTCGAATATCACCCGGATCACCCACCTTACAGGTGGCGGATACTCTCCTGCGTGGGGGCCGAACTGAACATATGGGCCCCGGAGTGTTATTTAATGTATATAATATCTCTTTTTCCCTTGTAATGGAAAAAGGGGTTTGTTAGAGTGGCTCGGAGATTTATACGAGCCTTTGAATTTGGGTCTGCTTTCATGTTTAGGAGAGGGGCTATGAGCCGATACAAGAACAGATTTTTTATCATTGCGTCAATGGCGCTAGCGTTGACTTTCGCCCTTTCCCTGGGCGCTTGTTCGAAAAAGAAAAGTACGGAAGCTTTGCCGGAAACCGGCGCCGCCAGCGCTGAAGATTCGATGAGCGCTGAAGATCGCGAGCAAATGGGCCAGAGGGACATGGGCTACGCCGCGGAATCAGCGTTACAGGATATCAACTTCGATTTCGACAAATCCGACATCCGGCCTGACAGCAGGGACATTCTCCAGAGCAATTCCGAGTGGATAAAGGCAAACAAGGATGTGAAAGTGCAGATCGAGGGGCATTGCGACGAGAGGGGCACGGAGGAGTACAACCTTGCCTTGGGTGAGCGCAGGGCCAACGCGGTCAAGAACTACCTCATATCCCTTGGCGTAGATGGAGACCGGCTCTACACGATCAGCTATGGAGAGGAACTGCCGCTCGATCCGGGTCATGACGAAGCGGCCTGGAGCAAAAACAGACGGGCGCACTTTCTGGCCACCCGATAACACAAAAGCGGAATCGGGATTTACGCGAAATTTTCCAGGCAGGGGGACCGCGCATAGAGCGGTTCCCCTGTTTTGTTTGATTCGCCCTTCTTTCCATATCGCGACAACTCTGGAATCGGTTTGAATTACATGACGCTGTTGAAATCAGAACCTCCACGGAAAGCTTGGCCGCTTAAAGCGGGGTGGTCCGTCGTATTGCTCACGCTTTTTATCGGGACCTACGGGTGCGGGTCGTCCAACAAAAAAGAGATGGACATCATGCTCCGGCAGATCAACAGCATAGATGAACGGACCAATTTTCTTTACAAAAACGTCAAGGTGCAGGCGGATATTTCCGCCAACCTGGAGCAACTTCACGCCACCATCACCGCGCTGACCGGCCAGATCGAAGAGCTTAACGCCCGCTCCCAGATGTTGTCGGACAGGATGGACAAGCTTGGAAGCGGTCTTCCATCCCAACAACAGGTGATCGAAAACACCAGGGCCGCCAACATCAGGCTCGAGAGGATCAACGACAGGCTCAAAACCCTCTCCGCGGAGACGCTGGCGTTTATAAAACTCATGGAGCGTCGTAGCAAGATCAGCAAAAGAAGCCATCGCCAGGCGGTGGAAGAGATACTGGGCAAAGGCGAATCGCAAACCATGGCAACGGACAAAAGATCAAAAAAGACCGTCCCGCAAAGGCCCGCCGAATCTCCGGAGGAATTGTACCAGCGCGCCTACAACGCGTATTTGAGCGGCGATTATGACGTTTCCATCAAGGGTTTCACCGAATACCTGAAACGATATCCCCAAACAGCCCTTTCAGACAACGCCGCATACTGGATCGGAGAATCCTATTACGGAAAAGCGTATTATGGTGACGCGTTAAAGGCGTTCGATGAGATGGTGGAAAATTATCCCAAGAGCAACAAGGCGCCGGCGGCTCTGCTCAAAAGCGCCTATGCCATGATCAAGCTGAGCAACGAACAGGCGGCGGCGGAGCGGTTCGGGCGGATCATAGAGCAATATCCCACATCCAACGAGGCTATCTTGGCTTCCGAGCGGCTGGAATCAAAAAAGAGCGGCTCATCACCCGGCGATGGGAGCCGGTAGGAAATTCATACAGAGTAACCGCCGATGCTAAATGTTTTTCGGGAAAGCGCCAAGTCATGGGGTATCCGACTGCTGATCTGGTTCGTGGCGCTCACTTTTGTCGGAGCCGCTTTTCTCGTGTGGGGAAAGGGTGACGCCCAGAGGGTCGATATCGTGGCCAAGGTCGGGGATATCATAATCACCCGGTCGAGCCTGAGCGAGAAAACGCGCCAAACCGAAGAGATGTTCCGCCGGCAGTTTTCAGGCCAGATGAGCCCCGAAACATTAAAAACCCTCAACGCCCCGGCGGTAGCGCTGGACGCTCTTATCGAAAACGCTGTGCAGATCAGGCAAGCCAGGCGAGTGGGGCTTTTCGTTTCCGACCTGGAAATCAGCGACGCTGTCAAATCCCTTAAAGAGTTCCAGGTGGCTGGCGTTTTTGATTACAACCGATATATAGAACTGCTCCGGCTTAACGGTCTTACACCCAAAAAATTTGAAGGCAACCTCAGGCTGGACATTCTTGTCGGGAAGCTCAAAGCGCTGGTGGAGCGGACGGTGCGCGTGTCCGATATGGAGGTCGCAGACCAGTATCTCAACGAAAACCAGCCTGTCATAGTAAGTTATGTAAAGATAGATCCCACAAAGCTCGAGTCCAAGGTGATATTTACACAGGAGGAGCTCTTAAGCTGGTTCAAGAGTCGAAAAACAGAGTTTGAGCTTCCGGAATCCAGGTCTGTCTACGTCATCAAGGTGGCGTCAGAGCGTTTTAAGGAAGACGCAGAACCTTCAGAAGAAGAGCTCAGGGCGTATTTCAGGGATCATGAGGACAGCTTCGTCAAAAAAGAGAAAGTGGAAGCCAGGCATATACTTGCACAGGTGTCCATGGACGCTTCCGAGGAGAAATCGGAAGAAGCCAAGAAAAAAATCGAAGCGGCGCTGGCGAGAATCCGGGCGGGAGAGGATTTCGCGGCTGTGGCCGGGGATGTGTCCGACGGCCCGACAGCGAAAAACGGCGGTTCCCTCGGGGTTTTTGGCAAGGGGCAGATGGTTCCGGAATTTGAGGATGTGGCCTTCCGCCTGGAGCCCGGCGAAATTTCAGATCCGTTCAAGACCCAGTTCGGATGGCATATTGTCCAGACATTGTCCCACGACGAGGGCGGCCCGATGTCGTACGAAGAGGCGAAGGACATGGTAGTCGCGCTGGTGCGTGACTCCAAGACCCTATCGATGGCGCGGGCGCATATAAGCAAAATCGCAGAATCGACACCGGCGGACAAGTTTGCCGAGTTGGCCGAAACGGATGACACCCTGGAGGTCAACAGTTACGAGGTGACCCGCGACCGGCCCCTTGAAGGTGTGCAGGAGTGGAAAACGATATCCGATACCGCGTTTGACCTGGAAATCGGTGAAAAATCCGAAGTGGTGGAGATCGATGACGGGTTTATAGTAGTCTCTCCATACGCCGTGACAAAAGCCCATACTCCCCCGATAGACCAGATAAGGAGCAAAGTAGAGGCCCGGTACAAGGTGGAGCGTTCCTATGAATTGGCGCGCCAGCTATCCCATAAAATAGAAGAGGCTGTAAAAACCGACGGAAAAGATCTTGCCACAGCCGCCTCGGCCTAAGGGTATCAAGCGGCCGAAACAAAGCCGTATACGTTGATGGATATGAGAAAACCCGGCGCGGAGCTGTCGGACGGAATGGCGCTTGACGCGCTGAACATGAACGTGGGCGAAATCAGGACCTTGCCGGGCAAGAAAAGCTTTCTCGTCATACTTGTAAAATCCCGCCCGGAAGTCGACCTTGCGGGGGCGAAAGAAACCCTGGCTAAAATCCGCAAGGAAATGATCCGCGCAAAACGCGGCAGGGCGTATTCGCAGTTTGTCCTTGCGCTGAAAAAACAGGCGGAAGACAAAGGCGAGATACAAATTTTTGTCGACCTGGGGAAATCCCTCTAATCCGTTTTTGCAGAAGCGCCATCTTCATCCGGCGCCTGCAACCTGTCCACGTTCCGGAGCTTTTTGCCCATCGACCTTCGCCGTACATCGATTTCATTGATGGATTCCTCCGCCTCCCTGATTTTTCTCCTGGTCCGATCGAGCCTGTCTCCGAACTTTTCAAACTCCGTTCTCACCGCCCCCAGCAGTTTCCATATGTCGCTGGAGCGTTTTTGTATGGCCAGGGTCTGAAACCCCATGCGAAAGCTGTTCAGAATGGCCGCCAACGTGGTCGGGCCGGCGACCACGATGAAATATTCACGTCGAAGGTTGTCCAGCAGTCCAGGCGCCCTGGCCGCCTCTGCGTAGAGACCCTCGGTTGGCAAAAAAAGTATGGCGAACTCAGTCGTGTTTGGCGGATCTATATATTTTTCGCTGATTTTCTTCGCCTCCAGCTTAAGCCGGCCCACAAGCGCCTTGCCCGCCTCCACGGCCCCTGCATGGTCCTCCGCCTCGCGGGCCGCGATAAGTCTCTGATGGTCCTCGAGAGGGAACTTCGCGTCTATGGGCAACCATAGCGGACGATCGTCGGAGCCACCCGGCAAAGCAATGGCGAACTCCACCCTGTCCGATCCTTTTGCGCCTATGGCGACGTTCTTGGAGTATTGCTCCGGCGCCAAAATCTCCTCCAGCAGGGCTCCAAGCTGGGTCTCTCCCCAGGCCCCCCTGGCGCTGACGTTGGACATGATCCTTTTCAGGTCTCCAACACTGGAGGCCAAGGTGGTCATTTCACCCAGGCCCTTACTGACCTGCTCCAGCCTTTCGCTGACCATTTTGTACGATTCCCCAAGTTTTCGCTCCAGTGTGTTTTGGAGCTTTTCCTCCACTGTCGCCCTGATTTTCTCCAGTTTTTCGCTGTTGTCGTCACGAATAAGTTTCAGTCCCGATTCCAGCGACCTGCGCACAGAATCGAACCTGTGATCCATAGAATCGGTGAACGACTTCATGGAATCGCGGTTTTCATTCCTGTTCATTTGCGCAGAGGAGGCCAGCTCGCTCCGGATTTGCGCGGATTCATCTTTTACCAGTCGCTCGAACAGCTCTATATTCCTTTCAAACGCGATAAACTTCAGTTCCGCTCTTTTCTCCTCACGCTCAACCCTGGATACCGCGCGCAACAACAATATCAGCAGAATAACGGCGAAAATGATGAGAACCGTTGAAACCGGGACAAGCATGTCAGCAGGCATCGGAGGATTGTTTCTTGTAATTTAGCGTCAAAAAAACAGAATTATCAGGATCGAAATTCTTCAACTGTACCAGATGACTATAATACGTGTTTACAAAAAAGTGTTGGGATAAATTACAAAAACAGGTACGCAGGCTCATGGCTTTTCAGCCGATCTTCCGCCACTAGCCCTGCCCCGCCCCGACCTCGCCTCGAACAATGCAGAGGGCGCGTCACCGACTTGCCTGGTATACCTCGCGGCATAACAGGAAGAACCAGTTTAATCCACGACGGCTGTATCGAGAAGTTAAACATCTCCTGGCGGTGGCATGAAAATGGAGCGGGTGATGGGATTTGAACCCACGACTTCAACCTTGGCAAGGTTGCACTCTACCACTGAGTTACACCCGCATGCGACCGATAAAGCAGATATTCTAGCTGAAAAGAGTTGATTGTCAAGCGCCTGGCCAAGGGGCCATAGGACCGCTTATGTTTTGCCTGGGCTAATATTTTAGCGTTAGTTCTATTAACGAGGTGGTATCAAGCCTCACGGTGTCATCTGTTGTGATATTTCGATATCTTCCGTTTACGCTTGCAGACACACCCCAGCTCCTGGACAGTTTCAGTTCTGTCTTGATCTGCCCGTTGAGCTTGTAGTCCTCGTCGTCGGACAGGTTGACCTGGTAATACATTTTCGCCGAAAAACCGGCGGCTCCATGGTTGGATTCAACCTTGCTTTCCAGGGCCAGCGATACGTTTTTATTCTCTGTCTCACCGCTGAGTTTGAGCGACTGGTACAGCAATGACGCGTCCAGGTAGGCTTTGGTTACATTTGTCAACGCTAGCTGGCGTCTCGCCCCGAAGCCGATATTATTATCATAATCGACCTTCTGGATTTCATCCCACGCAAAGCTTTCAGAGAGGAACAAATCGTACAGATTCGCCGTTTTGTACAGTTCCTTCAGTTCCAGCTCCACCCGGTTTTGCTCTGTGTCCCCACTTTCTTGACGATACTGATATTTTGATCCCAGCTCGCTCACGGATTTTTCATGCCGATATTTCATAGCGATCGACGCACCCAGTTCGCTGGTTTTGGTGTTGCCGGTGTTAAATGACCCACCGGCGGAAAAAGCTAGGGACAGGGGATTTTTATCTGCGCTTGTTTCGCCCTGCCCCGCCATAGCGCCGACGGCGCACGCCAATGGAGCGAGGGAAACGCACAGGATAAACCCGGCCATGAATCCGTTGTTCCGCCTCCGAAACAACAGGGGCGTTGTCATGACCATTAAAAAACAAACCTTTTCACCCTTGGAATGATGTCCTGCTCGGCGAACGGCTTCTGGATATAGTCATTGGCCCCGGCAAGAAACACCAGTTCCCTGGTCGTCATGCTAGAGTCTGAGGTAATGGTTATAAATGGAATATCGCTGGCCGGGTGACCACCACGGCGCACTTTCTTCAACAGCTCGAGACCATCCATCTGCGGCATTATTATGTCGCAAATTACCAGATGCAACCCGCCATCGCTGATCATATCAAAAGCGTCGGCGCCGTTTTCGGCCACAACCGTGTCCACTTCAATTTTTTTCAACATCGAAACTATGAAACGCCGGGTTGTCTTGTCGTCATCCACCACCAGTATCCTGGGCTTGACCGATGGCAAACTGGCGTAGAACACGCTTCCTTTCCCCACTTCCGTCTCCAGCGCCAGGTCTCCTCCATGGGCGGCCAGTATGTCGTAGCTGTAAGGAAGCCCCAGCCCGGTTCCCCGTTCATCGGCTGTGCCCAAAGTGGTTGTCTTGATTTCGTGCTTGAACAGGTTCGGCAAAAGAGAGCTTGCGATTCCCGATCCGGTGTCTTTCACCGCTATCGTGGTTTCCCGCTCTTTCGGGGAGAATATTGATATCCGGTCTCCCGGCCTGCAAAATTTTATGGAATTGGAGACCAGGTTCTGTATGACCACACCAAACAACGCCGGGTCGGCGTACAGCCTCGTTCCCTGCCTGATTTTATTTTCGATCTCCACTCCCTTTTCATTCGCCACCTGCGAGAGATTACCTATGGCGCTCACCACCGCCATGTGGCCATCTATAAACTTTGGGCGGGGAGTGATCTTGCCTGTCTGTAGCAAGCTGATATTGAGAAGCTCCTCTATCATCCCGATCATATAGTCGCCATTATTGATCACGTGCTTGAGCATTTTTTGATGTTTGGGGGTCAAAACTCCCGCTCCTCCCGAGCTTATCAGCTTTAACAGGCTCATCGCCGATGACAGGGGTGATTTCAAGTCGTGGGCCACCAATGATACAAACTTGTCCTTGAGCCTGGTCGCTTTTTCCGCTTTTTCCTTCTCTTTTTGCAGTTCCTGCTCGCTCAGCTTTCGCCTGGTCACGTCGCGGTTGCTGGCCCGCCTTCCCATCCATTCCCCATCGGCGTTGTATACGCTTTGGCAATAATGTGATATCCATCGGGTCTGCCCGCTCCGTGAAATCACACGAAATTCCATGTGTTGAACATCTTTGCTTTCAAGGTTTTGCAGGTGTTTCGATACGATATCCCTGTCCTCGGGATGGGTGATTTTCATTTGCAGTGACGGGTCCTTTATAAACTCCTCGCGCGAATATCCCGTTATCCTTTCACACGACGGCGAAACATATACATAGCCGCCATCAGGCCCGCGCCATGTCTCCCAATCGAATGTAAAGTCTGCTATGGTTCTGAACCGTTCCTCGCTCTGCTTCAGTTCCGCCTCGGTCGACTCTCGCAATTGCTGGCTCTGGACCGCTTCAATAATGGTGGCGCATGTGCCTATAAGCGGGTGCAGATACTCGGCGAGACTGTTATCATACCCTCCTGGTCTGTTGGCTACTCCGATGGCCCCCACCAGCTTTCCGCCACTGTGGATCGGCAGTCCCATGAATGTGTCTAACGCGGGATGGCCCTCCGGGACGCCCCCGGATCTCTTGTCCACAGATGGGTTGTTGGAAATAACAGGTCGTTGGCTGTCGATGATTGCGCTGATCAGCGATGATCTGCTGTCGAACCTTAGCTCGCAAAACCTGTTCTCTTCGAAATACCGCTTTGTCTCATCGTCCCAGGCGATGTTGGTTATCGCCAAGGGACGAAGGTATGGAATATCAACGCCGTTATCCACATATTCAGTGATAAATCCATACTGGCTTTTCGTGAAGGATAAAATTACGTTCAGCAAATCGTTGAAAACCTTGTAGGATTCCTTGCCGCTGATATATGTGGATTGGGCCTGGATGATGGCATCGAGCAGTCCGGTGACACTTTCTGCGGCCAGGGCGGACTCCTGTCTGTTTTCCTTTGCAATGGCCAGCACGAGGTTGTTGTTGCCGCAACACTGATATTTCAGGTTTAGCTCCGCCGGAAAGAAGGTTCCGTCGCTTCGTCTAATGGACATATGGAGAGTGAGACTTTGCGTTTTACGCAATTCATCCGCAATGGCGCTCCAATCCCGCCCCGCATGTGACGCTGAAAAAATGCCCGCAACCGGTTTTCCCGCGAGGCCCCCGCGCTCATACCCAAGGTTTTGTCTTGCGGCTGTGTTTGCGCTGCGAATGACACCCGTGTCTATATCGATGATGAAAAACGCATCGGAGCAACGCTCCAGAAGGCTTTCCAGCATCCTGCAGGTATGATCGGAGCCTGCGCCTGCTTTTTCCGGATTGTCAGGCATGATCTTTTTCATTATATGTAAAAATATCTCCTGCCAGCCAGACGCCTCTGTCTGGTGTGCGTTTTATTAATCAGAGAATAGTTACTATTAGGCAAAATTGCAACAGCGCTGTGTTGCAAGGAATGCAACCTGTGGCAATTCAGGCGAAAGGGTTTATCATCCTTCCAACTGTTGATGAAGTGTGACATACTTTCTTGTCTGGGTTGTAATTATTATATCTGAATATTCGACGGGACTTATCGAAATGATGTTTTTTTCTGGCAGGTTTTTCAAGGGCTTGATATTTTCAGACAATTGCGGTGGCCGCATACGCCGCGTTATCGACAGGTCGAAAAAAGTTTTTCATCGCCATGGTGTGAACGCGCTGATCCTGGTGTCGGTTTTCGTGTTTTGCGCATCCCCGGCGTTTGCGGAAAAGGATGTGTCCTCCGTGGATATAAATGGATTTCGCCTGGGCATGACACTCAAGCAGGTTAAGGATAAATATCCCGATTTCGCCGTCCAGGAGGTTAAACCTGACAACAAGCTGACCATTGGTTATTCCGGCCGGGTGGGAAAAGTGACCCTGGATTTCACTTCAAAGGAGCTGGGGCAGAAGCTTTTCAACATAAGACTGACGGAAATATACGCCTCGAAGCGGGATCCGTATCCCATTTTCGAAAAGTTCAAGGCAAAGTATGGAATGCCGGACTACGCCGGTCGGCAGATGTTCCATATCCAGGCTTGCTGGGGGAAGTGTTTCGGAAAACACAAGAAACTCGAGTTCAGAATAAAGGTTGGCGGGATGGTTGGCAAACCGTTCCCCATGAGCCTGACACTGAGCGATGGAGAGCTGGAAAAGAAAAACCGAAGGTTGTTTTTCAGAAAAAGAGCCGCGGCCAAGTAATACGCGACATTCGCCGATTCATCACAATCCGAACTTGGAAGATCTGGCGCTGCAAAATATCCCCGAAGGTTTTGCGGCGGGAATCTCTCTGATCAGCTCAAAAGTCTTTGTATCGTAAACCAATATCTTGTTATCACCGTTGGATGATATGTATATGGCGTCTCCCTTGGGGGTGAACTGCATATGGAACACCCTGGCGCCCGGTTTTAGCTTCCTGATAACTTTCATCGACTTAACGTCTACGACTTCAACCGTGTCGTGGTGCTCTCCCAGCACATAATTCGTCCATATCTGCCTCATGTCGGGGCGGGCCATGGCAAAAACCGGATAGGCCGACAGCGGAATGAACTTTTTCATTTTCCAGGTTGTCGTGTCTATCGCGGCAAGACCGGAGCCTCCTATCACCGGCGCGAACAAGGTCTTTCCGGCCATAATCCAGCCCTCCAGGTGCGGTATTTTCAGAACAGGAGGCGCGTCCTCTTTGCCAGGGGGCCTGGGCAACGGTATTTTCGTTATATGCTCCGGGTTCCACATGTCCACCATCGCAACCCAGGGAGAGTGGAACAACCCGGCGATATACCATCTGCCGTCAGGGGTCAAAAGAGCGTCATACGGTTTTTCGCCGATATTTTCATATTTCCTTATCACCGGAAAATCCGGATCGCCCGCGTCTATCACCCAGATAGAGTTTGCGTCCATCAGCGCCACTACAAGCAGGTCGTCGGGGGCGTCAACCAACCCCACCGTCTTCGAATCGTCCGCCTCGATGGTTTTTACCACTTTAAACGTCTTCTCATCGACTATCACTATGTTGCCGGGCTTATAGTTGCTGATGGCTATATATCTGTTATCCTGCGTCACAGCCAACCCGATGGCGCTGTCACCTACTTTCAGTTTTGACACGAGCTTAAGCTTGACAAGATCAATCTTGCTCAAGAAACCGTCACGGCTGACCACATAACCATACCGCCCATCCCTGGAAAACGATATAGAGGCGTGATGAAGCGCCCCCAGGCCCTTTATGCGACCGAGAACCTTGTGATCCTGGGAAGAGTCTATGACAAGGACGGAGCCGGCTTCGCGCTCTACAACGACCATCAGGGCGCCTGTGCCCCAATCGGAAGACAGCGCCGGCCAGACCGTCGCCAGCAGGATAAAAAAAGCGGCCCCCCCTGACCTAATCAAACGCATGGGGTTGAACCACGAAATAAAAGGGCGTCCATCACCTTTTTCAGAGCCCGGTTTGACAGCCGCTTTAAACAGCACAGGCCATCTCAACGCTGATCTCATCTTCCGTGAGGTAACAGGCGGGGTCCGAACCCCAGAAATCACCTGTCATCCTGTGGGCTCGGGCGCGATTGTTCCCTCCACACGCCTTTATCCAGACGCATCCGCCGCACCTGCCATTAATCTTGCGTGGCCTTGCACGTAACGCCTGCAGGACCGGATCATCAGAGTTGTTCCATATTTCACCAAAGGTCTTTTCCTTCACGTTGCCCAGCGTAACGCTCTGGATCAGCGGGTCGGGATGAACACAACCCTGCGCATCGATATTGGCGACGCCTATACCGGCGCTGTTACCGCCTGCCCGTTCCAGCGAAGAGAGCAGTTTCCGTGCGCCGCCGGCGTTTCGCTCCAGCATCCACAGGAGAAGGAACACACCATCCGCGTCATTGTTGCCGGTGACTATCTGTGTTGGTGATCCGGATCGCCGATATTCATCGGCCTTTTCAAACACGCGCCGCATAACACTTCTCATATCCGCGGGAGAAATGTCCTCCGATTTGTTGATATCACCCCTGCCAGAGTAGACAAGATGGGAAAGATAAAGTTTTTCTATCTCGTAGCGCTCCACCAAATCGAAAATATGGTGAAGATCCCCTATATTGATTTTTGTCAGCGTACAACGGACACCAACCTTCAGTTCCATCTCCTTCAGGCGCAACAACCCTTCGATCGACTTGTCGTACGCTCCGGGCAATCCCCGGAACCGGTCGTGGGTCTCACGCGCGCCGTCGAGGCTGACGCCTATATAGTCAAACCCGGAAGCTTGCACCTGTTCCGCCCTGGTTTTGTTCAACAGGGTTCCGTTGGTGGAAAGGGTGACAGAAATCCCCAGCTCGCTTGCTCTGCGGGCAAGCAACTCCAGATCGCGACGCATCATTGGCTCTCCTCCGGAAAGAACCACGATGGAGACCCCGGCGGCTTTCAGGCCGTCCAGGACAAGCAGGGCCTGCTCCGTGGAGAGCTCCTCCGGCCGTTTGCCGGAATTGGCGGATGCGTAACAGTGGACGCATGTCAGGTTGCATGTCTTGGTCAGGTTCCAGATGACTATTGGCGCCACGCGGGATGGCGACGCGGAAAGCTCCCTTTTGGCGACAATCCCGGCGCCGTTGCGGCTGGCGTTGCGTAAAAGTCCGCTCAGTCTAAACATGGTTCAATTGTCCTGCTTGAAACTCATTATATACGAAACTACGCCGTCTATCTGTTCTTTAGTCAATTTTATGGTCGACATGGAATTTCTGGCGTAACCAAGATGGGCGGCGCTTTGCTCTGGCGATGTAATGTGCCGCCTGATCTCGTCAGACGTGCGTATTTCAGCGATTTCAGCGAAAGGAGGGCCAAACGCCTCATATATCTGATGATGGCAACCCATGCAATAATTGTCGAAAACATCTTTGCCAATCTCGATATCCGACCGTCTACCCGGCGATTCAATCACACGCTCGGGATAGGTTTTGTTGACAGCGTTGTATTTGCCCATGGGCTTGTTAAACGGGATTGATTTAACTTCCTCCAGCGAGTTGGAGTCATATATTATGACGGAGCCGTCCTTTCCCGGCATGGTGACAAGGGCAAACAGGCCATCGGTGGTGAATTCCACATGCATTGTCTGTCTGCCGGGTCTGGGTGTGAGTGTGCGCCGTTTGGAAAGGTCCTGTTTGGACACCAGCAGAAAACTGTCCGTAAATGTATCGACCCACAGCCAGGGCGAGGCTTTGTGCGACCGAACAAAAAAACCGGCCCCGGAAAGCTCTATGTCCTCCACATGCTTGAGCTTGTCGAGTGAGTATATGGTCAGAAACGGCTTTTTTATGTGATTGATAGCTACAAACAGCTCCCCTTTGCTCCTATAGAACGCCGCCGAAGCAAGGTGAGGCAGGCCGCTGGATTTCACCTTCGCTATTACTTCGCGCTTTTTATAGTTGTATATGTACAACATGTCGCTACCCCGCTTTGTCCCGATCAAAAGTGGCCTGGTCGGACATATGGAAATATCCTCGAAAGGCTCGGGCAACGAGTGCTTGTCGATGGCGTACGGAGCGGTGTCGTCTATCATCCACAGCTCGTTTTTATTTCGGAAAGTAAGTATGAACTTGTGATCGGCGAGCATGTTGTAAAATCCCCCGGCCTTGCCCCCAAAGGTTATTTCTTTTACCGGGTCCAGGTTATCGTTGAAAAACACGATGTTCGAGGGCAGGTAGTTGGCGACGGCGATCGTCCTGTCGTCATGAGAAACCGCCAGGGATCGTGCGTTTATCCCGGCCTTCAGCCTGATTTTAGGCGATAACGTCGGAACATGAAACTTGGTCAGCACCCCGTCCCTGGCGATAGAATATATATTTTCCAGGGATGGGGAAAATTTTGGGCCGCCGTGCACATTTCCCACATAAAACTTTGTCAGAACAGAAAAATCGGCGCTCTTCATCACCGCCAGGCTCTTGGCGCCTTTTTCCATGATCAGTATGATTTCGTCGAGTTTCCCGGGGTTGATCCCTCGCGTCGCCTCATTTGGAGGAAACTCCTCTCGACTGGCTTTGATATCGTCAAAAGACCACGAAAGATCGCCTGCCGGGGTCATTATATATTCGGCGATCTGGTTGATCTGTTTTTTGCCCAGCTTGCCCTTGAAAGCCGGCATCTGCGTCGCCGGCTCGCCGTTTGCTATTATGTTTCTGATACGCTCCAATGACTGTTTTTTCAGAAACTCCGGTACCAGCGGAGGAGCCGTTAGGCCCAAACGGCGGGGATGATGACAAGAAGCGCAATGCTTTTTGTAAAGATCAGCGCCTTTTTTGTTCGGCTGGGACCATGCGAAAGGAGGGAAAAACGCCAAGAAAAGCGCAATCACCCATAGCCATGGTCTAAGCATAGAAGCCATAGCCCACCAAAATAAATAACGCCGGGACCAGATTACCCGGTCCCGGCGACTAGTTGTTACACTTAAACGACTTTACCCGTGTCTGGCCTAGTAAATATCGTGCATGGTGTTGTATACGTTGAACTTGCCTGTCGGTGTGACCAGCCCTGTGATCCTCTTTTTGATCTTCAGGGTCTTGTCATCGATAACGACTACCTGTCCATCTTTCTCCCACACACTTATCCAGACCTCGTCACCGGCTTTGTTGTACTCCATGTGCACAACTCGGGCTTTAGAGCCCTTGGGCGCGATTTTGATGCTCTTGAGCACGCCAGGCTTGTTGATGTCCATCACCTGAACACTCTGATAGCTTTCCTTATCCGTGTTAAGGGTGAAGTCTAGCCACATGTGCTTGCTTTTCGGGTGGGTCTTCATGAAAAGACTGCCCGATCCGGGAGGCAACTCAATAGAACGAACAACTTTCCAGGCGTATTGGGGATGCCCTTTCGGATCCGAGCCCCAAACAGAAAGCAGACCTTCACCTATATGAACTGTGCCGGAAACAGGCCCGTACTTAGGATCGATCCAGTTGCCGCCGCGCCCTGGGTGGGGCTTGGTGCCGACAGTAAACTGCCCGACTTTCTTACGCTCCTTGGTGTCGATTATGACCATGGTGTCGCGCATGTTGGCCGCGGCCATGAAATACCTGTGAGTAGCGTCCCAGCCTCCATCGTGCAGGAACCGCTCTCCCTCGATCATGGAGATTTTCAGGTTGTCGATGTTGGAGTAATCGACCAGCCAGATGTAGCCTGTCTCCTTGATATTGAGCACCCATTCCGGAGAATAGTGGGAGGATACGATGGCCGCAACGCGAGGCTCGGCGTGGTACGTAAACGTATCATAAGTGTAGCCGCGGGTGCTGACCACTTTTTTCGGCTCGAGACTCAGACCGTCGAGCACCACAAAATGCGGAGGCCAGTAACAACCAACTATCAACCACTTGTCCTCAAAACCATGGAACTTGCTGGAGTCTACCGAGCGGGCTTCAGCGCAGGTTTTTACGGTAGCGACAAGTGTCGGTTTTTTCATGAACAGGTCGATCAGGCCAACTTTGCCGTCCCGACCGATCGATACGAAATACCGCCCTGTGGCAGAGGACCGAAGAATATGCGTCGCATAGCCAGAATCGACCTTGTTGATAATTTCCTTCGTGTCGCCGTCAATAATGGCGATCTTGCCAGCGTCGCGCTCGACCACGCCGAAGAAGTTCTGCCAATTGCGTTTGTGCAACGGTTTGGAAGGCCTGTTTTTCACCGGCACGATAATCTTATGGGTCATTTTCATCTGCCCAATAGACATCTCGGGCGGAGCTACTGGCTTGTTCTGGATGAACCTGGCCATCAGGTTCGTTTCGGCCTTTGTGATCATTCCCGACTCACCAAAGTTGGGCATGCCGCCCGGCGTGCCTTCGTTGATGATCTCCTGGAGGGTTTCAGTGCCCATCTCCAAGGTTTTTTTCGGTTTCAGGTTTGGGCCTGTGGCGCCTTTGCGGAGTGTCCCGTGACACCCGGCGCAACGGTCAAAATAGATCTGCGTCGCCTTCTTCCACTCATCCTTGGTCAGCTTGGGCGCACCGGCGGCCATGGCTGCGGACGAGGAAAAAAGCAAGACAATTGAAAACAGCGAGATCCAATAGGCGTGTTTCCCTCTCATCATTCCCCCTCACATCATTATTAAGAAAAGTATATTAATTCTACAAGAACATAAGATTCTTGTGAATTTGTCGCCTATTGTCTTCAGTATTGAGTGAAAAGAAATATGATTTAAGTCATATCTTTGAACTTTTCTATCTTATTTGGCCTGAAATCATACTGGAACCGCTTTTAGGGACCCATCCACGGTCAAGGTGGTTTTGCCTGCCCATGAACTTGGCATGTCGATTATCATCCTGCTCTGTTAACCTGAGGTCAGCTGAGAACATGCCGGGTCCGGGCCATGTGACTTGAAAAGATTGGATCAAACATGACTTTTGTCATATATAGAGAGGCGCCTATCCGGTTAAATAACATCGCGGGGAACCTTAAGGGTATGTCTGTGCGATATTGCAGGCGTGCACAGATCGGTATAGTCTTTAAAATTTTTTATGGAGGGGGAATTCCTATGACAGAAGAATCCCAAGCTCAAGAAAGTGGCGGGAAGCCAGCTTCCTATTGGGAGGTTTTTTATGACGACATTTTTCTGCTTTTTTTCCTGAGTATAGCGATATTGTATATCTCCTATACTGTTTGGGGTCTGATGGAGCTTGGCACCGTCGATCCTTCGCCACTTCTGAAACCATAACATAACAACCATAAATGAAGGGGGACGGTAAATGAGTGTAACTTCGCCACAACCTGGTTGGTGGAACACTCCACTTCACAAAGAGGAGAAAATTTGGATCACCATAGCGTTCGTATGGTGCATCCTTATAACTTTGGCGATGCCTGCCTGGCATCTTTTCGGAACACAAAACGCGGCGTCTGAATATTACAAGATATCAACGGAGGATTTTGGCTTCCTGACCGACGCTTTTATCGAGAAATATACAGTGGGCGAGGATTCGGGAGTCCCGGTCGTAGCCCCTCCCGCCGGCGCAGATATTTTTCTTCGCGGGCAACAGTGGGGATGGGATCCTGTCCTCAAGCTGAAACAGGGTTCGACCTACAGGCTTCATCTTTCGTCTGTTGACGTGAACCACTCCATGTCCCTGTTGCCTATGAACATGAATTTTAAAGCGGTTCCGGGATGGGATAACGTATTGACGATCACTCCTACGTCCAGCGGGAGTTTCAATCTAATCTGTAATGAATTTTGCGGCATCGGGCACCACTCGATGAACGGCAAGATTATAGTTGATTCCTAAGGAGGGGGTGTGACAATGGCATCAGGCAATTTCAGGACTTGTCCTACGACGGGGTTTAAAATACATATCCCCGCGCAGACTTTGATACAAACGAACGCCGTGACGGCGATCGTGTTTCTTCTTGTCGGTGGCATCCTCGGGCTGGGGATGGTTCTCACCAGATGGCAGGCGGTTCATCTTCTTAACGACGAGTGGTTTTACAGGCTACTCACTCTCCACGGTATCGCAATGCTTGTGGCGTGGATCATTTTCTTCGAGATGGCCGTGCTCTATTTCGCCAGCGCTATCGTTTTAAGCAGCAGACTCGCCGCCCCCTGGGCCGGTTGGTTGCAATATGTGTTAATGCTCGGCGGCGCGGCCCTTACGGCAGTCCAGATACTGCTGGGCAACGCGGACGTCATGTTTACTTCATATGTGCCGTTGCAGGCGAATCATCTTTATTATCTTGGTATTATTCTTTTCGCCGTCGGGGCGATAGTTGGTTGTATAGTTTTCTTTGCGACCCTGGTCGTGGCCAAGACCGAAGGCACCTACAAGGGCTCTTTGCCCCTGGTAACTTTCGGCGCCGCCGCGGCGGCTATTATCGCTATAGCCACTCTTTCTCACGGCGCGATCGTTTTTATACCGACGTGGCTGTGGGCGGCGGGGATCATCCCGATGATGGACGCGGAGGTTTACCGCCTTTTGTTCTGGGGATTCGGTCACTCCTCCCAGCAGATCAACGTGTGCGCCATGGTATCCGTCTGGTACCTGTTGGGCACATTGACTGTCGGAGCGAAACCGATGAACGAGAAGGTATGCCGCACAGCGTTTGTTTTCTACATACTGTTCATCAACATCGCTTCTGAGCATCACCTTTTGACCGACCCGGGTCTTTCGGCCGCTCACAAAACCTGGAACACCGGCTACTTCATGCACCTGGCGGTTCTGGCCAGCATGATCCACGCCTTCTCCATTCCCGGTTGTATAGAAGTGGCTCTTCGCAAGAAAGGGTATACGAGGGGCGCGTTCGAGTGGCTCAAGAAAGCCCCGTGGGGCAACCCCGGCTTTTCAGCGCTGGCGCTTTCCCTTTTTGGGTTTGGTTTTCTGGGCGGCATCACCGGTGTTGTTTACGGCACGGAGCAGGTCAACATAATCGCCCATAACAACCTGAGAATCCCGGGTCACTTTCACGCTACCGTGGTGGCGGGAACCACCCTGGCGTTCATGGGTATCACTTACTACGTTCTGCCTCTTATTTTCCGCCGTGAGGTGGCGTTCCCGGGGCTGGCCAAGCTTCAGCCGTATATTTTCGGTATTGCCATGTATGTCGTGAGCGTTTCCATGATGTTCGCCGGCGGTTTCGGCGTATCGCGCAGAAGCTGGGACATGAACGGGGTGGACGGGCCTTTCCAGGTCAACTTTGGCCCCATCGTCGACATGGCGCTTGCCATAATGGGTATCGCTGGCGTCGTAGCCTGCATAGGCGGTGCGATGTACTGCATAATCGCCGTTGCGACGTTGCTTATCGGCAAAAAAATCGAGGCGTAAAGCCGGTTTAAAAGAGGAGTTACGTATGTCACATAATCCTGATCACGCGCCGAAAGGCTCGTTTATCATAATTATGATTTTCTTTGTTTGCTTTGTGCTGTTTTATCTGCTGAACTGGAAATACCTTACGGATGTATGGATAGTCGGCTAGATTGAAAGATCAGCAAATACGCCGACCGCCCCTTCGTGGGCGGTCGGTTTTTTTTTATCCAAGCCGACACCGTCCGCGAAGTCCTTAAATATCAATATAAAAATCAATCATTATGATTTTCGTCATACAGAACTGATATTCGGTGATGTATCAAATTTGTATGGAAGTAATCTGATTATTTGCTTATCGCGGTATTTGTTATGCGCCATTGTGTAGTATGTGTTGTTTGGTGCGTTGTGGCTTGCATATTCCAGGCAGATGACGCCGGCGCGATATCCGCTATCGAAAAGTCCCAGGCCTCCGTCGGGAAAACCGTCCGTAACTACCGGCTTATAGACCAGGACGCCAGCTTTTTCGCTTTTTACAGCCTGAAAGGCAAACCGGTGCTTCTTACCTTCATTTACACCGAATGTCCGGGCCCGTGCCCCCTCATATGTGAAAGTATAAAAGCAATACATGAATCCATGGGACCGGAGTTGACCGAACAAATCTGGACTGTCGCGGTCAGTTTTGATCCACTAAACGACACTCCCGGACGACTTAAAGAGTTCGGGCTGGAGTTTGTGGATAATTTTGACAACTGGATTTTCGCCACCACCGATTATGACACTCTCGAGATGATGGTCGACGATCTCGGTTTTCGGTTTGACAGAAATGAAAACGGCTTCGAGCATATGAACCGGTTGACGCTGATAGGGCGGGATGGCGTTGTGCTGAAGCATTTTTATGGCACGGAGTACGATGTCAAGAATGTGGAAGACGCCGTCCGGTCAGCCCTGGAGGGGCGCACCATCAAAAGCGCCATTGCCGATTCATTCGATTGGGCTTTGCTTTATTGTTCCAATTACGACCCGGCTACCAAAACCTACAAAATCGACTATCTTTTCGTTTTTGCCGTAATCGCCCAATATATTTTGATAGTAGGCACACTACTGTTTATTTTCCGGAAAAAAATCTGGGTATTTTTCTCGCATTTATTCAAACGAGGCTTTAACAATGTCAATTGATGAAACCAAGGACCCGGTGGCAAAGGCGCACAGGAAAGCTCCGCCAAGATCAAAGCAAACCAACCGTCTGATTCCCTGGGCCTTAAGACCTGGAAATACGATTCTTGTCTCCGTACAGGAAATGTTCAACCGGTTTTTTACTCCAACGCTAAATCCTTTGTATTACCTGGGCGCTATCACATTTCTCCTGTTCTGGGTGGTGCTGGCTTCCGGTATATATCTGTTCCTTTTCTATGATATGAGCTCCCATGGGGCGTACGAATCGGTCAGGCACATTACCCAGGACCAGAAGTATTACGGTGGTATCATGAGATCACTTCACCGGTACGCCTCAGACGGGCTGGTGATAGTTATTCTCATTCATATGGCGCAGGTCTTTTTCTCTGACCGGTTCCGGCGCTATCGCTGGGTGGCGTGGGTCACGGGTGTGGTGATCATTCCAATAATTTGGTTTGAAGGTATTTCCGGTTATGTGCTGGTATGGGACCAGGCGGCCCAGGTAATGGCTCTTATTTTCGCTGATATACTGGACATTCTTCCGATAAATTCAGAGCCGATTCCCAGCTATTTTCTGACAAACGAGTCGGTCCATATGCTTTTTTTCGTGCTTAACTATTTGCATGTGGCCATACCTTTCTTGCTTTTGATAATGGCGTGGGTGCATTGCATGCGGATTTCCATGCCCCTGATCAATCCTCCCAGGCAGGTGACTGTTGTCATATTGCTGTCGCTACTTGGCCTGTCATTGGTAAAACCGGCCGTAAGCGGCGCCCCGGCGGATCTATCCACCCTGGTGGGGCAGGCTCCTGTCGATTGGTTTTTCGTTCCCTTTTTTCCCTTGGTCAGCGGCCTGAGCCTGTCGCCTGAAATGGTTTGGGTGTACGGCGGGATAGGATTTGCTCTTTTCACTTGCCTGCCGTGGCTGGTGCCGGAGCCGAAAAAACACAAGCAAACCGGATCATCGGTAACCCAATGCGTGGTGAATGTGGATCTTGAAAGTTGCAAGGGTTGTGTATTATGCCAGCAGGCGTGCCCTTTCGAGGCGATGAAAGTTGTTCCGAGAACGGATGGAGAGCCGTACGAGCAGCAGGCGGAGGTTGTCCCGACAAGGTGTGCGGAATGCGGCTTTTGCGTTAACGCGTGCGAATTCAACGCGGTTTCCATGGGCGAATGGAGCAAATCGGCGTTCCAGGACCATATCGAATCCCTGCTCCAACCCGAATCCTCCGGCAATGGTTCCTCTGCAAAACCCAGCGTCATCGTATTCGTATGCGAGCGAAGTTTTGATCAGGAAAAGTTTTTCAATCCGAAAAAGACACGACTGGCCCATAACGAGGAAATCGCCTCCATGACGATACCTTGCATAGGCGTTGTCAGTCCCGCGATCGTCGATTACAGCATATCGGCGGGGGCCAAAGGGATAATCGTGGTAGGTTGCCGGGGCCTTGATTGTCACTACAGGGAAGCCCGCCGCCGCCTTGCGTTTACGGATAACTCCTCTATTTCCTACAGATTTCTCGTGGAAAAGATGGATGAGCCGAACGTCAAGATCATGCTGGTCTCACCATTCGATGTGGATTCGACGATAAAGGAGATCGACGAATTCAACGAGCTGATAAAATCAAATAACCTGGCCTAGTGTCACGATAGGGAATATTTACAATGGATAATGAGAGACTTTCGCTACCGGCGATATTAATTCTTGTGGCGCCGGTTTTGTTGATCGGTTTTTTTTCCACCTCTCCGGCTTATGAATATAACAAGCCGGACGATTCGATGTTGATTGTTTCTTTCAAGAAATCGACTATGCGGCTTACACTGTGCACCCAGGAGGAGTTGAAAAAATTCAAGGCCGTCGCCAAGAGCAGGCGAAAACATATGCAACGCGCCTCCAGGGTGTGCGGAAGCCGCGAACGTGCGCCCCTGGCCCTTACAATCTGGCTGGATGGTAAAAAGGTGACGGATAAACACATCTTCCCGTCAGGGCTCCGCAATGACGGGCTTGTGTTTGTATATGACCGGTTCAAGCTTCCAAAAGGAAATCATAAAGTGAAGATAAACATCAGCGACCATAGAAAAGATGGGAGCGGTGAAGCGGTGTCATTCTCTGAAAACATAAAATTTGCCGAGCGTGAAGTCGTGGTGGTGGAGTATGACAAGGGAAGCAATAAACTGTTTGTATACTAACCCATGATCGCCCCGGACCTGTCGCGCTATCCATGTCGGGGTTGACGACGGCGGGATCCGCCGTCGATTACGGCGTTCCTCCGCTGGAAGGATTGTGGGAGGCCGACGATATGAACGCGTTTACCTCCTCGCGCCGGATGGGTGGAAGTGGACGCTGATGATCATGCAACCGACGTTTATCACTAAAAATATATTCAAAGAAGCGCTGAAAATTACGAAAGACAAAAAAGGTCCGCCCGCGCTCGACAGCATACGGTTTGAAAGCTGCAAAGAGGGAAAGTCGGCGCAGATAACGCACATCGGCCCCTATGCCGACAAAGACCCACTATGAAGCGTATACACTATTTTTCTAAAGGATAACAGTTTAATCCCCTCGGGCAAGCATCATGAGATATACATCAGCGATCCCCGCAAGACAGCGCCGGAAGAAATGAGAACTGTCCTTCGCCAACCTGTAAAAAAAGGATAAAAACAGCCGGCCTGATTTTATTGCGCAGCTTCGCCCATCAGGATCGTCTGGTTCGACACGCTCAAAGGCAGTCGTTGATTTTTTCCCAGCGGCCCCGTTTTACCCGCATGTATTTTTCCCAATAAAGGCGGTCGCTCCTGTAAAACCTCTTTTTCTTGTATCGTTTGATAAACTTGCGAAACTGGGAGGGACCGCCATTGTACATCGCATATACTATTCTCGACAAGATGTCATCGCTTATGGGATCTTTCGGATTCATCTTGCGAAGCGCGTAACGACGCAGGTATAGCTCCAGGATCTCTCCGCCGGCCATGGCGTTATACCTGATGTCCCACCTCAAATGTTTAAGATTGTACATTCCCCGCCAGACGCGCTCGTTAATCTGCATGATCCCGACGGATGTCTTGTTGTAGGACCGGATGTAGGTAATCTTTCTTTTCCTCACCCTGAACTGCCGAAAACAGCTCTCCTGCCACGCGGTGGACATCATGGTTCTCAAAAACAACATTTCATACTTTTTGTCCAGCTTTTTTTTCCTCATGGATCGAATAGCGGCGTCCCTGATCAGGGCTTTTACCTTGTCCAGGTACGAACCTCTGTTCTTCCTGGTTACAACCCACTGGCTTATCTCCCTTATGCCAGAAGTCCTGGGTTTGGACCTGGCAAAAGCCGTCCCGTAAAAGTAACGCAGAAAAAAACCTGATAATGAATCAGATTCGATTTTGTCCACGGGATCGAGCTCTATCTCCTCCTTATCCAGGGCAGGCCCCGTCTCGTCCAGTGGCGCGCCCATATCGAACATTTTCCGGAGCTTCGGATCGACGGACAGATCGTATTGCAAAGTCGCAGGCTTGCCTTCGTTCAGAAGCCTCGCAAGTCTCAACAGCCCGTTTCGGCTGATCTCGATCCCCAAGGACGGCCCGAGCTTGTCCAGCGCGGCCAGAGCGTCTGTCGCGGTAAAAAAGACCAGGTAACCGAACACGCTCTTGCCGGGTTGGGAACCAAGATACCTTCTGAATATCGGCGACAGCCTGTTCCACGCGGAAACAAACTGTTCACGGACGAAATCTTTGCCGAAATCCTTGCCGGACATTTCCACGGTAAAACGGCTTCTGGTCTCCAGCAGTGTATCAAGGAGAATCCGTCGTTCCCCGGCGGACAGGGAATTTCCCCAAATCGAGTTGATCTGGTAGACCAGAAAAGAGTCCCAGGCTTCCCATATCCTGATGAACTTTCCAAGTTCGGCGGCGGTGAGTGATTGTTCATCCATGACGGTCTGTTTTTCCTTTTCATGAGGCACATCTATCAGAATATCCGCCCGCACGGCGTCTGGCAGGACATGAATATCACCCGGCCTGATGGTTTTTACAATCCTGCGCGCCCTGCCCTGCAAATGTTCGGGGAACAGCGTCGGTATAAAACCCCGCAGTTCGCCCACGGAAGGGGCCAGATCCACGGTGATCCGGTCCAAATATTCATGGACATACTTCTTAACCAGCCCCCACACGATGTTGGTGTAAACGGCGGGACGCCGGTCGGTGTCATACAACCGCGAATCAACCGTATTGAATTGCAGGGTCCAGCTGTCGTTTTTTACCCGTACATTCTGGACCACATCGATATACCCTTCCCAACCAACCGGGCTGTAGCATTTATCCATCACGAAAGCGCCGGTCCGGATAGTAAATTTCATGGTGACCCGTACGCTGGATTTTTCAGGGCCGATCTCTGGCCTGGAAAGGGCTATATACTGGCAACCATCATTTTCATTCAGCACTTCCGCGGTCTCCCCGGGCATGGGAAACGCCTTGTAGACCATTATGGACCGAAGCAACCGATAGTCCATTGTCACGGGAAGTATAACGGTTTCCGCCCCAACCGGGGCAGGACAGGCCTGGCCCAGTATAAAAGCGACGATCCATACCCGCCAGCCGATACGCAATCCAAGCTCCATTGATTTTGATTGCTCGAAAGGTTAATGAAAATCGGTTCATTATACCGCCATAACGCATTTTACCAATCAACAAAAGCCCCACGGGGGGCGCCACGGGGGCGTACGGACCGCACGCAAATGTTCCTGCTATGCGCGGCCCACACAAGGTTCCACGTGCGATCTGGCGAAACAGGGCGCCACTCGAGCCCAACGTAAGGTATAATCCTTAGTGACAATGCCCAGTGGCGAATCAAAACCCACTAATTTGGTTGGAAGTCTTTACTTGTAACATAGAAACGCGAGCCGAAGACGATTCGGACAACCACAAAACGCCAGGTTCCGGTTTATATGAGGATATACTTCTACTGCTTCGACAACAACAAACCGGTTGGCGGTATCAGGCAGATATACAGGCAAGTTGATATTCTTAATGGACTCGGCTACAAAGCCTGCGTATTGCATGACACGCAGGGGTTCAGATGTTCGTGGTTTGAAAACAGCACCGAGATAGAATATACACCATCGGTGAACCTGTCTCAAAGCGACATACTTGTTGCGCCGGAGCTTGTCGGGCCTGCTTTTACCAACACGGCCAAAGGTGTTCGCAAGGTTATATTCAACCAGAATTGCTATTTTACGTTCAACGCCTACAGCCTGGATAAAAACGACCTGCAAAACCCTTATCATCACGAAGACCTGCTGGGTGTTATCACCGTCTCTGAAGATAGCAGGCGTTATTTGCGATACGTATTCCCGAACATTCCCATTTACAGGATTAAATACGGTCTGGACCGGGATCTATTTAGCCATAACGCAAACAAATCGCAGATTATATCGTTTATGCCACGCAAAAACCCCCATGCGGTGACGCAGGTTGTCAATATGCTCAAGTTCCGGGGAGCGCTCGGAGACTTTGAACTGCGGCCGATAGATTCGCTGACACAATCACAGGTGGCCCGGGTCATGAAAGAGTCCATGATTTTTCTGAGTTTTGGTTTCCCCGAGGGGTTCGGGTTGCCGGCGGCCGAAGCGATGGCGTGTGGTTGCGTGGTTATCGGGTTTCATGGCGGAGGTGGGAGGGAGTTTTTCCTGCCGGAGTTTTCATACCCGATCGAGCAAGAGGATATTGTCGGCTACGCCAGGACAGTCGAGCAGGTGATATCCTTGTTCGACACCGACCCGGACAGGATGCGACGCATGTCATCGGCGGCGGCGGATTTTGTCCTGAGAGAATATTCGCGGGAGAGCGAGGTGGAGGCCACCGCACACACCTGGGACAAGATCACCTCTGCCATGTAACTGCGTGTTTCAGGTTTTCATATCCGGACACCACCATGTAATTTGAATCGGGGTTTATGTTTTTCGATCGCAACATCGCATCTCTTGAAAAATTCCACAGGAATACGTGCGCCGAGCTTGAGCGCCAGACCGGTAAAGCCGGTGGACGTTTTAGTGTGGAGCGGGCGAAAAAAGGGGCGCCCACACTTTTGCTCACCGGGGGCGATGGAAAAAGAAAATATTTCCACAGCGGCTACGACCCCGTGCAAGAAGCGGAAAAAACCGCCAAATTATTAACCGAAAGGATAAAGGGGGAATCGTCGATCATTTTCCTCGGCATGGGTCTGGGCTACCTTCCCATAGCCACCGCTCCTGGCCTCAGCCAGGATCAGAAACTGGTTATCATTGAGCCCTCCCCGGAAGTGTTCAGATTGTCGCTTCGGCATATGGATCTGACCCCGATATTAGACAGGCCGAACACCCGTATTTTCGTGGGCCCCGCCGCCACAGAATGGCTCGATGACATGCGGCAGGAACGGAACCTCAAAACCGTTTATCATCTATATCCTCCGTACGCATCGGTGTTTCCGGAGCTTGCGGTTTTTGCAGAACGTTTGGACCTGTTGTCGGGAGCGGGTATCAAACATGCCCTGGATTACCCGAAGTTCGCCAACGATCCGCCAAGAGCACTGGTTTTCGAGGGAGGTTTTTTCCTGGAAAAAGAGCTTGTAACGGCTTTTGACATGTCAAATGTGGATTACAAAACCATCCCCGTCAGGATTTCCGGCAAGGCCGATTCCGGTTTTGTAAAAGAATTGATGACCGAGCTGACCCGTTTCAAGCCCGATTTCGTGCTGTCAGTAAATCAGATAGGATTCGATATCGATGGGAAGCTTGCGAGGTTGCTTTCCTACTATAAAATACCGTTTGTATGCTGGTTTGTGGATAATCCGTCGCCTCTGCTCCAATGCTCCGGCGCCAACGCGGCTGAATACGGGATCTACCTTACCTGGGACAGGTCGTATGTCCCCCCGATGAAAGCTCTCGGGTTCGACAAAACAGAGTACCTGCCATACGCCACCGATTCCACAATATTCCACCCGCCAGACACACCAGCCGAAAAAAAATATCCGGTATCCTTTGTCGGCAATTCCATGGCAGGGATAATAAATACCCGATTAAGAGAGCTTGAAAAAAGCCCGGACCTGCTCCGTGTCTATGAGAAGTTAAAGGATATCCCCGAGGGACCGGATGGGACCATCACCGCCGCAGAGGCCATCGGTGCGGTGGGGGCTTCTCATGGAGCCAGGGCGTCTCTTGAGGCGGCGCTGGTGTCGGAGTGGACCAGACGAAAGCGTGTAAAACATCTCATGGCTCTCGAGCGGTTCAGGCCCCATGTTTTCGGCGATGACGGGTGGAAAAAGCTTCTGACACCATCTTTTACAATTCATCCACCCGTCGACTACCGCGCGAAATTGCCGGATGTATACAGAGCTTCAGTAATAAACCTGAACATTTTAAACGTGCAATCGCTCGACTCGCCGAACCAGAGACTATTCGATGTTTCCGCCTGCGGGTCACTGCTCCTCACCGACGGAGTCGGCTCCGCCTCGCAGTTTCTCGAGCCTGGCGTAAGTGTTGAAACATACCGTACGCGGGGCGAGTTGAGGGACAAGACCGGTTATTATCTGGACAACCCGCAAAAACGAATCAAGATCGAAAGATCGGCGAGCGAAACCATACTGGCGCGGCACACCTACAGCCACCGCATCCATGAGCTTTTCAATATTCTCAGAAAAAGGTTCCAGTCATAAAACCTGTTCGGGCTCTGCGCGTGGGGTCACAACCCGATTGGGATCACAACCCGATCATATCCAGAAATTTGCGAAAAGCGGTCTTGTAGGCAAGCTGCGCCTTGCTGGGGTATTGCCGGATCACTTCGGACCGGTCCTTGCGATTGACGATCTTGACCACAAGCTCCCTGTCATCCGAAAGATCGTAGTCATAGTCGGTATTCTCTTTAGACCAGCCAGAGTCCGGAACGCCGGGGCCGTAACGCTCGCCATCTTCTCTGACATCCTCCCTGGGCGCAGACGGCTTGTTCACACTTGCAGGTTCCGCCTGGACTTTTTCATTTTCAACTTTAACACCATCGCCGGAGAGTGAATCCGCCTTTTTAACAACGGTCTTGTAATCGACCTTGTCCTGGTGATCAGGGATCCTGCCGCCAGACGCGCCAGCTTCCTTGGCGTACTCACGGATGGTGGAGGCGGATCTGTACCTTGTCGGAGAGGACCTGTCCACCACTTTGTTGACTGTTCCAGCGATGATCTCGATGGCAACCATGATTTCACCTTTGCTCACACCTATATTTCTAGCTTCTTATCGGCGAAAACATGAATTTCCTTAATGCAAACTTTCAGGCGGACATCCTAAAAGCCTTGTATATCAAGTGGATACAGAAAAATGTGATGGCCGGATCACTCCAGAAAAACACTCTCCTCCCCGAGTAGCTGTTCTATCTCGTTTACGAGGTCATCTCCGGCGGCGACCCCGGATACGCCCGAACGCATCGCAAGCTCTCCTTTGCCCGGCACCCGGAAATGAATAACCACGGCGCTGGACCCTTTGTGGGCTGAAAGAATATCCTTCAGTTCTTCTAGAGTCTCGGTCTGCAACCCCGGGGTGGAGACTGTGATATGGACGGAATTGGTGAACTTGCGTTTTGCCTGGGGTATCGTGTACAGCTCCTGGGCGATTACCTTCGCCCCTTTTTCATCATTCACATCCGCAGCGCCCTTTATAAAAATAGGCTCCTCGCTTTCGACCAGCTCAATCTGTTTTTTATACAAATCGGGCCACACGAGCACCTCCACCACCCCGTGCAAATCCTCCAGGGTCAGGTACGCCATGCGTTCACCATTCTTTGTTGTCTTGTCCTTGCGTTCTATCACTATCCCCCCCATATGTACTTCGGCCTTGTGGGGGGCGTTGTTTATTGTGGATGTGTTGAACGTTCCCAGCCGGCGAAGGTCTGTCGCAAACTCCTGTAGCGGGTGGCCGGAAATGTAAAAACCGAGCGATTCCTTTTCGAACGCCAGCTTCTCCCTCTCGGCCCATTCAGGAGAGTTTTCGATCCGCACCGCCACAGCCTCTTCATCCGCCCCTGTCATGGCGCTGAATATGTCAAACTGCCCCATTTTGCGATCTTTCTGTGTTTTCTGGGCCGTGTTGACCACATCCCCGATCGAATTAAAAAGCGCCTGGCGGGAATACCCCGTAAAATCAAACGCGCCGCTTTTTACCAGCGCTTCCAGGCTCCGCTTGTTCAGGCCGGAAGAATCCACCGATTCGGCGAAATGCAGCATCGATTTGAACCGCCCGGTTTTTTCACGGGCCGATATGAAAGAATCGGCCGCGGCGGCCCCGATTCCCTTGATAGCCGCCAGCCCGAACCTGATGGACTCTCCCGCGACGGAAAAATCACTGATCGACTCGTTGATATCGGGCGGTTTTATGGTAATCCCCATATCACGGCATTCCTGTATATAGCGCACAATTTTTGTCGAATTGTCCATCTCCGACGACATCAGCGCCGCCATGTATTCGGCGGGGTAACGAGCCTTCAGATACGCCGTCTGGTACGCCACCAGGGCGTAACAGGCCGAGTGGGACTTGTTGAACCCATACTCCCCGAATTTCTCCAGTTGCCCCCACAGCTTCTCTATTTTATTTTTGTCATGCCTGTTTTTGGCGGCGCCATTGACGAACTGCTCTTTCACTTCCGCCATGATGTTCATGTTCTTTTTGCCCATGGCCTTGCGAAGCACATCGGCCTGCCCCAGGGTGAACCCAGCCAGTACATTGGCAATCTTCATCACCTGCTCCTGGTAAACAGGAACACCATACGTTTCACCCAAAATCGGCTCGAGCTCCGAAAACTCGAAGGTCACCTTCTCATGACCATGTTTGCGGCGCACATACTGGTCCGCCATGCCCGATTGTATGGGACCGGGCCGGAACAGGGCGACCAACGCCACGATATCGTGAAAATCGCTCGGGTTCATTTTCCGGATCAGGTCGCGCATGCCCGACGATTCAAGCTGGAACACGCCAAACGTCGCGGCGTCGCACAACAGCTTGAACGTATCGGAGTCATCCAATGGTATTGTGTCGATATCGAAATTGTGATCGTGGTTTTTCCTGACCTGGATCACGGTGTTGTTGATGACTGTAAGAGTGCGCAGACCCAGAAAATCCATTTTTAACAGTCCCAGTTTTTCCACATCCTTCATCTGGTACTGGGTGGTAACCTCGTTTGAGCTGGTCTTGAACACGGGCATGAACTCGGTCAGCGGTTTCGGGCTTATCACCACCCCTGCGGCGTGGGTGGACGCGTGGCGGGCCGTCCCCTCCAGCGAGCGGGAAATCCTCAGCAGTTTCTCCACCTCCTCGCTTTCCTCTTCCATTTTTCTGAGACGCGGCTCTTCTTTGAGCGCCCTGTCTATGGTGATCTTAAGGTCGGTGGGAATAAGTTTCGCGATTTTATCCGCCAGGGAATATGGCAGGTCCATCACTCGCGCCACGTCGCGGACAACCGCCCTGGCTTTCATTTTGCCAAAGGTGATTATCTGGGCCACATGGGTCTGTCCGCCATATTTTTCACGCACATAGTCGATGACCTCCCCGCGCCGGTCCATGCAGAAGTCTATATCGATATCGGGCATGGATATGCGCTCCGGGTTCAAAAACCGCTCAAAAATCAACCCATGCTCGATGGGGTCGATCTCTGTGATACGTAAAGCGTAAGCCACTATGGACCCCGCCGCCGAGCCGCGACCAGGGCCGACAGGAATGTTTCTGTCCCGGGCATACCGTATAAAATCCCAGGTGATAAGAAAATATCCCGAAAACCCCATCTTCTGGATGGTGGCAAGCTCCCATTTGAGCCGCGCACGGTATTGCTTGCGCATCTCGGCGGTAACCTCGCCACCCTTTTTTTCTTTATCGCTTAATCTTTTATCAAGTCCATCTATGGCTATCTGCTCCAGGTATATATCTATGTTCGTATCGTCGGGGACGGTAAAATCCGGCAAATGGTATTTCTTGTCGTCAAAACTGAAATTAAGCTCTTCTGCCACCCGCAAGGTATTGCTCAGCGCTTCAGGTATCTCTCCGAACAGGGCCATCATCTCCTCGGCCGATTTCACATAAAACTGGTCCCCCTCGTACCGGAGCCGGTTTTCATCGCTGATCAATTTGCCCGAACCTATGCACAACAGGGCGTCATGAGCTTCGGCGTCTTCACGGTTCAGGTAATGCGCGTCATTGGTGGCCACCAGTGGCAGCCCCATATCCCTGGCAAGACGGACCATCTTCGGATTTACATCACGTTGACGGGCGATGCCATGGTCCTGGATCTCAAGATAGAACCGGCCGGGGAATATCTGCTTGTAGAAATCCGCGGCGTCTTTGGCTCTGTCTGTCTGTCCGTTACCCAAAGCCCTGGAGACCTCTCCCTGCAGACAGGCGGAAAGAGCGATGAGACCTTCGGAATGCTCTTCAAGAAGTTGCTTGTCCACCCTGGGCTTGTAGTAGAAACCTTCCGTATAGCCGGCGGACACCAGCTTGCACAGGTTCTGATACCCTTTCGAATTCTGCGCCAGCAGAACCAGGTGATGTGTCCTGTCAGATCCGGAACTGGAGGAGATATGGGTTTTGTCGAACCTGCTTTTGGGGGCGACATAGGCTTCGCAACCTATTATCGGTTTGACGCCGATGTTCAGCGCCTTGTAATAAAACTCCAACGCGCCATGCATGGAGCCGTGGTCGGTGACGGCGACGGCGGGCATCTTAAGGCGTTCGATTTTTTCCAGTAACGGGTCGAGCCTGATCGCCCCGTCAAGAAGGCTGTATTGGCTGTGGAGATGAAGGTGGACAAATTCGCTGTGTTTCAACTAACCGCTCCAGGGGGCTCGGTCATTCAGACCGGGCCTCGCCTATTATATAACGCCCGCCAACAGTACGATGCCCGACGGCAAGAATCCCATTATGATCAAAGCGGGAAAAACCTAGAAATCCTCGTCCCCAACACCATTTATTTCAAGGTGATCCCCGTCAGGATCAAAAGCCTCGTCATCAGCGTCCTTTATGGGGAAATCCGATATATTCTCCCCTGTTACATCTTCCTCGGCTTCAAACTCATCCGCCGGAACCAACGACTTGACAGTTTTAACGCTCGGTTTTTTGGGGGCTTTTTTCTGGTTCGCCCCGCATTTCGGGCACAGCGGCTCCGGCCGTCCCATCGTATAAAATTTTGTTCCGCACTGGAAACACTCGTATCTATCACCATATTTCGGGTGTGCCATTTTACTCCCCAGACCGAGTTGATCTTAAATATCTGGATAGTGATACCCAAACTTGAAGCAAAAGGCAACAGATTTTTTCCCGCCCGATTCGCTTCCGGAAAGCCTTCTTTCACTCCCACTCGATCGTTCCCGGCGGCTTCGAGGTAATGTCCAGAACCACCCTGTTGACACCCCTGGTTTCGCCGATAATCCGGTTGGAAATCAATCCGAGCACGTCGTAGGGTATCGGAGCCCAATCGGCGGTCATGGCGTCACGGCTGGTGACGGCCCGAATGGCCAGCACGTTCTCATACGTCCTCTCGTCTCCCATCACCCCGACCGATTTTGCAGACAATAACACCCCGAAAGCCTGCCACACCTTGTCGTGCCACCCGGCCTTGACCAGCTCGTCTAAGATAATCTCGTCGGCTCCTCTTAAAATTTCCAGCCGCTCCCGGGTCACTTCGCCTATCACCCGAATGGCCAGTCCCGGGCCGGGGAAGGGGTGGCGCCAGACTATCTCCCTGGGAAGCCCCAGCTCCTCGCCCACAGCGCGGACCTCGTCCTTGAAAAGCTCCCGCAACGGCTCTATCAGCGCAAGATCCAGCAGGTCGCCAAGCTCTAGATTGTGATGGGTTTTAATCACGGCGGAAGGGCCGCCTTTGAAACTGACAGATTCTATAACATCAGGGTAAAGAGTCCCCTGCGCAAGGAATTTTACACCCGCTATTTTGCGCGATTCCTCCATGAAGACTTCAACGAAAGCGGGACCGATTATTTTTCTCTTCTCCTGGGGGTCGACAACGCCCTTGAGCCTGCCGAGAAAAAGATCGGCGGCGTTGACCATTACGACTTTCATGTGAAAATGCTCGGCGTAGGTGGACATGATCATTTCCACCTCCCCCTTGCGCAACAATCCGTTGTCAACGAAAATGCATGTGAGCTGATCGCCGATCGCCTCACTTAAAAGCTTGGCGACAACCGAGGAATCGACCCCTCCGGACAGCCCGCAAACCACATGCGCGTCCCCCACCAGTTCCCTAAGCGATTTAACGGAGCTTTCCACGAACGACCGCATCGTCCAGTCTCCTTTAAGCCCGGCTATCTTGAAAAGAAAATTGCCCAACATCGCCGTTCCGCGGGGCGTATGAGCCACTTCAGGATGGAACTGAATGCCGTACAGCCGTTTGTCCGGCCGTTCTATCGCCGCCACTTCAGAGCTTTCGGTCCTGCCGATCCGGATAAATCCATCCGGCTCTTTTTCTATCCTGTCCCCGTGGCTCATCCAGACATCCTGTTTTTCCCCCAGGCCGGCGAAAAGATCGGAACCATGATCCAGCTCAAGCCTGGCGTATCCGTATTCGCGGCGCGCGGATTCCCCCACAACGCCCCCCAGAAGGTGGGCCATCAACTGCATCCCGTAACAGATACCCAGGACCGGAACGCCCAGCTCGAACACCTGGACATCGATCATGGGGGCGTCTTCCGATTTCACAAAGCCCGGGCCGCCGGAGAGTATTATCCCATCCGCGCCGAACGAGGATATTTTGTCAAAACCGATATTGAACGGATGAATCTCGCAATAAACGCGCATCTCTCTTATGCGCCTTGCGATGAGCTGAGTGTATTGCGATCCGAAATCGAGTATCAGGACTTTCTGGTGGGCGGTGGAGTTCATGACTCGATCGAATAGTTTGGAGCTTCCTTGGTGACCTGGATGTCGTGAACGTGGCTCTCCTTGAGCCCGGAGGCGGAAATACGCACAAACCGGCCGTTTTTCTTCAAATCTTCTATGCTTACCGCGCCACAGTAACCCATGCCGGAGCGAAGCCCGCCAACCAGCTGGTGGATCACAAAGCTAAGCTCGCCCTTATACGGAACCCGACCTTCAACACCTTCCGGCACCAGCTTAACCCCGGAAAGATCGCTTTCCTGAAAATACCTGTCCGCGCTTCCTTCCGTCATGGCGCCAATAGAGCCCATGCCCCTGTATTCTTTGTAGACCCGGCCCTGGTAAAGTATTTTCTCGCCGGGCGACTCCTCCACACCAGCCAGTAACGACCCTATCATAACCAGATCGGCGCCGGCGGCGATGGCTTTTGCCACGTCCCCGGAATGCTTGATGCCGCCATCGGCGATGACCGGCACACCATGCTTAGCGGCTTCGGTGGCGCAATCATTGATGGCTGTGATTTGTGGCACCCCGACCCCGGCCACTATCCGGGTGGTACAGATGGACCCGGGTCCGATCCCCACCTTGATCGCGTTGGCTCCGGCCTTTATAAGATCCCTGGTGGCTTCGGCTGTCGCGACGTTGCCGGCTATGATCTGGACATCGTCAGATATGGATCGGAGTTGGCCAACGGTTTCGATAACGGCTTTGGAGTGTCCATGGGCTGTGTCCACAACCACGACGTCGCAACCATACTTTATCAGTTCCCGGGCTCTTTCCACCCTGTCCGCCCCGGCGCCGACGGCTCCACCGACCCTGAGCCTGCCCTTGGGGTCCTTGGCGGCGTTTGGATATTTCTGGCTCTCCTCTATATCCTTTATGGTCATCAGCCCTTTTAAGGCGCCCTGATCGTCCACTATAAGCAGCTTTTCTATTTTCCGCTGGTGCAGGAGGATTTTAGCTTTTTCTATGGAAATACCTTCAGGGGCGGTCACCAGGTTTTCCCGCGTGGTCATTACCTCCCGTATGGGCATGTTCATATCGGTCACAAACCGTATGTCCCGGTTCGACAATATGCCTACCAGCTGAACGCCGCTGGTGACGGGGAATCCGGAAAAACCATATTTCTTTACCAGCTTGTGCGCATCCCCGACTTTCTGATCCTGGTCTATCGTGATGGGGTCCACTATCATCCCGGTGACATGGCGTTTGACCCTGTCCACCTCTTTTCTCTGTTTTTCGATGGACATGTTCTTGTGTATGATTCCGATGCCACCTTCAAGCGCCAGGGCAATGGCCAGAGGGCTTGTTGTGACGGTGTCCATGGGAGCGGACATTATCGGAATATTCAACCCGATCTTTTGGGTCAACCTGCTTTTTATGTCCGAATCCGAAGGTAGCACCTCTGAGCGGCTGGGTACGAGCAGTACGTCGTCGAATGTGAGCGCAAGTTTTATATCCTTGAACTTATTTACCATAAGTCGGCCTCTGAAAGCGTCGGGTTTTATCCATGATAATTACCGGTAATCGCATGTGATAGATATTTATAATTAAAGCTCGGTTTTAGCGCAAGCTTTTTGCCTGTTTCGCCTGTTTGACGCTGGAGAGAACCGCCCTGCACTTCCGGTCCAAATCGGGAGGAAACGTCGGCAGAAGAGTTGATGCGGCGAGCGTCAGGGTGTGGGTCTTGTCCCATGGGAGAATATACACCTTCGCTGTAACCCTCTGTTTGCCGACCGGTGTGGAATTCACGAAGGCGTATCCCTCACGTGACCCGGCCTTCAGCGATTCCCTCCTGGAAGAAATCGCCGGGTTCGTCAGCGTTTTGGCCACTTTTTTCATCATAGCCGCCATGGGGATTCTCAAAAGCTGAATGGTCAGGTTTTCCGTCGGTTGCGGTATCCCGGCTTCGTAATAGTGGACAAGCTGATCCATTTCATAGTCGGTCGATTTCTTGCCGCGTTTTCCCGCCAGAAACTCCACGTTGGAGACCCATCCGGCGGGAACCTTGAACTCAAACCCCTTGCGGCGAACGGTTATATCCACGGTTTTGTCATCCAGCCGTGAATAATTCGCGACCGGCTCGCCCTCCCTTTTGAACATGAGCTTGTCTTTCTTAAGCCACAGGCCCACTTTTTCCACCCGCCCCTCGGAGTGGTTGTTGACAAAGTTTATGACGTATCTGTACTGATTGCCCTTGACTGGGACCAGGCGTCCATGTATCGTTTTTTTCCCCTCCAGGAGGATCAATTTTCCTCGGCGAACGATCAGACGGTCTGATGCGGATTCCGATCCGTCAAGCCGCCATGCGCCGGAAAAATCGACCCTGCGGGCGCCATGCGCCGAGGAGGCGAAAGCCGGGTAAACCCCGGAGAATAAAACAAGAGCGGCAAGCAATGATCCGATTTTGGTCATGGAACAGTTTTTACTAGATATTGAACAAAAAAGCAAAGATTTCACCAGGAGATCCTCAAGCCGCCCGGGCCAGGGAACGGATGAATATACCGCGCGACAGAAATAATTTCCCACAAACCATTTACTATGCGTACCCTGTTGGGTATCATTAATGTTTTGCTGGAATATGGAAAATGAGCTACGGAAAGAAAGATAACAAGCTGTATATTGGCATACCTTCCGGAAGCCTTAACGAGCAAGTGGTGCGGTTGCTTGAAAAATCGGGCAGGCCTGTCGTAAAGGGGCGCCAGTACGAGCTTTCCACCCCTTATGACGACGAGGTCATCTTCCGCATACTCGACAGGAAGGAGATGCCGGCCAAAGTGTCGCAGGGAATAGTCGATTGCGGCATCACGGGCAAGGATTATATATTCGAAGCCGGCATGGAAGACAAGGTGGAGGTGATCGGCGACTTTATCTTTTCCAAACGGACCAACCAGCCTTCGCGGCTGGTGCTTGCCACCAGGCCCGAAAAGGGCATCGAGAAGCCGGAGGACTGCCGGGGCAAAACCATCGCCACCGAACTTCCCAACCTCACCCGCCGCAGGATGGAGGAGCTTTACGGGGTCGGCGATGTGAAAATTCTTCGTAGCGAAGGGAAAACCGAGGCCAAAGTTTTCATGGGCGAATCGGATGCGTTTACAGACATCACGGAGACAGGCAGGACCTTGAAGGATAATGGAAACATTATCGTCGCACAGCTCTTCGAGTCCAACCCGCAGCTTATAGCCAATCCAGACGCTGTGAAAGACAAGTTCATGCTGGACAAGATGGATGATATCCGGGTGGGAATAGAATCCGTGCTCCAGGCGGAAAAAGAGCCGGTATACATGGTGTTCATGGATGTTCCCGTCAATGTGCTGGGTTCGGTTGAAGACATGCTCCCCGCCATAGTCTCCCCTACCGTAAGCCCCGTTGTCAGGGATGATTGGGTGAGCGTGTCGGCTGTTATCAGGGAAACGGAACTGAACCTTTTGGCGCCAAAGCTCCTGAGGATGGGTGTGGAGGGTATCGTGCCTATTCCTGCGCCGAAAGTATTCTCGCAAAATATGGTGAAAAAAAGAGTCTGACACGATCAATACATCTGCGCAAAGCGCTTGGAGGGTTGAAAAATTGGATAAAAAGGCGATTGAAGAGGGAACCGAGCTTGGTATAAATTTCGCCAAACGAGGCGGGTTGGTCCCGACCGTCGTTCAGGATGTGTCCGATGGCCGGATTCTCATGATAGCCTACGTTAACGAGGAAGCGTTTTTAGAGACCATGAACTCCGGCATGGCGACTTTCTGGTCTACCTCCCGAAACGAGCTCTGGAAAAAGGGGGCCACATCTGGAGATTTCCTGAAGATTGTCGGTGTCCTGACCGATTGTGATCAGGACGCGCTTGTATACCGGGTGGAGCCGCAGGGGGCGGGAGCGTGCCATACAAAGGACCCGGCGTCAGGCGTGGCGAGAAAAAGTTGCTTTTACAGGGAAATAGACTTGCAGAAAAAAAAGCTTGTCCATTTATAAGCTTCTGTTCTTAATTTTTGCGGAAACCTGTAAATTCAACTTTTGTCCACACTGAATTTCCCGGGACCAGCCGCCATGACCAACAACAACCCCCCCGCCAGACCCAGATTTTTTAACGTGTGGATTATCTGTGCCTTGGAGCCAAAGTCAAAATGAAAAAAATATGTGGCCGGCGCCAGGTATATCAATAGAGCCAGCGCCGCCAACCGGGCTCTCCAGCCTATGACAAGACTTGCGCTCCCAACGCCCAATACCGCTATAACGACCGCATACGCCAGCCCGGGATAAGCGATCCCCGCAGACTCAATTTTATGTATCGCCGCAGACGGGTTGATAATCTCGACTATGGCGGACCAGATGAACACGGCCGAAATAAACAACCTTCCAAGAAGCTTGAACAGGTTTTCGAATCTAACCATGGCCAGACACTACCAGAAAAAATGCGCTCATGTTGCAATACCCGTCAAATCCGGATAGCTAACGAGGAAAACCGCCTTCCGGATTTCATATAATTATATATGAATAATAGCAAAAGATTATTGAAATAAGCTAATTGAAGCTATAAAATGCGGTATTTGCTGATAAAGTGATCGGAAGAACTGTATTCAGCAATCGGATGTTCCCAATAAACGAATTAAACGGCATGATTTTATTTCCAGGCAATACACAGTCAAACGCTTCTGGCGCGTCAAACGCTGGATTGTCGAGGTTGTTGTCGCTGGTCATGGTTTTGCAATTGTCGGGATTTACGGTCACCGCGCTCGCCCAGGACACCCAGGATCTGGTCTGGGGCAAGGTAATCCAGATTTACGATGGCGATACCATCGCCATAAAAAGCGACCGGAACAAGGTCATCCGTGTACAACTCGCCTATGTGGACGCGCCGGACAAGGACCCCAAGACAGGAAAAACACAGCCGCTTCACGACGAATCGCTCAAAACTCTCAAGGATATGATAATCGGCAAGGAAGTTATCATCGAATCGATGGGAACCGACAAGTTTAAAAGGATCGTGGGAATTATTTTCCTTGACAAGCTTAACATCAACGCCGAAATGGTTAGAAAAGGAATGGCTGAGATCTATTATCCTGTACGTATGAACCCTTCGAGGTATAACGAAAACTACGTCAATCTGCTCAAAACGGCCGAATCTCAAGCCAAAAACAGCAAGACAGGTATTTGGGACCATCCTGGCTACGTCTCACCCTATAAATTCCGTCGAGGGAGCAAATAGCCCGGCGTACCCGTCGTGGGTCCGGGGCGGTATTTTTGTTTCCCCAAGAAACGCTTGCCAGATTTCAGAACGTAATGTTAGTCTAGTTATTATTGCTGGTGGTCACTTGATACCCGCCATGTTTTAATCACCTCGTCATTTTACGGAGGACAATAGATGATTGGCATATCCGCCTTGTATTGCAGCACGGAAAACGAAGGCGACGCCATACGATACGGCAAGCAGTCCCACGGCATGAAGGCGCGTCCGAACGCGCATACCGTTCCGAAGTCCGCCGCAGAGCGCAGGCCCGTGACCGCATGGAACATCACGCGCACTTGCAACCTTAAATGCGTCCACTGCTACAGCAACTCTGAGGAAAAAGCATATAGCGGCGAGTTGACGACGGACGAAGGCAAAAACCTGATAACCGACCTGGCCGGGTTCAATATCCCCGCATTGCTTTTTTCCGGTGGGGAGCCATTGGTACGCAAGGATATCTGGGAGCTTGCCGAACATGCGAAAAAAGAGAAGCTTCGCCTTACTCTTTCGACAAACGGCGTCCTTATCGACGAGCAAACCGCCAGAAGAATAAAGGATATAGGTTTTACATATGTAGGTATCAGCCTTGACGGTATCGGCGCGGTTAACGACAAGTTCCGTGGCAAGAGCGGAGCTTTTAAAAAGGCCATGCGCGGATTTAAAAACTGCGTCTCTGTCGGCCAGAAAGTAGGGTTGCGGATGACGCTGACCCGTCATAACTTTGAAAACCTGCACGAAATTTTCGATTTCATCGAAGCAGAAGAGATACAGCGGGCCTGTTTCTATCACCTTGTCTATTCCGGCAGGGGCGAGGGGATATCGGACGAGGACCTGACCCATGAAGAGACCCGTGGCGCAATGGACATCATACTGGAGCGCACCGAGGATTTTCACAAGCGGGGCCTTAACAAGGATATCCTGACAGTCGACAATCATGTGGACGGGCCATACATGTACCTCAAGTTGCTGGAAAAAAATGAAAAACAGGCCGAGGAGGTCAAAAAATCGTTGGAATGGAACGGGGGCGGAAGATATTCGTCCGGCGTTTCTTTCGCCGATATCGACTTTTTAGGCAACGTGCACGCGGACCAGTTCTGGATGCACTACACCTTTGGCAACATAAGGGAGCGCCGGTTTAGCGAAATTTGGCAGGACACCTCCGATAAGCTGATGAACATCCTGAAAAACAGGCTGGACAACCTCAAAGGTAAATGCACGAAGTGCAGATTCCTGATGATGTGCGGCGGCAGTTTGCGAGTCCGGGCGGACCTGGTATATTCCGATCCATGCGCCCCGGACCCGGCTTGTTACCTGACGGATGAAGAGTGCGGCATATCACCGGCCGACCGTGCGGAGCTGAAATCCCGCGGAGAGGATTTTCCCGTGCCGGAGCGTCTTTTGGCGAAATCAACCGCGGTTTAAGGGACTTCATCCCTTTCCGTTTACCCGCTCTATCTAAAGAGAAGCAATATGCCACATCCATCGAAACCCAATGATTCCAACCCTTCAGACGAAAAACGCAAGGGGACGATCAAGCAAGTCTATCAATCCATAAAGGACAAGGACGATGGCCACAGCCACGCCCGCAAATTCATGATGAAAGACCAGCTTCGGCTGGTGTTTTGGGAGACAACAGCCGGTTGCAACTTAGAATGCGTTCATTGCCGCCGTCTCGACGTGGCCCACGAAATGATGAAAAGCGACCTTACCACGGAACAGTCGAAACAGTTAATGGACAATATAGCCGCCGAGTCGAAATGCATCCTGGTGCTCTCCGGCGGGGAACCCCTTTTTCGGCCGGATATTTACGAGTTGGCGGAATATGGCCATTCTATAGGGTTGACCATGGCGCTTGCCACAAACGGCACTTTGGTGACCCACGAAGTGGCGCAAAAGATCGTAGACGCGAAGATACAGAGAGTATCCATATCGCTGGACGGCGCCTCCGCGCAAACTCATGACAAGTTCCGCAATCTTCCCGGCTCCTTCGAGTCTGCCATGCGGGGTCTTAAAAACCTCCAGGCGCTGGGCATGGAGACCCAGATAAACTCCACGATAGCAAAACACAACGTGCACGAGGTCAAACAGCTATACCAGAACGCCATAGACCTGGGTGTCGAGGCGTTGCACATTTTCATGCTGGTGCCTGTGGGGTGTGGTGTGAAGATCGCTGATGACGCCATGCTCGAAGCGGAGAAATACGAGGAAGTGCTCAACTGGTTCTACGAGATATCCAGAGAGGGTAAAATCCAGACAAAAGCCACCTGCGCCCCTCATTATTTCCGCATAATGCGGCAACGGGCCAAAAAGGAGGGTATAACCATATCTCCGAAAACCCACGGCATGGCCGCCATGACCAAAGGGTGTCTTGCGGGGCAGAGTATCTGTTTCATCTCCCACAAAGGGGAGGTGTTCCCCTGCGGTTACCTGCCAGTAGAGGCTGGCCACGTGCTAAAACAGCCATTTACGGAGATATGGAACAAGTCGCAGGTGTTCACCGACCTGCGCGACCAAGACAAACTGGGCGGTAAATGTGGCGTGTGCGAATATAAAAAGGTGTGCGAAGGATGCCGTGCCCGCGCCTTTTTCGACACACAGGGAGACTATATGGCAGAAGAGCCGTACTGCATTTACGAGCCCACGAGTATCAAACAGGCGCTGGACGGAAAGTAGCGTACCAACCCGGCCCGGGTTGGCGCCGTTACAGTGAAACGTCAGCGCGGAACAAAAAAAACCCCCGAAAGCGCATGGCCTTCGGGGGCGGTTGGCGAAACCGGTGTTACGCGGTTATCTTATTTCCCTGTTTCCGCAGACATAACCAACGCACACACCATCAAAAGAGGCGTGACATTTTGCGCAGGTTTCAGGGTTCAGCGGGTGGCCGGGCTCGCTTGAAGCGATTGATGTGCCATCCGATATCTTCAAAACATTGTAAATCGGCTTGCCATTCTTGTGGTCAGTGGCGAAGACAGCGTCGATTGAAGGGAAAATCAAAACTGCGGTTTTCCCATCGGGATAATACTTGGCTTGCGCTTTGTAAGCCTTCATGGCTTTGGGATTAATCTTCGAAGTGTACGACCCCGGCTTGATACCACAATAAATATCAACGGTCTCCTGCAGGATATCATCGCCGCCAAGCGGCAGAACGTTCACGCCACAATCAGGCATGGGACCCTTGGCCTTGCCTTCAGCCCAGTTGTCCCAGTAATTACCGGCGAAGCTTGGACCTGCGGTACCCATAAGGAACAAGGAAAAAATCGTGAGTGTAAAAAAAGCTTTCTTCATGTCTCCCCCTCGTAAAAATCATTTAGTCGACCCGATAAACCTTGAATAATCATGGTTTATACCATAATATTGGACGAAAAATGTATCCCATTCCCCGGTCCGGCGATTTGGGAAAAACCTTTTCTCCCCCGCCCTACAATACTATCGCGTTTTATAGCGGCAATGGGCGCCTGCCGCTATGATAAAAGTCATAAAATGACCATCCAGATATCGCTTCTAACTATGGTAAATGCGCAATCACAGTTTGACCAAAAATCCTTAAAACCAAAATCATGATCGTTTTTCCTAGACGGAGCGTTTTGTTGTTAATATAATTATACGTTGATGGAATGTGTCAAAATAGCAGGCGGTTATTGGTCGCGTAACTAACAAAATTATAAAAGATCATTCTAATTATGGCGCAAATAGCGGAGAAGAAATCCAGCTTCAGAAAAAGCATCCAGGACGAGTCCTCCGGCGAAGTGCTCGGCAAGTTGCTGAGTAAAGACGGTCAGGTCACCCGCTCCCAACTGAAAGAAGCCGAGGAGATCCAGAAAAAGTCGAAAGAAAAAATCGGCAAAATTCTCCAGCGTCTCGGGTATATAGACGAAGACTCCATAATCAAGTTCATCGCCCGCCAGCTTTCGATTCCCATAACAAATATCGAGGATGACAAACCGGACCTCAACCTGCTGAAGCTTATTCCCTGGGAAAAGGCCAAGGAGCACATGATTTTCCCCATACGGTCAGATGGGAAAACCTTGCGCCTCGCCATGATGGATCCCACCTTCTACAGCACTATAGAAATTCTCGGGGCCGAGCTTAAACAAACCATAAAACCCTTGGTGGTTGGCGAAAGAGCGCTCATTGACGCATTCAAGAAATATTACAAGATATCGGACAAGGAATACGAGGCCCTTCTTAAGTCAGGTCTCGAAGATGACCAGGCCGAAGACGATGGCACAGTCAATATGGATGCGTATGACGATATCGGCGGGCTGATCTCTGACGCCACCGAAGAGCTCGAAATAGACCAGTCCATAGAGGACGACGAGACAGACCAGCTCGGAAGCGCCGGTGACGCGGCCATTATCAAGCTGGTCAACAGCATATTGTTAAAAGCCGTCAACGAAGGCGCGTCGGACATTCACGTGGAGCCTTTCGAAAAAAGCTTCCAGGTGCGCTACAGGATGGATGGGACCCTGCATCGGGCGATGAACCTGCCGAGCACTGTCAAATCGGCCCTTATCTCCCGTTTCAAGATCATGGCCAACCTCAACATAGCGGAGAAGCGCCGCCCCCAGGACGGGCGGATAAAGCTCAAACTGGGCAAGGGCAGAGCCATCGACTTTCGCGTAAGCGTGTTGCCGACCCTGTTCGGCGAATCGATAGTTCTTCGTCTGCTGGATCAGTCCAAGCTCCAGATAGACATGACCAAACTCGGGTTTTCCAAAGGAATGCTATCCCGGTTCATGAATTTGATCAAAAGGCCCCAGGGCCTTGTTCTTGTCACGGGTCCCACCGGGTCGGGCAAGACAAACACGCTATATTCGGGGGTTAATATACTTAACAAACCCGATGTTAAAATACTCACCGCCGAGGACCCTGTCGAATTTAACTTCGCTGGAATAAACCAGGTCAACGTCCGCCCCGAAGTGGGGCTCACTTTCGCCTCGGCGCTCAAGGCGTTTTTGAGGCAGGATCCGGAAGTTATTCTTCTTGGTGAGATTCGTGATCTTGAAACAGCGGAAATAGCCCTGAAAGCGGCGATGACGGGACACATGGTTTTCTCCACCCTTCATACCAACGACTGTCCATCTACCGTCGGCAGGTTGCTGGACATAGGAATCCCCGGATACATGATCTCCTCGTCTCTTACCGTGGTTTTGGCCCAGAGGCTGTTGAGGAGAATTTGCTCCAAGTGCAAACAGGAAGTTAAAAATTTCAACAGGCAGGAACTTGCCGACGCAGGTGTTGAAAAAGAGCGTTTGTCGGAATTCAGGGTCTTCAAGGGCAAGGGGTGTCCTGCATGTTCTGGCACAGGCTACAAAGGCCGTCTGGGCGTGTTCGAGATGATGGAGGCCACAACAGCCGTGAAGGACGCGATCACAGCGCAGGTTCCCGAAGCGCAGCTTCGCAAGATCGCCATAAAAGAGGGCATGTGGACGTTGCGTAAGGACGCGCTGGAAAAAGTCAACCTGGGCATGACATCCCTTGAGGAAGTTCTTGGCAAAACGGTTCTTGCCAAAGAGGCTTTGCCGGCGTACCTGCTGAACCCGGACGAGCTTACGTTCGAAGACGGGGACCTGATTATCAAAGAAGGCAACACGGACAAAAATTTCTATCAGCTACTGCAGGGAAGCCTGATAATCATCAAAAACGGCCGGATTGTCGGTGATGTGTCCCAGCCTGGAGAATATTTTGGAGAAATGTCTGCATTGCTGGATCAGCCGAGAACCGCCACCATTAAATCCAAGGGTAAAAGCATCGTAAAGGTCTTCCCCGGAGACAAGCTCAACCAGACCATAGAGAACTATCCGGAAATCGCCCTGAAAATCATCCATTCCCTCGTGATACGCCTTACAATAGCCGACAAGAAATTATCCAGAATTGGTGACCGGGCCCAGTGATCCGCAATGTCCCGATTGCTCAGATTGTTCCCCTTCTGTCTCTTGCTGATAATATTTTCGTTCGGAGCGGCTTCTGCGGACAGGCAAAAACACGTCTATAAAATTTCGCTTGTCGAAGCTATATCGCAGACGCTTCAAAACAATTTCGAGGTTGTCCTTGAGCGGATAAACACCAATATAGCCACCCATGACCGGGCTGTGGCCGAATCGGAGTTCGATCCTGTTTTAGGCGGGTCTGTTTCTGCGGGCTCGAGCAGAGACCCGAGCGCGTCGGCCTTTTCCGATCCTGAGATCAGCGAGATAAACACAGCCAACACCGATATTTCCTTATCAGGCGTGTCAGAGCTGGGATCGGAATACAAGCTTTCCCTGGGGCTCGAGCAGATCGAATCGAATTCAACCTACAGCAGTATTGACCCGACCTTAAAGACCGGTATTGAGATTTCAGTCACCCAGCCGTTGCTGAAGGACGCCGGCAGAACGGTTAATCGCTGGAAGATTATCACCGGTATCAACAACGAGGCGGTGGCTGTAAAAAAACTGCACGCAAAACTTAACGACGTGGTGACCAGAACCCATGAGACATATTGGGAATACGTTTTCCTGACCGAAGACCTCGAAGTAAAAAAAGAGTTCCTCGACAGAGCCAAAGACCTGGAAAAAAGAGTGCGTATCCAGGTGGACGTCGGATCCCTCGCCCAGATAGAGATCGTGCAAGCCCAGGCGTCCGTCGCTTCCAGGGAAGAGCTGGTGATAGAGGCCCAGAACAAGGTCGACCAGATGGCGGACAGGCTTTTGCGGCTGATGAACCCTCTGGAGGACTCGGGCATGTGGAACAGTTATTTGGAACCTGTGGACGCGCCCAGTGTGGAACCTATGGCGGTTGACCTTGAAAAAAGCGTTGAGGCGGCGATTGCAAACAGGCCGGAAATAGCTATCGCCAAAAAAGAGATCGACAACAGTAGCGTGGCGATGGTCCATTATGAAAACCAGAAATCGCCGAGGCTGGATATCGTGGGTTCGCTCCGTCTTAACGGCCTCAGGGGACCCGCCCAACCGGTAACGGACTTCAACACCGGAGGGACCGTGTTATCGGACCTGGACGGCGGGTGGGGGGACAGCTTCGCAGATTCGGTATCTGGACAGTATTACAACTATAGCGTCGGTCTCCAGCTAACATATCCACTAGGCTCCAGACGCGCCCGTGGCGAATACGCCAGGGCCAATCTCAATCACCAAATAGCGGAAATCCGGCTTAAAAGCCTGAAGCAGGAGATCAGGCTCGATGTTCGTGACGCCGTGCGTAATATTGAAAACGGGCTCAAGCAGATAGCGGCCGCCACCGCCGCAAGACGGCTGGCACAGGAAAAGCTGGAAGCCGAAATTCGGAAATTCGAGGTGGGGTCTTCCACTTCCTTCAACGTTTTGGAATACCAGAAAGATGTCGCCGCAGAACGTAGCAACGAATTGCGGGCCAAGGTCGAATACAACAAGGCAGTGGCCCGGTTCAACAGGGCGATCGGAAGAACTCTTGAGGCTAATGGGATTTCTTTTCATCAGCGTGACAGATAATGGTTCCCGCCGTTTGTGAATGGCCCAGCCGGAATCGCACAGCATCTCCGGTTGTATGACTGATCCCGTCCTTCACCTCCCAAGCGTCAGGTTCGACCATGGGCCGGAGATTTTCGATATTCCCGAAGCCGACTACCGCAGGATGGAGACCGGATATAAACGGCTGTCTTCAAGAGCGCTTCTGATGGCAGGCGAGAATGACACCGTAATCATAAGTGCGCCAGTCGATACCGAATACCTTGCGCTACTTAAAGCGTGCCGATCTGGCGGAGCTGCGCACATGATCCCTGTCCCGCAAAGTGGCTCCTGCCTTACGGATGATGTGATCAAATGCAAAACAACTTTTAATTTCATCAGATCGTGGCATGGACGCATAGAGCCATACATGATGACTCGATCCGAGGAAACGCTGGGTGAGCGCACCGGACGCAAGATAAACCGGTGCAACGCCTCGGCGGCCGATCTGCTGAACGACAAGTCCTTTTTCATAAGAATGGTTGAAGACCTCGGGTTGCCATCGATAGAAACCATAGTCGGATCCTCCGACGCCATATCGTCCCGGCTGGCAAAGCATAGCCCGGATCCCGTGATTGTACGAAGATCAAGAAGCCTGGGTGGGGCTGGCGTATGGGCGGCAAACAACGCTTTACAGCGTAACGATTTGAAAAAATTGATCGAAAGGAGCTTACACAAAGGTGTGTACTTGCTCCAGCCTCTTCTTCCGGCGATCCTGTCACCCAATTTGCAGCTTTACATCGGAGATGAAAACATATGCCTTCTGGGAGAAACACAGCAGATATTAACCAGGTCGCTGGAGCATTCAGGCAACCTGTTCGACCCTGTAGAAGACGCCGCCGTGCGCAGGGCCCTAATCAGCCAGTCCAGAGCGATCGCCGATGAGGCGGCCCTGATGGGATATCGCGGGTTGCTGGGTGTGGATTTTGTCGTGCAGGATAATGGCGATGTTTTCGCTGTGGAGATAAACGCAAGACATAACACTTCCACCCACGCTTTATGGTTCGTAAACAGGTTTTTTAACAATGATCCGTTTATGCCGACCGAACCCGGCGCGACAGCGTTCGCCAGGTTTGGCTCAAGAGAATCTCGCACGGCGACACAGTGGTTGCGTATTCTGGGCGACCTTGCGTTCGATCCCGACAGTGGCGAGGGGATTTTGCCTTACGACACGCAGGGACAAAACCTGGAGGCGGTTATTTCAGGCAGGGACGCCGAACACCGGCGATGGTTGATGGATAAGGCCTCCATGATCGCATCGCAGTCCCTGTAGCCTCCCGCTTATTGCGTCGCCACGGCAGGGACGCAGGGGAGAGGTGTTTGTGTTATCCGGTTTTATCAGAGATCGGCGTCCGGCCGGGCAATGAATCGCCGTTATTGGCTCCGGTCGTTTCTGTTTCCCCGGCAAAAGGCGGGGTCACCAAGCCTCCTGATACAATCATTTTTATCCCGTCTTCCACGGTCATTTCCATTTCCATAAGATCCTCGCTGGGCACCAACAGAAAAAATCCGGATGTGGGGTTTGGCGTAGTGGGAAGAAAGATGTTTATCAGCTCTTTGCCGGTTCGCGCCTGCGCTTCACCCTTGGTTCTTCCCGTGATAAACGCCAGGCAATAAATTCCTTTTCTTGGATACTCTACCATGACAACCTTGCTGAAGCTCTGGTTGCCGCTTAATGCGATCGTGTCGATGATTTGCTTTGCGCCTATATAAACAGAGCGGATAACCGGAATCTGGGCCAGGAGCCATTCGCCAAGACGCAGTAGCTTTCTGCCGATAAAATTGGTGGTAAACAACCCCAACAACAGGACAAGTAAAAAAGTAGCGACAACCCCGATGCCGGGCGTCTGGTAGTTTTGGGCGATGGGCAAACCCGCCTGCCTCAGAAGATGGGTCACGATGGGGCCCAGAAAATTGTCCAGTGTTTCGAAGGCGAACTTGAATACCAGAATGGTGATGGCAAGGGGAAGGGTTACAAGCAGGCCGGCCAGAAAAAGCCTGCGGATTTTAAGGACGACAGCTTTCATGAATGAATTATAAGAAATGAATTTTTTAAAGAGTGATCACGAGTTGTTCTCTGGCGAGCCGGACGGGTATGGTTCCGCTGAGCGGGCTCCACGACCTGTTCTGCAGGTCGCTAAGGATTATCTGAAGATCCGCGTCGGTTCGATCGGGGTCGTGATGAAACAGAATGACCTCCTTCGCGCCGGATTCCTTGCCAAGCTGATACGAGTGATCCACCGAAGAATGGCCCCACCCAACCCTGGATTTGTATTCTTTCGGCGTATACTGCCCGTCCACGCAAAGGGTGTCGACGCCATCGAGAAAATCTATCAGAGCGTCGGTCTGCTCCTGCGCCACCAGGCGGCCCTCCTCCCGGTCGTTTTCATTTCCGTCGGCGAACAGGTTCCTGTAGGGTTCATGATCGGTGGCATAGATAAACGACTTGCCATTAACCATGATTTTATACGCCAGGCAAACCACCGGGTGATTAACGTATTTTGTCGATATTTTCACTTCTTTACCGATACAAAAATCAGTCTCCGCAATATCATGAAAACTGAGATTAGCCGCCAGTTCCTGCACACGGACGGGGAAGTATGTATACTCCATCTGCTGGCTGAGGATCTGCTCCAGATTTTTCGAGTAGTGAACCGGGCCATACAGCTTGATTGTATATTTGGGACTGAAAAGAGGTAAGAAAAAGGGTAACCCTTGTATGTGGTCCCAGTGTGTGTGTGAGAAGAATATATGAATTTCGCTAACCGATTTATCTTGCATTATGTCAAGACCGAGTTTCCTGATTCCGGTGCCGGCGTCCAGTATTATCAGGGGCTCGTTTTCATTTCTGATTTCGACACAGGGCGTGTTTCCCCCAAACTGTGAAGTGTCGGGGCCGGGTGAGGGAATGGACCCTCTTACTCCCCAGAACTTGATATCCATCTCAATCCCCCACTACCTGCAGAAAAATCTTGGCTTTTTCAAGGGTGTCCTCCATTTCATCAAGACTTTGCGCCGTCTGTTCTTTATCAAGCTTAAATGAATTCCAAACTTCTTCGGGAATATTAACAGGATTTATCAATGGGTGAGTACTAATATTTTTCTCATTACAAAAGTAATTGGCTATATAGATAATGGTTCGCAGAAGGTGGTTTTCCTCCACGCCCTCCATTGGGTTGTGGTGTTTTGCGATACCATCCACCAGCGATTCCGGAAATTTCCATTGCTTCGCTATAATACCGCCCAGATCAGCGTGCGTCATACCGAACCTTTCTTTTTCCAATTCCTCGCGAAGCCTGTCCGGCTCGTAAACCGGATCGTAAATCTCCTCGCAATCGCTGGTAAAGGCGTGGATCATCAAAGTTTTGCCAATATCGTGCAGAAGCCCCCCGATAAAATATTCCTCAAGATCCAGAACGCTTATTCCAGCCTTGAGCGCTATCGCCTTGGACGCCACGGCGCAGGCCAGGCTGTGCTCCCAATATTGATCCCTTGAAAACCATTTGAAATTTTCCTTAACTTTTATTGTCCCGGCGACGCTGATTGAAAGAGTAACATTTTTTACGGTGTTAAACCCAAGCATTATCACCGCCCTGTTCAAAGAAACAATCGGTTGTCGCAGGCCAAAATAGGCGGAGTTGATAAGTTTCAGTAATTTTGCAGTAAGAACCGGATCCATGGTGATTGTATTAACCAGGTCTGAGGGAGAGGACTGCGGATTGTTGGCCAGCGAGATTACTTTGGCGACGGTAGTTGAGAACGCAGGCATTTTTTCGACGAGTTCGAATAACCGCCCGTTGTCAACATTTGCCATTTCACGCCTGTTTTTTTTTGGTGTTTTATTGTAGCATATAGGGATGTTTGCGCTACAAAATCAATAATATTTAGGTTTTTCGCCAGATACCGGAGCTTACAAGATGATTAGACATATAGTGCTGTTCAAATTCAAACCCGAAGCTACGAAAAAGGAAATGGAAAACCTCATTATCGAGCTGGAAAGCCTGAAAAACAACATCGAAACCATTCGGTCCATAGAGGTGGCGCGCGACATCGGCGGGAAGCATAACTCCTGCGACCTGGTTATAAACGCCCTTTTCGACAGCATAGACGATGTAAACGCCTACTTAGCGCATCCCGCCCATGTCAAGGCGCTGGATTCTGTCACCAAGCTGTGCGAGCCTACATACAAGATCGACTATGTGACCAATTGGGTCGCCATGTAATCCGGATATTACGGCTCTTCGACTTTTTCTATCCTGATTGAATCAACGAATAGTCGGGATAACCCCGTTGTCTCCACTTTGTATTCAACAGCGGTCTTTGTCTTCAGCTCAAATTCCAGGCTGGTTTCACCATACATTTCGGCTCCGGGCAACTGGTCCATCTTTACCATCCGCGCGGCCAGTTCTTTCCATGTGGATCCGGATGACGCGCTCAATCTGGCGATGGCGGTGTCGGGGCTGGCCTGTGTGGATTTAAGACGAAACCAGGCCCGGTAACGACCGGCGTTAAGCATACGGCCGGGACCACGAATCACCCAATCCACAGGGTCGCGCCCGGGGGTCCATAACACGGCTTTACCACCTGAAGCGCCTGGATCATCGACTATCCTGCCGGTATGAAACAGGTCTTCCGTCTCATATTCCCATTGAGGATCGACGCTTTGGGCCAAGCGGATATATATGGAATCGACAAATACCTGCACGTCGCTTAGCATATGAGTCCTGAATTCGAGCATCCAGATATTGTTCGGTTGCAAAATGTAATCTAGCGTAAACTCCTGATAAACACCCGGTTTTATAAAATCGGTCCCTTTGATATCTTTTTTGACCACAAATTGGGTGCCTTCCCTGTTCACTATGTCAAGGCGCGCCACGGGAGCGTCCACGGTGTTGTCGGCCACCTTGATCCGAAACGTGGCTTTATATGCCCCACCGGGAAACGTCTTGTATGGACCGGCGTTCAGAGGGCCTCTTTTTGCCGCATCCGGGTCTCCTGTGAGAGCCCACCCGGTAAGCGCGTCGCTGTCCCTTACATCTTTACCGGCGACCTTGCCCAATCTTTCCGCGTGAAGGAAAAAGGCCAGGGGCGATGTGATCTCCGTTTTAGGCGTGCGTCGCGGGTTTTTTACCGGTTTAAAGACCCACAACGGCTCCTCTTTTTTGACAAGCTCAAGATAGCCTGACCCAACAAGCTTTGACAGGGCGTAATAGGAGGGAAACGCCGAAACCTTGAATGGATACGCCTCCTCGTGAAAAACAACAAATCCCACATTCAGCTTTTCCAGAAGTTTTATATGCTTTGCGGTTACGTCTCCGCCGTTCATGACAAAAAGAGGCCAGAAGACGTTGTTGACATACTCCTTTGACACAACCGGGGAATAGCCGTTTATGGTGGGCACCTTGCTTTGGATGGCGTAATATTCGTATATTGACCCCCAGGAGCTTTCCCCTGGCCACACTGGTATGTTCAGCACATATTTACCGTCGGCGTTATCTGATATGTACCTGAAAGCCTCGCTCTGTTCATGCATCACGCAAAGACCTATGTTTCTTTTGGGATGATAGTCGTATGCGGTAAGGACAATCAGCGCGGCGCATGCGACCCGGATCAGGGTCTTTCCTTTTTTGGCCCTGGCGGCGAAACTTATCGCGTACGCCACGAGCGCCGCGGACATGGTGATGACAATAACCATGATCTTCGCGGGAAACCTGGAAAAACTGAAATATGGGAAAAATTTGTAAAAAATCGTGTAAACAGGAATATACGAATCCAGCGTGGTCCCAAAAGCCAATATATAACTGACAAAAAAGCAGGAAAAGAAAAACAAAACGTCGCCTCGTCCGGGCCACCTGGCCTTGCTTGTAAACATGGCCGCCGCAACACCAAACGCGGCTATAAGAGGGAAACCCAAATATACTATGAACCCGTTATGGGCCGGGTTCCACAAGGCGGAGAGGGCGGGAGAAAAACCCGACACCAGATCAAGGTTTCTTCCAGCCGCAAAGGTCCCTTTTTCGACCATTACTTTTTTAAAATGAAACATCCACCCGATTCCCGCCAAGGCCCCCAGGGCAAATGGAACACCAGCCACAAGCAATCGCCTTATCTCCGCGCCGCCGCCGGACATCCCCTCTCGTTTCCACTTCAGCGCATATGGCGCAAGCCGCCAGGGAATATAGGCCATCAGGAACATCAGCAGGTAATAGCTGAAATACATATACTCGAATGAAAGCGTGGCAAGGGACAAACCGGCCATGGCGGAATAGCCCAGGCTCAACCGCAATATCGCCCGGTCGAAAAAAAAGAGTGTCAGCGGAAAAAGACATAGGGCGAACCCCGAAGGGTGCCCTCCATATATCTCCGCCATCCTGATCGGGATAAAATCAAACACAACCCCGGCGACCAACGCTGAAACCCGGGAACCGGTGAGGTCTTTCGCCCAAAGGTACATCGCCAGGCCGGACAGGCCGAACGAGATTAGAATGAACGTGTTATAGGCGAAAGGTAAAGATATTATCGTGAAAGGAAGATACAAAAACGATAATGGAGTAAAGTAGCTTGCAAACCTCGCTTGCTGGTATTCGGTGGCGAACTCATACGGGTTGGTAAACCAGTCGATACGACCAAGGACGGCCTCTTTAAGCAACCCAAGATGATAATAGAACTGAAGATGGTCGCCCTGTACAAGCTTTATCTTGCTATAGTTGGGGGTGGGATCAAGAACATACGGTATTGTGTCGAACATGTTCGCCGCCAGGGGCCAGGAGTATACAACCCCCAACAGCATGTAAAAGAAAAATACAGTGAGCGGAAACAGATATCGAAAACGACCTTGGGTCATTTGCGCTCTTTGATCGGTTTGGCCGGAGCGCCGACCGCGACCACATTCGCAGGCAGGTTCCTGGTAACCACCGCCGCCGCCCCCACTACCGTGTTTGGCCCGACAGTCACTCCGTCCAGGACAGAAACCTTGGCTCCCAACCAGCAATTCTCGCCGATGCTCACACCCTTGCTGCTCCAGCCCTGCTCAAGTATTGGCTTGTCCACGCTATTGAAATTGTGCATGGTGGCGAATATGGATGTATATGGTCCCAGCATGGTCTTGGAGCCGATGGTTATTTTGGAGTTGGAGGAGATGTTGCACCAGGTTGAAATATTCACCATTTCATCAAGAATAATGTCCCCCTCCTTACAGCTTAATATCGACCCACGGCCGATATAGCAGTTGCTTCCTATCACTATCCCCTTGTTGGTCGATCCCTTGGCGTCGATCAAAACCCCGTCATCGATGATCGCTCCCTGCGCAATATGGATTTTCTTGGGGTGCCGTAGCAACACATCCATGCCGAATATCACGCCGGAGCCGACTTCGCCTAAAACCATGGGATAAAATATTTTTCGAAGCAAGATACCAAGCGCCCCGGGTATCCTGCTAAATAGAAGGGTGATGATTTCGAATTTCAATGTAAACAGCAAAGAGCGATCACCGATTACCAGATCCTGATATTGCAACAGCCTGGATTTGCCTGGCTTTGCGATTTCGCCCTGAATCTGAAAACTCAGATTTTTTTCTAGCTCATCCACTTGACCTATCCAATATTAACACCAACGTAGCAGTTTATCCTATTACAAAATATGGATCCAGCAAAATAACACTTTAAAGCCCCTTTTTTGTGGCGCTGTTTGCATGATGAAAATGCGACAGCTCTTTCTTGACAAAAGACCAACTCCACCTCACACTGAACCTGACAACGTATCTACATACACACACCACAATTACAAGTTACGCTAATCCATATGAGAACGCTATTTGTTTATACAGACATAGGAGTAAAGGGCGGAGCGAGAAGCTATCATTTTGGGCTGGGGCTCCTGTCCTCTGTGTTGCGCAGGGCCGGCCACACCACAGGGCTTCATTACATGTTCGACCAGTGGGACCCGGCGGGCTTCGAGTCCCACGTGGACCGGTTCAAGCCGGACGTGATCGCCTACACATCGGATTCGTCCCAGATAAGGCACGTGGCCAAGCTTGCAAGCCTGATGAAGGACCGTGCCCTGATTCAGATCGCGGGCGGGACCCATCCCTCGCTCTATCCCAAATGCCTGGAGCGGATAGATGGATTGAACGCCATTTGCCAGGGAGAGGGAGAGGCTGTCATGCTCAATCTGGCTAACGCGGTGGAAAACGGAACGGACTGGACAGGTTTTGCGGGGTTGATGGTAAAGAACAGCGACGGTTCCATCAAGCGCAACGCGATGGGCTGTTTCACCCAGGATCTTGACAGCCTTCCTTTTGGTGACAGGGAGATGTTCGGTTACCAGCGGGTGATCGAGTCGGATTATGATCGTATAACCGTGATGATGTCACGGGGATGCCCGTATAATTGCAATTATTGCGGTAGCCCCTCCATGGGCAAGCTGGCCGAGGGCAAATATGTCCGTTTCCGAAGCGTGGAGAACGGAATTGCGGAGATAAAGGAGATAGTGTCCAACTATAACGTCAAATCGGTCTTTTTCGCGGACGACGTGTTTACTATCGACAGAAAATATGTCAGGAAATTCTGTGAGGCGTACGCCAGGGAAATAGGCCTTCCTTTCGAGGTGACAACCAGGGTGGAAAGCTCCTGCTATGACACGTTCAAATATCTTGCGGACGCAGGATGCACCCGTGTGGCCATGGGTATAGAATCGGGCAGTGAAGAGCTTCGCAGAAAAGCTCTAAACCGTAAAATGACCAACAAAAAAATCATTGAAGCTTTCAAGGACGCCCGGGCCGCGGGGCTGAAAACCAAATCATACAACATAGTCGGATTTCCGTTCGAAACAAAGGCGATGCACCAGGATACAATCGAGCTTAACCAAAGGATCAACCCGGACAGCCTTGTCTGTTATATTTTCAACCCGTATCCAGGCACGGAGCTTTTCAACATTTCCATCAAGGAGGGTTTCCTGTCGCCTGATTTCATGGACGAGGATTTCATATCCCGAACAGACACACCGCTGGACATGCCTGATTTCCCCCGTGAAGAGATATTGAAATGCTACAGAAATTTCGCGTTCAACGTTTACAAGGCGAATTCGGTAAAAAAAGCAATCCTTTACAAGGTCTATTACTCCAGGTTTGGAGAGCCTCTGATCCGCGCCCTGGATTCCGTAAAAAAACCGATACAACGTCTTGCCATGGGAACATAAAACCTGTAGCCTCAATAGCTGTTTTGTTTGCCCCTGGCCATTTTGAACATGGCCATCAGTTTGCACTGGAAACCTGGGAAAGAATTGCGTAATCTTTCGATAAATCTGGCCTTGTCGCTACTAAGTGTTGTGGTATGTGTGGCGGCGCTGGAGTTGCTGGTCCGGGTTTTTGTGCCACCATGGTACCCCCCCTACGCATTCACCGCTGACAAGGATATTGGCTATACGAACACGCCGAACATGAACCTCAGATGGACTGGAGGGGAGTTTGATTTTTCGGCCAGGACAAACGCGCTGGGGTTTCGGGATTATCCGTTTAAAAAGGACGGGCGCAAGGTGGTTCTGGCTCTGGGTGATTCGTTCTGTTGGGGTTTCGGGGTGGATTTTGAGAAAATATATCTCACCATTCTGGAAAAATCTGTCGGAACGAGGATCCTAAAGGCCGGAGTGTGCGGGTATGGAACCCTTCACGCGGAAGAGCTTTTAAAGAAAATCGGGCCGCAAATCCAGCCCGACATCGTGATGCTAAACTTTTTCATAGGCAACGATTTTTATGAAAATACCGGCGTACGCAATCTTACGGTTGTCGATGGGCGTTTCCGGGAGGTCCCTCCGCGGACCAGCTCGTTTGTTCACAAGGCCATAACCATGTTGCGCGGCAGATTGCGCCTTGTGGAGTTCGCCATAAGCAAAATCAAAAGCTCTCCGCCACTGTTCGGGTTTGTGCGAAGGCTGGGCCTGGCGGGAAACGACCTGATAGGTGAAATGGACCTTTACACCGCCACGGAAAATCCGCAGGTGACCGGAGCGTACGCCGTTACGAAAAAAATAATAGTGAAGCTGAATCGATCGGCTAATAGTATCGGCGCGAAACTCGTTGTGGTCTTAATCCCCACCAAAAACCAGGTAGACCCGGAAAGGTTCGAAAACGAGCTCAGGAGGATGGGGCTCGACCCCGCCGGGTATGACCTGGACCGCCCGAACCGCCTTTTGAAAAAGACGCTCGATGAATTGGGAATAGAATCGTTGGACCTCCTCCCCGGCTTCCGGGCGAACCGGAAAAGCAAACCGGACGTCGAGCTTTATTTCACAGTCGACAAACACTGGACCGAGTCAGGTCACCAACTCGCCGCCAGGCTCATAGCGAAGTCCAGGTTGTTGCGTTAACAGCGGCGCAGGTAAAGTATTGTGGCGCAACCGGGCTCTCGTATAAAATAAAACCATGGACAAGGTAAGGGTTCACGCTTTTGTATCGGGCCGTGTGCAGGGCGTCTTTTTCCGGGCGTCAACAATGGACGAAGCCGCCAGCATCGGGGGATTGACCGGGTGGGTGCGCAATCTCTCCGATGGCAGGGTAGAGGTCGTATGTGAAGGTGACAGAGACAACGTGGAGCGATTGACCAAATGGCTCCATCGAGGCCCGTCTGGCGCCCTGGTTTCCGGTGTTGATGTAAAAACGGAAAAACCCACTGGTGAGTTCGCCGATTTTGATATGAGATTCTGATTGGAAAAAACGCTTAAACCGATACGGCTTGTCCATTGCGCCACCACCACACAGATCGGCGGGGGAATAGAGCGGATGGATGCGCTGTACCACCGGTTTTTGAACCGTTCCCTGGTCGATCCGCAATTCGTCGTCACGCAGACAAGGCAAGCCGGGGTCGCCATGTATGATGACACCATCTCATATCATTACACCGGCGTGGATGACCGATTCGAACAGTTGGTCAAGCTGTTTTCCACCGCCGATATTGTACAGTTCTCCGGCGGGTACGAGCCGATGATATGCGAAGCGGCGAAAGCTTCCGGGGCGCCGTTATTGATAGAGCTTATGCACCTGACGGAACCGGGCCAGCTGTACCCGTATATCGATATGACAATATGCGTATCCGAAACGGTCCGCCACGCACAGCCGGATATGGACAGGACCGTGGTGATCCACAACGGAATCGACCTGGAACTTTTCCCGTTTAACGAAAACCCGAGAGTCGAAGGCAAGGTGGTGTTGCTGGAATCCGCTCGCCGTGAAAAAAGGATGTATTTCCACCTTGACGAGTTGGAGGACGGGATTGTCGCAACCAACCCGCAGGCGGAACTGTGGCTTGCAGGACGCGAGCAGACAGGGAAATCTACGCGCCATGTGAAATTTCTCGGGCTGAGGACAGACATGTCGGACATATACATGCAGGCCGATTTTCTTGTGATGCTGTCAAGGCTGGAACCGTTCGGCCTGATCGCGCTGGAAGCCATGGCGTCCGGCGCTTTGCCTATCGTGGCCGATGATGGCGGCATGGCGGAGATCGTAACCGACGGGGTGGATGGATGGATGGTTCCGGCGCATGACACTGACGCCGTGCTGGGCGCCATTGACACCGCCATAAAGTTGCGGGGGACGGATCAATGGCGCGAAATGCGTAAAGCGGCGAGAAAGAAGGTGGAGACCAGGTTTAACGCAAGACGGTGCGTGGCGGAATACGAGCGAGTGTATGCGGATCTGATAAAGAGCAAGCCCGCGCGGACCCGCAGGGTGTCAGACGTCGACCCGTCGCCGGAGGCGCTGCTGAGCGACGCTATCCTGTTTTTCAATTCCGGTATGTGGGAAAACCTGTCCGAGACAGTGCGAAAAATATCCGGGTCTCCCAAAAAAATCACCATAGACAGATGCGCACATTCCATGGAGCTGTTGGCAAGACAGTTTCTGGCCAGAGAAAAATTCCATCTGGCCGATCTGCTTTTCACCAAGCTTTTCCGGTCCGGATACGGAAAAGCGGACTGGATCAAGGATTGGCTGGAGATTATCCCTGACGGCTCTTTGGCGTTTGATGTGGCCAACGAGCTGTTGACATTGGCCCCCGGGGATCCGGATTGCGTGTTGCTGGCCGCGGAGCTGTACATAAATGGTGGCAGACCGGAAGACGCCCTTGAAATCCTGCGGGCCGGGGTGCGCGCTATCCCGGATTCCGAGCCTGTAAGACAGGTGTTTGCCGCTCTTTGTGAAAAAATCAACCCGGCCGCAAAGGGCCAGCGAAGCGACGGTGATATCCAATGAGAAAAATCAGGGTGGTCGAGTTTACCAACAGCCTGGGGTTCGGTGGAACAGAAAAAACGCTTTGCACATTCAGCCGGCTGTTGAACAGTGAGAAGTTCGATGTGCACGTAGTGGCGTTTGAATCAGATCCCGCAAGCGGGCGCGAGGACGACCTGCGAAACCATGGGATCAACACACGTATCTCGTCGAAAAAATATCTTAAAACCTATCTTAAAAGCCTGAACGCCGATATTTTTCACATCCACCGGGGGGGATGGGCGGAAACGGGGCCGATTACCGCCGCCAAGGACGCCGGTATACCGATAATCATCGAGCACAACGTGTTCGGAAGGGTGGATAACAGCAGGGAAAACGACCTGATTGATTGTCATATTTTCATTTCATACAGTTGCGCCGCCCGATACCAGATGTGGGTGGGACACCCTTTGGTCAATTCCACGTATGAAATTCTTTATTATCCGGTGGAGATCGACAGCTTCGACCAGTACGGATTCGACGGCCGGGATTTTTCCAGGAAATCGGTCGGGCGAATTGGCAGGGCGGACAACACCAAGTGGGAGTTTCGATACCTAGAAGCGCTCGGGGTTGTGGCGAAGACTTTTCCCGATCTGGAGTTTCACGTGATAGGTCTCACTCCGGAGGTCAGGGAAAAACTGATACACATGGGCATGGAGAAAAACATCGTCGAACACCCCATGTCCACAAGCGAAAAGGAGATCATGGATTTTTACTCCGGGATCAGCGTCATGACTCATTTTGCCGATATGGGAGAAACCTTCGGGCTGGTTCTGGCTGAAGCCATGGCGGCGAAGTTGCCAGTGGTCACCCATCACACACAATCGCCCAAAGACAGCGCCCAGGCGGAGCTTGTAAACAGCGGATACAACGGACTGGTGGCGATGGATCCCCAGATGTACGCCGATGCGGTGAACATGCTGTTGTCATCGCCGGAAAACGCCAGGCGGGTGGGGCAAAACGGGTATGAAAAAGCCAGGGCGTGTTATGACGCGCCTGTGATAACCCGCGGTCTTGAGCGGATATTCATCCACCAGGCGTACCTGAAAAGCGCCGCCGGGAATTCGGAAGCGGGCGCTTGGATTTGAATTCTGGCTGATACTCCCCAGGTGTCCGCGAATTTAAAACATTCCTGACGGCTACATCAGCGTCAACCGCGCAACGGGATTTTCCGCGGATGCCGGCGTGCGGCAAAACCCGGTTCCCGGCCGATTTCCGCCCTGTCCACCAGGTCGGCGAACACGCTCTCTTGGCTCCTTTGGGAATAGTGGCGTAAAGCTGGCGCCAGGTCATAGCCTCGATCACCAACAGTTCCTTGTTTTTTTTCGTTTCGCCTGTTTATCTTTGGTTGCGGTTTATTTCCTGACATTTCCATTATGAAAAATGGTGGGCGGAGAGGGGTTCGAACCCCCGACATCCAGCTTGTAAGGCTGGCGCTCTCCCAACTGAGCTATCCGCCCTTCTCAAGATTGTACACCACCTGCTGACGATTGGATTCTCTTTATTTGCGTAACAAATAAATCCACCCAACAGAGAGCTTGGCGTCGCGTATCCAAAGCGGGCCAGCGACAACCCGAGGCGACGGCAGATGTCTGAAACCGGGTGATCGCGCTGAGGCATATTGGCCATTGACATTATAAAATATAGCTCCTATTCTGAAAAATAGTTTTTTTTGGGGAAAATGAAGTACGCAACCTTTTATTTGGTGGCAGTTTGTGTTTTGACACTTGGGTCGACCGGTCCTGTGTCGGCCATGGCGGACATGCCGGATCACGGCATGGGCAAGCGCCATTGCGTAACCACCGGAGAGAAGGCCGGACCTGCCGTCGCCACACGGGCCGCATCCGCAGATTATCAGCGCGAAGACACGGCCGATGAGAGAATCCGGAGAATATTGGAGATAATAAAACATAAATCCGGATCGGCCATGTGTATGATGCGCCGTAATTGCAAAATCTGTCCATTGAAAATCATGCCTGGCAAGGGAAGGATGGGCTGTTGTTTGCGAAAATGCGGCGGCTTCACCCCTGACAACACCAACGTCGTGTCCACAATCAAAATGGACCCGGCCCGGCCCGTGGGCTTTATATTTCCCGTAATCGCAGGTACGCTCTGCGAATATTTAGGTCCTGACTTTTTTTCCGACCGCACTGACCGTCCCAATCCTCACCCTCCCCGGCGAGTCTAGATTTATCTTCCTTCAATCACGGCCATAGGGCTTGTTGCGCCTTTAAACGGGGAACCTGCGTGATAAAGCGGGGTTTTCGAGCCGTGATTACCAGAGATTCACATGTGGAACGGCGCTTTGCGTCTTGCTCCACTATTATTCAGGGAGTGATGAGGATAATGAGGATGAAGAAAACAATCACAGCGCTAGTAGCGATGTATGTTTCACTGTATCCGGCTTTTGCCGGAGCGTATGTGGGGCTGTGTTGCGGCAAGTGCGGCGGGAACATGCCGATGAATATTCCCGGCGCCGGAGTGCCGGAAACCCACGAATTCCGTTTCAAGATCAGCCCCATGATCATGAACATGAGCGGACTGCGTGACGGAACCGATTCCGTCAGTTCAGACAGCCTGCTCAGCCCTCAGGATATGGGCATGATGGGCGGAGGCATGGACACCTCTTCGGGGGGAGATTTCATGGCCGTCCCGGAGAGCATGGATATGAACATGCTGAACATGGCCATGGGATACAGCTTTACCGACAACTTTTTCGGTGGGCTGATGTTCATGTGGAAAAACAACACAATGCCGATGAAATTCAACTCCATGATGGAGTCGATGACCGGCAAGAGCGGATTCAACATGGAGTCGTCCGGCATGGCCGACACCATGCTGATGACCAAATACCGGTTATACGCGGACGATCCGCTGATCCCCACCAAGCAGGTTTCTCTTTTTATGGGCTTAAGCCTCCCCACCGGCTCCATCGACGAAAAGAACGAAACCCATCCCGTATCGGCCAGGAGGTCGGAGCTGTTGCCCTATTCGATGCAACTGGGTTCCGGAACGTTCGACCCGATGCTCGGCGTGGTATACCAGGGGTCCGCGTCTCCATGGTGGTGGGGGGCGAACCTGATATACACGTTCAGGCCTTTTGAAAACGCCAGGGGTTACAGCCTGGGCGACGAGTTGAGCCTGGATTTTTACAGTATGTACCAGGTGCGGTATGACATTGTGGTTCAATTCCAGTTGAACGGCAGGATCAAGAACTCCATCAGCGGCGAGATGGATGAGGCCGTGTCGGGCGAGTCTGGAATGACGACCCGGGGCGACGCCTCTTCGGGCTATATGAGCCCTTTGTGGAATCCGGATAACTATGGGGGGACGAGCCTGTTCGCCACAGTCGGTGCGCAATGGCAACCGCTCCCGTTGCATATAATCGACCTGAGCTTCGGCTTGCCAATATACCAGAACCTGAACGGACCTCAACTCGAGGAGAACTACCGCGTGATGTTGACGTGGTACATGGAAGTTCCAACTCCATCGAGCGTTCGGTATACAGGGAAGGACAAACAGGGCAAAAGCCGGCTTGGATTCTAATTGACAGGAGATTGTAACAATGAAAAAGACAATAGTCTTTTTAGCGTTTTCTTTTATCGCCGCCTGCGCGGCCAGGCAAACCCCCATACCGGACCCCGGGTCCGGCGCGGCGAAGCTATTCGCGGATAAATGCGGCGTATGCCATTCCCTGCCCCATCCAAAACGCCATACCGCAAACCAGTGGGAACACATGGTGACGGTCATGGACAAGGAGAGGGATCACAGAGGCGTAAAGCCGCTTTCCGACGATGAAAGAGTGATGATCCTGGAATATCTCAAGAAACATTCCAGGTAAAAAGGAGCGAATCGTGAGGCGACTAAGCGTAAGTGGACGTAAGACGATGATGGCCGCCATGGCTCTCGTCATTCTTGCGTTCTCCGACTCCGCCGCCATCGAGACAAACCCTTTTGAGACACTGGGAATCGTAAAACCGAAAACGAGGGTGGAAGCGCCTGCTTTCACTCTTGCCGCCATCGACGGAACAAATGTGAGCCTCAAGGATTTCAGGGGGAAGATTATCTTTCTGAATTTCTGGGCGACATGGTGCGTCCCCTGCCAAAAGGAGATGCCCGGAATGGAGAAGTTATGGTCGACATACGGAGATCATGATTTCGTGATTATCGCCGTGGCCGCCGACAAGGGGTCGCCCGATAATGTGCGTCGCTTCGCGAATCGGCTAGGTGTCAGTTTCCCGGTGCTTCTCGACCCTGAAGGGGGTGTCAGAAACAGCTATGAAGTCTCCGCCCTGCCGACTACATACATAATCGGCATGGACGGGAAAATAAGCGGTAGAATTATCGGAGCCATCGACTGGGATATGGCGATGTTCCGCGAATTGATTGACACGTTGTCGAGCGATGATTGACACGGTGACATGGACAGGGTGGCGGTTACGGCGTTTTGTCGGCGCGCCCTATCGTTATTAATTACAACAAACAGACGATTTATATCGTTTTTGATTCAGGAGACGAACAATGAACAGAAGAGAAATGCTTGTGAATATGGGAACTTTGGCGGCGGCGGTTTCGGTCGGAGCGAGCCAGGTGGCGCATGCCACGCAGGGCGCAGGACATGACGGCCACGGATCCAGAAAAAATCAACCGCTTATCGACTCGGCCATGGATTGCGTCCAGCGGGGCAAAGAATGCGTCCAGCACCTCATTGAGAATTTTGGCGACGCCAACTTGCGGGATTGCGCCAAAAGCGTCTCGGAGCTGGTGGCGGCGTGCGGTTTTCTCGCCGAGGTGGCGATCTATGACTCCGAACGGCTCAAAAAAGCGGCGGCGCTGGCAATTGATGTTTGCAACAGTTGCGAGGCGGAATGCCGCAAGCACGAGAAAAAACACCAGCCGTGCAAGGATTGCGCAGATGCATGCGTAAAATGTGTCGAGGAGTGCAAAAAGATAATGGCGTAACGCCGATGGGACACGGCTGAATCCTGCCGCGAAAAAGGTTTGCGGAATGTCATACGCCTGTTTGACCTTATGGATTGGTCTAACACAGGTCCGTTGACCATTTCCCGCCAATAGCGGCTGGTATGATTGGTGCGGCTCTTTTCCAAGGAGCCGCGCTTTTTTTTGCAAACCATTTCAATTTTGATATTTAACCTTTATAATACGACCCCTGCGGCCAATAACGGACGCCGGACAACAATAACGTGGAGACTGCTATACAACATGACCAATCCTCTGATAAAAGAAGCCTCTCTTAATCTAAGCTTCTACCGTGATTGGGCGGCGCGACGCGAGCAGGTACTGGAAAAGGACAAGAAAAAAGCGGCTTTTTTCGTGACGATTTCAAGAGAATACGGATGCGAGGGGTACGATCTGGCCAGGGGTCTTGTTGAAAAGCTTAACGACCAATCCAAAGAGACATGGAGCCTTTTCACCCGGTCGATGATCAACGAAATGATCGCAGATAAGGATATTTCCGCTGATATGGTACAGAGCATATCAGAAAAACGATGGTCGTTTTCAGACTGGTTTGTTGACGCGCTGGTACCGGACTATCTGAAATCACAGTCATCCCAGGTTTTCGAGAAGATGCGAAACCTGATCCTCAACCTGGTAAACAGCGGCAATTGCGTAATCCTGGGCGCAGGGTCGCAAATCATATCCCAACGTCTGGACCCCGGGAAATTTCATGGTGTCCATATCAGGGTTACCGCGCCCAGGGAGTGGAAGCTGGCCCGAATCCAACGCATATGCAACGTTGGCCGGGCCGAAGCGGAAAACATCCTGAACTCTCAGCAGGACTTGCGGGACAAGTTCATAGCTGATTTCACCGGACGAAACGCGACGGATCCATCGCTTTATAATATCAGCTTCAACAACGCGAAGAACACGCCTGATCATATGGCGACCATGATTGTCGAGTATCTGAAAATGAAAGGGGCGTTTAAACAATAAGCGGGGATCGCTCCTTAGTCTCGTCCAACCTGGCGACCGCCAGCCGGGATTTGGACCGCCATTTATCGGCTTCTTCGATCCGGCCCCTTTTCGCCGCTCCTGCGGCCACTATCCCCGTCTTCTTTATTATTTCTTCCAGCGCCACTTTCTTTCGCTCCGGCGACAGCGATTCTTCTTCGGCCAACTTTTCCAAAGCGTAAACCCGGTATCTGTCCATCCCCCAGACAGACGCCGAAAGCTGTTTTGCAATACAATTCCCGCCGGTTCCATTCTGTTTTATCGTCAGTTTCTCATCCAAATAGTGGATCGGATATCGCGTCATGATTCTCAGCCACATGTCATAGTCCTCGCAGACGGGCAAATCCTCGTCGAACAGGCCTACATTGTCGAAGACTTCCCTGTGTATCACCACCGATGACGGCGACACCAGGCACATGCCGACAGACCGGCGAAAAAGCTCGTCGTCATTTTCAAAGCTTCCGGTTTTGCGATGCTTTTTGTGAGGGTTAACCCTTCGCCCGTTCCGCCTCCAGATTTCATCCGTATGAAGCGCCCGGACAGAAGGGTCGGCGAGAATAAAATCGTGTTGTCGCTCAAGCTTGTTACGTGTCCACAGGTCGTCGCTGTCCAGAAACGCCAACCACCTGGCGCCGGCCATGCGTATACCTGCGTTTCGGGCAGCGCTCACCCCTCTGTTGGTCTGCGTTATCAATCGCATTTTCGGGTATCGGTCATTTATCAGCCTGGCCGATTCATCCGTTGAGCCATCATCCACCACGAGAATTTCATACGACGTAAACGACTGGGCCAGGACCGATTCTATCGCCTCACCGACAAGCGGCCACCTGTTATAGGTGGGGATTATTACAGAAAAAAATGGCGCCGGAGTTTTCTTCATTTATCGACGGGCCTCATGATCGCCAAAACCAACCCCATGGGAAATAGGCCGGTGTCGTTTTTTTATACGCCTGATACCGGTCACCGAACCTCGCCGTGAGTTTTCGCTCTTCGAGCCATGTCCCTGCTAACAGGTAAAGAGTCAGAATCACAGAGGAGACAATAGCCGTGTCGCTAAGCGGCCTGGTCCACAGCAGGATAAAAGCAAGGCTATACAAAGGATGCCTAACCACCGAGAGAGGGCCGCTTGTAACCAGGCTTTCATACATAGCCTTGTCAGCATCGCCCAGGCTCCTGATCCCGGCCAAGTCGCCAAGGTCGTATGACAATACAATCCAAGCCAACGCGGCCGCCGCGCCCCAGAAAAAAAACAGCCTTAAAACCTCCAGACCGCCCCAGTCAACCACAAGCCCGGTGGCGCGGGTCTTCTCCAGGGTCACTACCGGAATTATGGAAATTATCGCAAAAAGATTGTATAAGAGCCGATACCATCCACCACGCTCGCCCAGCATGGTCTTCAACGCGCGTTCGACCCCGCGAGCGGCCAGAAAGCTGTGAAAAAAACACCAGGCGACCCATCCCCCACCGACCAGGAAGTATTCCGGGCGCATAAAAAAACAGCCTGTGATCCTGTGTTATAAAGGGGACTGATCCCCGCCGCTTTCCAGTTTCGCCAGTTTCGCTTCCAGCTCGTTTATCCTTTCACGAAGCTCGTCCACTTCTTTTTTAGGCGCCAGGCCCGCCGAATCGAGCGACTTTTTGACCACCGACTCAACCTGCTCGCCCAGTTTTTTCTTGTATTCCTCGCTGGACTTGTCAAACTCTCTGAACAGCCTCTCTCCTTCTTCCTTGCTCACTTTTCCCATTTCAGCCAGATCGTCAGTCAGCTTTTTCAGGTTCTCCTTGGAAAGCCAGATGGCCCCCATTCCGATTTTAGCGGCGTCGCGTATCGCTTCAAACATGATCATCTCCTGATATTGTTTCTATTGAATCATTCCAACCGTCCGGAAACCATAATCGCCCAGAGTATCCTTATTCCCATGAACATGGAAACTACATAGCCAACCACGCCCAAAGCCGAATACCCGTATATGACAGGAGGCGCCTTAAAACTCAGCAACATAGTCGAGCCCAGGAACATGGCCGCGGTGAGAATCCCGAAAACCAGCCGGTTGGCGGAATGCTCCAGACCGCGATGCTCCATGTGTATCTCCAGCGCTCCCCTGCGAAACCGCTCGATGATGTCGGCCAGCGCCGGCGGCACTGTTTCGACAAAACTCTCAAGCTCCTCGTAAAACCGACCCATCCTGGCCACTCTTCTGCCAATGGCGAAATTCATCACGTTCATCCGCTCATGGTAGGGTTCCAGCAAGGAAAGCATGTTGAACTCCGGCGACAAGGATTTGGCCGTTCCTTCCAGCGTGATCAATGTTTTGATCAGCATCATTATTTCTGTCGGCAACACTATGTGGTAGCGGTGGATTATGGATACAATCTCGTTGAGAGCGGCGAACAGCCTGATTTTCGAGACAGGCATGCTACCGTAATAGGAGATAAAATCCGCCACATCCGATCCCAGGCCGATTTCATCAAGCTCCGGCGGGGCGGAGCCGGCCTTGGTGATAATTCTCGCCAGTTTGTCGCTGTCCTTGGCCATCACCGCAACGGTCATATCCTCGATATGCTCGCGCATCCTCGCCGAAAGACGCCCCATCATCCCGAAATCGAGCAGACCGATCCGGTTGCCCTGGCACACCATGAGATTGCCGGGGTGAGGGTCTGCGTGATAATAGCCATCAACAAAAATCATCTTCAAAAAAAGCACCGCACCCATACGCGCCAGCTCCTGTATATCCTCGGGCGATTCGGTGTCCTGTGTGATTTTGTTAAACGGCGTCCCGTCGATCCACTCCATGACCAGCACCCGGTGGGTGGTCATATCTTCATACACGAAAGGGATTTTCACCGTTTTGTCATCCGCCAGATCCTCCCCAAGGTTCTGGATGTGCCGCGCTTCGCGGTTGAAATCCATCTCCCTGCCGATCGCCCTGGAGAACTGTTCCACGGTTTCTTTCGGTCTGTAATACCGGGCTTCCTCGACATAATCCTCGAGTAGCCCGGCCAGGTCATTGAGAATATCGATATCCGTTTCCACGACTTTCTCGATCCCCTTGTGGCGCACCTTGACAGCCACCTTCTCCCCCTTTTCCAGCCAGGCCAGATGGACCTGCCCGATGGACGCAGACGCGACCGGGTGAGGCCCGAACTTTGTGAAAAGATCGTCTACCCCCCGGCCCAGCTCGTTTTCTATTATTTCCCTGACGATTTCAGGCTGATCGGGCTCCACGTTGGACTGGAGCTTTTTCAGCTCGTTGGACAACTCGACGCCGACCAGGTCCGGCCGAACCGAAAGAACCTGGCCGAACTTGATGAACGTGGGACCAAGTTCCATCAGGGCCAGGCGAACCCTTTGCTCCGTGGACAAGTCCAAAAGGTCCGGAGACGCCTGGCGTGTCACTATCTCCTTGACGAAATCGAGGTCGATCCGATGGGCCCAGTCGGCTAATCCGTACCTCACAAGGATGGTGAATATCTCCCTGTAACGGGCCAGATAACGGGATGCGCGCCTTAGTTTTCCCAGTCCCATCTTCTTACCGAAAAATATTGTATCTACGTACAGTTTACACCATTAACGCGGTTATGCGCCGGGCTATCGTTTCTATCGCGTCATGGTCGCGCCTGTTCCAGTCGAGGATGAAATCCGCCGTTTTACGTGTGGGAAACATATATTTTTCGTACCCCGGCTCTACAGTGTCGAAAAACCGCCTGACGACCGATTCTGAACTGCGGCCCCGCTCCGCCACATCCCTGGCGATTCGTCGTCTCAGCCTCTCCTCCCGTTCGGCTTCGATAAAAATCTTGTAATCGAGCATGGTCTGGATATCCGGAGGATAAAACAGGAGAATTCCTTCAACTATGATCAGGGACGAAGATTCGATCGGGTCGGCTTTGGGCCGGGAGCTATGGGAGGCGTAGTCATAGATCGGTAGAAACGCCTGGCTACCCTCCCTGAGCGATTTCAGATCCCGACCGAGTTGCCTAAAATCGAGCGCCGCCGGGGTATCGTAATTTATACTCTCCCGTTCTTCGGCCGAGAGACCGCTCCTGTCCAGAAAATACCTGTCCACCTCGATCAGGGCTGGATGAAACTCCGCAAGCCGCTCCGACAACAGGCGCGCCACGGTGGTTTTCCCGGAGGCCGACCCTCCGGATATACCCACTACGAACGATGATTCTCTCGTCATGTTTCCCGTGTCGCAACCTCAAAATGGCGGTTGTTGAGCTATCCGCTCCTATCATAATGTAAAATATGAAGATGAGACACAACAAGCAGGTAAATCGCCGAGGACTCCTTATTGAAGGAGCGGATTTTATAAGCAGAGCCTTTGGCCAGTTCATGGCGGCGGCTCACGGTATTGACCCGGCGGATCCCGTCACCCGACAGCAAAACACCTTTGAGCCAAGAATGGGGCTGTTGCGCCCCCCAGGCGCTGTTCCGGAGCAAGAGTTCGCCGATCTTTGCGACCGTTGTGACGAGTGCATAAAAGTATGCCCGGAGAAGACTCTTTTCGCCGCGCCGGAGGAGTATGGCGCCGCCAGAGGAACACCTGTTTTCAGTCCGGACCGAAAACCGTGCTTCTTGTGTTCGGAGCTTTACTGCATAAAAGCCTGCTCGACCGGCGCATTGCAACCTGTGGACCATGTTCTCGATCTGAAGATGGGAACCGCCAGGATCGACGCTGATAAATGCCGCGTGTTTGAAGGAGAGGAATGCCGGCGGTGTCTGGACTTTTGCCCCCACCCGGGAGTGGCCATCATCCAGAAGGATGGACATCCTGTTATCAATCCGGTTGAATGTGTTGGGTGCGGCCTGTGCCAATACCATTGCCTGCACGACGCGCAAAGACAGGCGATCGTCACACTGGCCCCACCAGCGTAGCGACGTCTGGGCCAGGGGCTTGATCACAATAAAACACCCCCTTTCCATCCCGGCGGGGCAATTGTCCGGCGCTTAAATTAAATGTATTATAATCAGATAACCTATGGAGCTGACCTTTGTCCGAAAAAATAATCGTAGTGGAAGATGATATCGACCAGCGTATGAATATCGGCAAGGCTTTTGAAAAAGCGGCGAGTTCAGCCCCCACGCTGGATTTCTGCTCCTGCATGGAGGCGCTTAAAATACCATTTGAATATCACGCCTACAACCTTGCCATAGTCGATTTCGGACCGAACCCGGAACTCGCCTCGCTGGCGGCCAAAACCATGAAAGCCGTCCGGAGCGAACTGGATATTATCATCCTCGCTCCCACCCACGAGTTTTCCATTCCAGCCGAAATTATGGAGATGGAGCTGGGTCCTCTTATATTAAGTGACGAGACGGGGCTTGCGGGGTTGCCTGGATTGGCTATTGACATTATTGAATCAGGGCAAAAACGATCCAGGGACAAAGTTCATAATGAAGACCTGGAAAAAAGAAACAGGGAGCTTCGGAAGATAACAGACGCGCTCGCCCGGCAGAGTGTGAACCTTCTTCACCTGAGAAACGAGCTTTCAGCCGAGAAGAGCAAAATTGAAACCGTTATCAACGGGATGGGAGACGGGATGATGTTTTTTTCCGTTGATGGCTCCCTGGAGGTAATAAACCCAGTGGCCATGAAGATTGCCCCAGGATACAGCAAAGGAAAAAACCTGACCCTCGACAAGTTTATCAGTCAGCTGAACGCCAAGCCTGTAAACGACGGCGCCCCTTCGGACAAGAATGATATCGTTTATGAGGCGGTGATTGGCGGAAAAATATATAAAATCAGATCCACCAATGTCTCCAATGCAGACGGGGTCGCCGCAGGCACTTTGTTGTTGCTGACGAATATTACCAAGGAAAAGGAATACGAACTTTTAAAAAATGATTTTTCCAGCATGATTTCCCACGAGCTTCGAACACCGTTGACTTCCATCAGCGCCGCTGTGGACAATTTGGCTAGGGGCAACCTTGGGTTGGTGACACCCGATCAAAAAAAGTTCCTGGATATTATAGCGAGGAATGTCAAGCGCCAGCAGGCGATGATAGACGATCTGCTGGACCTGTCCAAGCTGGAAACAGGCCAGATGAAGCTTGATGTGATAAAAACCGATATATCAAAGCTGATCCTGCAGGGGGTGGAGCAATTCTCCCTTGCTTTTAAAGACAAAAACGTGGAATTGATCGCCACGCACGAAATTAGCCATGAGGAAATTGAAGCAGACCCCAACCTGCTGACACAGGTGTTGAACAACCTGCTTTCCAACGCGCTGAAGTTCACCGAATCCGGTGGTAGCGTAGAGGTGTTGTCTGACATGGTTGAAAGGAACGGGGAAAAGTGGTGCAGGATAATCGTGTCCGACACGGGGATAGGGGTGGACAGCGACCAGGCGGACCGCATATTTGACAAATATATTCAAGCCGACAGCTCCACCCGGCGCCGCTACCCCGGCACGGGGCTGGGTCTTGCCATATGCAAGGAGATAGTAGAGGCGCATCACGGGCGTATCACTCTTGAAAGCAAGCTCGGCGAGGGGAGCAGGTTTACAATTCTGATACCCGCGAAGTGGGATGCGGGGCCATGACACGCAAACCTTATATTCTTATTGTTGACGATGAGGAGGACATCCGTCTGACACTGGAAGCGGTGTTGCGGACGGAAGGATATCGGGTCACCACCGCGGCGTTCGGCAATGATGCGCTTGAGATGATAAAAAAAGACCCCCCCGACCTGATGCTTCTGGACATCATGATGCCGGATATAGACGGATACGAGGTGTGCCGTCAGGTGAAGGGAAACGATGATACAAAAAACATAGTGGTGGTTTTCGCCACGGCGTTGCGCAAAACAAAGGACAAGGTGGAAGGGCTGGATATTGGCGCGGACGATTACATAACCAAGCCGTTTAACATGCCGGAGCTTTTGGCGAAACTGAGGGTTCATTTTCGGATCAAGGATTATCAGAACAAACTCGAGAGTCTTGTCGATTTCGCCCACAACGCGAACGCCTTGGATTTAAATGATATCGCCGCCGCCATCAGGAGGGACTTCGAGGAATTCATCACCGCCGACAGGTATTCCGTATTTGTCGTGGATGATGAAAATGAATGTTTTCGCCTCCTGGCCCACAACCATGAGGAAGGCGGGATGGACCGCCACGAGTTGCCGTTTGACCAATCACCGATAATGAATGAAGCCAGGCTGGGCAAAGGAAAGGTTATAGAAACAAGATTTTCCTCGTCTCCATTCTCCTCAGATGTCAAACGGCGCAAATATAACGATGATTTCGCCCTGTGCCTGCCTCTTAAGATGGGGTCGAAAATCCTGGGCGCGTTGAATCTTAATGGAAACTCGAAGGGTTTTTTCGACAGGCTCGATTTTAGCCTGGTGGCGCTTATCGCGGAAATTCTCTCCGCCTCACTGAACAACGTGCATCAACTCGAAAAACTCAAAAAGCTGGCTACAACGGACGGTCTTACAGAACTGTTAAACCACAGAAGTTTTCACGAGCGCCTGCATTCGGAGTTTGAACGCGCGAAACGCTTTGGCCAGGCGTTGTCCTGCGTTATGCTTGACATAGATTATTTCAAGAAATTCAATGACACTCACGGCCACCCGACCGGCGACACCATACTAAAGGAGATAGCAGTCAGACTGAAACGTCATTTGCGCAAGATCGACACCGTAGCCAGGTACGGCGGCGAGGAGTTCGCCATGTTACTGCCCCAGACCGGCGCCCACGACGCCCAGATTGTCACCGAGAGGATCAGGCTCGATATCGCCAGCCGTCCATTCGAAACCGACAAGGGACCGCTAAACGTAACGGTCTCTATGGGTATCTGCGACAGCGACATGATGGGCTTTCAAACCGGGAGCGCGTTGCTTGCCAAGTCCGATCAGGCCCTGTATATGGCCAAGGAGGGCGGACGTAACCAGACGGCAATATGTAATCCGGAAGCGGCTTCATGAGCGTATTTGTCATAGCTTTGGTTTTTTGCTATATGCTCGGGTCGATACCTACAGCTATTATTGTCGGGCGTGTTGTCGGCGGGGTTGACATCCGGGAGCACGGAAGCGGTAACGCCGGAGCCACCAATGTGTACAGGATGTTCGGCCTGGGACCATACATGGTGACGCTTACCGCGGATATTTTCAAAGGATACGCCGCGGTGGTGTTTATATCCCCCATGGGCGCGGCCTATCTTTCGGATCAGCGCACAGCCGTTTATTGCGGGGCCGCGGCGGTAGTCGGACATATATGGACACTGTTCGCCGGTTTTAAAGGGGGTAAGGGAGTGGCGACGGCTGGTGGTGTGATGCTCGGGCTCATGCCTTACGCGGCCCTGGCGGCGGTGGGAGTATATCTGCTGGTTACGATGACGACCAAATATGTTTCCCTGGGTTCGATGACCGCGGCGATAAGCGTTCCCCTGGTAATGCTGGCGGGAAGGGATGTGTATGAACCCGAGCTTTGGATCGTCACCATCGCCTTGTCGGCGCTTATCATATTCACGCACAGAAAAAACATATCCCAACTGTTAAAAGGCGAAGAGAAAAAAACGGATTTTCTCGCCAAACTGAAGCGCCCAAGGTAGGTTGGCGGGGGAGCGCTGAATATTTCAGGCGCTACAAGGTAAAGCCGAGCTATAACGTTTTGTCATGCCCGAAGGTTTAAATATGAACAAACGCCCATGCGTACGCCCCATTGAGGCGATCAATGTCGAGTTCGAAAACCAGCTCATGATGTCACTCAACGATCCGGAAAGGCTGGTGGAAAACTCGCTACTCGTATCACTTCCCGCGTTTTTTCTCGTCACACTGATGGATGGCCATAGGGGGGTGGACCAGATATGCGAGGAGTTTTATAACCAGTTTCGCCAGAGAGTGCGACCGGAGGATGTGCTTGGCCTTATTGAACAGCTCGATAACGCCTTTTTGCTCGATAACGAACGATATTCCCTGCACAGGAAATCGATCAGGAATGACTTTGTATCCAGTCCGCAGAGGCCGCCGTTTTTCGCAGGGAAAAGTTATACCGATAACGTGGAGGAGCTCATATCCAATATCGATGCGTTGCTGGAAAGCGGGGAGCCGGCCGCCGGGAAAGCGGCGGAATCCGTGGTGGCGCCGCATATCGATTTTCAGGTAGGGTCGGACATGATGGGGGCTGGATGGAGAGCGTTAAAAAATTCCGATGCGGAGCTGTTTATCATACTTGGAGTGGGACATACCCTGACGGAGGATTTTTTCTCCTGTATTGACAAGGATTTTTCCACCCCGGCCGGAACCATGAAGGTGGATCGGGATTTTTTACGAGCTTTTGAGATCAATTTTGGCGAAAAAATCTTCAACCACATGGATGCGCACAGAAACGAGCATTCAATAGAATTCCAGTCACTTTTTCTTGCCAGGCTGGCCAGGGATAACCCCAATATTTCGTCGGTCCCCGTCCTTTTGTCTTTTCCCGAGATTATTTGGAGCCTGGACCATCCGGTTTTTAATGGCGGGCGAATTGAGAAGTTTATCGAGTCGTTGAAAAAAACAGTAGCCGAGGATGGGCGAAAAACGTGTTACGTTGCAAGTGTCGATTTTTCCCATGTGGGAGCCAGGTTCGGTGACAGCGAAAAACTGGACGACGCAACGCTGACGCGTATCAGGCGGGATGACCATGAATTGATCGATTGTATCAGGCGGGTCGACCCGGCCGGTTTTGTGCAAAAAATCGCAGAAACAAACCAGTCGAATAGGGTGTGTGGTTTTCCTGCGTTGTATGCTCTGCTAAAGTTGACACAGTCCAATAGGGGCGAGCTGATTGAATATCGGCAAAATATCGAAGGCGACAACGACAGCGTCGTCAGTTTCGCGACTATGGCATTGTACGCTTGATGTGAGATAATAATAGAAAATTTTCTAGTTGGGAGAAAAGACGTGGCTGAAAGCAACATTAGTGAAACTGACGCCGTAATTACAGCGATTATAAACGAGAAAATGGCGATCGACCATTACAAGAATCTGTCCGGCCTGTGCCGAAAAGTTGGAAACTACGGTGTCGCCGATTTTTTCGCGGAACAATCCAAAAGAGAAGAAGGGCACTACAACAGCTTAGTAAAATACAGGGAAAACCATCCAGCGGGTTCGGGGCAGGCTCCGGGCGAGATGGTCAAATGGATCACAAAAGAAACCGGAGCCGGAACGCAGACTCCCGCCGGGCTGGATATCGAGGCCGCTTTGTTGCAAGTGGAAAACGCAGAGCGAAACGCCCAACAGTTCTATAATCAAGCGTCGGAAAGCGCCAGCTCCACAGGCACAGGCGCCAAAGCGCTCTTCGCCAAGCTTGCCGAAGACGAGGGGCTTCATCTGTACCTGGTGCAAACAATACGGTCCAAACTGGAGCGGGGAGGAGTGATCGGGCTTACCGACTATGAGGACATGGGCGCGGGATAGGAGGATACCCTATCACGCTTCGCGCGTATCCCGGGCGAGAGCCAGCCAATTTGTTCCGCATTGAAAAAGGCGGAATTCAAAAGTTTAACCTTTTCAGAGGTAGAATTGATGAGTTACTTTCGCACCGTGACAATTATTTTTGCTTTTATCCTTTTTGCCACATCCATATCAGAAGCCGACGATGTGACCGACCAGATTGACGAGGCTCTTAAGGCGTATAACAAGCAGGACTATTCCACGGCGGCCACAGCTCTCGACGCGGCGGCCACATTGATACGGCAGGCCAGGGCGGATTCTTTATCCAAGCTTCTGCCAAAGCCGTTACCTGGCTGGAAAACAAAAAAACAGAGCAACACCGCCGCCAGCCTTTTTGGTGGAGGTGTCAACGCCCAAAAAACATATATCAACGGCAAGCAAAGAATCAAAATCGCTCTAACTTCTGACTCACCCATGCTTCAGGCCATAGCGATGATGTTCGCCAATCCCCAGATAGCCGGAGCCAACGCCAAGCTAGTGGTGGTAGACGGGCGGAAGGTAATATATAACAAGAAAAAGAATTCTTTTCAGGTCATGGTGGCCAACCGGGTTCTTGTTTCTGTCGAAGGCGATCGAAACACGGATGAATCGGCGGTCAAGGAATATTTGAAGGCCATAGATTTCGATGGTGTGGAGAAATTCGCGAAATAAAAAGCATAGTGGATTATAGGTCACATTTCATGTAATTTCCCGCCGGTTTCATGGATTGGAGCCTTGTCTCCTGCGAGTGCGAACCCGGATAGCTCCAAAGGAGCCGGACTTCAGCTTTTGGGTCCGATCCGTTAGATTGCCAGAAGCTACTGGCTCTCAAGCATGGGCATGTCCGGCGTGCATACGCATGAATCCCGACCTCTCTGACTCTCTACATAAACTATTACTGTGATCTGTCGCCGATTTTGGATCAATCACCATTTTTGACACTTTAACAGCCTCTTCTATATAATAATAAGGTTGTGGGTATTAATTTGTCTAACCTTGTGAAAATTGATCTATGAAAACTAAAATAGCGATCGCATCCGATCATGGTGCGTTGGAGCTAAAAAATAAGGTGGTAAATCGGCTGGTAGAGCTTGGTTATGAACCGGAGGACATGGGAGTTCATGAGGATACCTCGGTGGATTACCCCGATTATGCGGCCAAAGTGGCTGAATCAGTAAGCTCCAAACGTTTTAAAAAGGGAATTCTCTTGTGTGGCACCGGCATAGGAATGTCCATCACAGCCAACAAATTCCCCGGGGTGCGGGCTACTTTGGCTTACGACAACTACACCGCCAAAATGAGCAGACTTCATAACGACTCGAACATACTTGTAATGGGCGGCCGCACAACCAGCGAGGAAGCAGCGTACGACATCCTCGAAGCCTGGCTGAACACACCATACGAAGGTGGCCGACATGACGAGAGAATCAGGAAGATTTCAGAGCTTGAAAACAACTTCCCCATCACAGGAGAAAAGCGTCAATGATTATTGGTTCTAGCGAATCCCGGCTTAAAACGTGCGATCCGGAAATATGGGAGGCGATCCAGGGTGAATCGGAGCGGGAGGCTTCCACACTGGAGCTTATCGCCTCTGAGAATTTCACCAGCGAGGCCGTGCTCGAGGCTCAGGGATCGGTTATGACCAACAAATACGCCGAGGGGTATCCTGGACGGAGATATTACGGTGGATGCGCCAACGTCGATATAGCCGAGGAGTTGGCTGTAAAGAGGGCCAAAAAGCTTTTCGGGGCTGAACACGCCAATGTCCAGCCTCACTCCGGCTCACAGGCCAACCAATCCGTGTTTTTTACCGTGCTCAAGCCCGGCGACACGATAATGGGTCTTAACCTGGCGCATGGCGGCCACCTGACCCATGGTCATCCCCTGAACATGTCCGGCAAATGGTTCAAAGTAGTCCCCTACAACGTAAACCGCGAAACCGAGCTGATAGATTTCGTCGAGATGCGCAGGCTGGCGCTGGAACATAAGCCAAAACTCATCATAGCTGGCGCTTCGGCCTATGCGCGGATCATTCCATGGGAGCCTTTTCGGGAAGTAGCCGACGAGATAGGGGCCGTTTTCATGGTAGACATGGCCCACATAGCGGGCCTTGTGGCGGCCGGGCTCCACCCAAACCCCACACCCATAGCCGACTTTGTCACCACCACCACCCACAAGACCCTGCGAGGACCCCGTTCCGGCCTGGTGCTTTGCAAAGAGAAATACGCAACAGACCTTAACCGATCCGTTTTTCCCGGTTTGCAGGGGGGGCCGTTGATGCATGTTATCGCCGCCAAGGCCGTGGCGCTGAAAGAGGCGGCCACCGGCGAGTTCAAGGAGTATCAGCGCCAGGTCGTTGCAAATTGCAAACGGCTGGCGGACAGGCTCGCATCCAACGGGCTCCGGCTGGTGTCCGGAGGCACGGACACGCACCTCGCCCTGGTCGACTTGAGAGGCAAGAAGCTGACAGGCAAAGTGGCCGAGAAAGGGCTGGAAAAAGCGGGGATAACCGTGAATAAAAACGCAATTCCGTTCGATCCTGAAAAACCTTTCATAGCCTCCGGTGTGCGGGTCGGAACACCAGCCGTAACCACCCGGGGAATGAAAGAGGATCAGATGGATACGATTGGAAACTGGATGTGCGAGGCGCTGGACAATATCGAGGATACCGGCGCACTCGACCGGATCAGGGAGGAAGTCCGTGCTCTATGCGGCGAGTTTCCGTTGTACGGACATAACAGTTGTTAATATGGCCGGTCGATGAAATGCCCATCTTGCGGTGACCAGGAAAACAAGGTCATAGACTCCCGACTCTCGAAAGAGGGAGATATGATAAGGCGCAGGAGAGAGTGCGGGGGATGTCAGAGGCGGTTTACCACTTATGAAAGAATAGAAGAAAATCTTCCTCTCATAATAAAAAAGAACGGCGGCAGGCAGGCGCTGAGCAGGGGAAAAATCATGGCCGGTATAGAAAAAGCCTGCCACAAACGCCCCGTGTCCGCCGAAGACCGTGAAGAGATAGTGGAAAAAGCTGTCCGGGAAGCCATGAAAACAGGAGAGACAGAAGTGCCGGGCTCCGTGATAGGGGAAGTGGTGATGAAAGGGTTGCAACAGCTCGATGACGTCGCCTATGTCCGATACGCCTCTGTTTATCGCGAGTTCAGGGACCTGACACAGTTTGTAGAAGAACTTAACAACCTGGTCAAAAACCGGAAATGAGCCTCTACTACCCCATACTTCTGAACCTGGACAGCCAAAAATGTTTGATAGTGGGAGGCGGCCAGGTCGCCAGCCGCAAGGCGGCGTCTGTTCTGGAAGTGGGAGCTGTGGTAAAGCTGGTGTCCCCGAAGATAACCGGCCCGTTGAAAGATCTTGCAAAAGAGGGGAAAATTGAATGGGTGCGCGATGTTTTCTCCCCTCCGCACATGGACGGGGCTTGTCTTGTCATCGCATCCACGGACGATGAAACGGTAAACAGGGAAATATACGAAGAGGCCAGAAAACGGGGGATCCCGGTAAACGTTGTGGATCAGCCGGAGTTGTGTACTTTTATCGTGCCGTCGGTGATACGAAGAGGCGACCTGGTGATAGCCGTCAGCACTTCCGGCAAAAGCCCCGCTGTTTCCAAAAGGGTGCGTAAAATATTGGAAAAAGAATTCGGCCCGGCGTGGGGAACCTACCTGGAAATGATGGGCGCGGCGCGGCGCCATACCCTGAAAAACATAGACGACCAAAAACGCCGAGAAGAGATTTTTACACGTCTGGCCGGATCTGACCTGCTGGAGCTGATACAGCAAGGAGACTTGCAGGGCGCGAGAAACCTGGTGGAGGAAATCGCCGAGCTATGAACTTTTTGTTTGCTGTAGCTACTTTTCTCTATTTTCTGGGGATGATCAAATATCTTCTCTACCTGGCTCTTCGCAACAAGATTCTGTTCGTCCTGGCCACGGTCATGATCTTTTCCGGGTTCGTGTTCGAAACAGCCGCGCTGGCGCAGCGGTCCATGGTCACCGGCCATGGGCCCTATACGAACATTTTCGAGTATTGCGTTTTTTCAGGCTGGATTACATTCGGTGTTTTCCTTATCGCAGAAGGTTATTTCCGCATAAAGCAATTAGGGGCGTTTATGGTGCCGATAGGTTTCGCGCTGATGCTTTTCTCGCTTCCGTTTTCCCAGTCCGCCGGATCGGATTTGCCCGTAACGGCGTATTGGCTGACTTTGCACAGGACCATGTCTTTCCTGGGTTTCGGCGCGTTTACACTGATATTCGCCGCCGGCCTGATGTACCTTATCCAGGAGCGGCAGCTAAAATCGAAGCATATCGGGGGCTGGTACCACAGGCTTCCGTCGCTGGATATACTAGATAACGTAAACCGTACGGGGCTGATATTCGGATTTCCCATGCTCACGATAGGCGCCATGGCCGCAGGGGTATGGTCATCCCAGAATTACGGTACAATTGTAGAATTTAAATTGTCGAACACGTTGCTCCTTTTGGGCTGGTTGGTCTACGCTGTCGTCAGCGTCGGCCGTTTTCGCTTCGGGTGGCGGGGGCGCAGGGCCGCGACACTGGGGATCGCCGGTTTTGGTATAGTGGCGGCGGCTTTGCTGGTGCATATAAGTTGATAAAATGAATTTAATAGTATTTGGCGTAAACCATAAAACAGCCCCTGTAGAAATCAGGGAAAAGCTTTCCATATCCGACAAGCTGGTCAAGGAGCATCTGCGTATGCTCAACAGCCACGCTCCTGACATTCACGAAAAGGTCATCCTGTCCACATGCAACAGGACTGAAATATACGCCAGGGTCTCTGATGTGAAAAAGGGAGTGGAATCGCTGAAGCGGTTTCTTTGCAACTACCACGAGATAGAAGCGGACACGCTGAAAAAATATACATACCTGCTGGTGCTCGAAGAGGCGGTGGAGCATCTTTTCAAGGTGGCCGCCTCCCTCGACTCGATGATAGTGGGAGAGCCGCAGATCCTCGGTCAGGTGAAAGTGGCGTACAAGGCCGCGCGGGAGCTGGAATCCACCGGAACGGTGCTCAACCGTCTGTTCGAGCAGAGTTTTACCGTGGCCAAACGTGTTAGAAGCGAGACCGGCATAGCGGAAAACGCGGTTTCCATCTCATACGCCGCGGTGGAGCTGGCCAAGAAAATTTTCGGCGATCTCGAAAATAAAACGGTGTTGCTCATTGGCGCCGGGGAAATGATAGAGCTTGCGGCGCGTCATCTCGTCTCCCAGGGTGTGGAGACGATTCTCGTCTCCAACCGGACCTACGAAAGAGCTGTGGATCTGGCGACAGAGTTTAACGGCGAGGCCGTAAAGTTCGACAAACTGCATGATGAGCTGAAGCGATGCGATATCGTCATAAGCTCCACCGGCGCGCCACATTTCGTGGTGCGCAAGGATTTGGCTGTAAAAGTCATAGCCGAACGAAATAACCGGCCCATGTTCTTTATTGACATAGCTGTGCCTCGTGACATAGAACCGTCCGTCAACGATATCGACAACTGCTACCTTTATGATATCGACGATCTTCGCAACGTTGTGGAGGCCAACCTCGTAGAACGCGCCCGCGAGGCGAAAAGTGCGGAGGAAATTGTAGTCAGCGAAGTGTCGCAGTTTTTCATATGGCTTGACCATCTGGAAGTGGCTCCGGCTATTGTGTCGCTACGGAGACATGTGGAGTCTATCCGGCGTAAAGAGCTGGACAAGACCCTGCGCAGGCTGGAAGGCGTCTCTGAAAAGGACAAGGAGCTTATAGAAAAAATGACCGTCTCGATGATCAACAAGGTGATCCACGCGCCTGTGGTGAACCTGAAGAAAAAAGCGGAAACCGAAGAGGGACACACATACCTCAAGGCCCTGCGGTACCTGTTCGGCCTTAAGGATTAACCACCCTTTGCGCAGGCTCGGCGCCGGGTTCGCCAATCTTTTATTATCTTGGGAGATTTTGTCAGTTGGGAATTATTCATATCGGAACAAGGGGCAGTCCGCTGGCGCTGTGGCAGGCCAACTGGGTGCGGGACAGGATTGAAAAAAACAACCGGGACGTATCCGTATCCATAAAGGTTATCCAAACAAAGGGAGACAAGATCCTCGACACGCCGCTTGCCATGGTCGGCGGCAAGGGGCTTTTCGTCAAGGAGATCGAAACAGAGCTGATCTCGGGCGGGGTGGACATCGCCGTGCACTCCATGAAAGATGTCCCTACCGTACTGCCGGATAAGCTGGAGATATCCGTCGTCTGCAAACGCGAGGACCCCAGGGACGCCCTCATAGCGCAAAAAGCCGAATCGTTCGACCGGTTGCCTCATGGGGCGAAGTTGGGGACATCTTCACTTCGAAGATCGACGCAGATATTGAACAAAAGACCTGACATAAAAATAGTCCCGCTTAGAGGGAATATCGGTACGCGTATACGCAAGCTTACCGAGGAGAATCTGGACGCCATCATGCTGGCCGCGGCCGGACTCAAACGGATGGAGCAGGACAATCTGGTGACCCAATACCTGAGCGTCGAGGAATCGCTTCCCGCTGTCGCCCAAGGCGCCCTTGGAATAGAAACCAGAAAGGGAGACGACGCGACCCTGAGCCTCATAGGATTTCTTAACCATGATGAAACACGGATCGCCATTGAATCGGAAAGGGCCGCTCTTACCAGGCTGGAGGGGGGATGCCAGGTGCCCATCGCTGCGCACGCCGAGGTGACAAGGGGCATTGTCCGCCTGGATGGGCTTGTGGGCGCGGTGGACGGATCGGTGTTGTACAGGGACAAAATGGAAGCCCCCATCGGCGAGCACAAAAAACTTGGCGTCGAACTGGCCGAACGTCTGCTTCAAATGGGCGCCGGGGAAATACTAAAAGAAGCGTACGGGAATTGAAAGTATCCGAGCTTGTCCGGCGCGCCAGGAGCGTCCGAAGATTCCACCAGGACAGAAAAGTTCCCTGCGATACATTAAAGGATCTGGTGGACCTGGCCAGGCTTTCGGCCTCCGCTTCCAACCTTCAGCCGTTAAAATATCTCCTATCGTGTGATCCCGATAACAATCGCCTGGTTTTCCCCTGCCTCGGATGGGCGGGATACCTGGCAAACTGGCATGGCCCGGCGGAAGGTGAACGGCCGGCGGCGTATATAGTCGCGCTGGGTGACACAACCATTTCGCAAAGTTTTGACCGTGATTTGGGAATCGCCGTCCAAAGCGTAATGCTTGGAGCGACGGAGAAAAAGCTGAGTGGCTGTATCATAGGCTCGGTCAACCGGGAAGACCTGCAAGAAGCGCTGAATATCCCTAAGCGGTTCGAGATACTTGTCGTGATCGCCATGGGTTACCCGAAGGAAAAGGTAATACTTGAATCCGTGGGGTCTGACGGAAACGTCAGGTATTGGCGGGACGACGATGGGAATCACCATGTGCCAAAACGCCGGCTTGAGGATATTATCGTCACCACATCCCCCTAACCCCCGCAAGACCGGTTATTTACCTCCCCGGGTGTCACAATGTTTCCTTTCGGTGATGATTACAATTTGCAATCCACCGGCAAGTGGTATACTCGATAGCAAACAGACTTTGAGCCGCTTTTGAAATGATCCATTGTTCAACGCGAAAACCGATCCTTTTGATAGGGGCCAACATCCGTTTCCTTGCGGAGAACGCCGTCCGGCACGGTCATAACGTGTCTACCATCGATTATTACGGCGATACGGACACACAAAAACTCTGCCCCAACAAATCATCGCTTCGTGACGGGGACGGCCAGTTCAGCCTGATGTCGCTGGTCGACCTGGCCCGTGGCGTTGACAACTGCGCAGTAGTGTTCGGTCCCGGATTTGAAAACGATTCGGAGGCGAGGTCAAACCTGAAAAAGATCGGCCCTGTTTTTGGGTGCGATGATGAGTCAATCCGAATGGTCAGAAACCCCGACGAGCTTTCCAAAGCGGCCGCTTCATGGGATTTTGGATATCCCGGGCACAGGACGACCAGGCCGGAGCCAACCGGGGCTGTGCGTTGGCTGGTCAAACCATTGGCCGGTATGGGCGGGGAAGGCGTACACTTTTTAGATGATATGGGCTCCGACATACCCAACGTATATTACCAGGAGTTTGTGGAGGGGTTGCCATCTTCGGCCGCGGTTGTCTCCAACGGGTCGGACGCGGCGGTGCTGGGCGTAATGACACAGATCGTGGGGGACAAATCTTTCGGCGCCTCCGGGTTCCGGTTTGTGGGAAATGTTTTTCCACACCCGTTTTCTGATGAAATCCACAAAGATGTCACCGCCATAGCGGAATCACTTACGCTGGAGTTCAGTCTCAGGGGGTTGTGGAGTTTTGATTTCATTTACCATCAGCAACTGAGCCTGGTAGAAGTAAATCCACGTCTATCGGCTGGCATGGGGCTTTTGGGCGTTGTAACTATGAACGACCTTCTGGGAATGCACATGGACGGGGTGACCCGGACCAAGTCATCGCTGATAATCGACCCTGGCTCCAGCGATGGATACCATGCTCACGCAAGGGTTTTCGCCGAGAAGGACGGAGTCTTTTCCGGAGCGAAACTGTGGAAAGAAAGGGGAGCGAGGGATATCCCCCATGATGGTGACGTTATAGTGGCAGGCTCGCCGATCCTCACCATTTCGGAGTTTGGCCTGAGTTACAGGGAGGTTATGTCCCGTCTGAAGGATAAAGCCAAAACAGTCCAGACAAGCCTTTGTGAAAAGAAAACGCTGGTGTCGATATAGCATGCTCGTGTGATCATGAAAAATTTCGTTTTCCATAACACTACAAAAGTCATTTTCGGCAAGGGCCAGGTGGAAACCGTGGGTGAACAGGTCGCGGCCATAGGGGGGAAAATCCTGCTGGTCACCGGTGAGGTCAGTGTAAAAAAAACCGGCCTGCTTGATCGTGTAAAAGAGAAGATGACGATGGCCGGAGTCGAATTTGTGGAACTTTCCGGGATAAAGCCGAACCCGGAGATCGATTCTGTCCGTCGTGGCGCGGCCATATGCAAGGAGTCGGGGGTAGACGCGGTACTCGCGTTGGGCGGCGGCAGTGTGATAGACGCATCGAAGGTCATGGCCGCGGGGGCTGTGTATGATGGCGATCCATGGGATTTTTTTGAAAAAAAAATCAAACCCGCAAACCCACTCCCGGTGGGTGTTGTTTTGACGATTTCCGCCACCGGGTCCGAAGCGAACGGTAACGCGGTGGTAACCAATCCCGCCGTTGCGCAAAAGCGGGCCATGTACCACCCCCTGTGGTATCCAAGATTTTCCATCCTGGACCCCGAGTTGACATACACGGTACCCGCCGATCAGACCGCTTTTGGCGCGGTGGACATTCTGTCTCATGTGTTCGAGCAATATTTTCACGATGTCGACGGGACCGATTTGCAAGACGGCTTCGCCGAAACTATCATGCGCTCGGTTATACAGGGCGCAAAAACCGCGCTGGATGACCCGGACGATTACGGGTCCCGCGCCAATTTAATGTGGGGCTCCACCCTGGCGCTAAATGGCGTTATTGGAGCTGGCGCGCAGGGAGACTGGACATGTCACATGCTGGGGCATGAGCTGTCCGCCAAGTACGGCTTGTCTCATGGAGCGGCTCTTGCCGTGGTTTTCCCCGGATGGATGAAATTCATGGCTGAAAGGAAAACCTCCCGGTTCGTAAAATTCGCCAAAGCCGTATGGAACGTCGACCCGAAGGGGAAAAACGAACTGCAAACCGCGCTGGAAGGAATAGAGGCGACTGTTCGCTTTTTCAGAGACACTTTAAAGGTCGGAGTGACCTTGGAGGACTACGGAATCGGCGGTGAGAAAATTGAACTGATGGCGGACGCTGTAATCGCGCACAAGGGGGTCGACGCTTTGGGCGGATTGAAAAGAAACGACCTGATCGCGATCTACAAATCCGCTATGGGATAGAGCATAGGAGCCGTTACTGATTGTCTGTCAGGAGCATATATAACCCTATCATGGCGAAAACCGAGTGCGCCCCATACGCGGAAAGGGTCGGCGGAAGCCTGCCTGCCTCTCCAAACGCCAGGCTTGTCGAGAACGAAAACCAGAACCCGACCCCGATTATGACGGAAATGCTGATCCCGACCATAATCCCCCCGCCCCTGCTGGACCTGGCGCCCAGCGGTATGGCCAGAAGCGGCATCACCAGGCTGATGAGGGGAAAACCGATTTTCGAATGCATTTTCACGATATACTTGGTGGCGTCGTATCCTTTTGATTTAATGTCATGGATGTAGGTTCGTATCTGATCCAGGTTCATCTCATCAGGATCGAGCTGTACCTTGGTCAAATCCGCGATGGGCACCGCGCTTTTTGGAAGCGTTTTCTCCTTGTAATATTTTTCCGTGAATTTCCCGCCTTCTGAAAATGTCCGCTCCAGGTAGTCCGAAAGAATCCACTTGCCATCGGCGTAGCGGCCCTTGCTGGCGTTTACCCGGCTGACAATGTGAGTTTTGCTTTTGTCGAACCTGAATATGGACAGCTCCCGCAAAACGCCCTTTTTCGTGTCTATGTGGCCAATGTTCCAGATGTCTCCATCGTCCGCCTTGTACCAGAACTTGTCGTTGCTGAAAAGCCCTTTCCTGGGTTGTTTTTTAATCTCGTCATAGTAAATCCTGTTGGTCTCTTTTGCGGCGAGATGGAACAGGTATTCGCTGTCCAAAAATGACAGGACACTGATGGCGCCAGCGGCTAAGATGATGGGCATGGCTATGCGCAACAGGCTCACACCCGCCGATTTCATGGCCACCAGCTCGCTGAAACGTGACATGGAGCTTATCGTCAACACCGACGCGAGCAACACGCAGATTGGTGTCACATGGAAAAGACCCATGGGAACCTTGAACAGCATGAATCTGAAAATCATGTCGAACGTGGCCTTGAACTTGAAAAAGTATCCAGCCATGTCGATAAACGAGACCATCTCGTAGAACGCGATCATCACTATCATGGACAGGAGAAATACTCTGAAAAACTCTGTCAGGATATACCGGTCGAAAGTTTTCATTAAACCCGACCTCCCCCGTAGTGTCGGAGTTTTGGATCGCTCCGGCCGGGTTTGTGTGACAGCGCATATTCCATGATTCGCAACTTGTCTATTGTTTCTAAGGTGGCGCTAATTTTTTCCGGCTTTTGGCGGGTGAATATCAGGTGACCGCGGCATCGGCAGTCCGAAGAGCCGAACCCCTCGTGGGTTAGAAAGCCTCCAACGGCTTTCATCACATTATTCGCCAGCGAACATTCGTCCGTTTCGCCCGAATAAGTTACATACCCGACCCACCGGGACACCTTGCGCAGATAATCGATGTGCCATCTTGATGGCTTGCGCGGTTTTGCGTGTCTGCCGATCCTTTTTGAAAGAGACCTGCGCGCGCTCCCGACATAAAGGTATACCCCGGGCTCAAAACCTAGAACACCCAAAGCCCCTACCCTGACACGTGTTGGTTTGCCAAGGGAAATGATGATTATGTACAGGCCAGAATCGGCCACATCAGTATTCGCATCCATGACGATTACCTTAACGACATCTGCCCATCGTTATCAACCCTTAAACGTGAAGCCGCGACCAACCGCATCACCTCGGTCATGGATGAAAGCTTGCGAAGATATGCGCGAATGGCCTCAAAATTCACCAGGCTATGGATGGGAAGCCGTTTTATTACAGGCATGGTCACTATTTGCCCGCCGATCAAAAGGTCATACTCAACGTCAATACTCAGGGTGAGTGCGCCGTGACGGGCTATCAAATCGACCCGAACGGGTTTGGCGTATTTCAGCGCCACCCTGGCGTTCATGACAGAAGGCGAGCTTTCTTGCGGGTCGAGGAATTTTAATATCCTGTCCAGCGCTTTCGGACCGATTCGTGATATGTGCACGGCCATTTCGATCCTGGATATATCGATTTCCTCCCTGGTCTCCCCGGGTTCAAGCGATATCTCCATTGTGACATCTCCGTCCACCTGGCTCTCTTTCTGGCTGAGACCAAGATCACGGTGCAAAAGCGCGGCCAGGTCGATCCCCGAAAAGACCTCCGTCATACGCATGGTGTAGGCTTCCGGCTCCCCTTTTATACGCGCAGACCCCGTGATCACGCCTCCGGCAAGGGCGCCCTTGAAATAATCGACACCAAACCTGTTTTCCTTGAATCTCAAATCAAATTTCGTGTCACTTAGGGTGAACGGTCCTGCATTAATAAAGTCCGCCGCCAAATTTTCCTTGTGGGCGGACTGGCCTCTCAAATCCTCGAAAAACGTAGTGTCCCGGACGCCCTGGCTACCACCGGATCGAGTATTGATGATTCCCTCGTTTTTATCTCCTTCACCGACGTAGGCGATAGTCTTTGAAAACGGGAATACCCCATTGAGACCCTCGATCAACCGCTTTTGGCCGAGCCTGACAGACAGCTCCTTGAACTCGCCCCGCCCCACTACACTGAACCCTGTTCCCGGGTTTGACCGCATGGTGGCGACTCCCTCAACGCTTCCGGAAAGAAGGGCATCGGAAAAAAACCGCCTGCTCTTGTCCAGAGACAACGCGGAATAATTCTCCAGATCGATATCAAGTCCGGTCAAAACCTGGACCGGGTTTTCAAAAAGCTTTTTCATACCGCCTGGATCAACCCCCCCGACGGAGCCGGAAAGCCACTGGACAAACCCAAGCTCGCTGATATCGAACACGAACCGGTCGATATACAAAATATCGCGGTCCTCCAGGCGTATGTTGAACTCCAGGTTCGGGTCAATTATGGAATCCGCGAATACATCCTTTACGAGAGCCTGCCCGGCCCATGCGCTTACATCTGCGGACAACCTCTCTTTGGATAGCGCGGCGTGAATATCGATATCCATTTCGCTGGTTACGATTTTCCCGTCATCGTACGACACGCCACCATCGGTAAGCCCGATCGAGGTCTCCAGATCGAATCCGGGCGGATATGACATGTTCGAAAATTTTTCCGGCCATATGCCGTGACCTTTCAGATAACCGGCAAGGACACCGTGGGCGGACTTTATCTTGAGTGATTTTTTCAAACCCGGAGGGATCATGGCGAAGAAAAATCCCACGTCAATCCTGTCGGAAGTCATTTTAATGTCAAATTGCCTGGTCCCGGCTTCGACCGATCCTGAGCCTTCCATGGAGGCCGATTCTCCCAGATCCAGGCTGGCCGATTCTATGTTGTATATACCCTTGCCGATGTCGAACTCCCCGACCAGGCCAAAAGAGGCGCGCGTCGGTTCGGATGTCCCGTTTTTTCCCGGGTAGAGCATGATTTTATCGATATCAGAATTAATATTTGTTTTAATCACCCCGTCCAAGGTGGACGCCGCAAGCATAGACGCGTCCAGTGTAAACCGCTCGACACGTCCCGCGCCCGGGATATCCGCGCCGGATGATTCCGCTTTCAGGTTTGCGCTAATTCCGGACAACTTAAACTCCGGCCCTACGTGAGCCGTCATATCCATGGTTATGTCCGTCGATTCAAGCCGCCCCTCGCCGTTTTCCAATTCCCCGCGCACCCCATGGGCGCTGACCCTCGCTTTTGCTTCCAGGTTCGTATTTCTCCATCCCTCTCCAGCGGCGCCTTCCACGGAAAAATGAATATCCATCCTGGTCTCGGCAGGCTCCGGCGTGAAAATTTTTGTGACACCTGTTTTTTCCAGCAGGCTGAACGGAACCGTCGCGTCGCCTTCTATACGAAGCTTTTTCCTGCCAAAATCCTCCGCCGATCCGAATATCGTGGCCCTCGATCCGCCTGGAAGGGTGACATCGGCTTTTATCCAGTTTATATCCCCCACCCCCACAACCAGGTTTGAGCTTATCGTGGCGTTAAGAGCGGCTCCGTCGATTGTCCTCTCGCCTTTTTGCGCCTGACCAACGGACGCTGAAACATAAATCCTGGGAAATTTCGTATCGAGCAGCTTCAGCTCAATATCGGCGTTCAAGTTTTTGAAGGAATAATCACCAGCGTTGACAGATGGCAGTTTCAGTTTCGCCAGAACCTTCCCGCCCGGTTTTACGCCGGTTATTCCCGCTCTGTCCACATGAAAACTGATTTCCGCGCCGGAACCCGTGACATCGTCTCTAAACGCATATTCCAACAACCTGACGATCCCCTTGCCAGACACCATATGTTCGGATTTTGACTCTTCGTCCGCGAAGACGCCATGAAACTCCAGGGGACCAAAGTATACCAGGCCCGTTGCGCGCATATCCTTCAGCGCAGGAACCATGGCCATTTTGTCCGCCGTAAAACGAAACTTGTCGAGCCTCGCCTTATATTCCCAACCCTTTTTTTTCCTTTTCAACTCGGAAACCATCTCCATCGTCGGCTCACCATACGCCGTGACAGCTATCGTGGAATAGATATCAAGCCCCTTACCGCGGCTCACGAAGTTTTCCATCGTGATATCTATCTTGCCCGGCTTGATTCCGTAAGGTGACTTGGCAGAGGCGACATCGAGCGAGAACAAGCTTTTGGCGGTGGTTTTATAGACCCCGTCGCTTTTTACGCTGATATCAATATCGTGAGAGCCTTGAATGGCAATGTCGTTCCATTCACAGGAAAACCCGGCTTTCGGATTTGAATAAATACGCGCCCGTCCCTCGATACCATAATAGCCAGCTTTACCGTTGGCGGAGATGTTCACGCCTTGTTGGTCGCATCGGGTCCGGGATGTGTTATAGATAATGGAAACGTCGCGGGCTTCGGCCGACCTGATATTGACCCGCACCGGCAGGACGGGGAGCGATATCCATCTGGTTTTATCCTGCGGCGCAAGGATATCGGAGACATCCTGATCATGTTTGTTTTCGATTTTCTTTTTTTGCGAGACCGGATTGTACGACACTTTCAACCCGTCCACGACAAGACGTTCTATATCGATTCTCAACGTCAACAGGGCCAGGGGGTCTATACGGATATCGACGGATCGGGCTTCAAGCGCCACCCCATCCGGCAGAGCCATCCTGACACCTCCGGCTCTCAACACACCTCCGAGGCCAGCCTCGATTTCACCAAATTCCGCTTTTACGCCGGTACGGGACAAAAGCTCCTTTTCCAGCGCCGTGGCGATATCCGCGGACCGGAGCCGGTATTCGGCCACAACACCCAAGACGGCTAACACACAAAGCGACACAACCGCCAGCGCCAGGAACCATTTGAGCGACCGGAGCCATGATCGCCCCGGGATCTGTTGTCGGGGAGGTTTATTGGAAGTCACAGTCCTGAAAATGCGGAAGTAAATGAAAGTTCTTTTGCCATTCCGGCCTTTCCTCAGCGAAGATTCCGTTGCGATTATCGCGTTCGGATCATTTTATCGCGACCGGTACGTCTGCTGTTGAACAATCCTTGCGCATAACACAAAATATCGCACGGTACCGGCGGCGCAGGGCCGGGTTAAACCAGGATCAGCCAGGGCGACTAGCTGATAAAATATTTTATTACAACAAAACCGCCCACCAGCATCGCGGCGAAAGCCCATGACAAATGGACCATGTACCTTTCGATAAAATCCTTGATAGGCTCGCCATAAAAATATATGAGCGCGCCCTCCACATAAAAGCGCACTCCACGTCCCACAAGAGAAGCCAGGATAAAAACAACGAATGATACCTTGAAAGCTCCCGCGGCTATGGTAAAAACCTTGTAAGGTATCGGGGAAACTCCGGCGACGAGGACAACGACGGCGTTCCATCGCTCATAGAGCGTCTGGATATCTGCGTATCTTGAAGCCAATCCATAGAACTCTATTATCCTCATGCCTATTGATTCGATAAAGAAATAACCGATCATATATCCTATGGCTCCCCCAATCACAGAGCCTGCCGTGCACAAAGTGGCGTACCAAAGAGCTTTTTTTGGCCTGGAAACGCCCAGCGCCAGTAACAACGGATCCGGAGGGATGGGGAAAAAAGACGACTCCACAACCGCCAGAACAAAAAGAGCGGGGGCTCCGTATGGGGTGTGGGCCCAATGGAGAACCCAACCATATACCCGTTTCATCGGGCCTGAGCCCTGGCCTGGAGTGGTTCCCTTTGTGTTGTCTGGCATAAGTTATACCTTGATAGTTTTAGTGGATATGGATTCATCAAATTTGCAAGGTAAACGCTGGTTTTGCCCGCTTGCTGGTAATCGGCGGCAATACCATTGATCACTGTTTCATGAGAACCCTAGGATTGACAGAAACCGGCGAAACATCCCCTGTTTTTTTCCGTCTATAACCGGATCTCCGTGCAGATGGGCGAACGACCTGAGAAGCCTTCGCTCTTTTTCTGTGAGGCGCGACGGGACATCGATAATAATCTTGTTGTACTGGTCTCCGACGCCATTGACACCGCGTCCCTTTAGACGGAGGATCGTGTGTCCATTCGTGTTTGGCGGCACGGTCATTTTCACCGGACCATCTATGGTTTGGACAATTGTAGCTCCCCCTAAAACCGCGGTGGTGAAAGGCACCGCGGCATTATAATAGATATCGTCTCCTTTGCGGGAAAAATATGGATGCTCCGCCACTGATACGGTGATTATCATATCTCCGGCCGGCCCGTTTAATTTCCCCGCGTTCCCCTTGCCCCGGACAACGAACCTGGCGTTGTTCTCCACATTTGGAGGGATCTTTACCTTTACGCTGTTAATCCCTTTTATCCGACCATCCCCCCTGCACCTGCGGCACCTGGTCTTGATCACGCTTCCACCCCCGAGACACCTGGGGCAGAACTCCCTGATGAGATACCCCCCGCTACCCTCCAGGACGTGACCTACGCCCCTGCATTTTGGGCAGGTGGAAAAAGCCGACCCGCCTTCAGCGGCCGTGCCATCGCAATGGACACAAGGCGTATAAGCATCTGTATGCAGATCCAGGGTTGTCCCTTTCACCGCGTCCGTGAAGCTGATCCGCACGGTTCTCTCTATGTCCTCGCCGCGAGCGCCGCCCATGTCATGGTCCCTGGAATCAGACCGGAAAAAACCGGCGATCCTGGACCCGAAACGGCTCTGCGACCTTGAACGCAGGAACCCGGCGGCCCTTCCGGTTTCACTTTCCCTTGGTAAGCGGGCTCCCTTTCTTTGCAGGCTCACAATGGTGTCGTAGGCGTTGTTGAGCTCCTTAAACCTCTCTTCTGACACAGGATTGTCCCCGTTCTGGTCCGGGTGATATTTTTTGGCGAGACGCCTGAACGCCTGCTTGATTTCCAGGTCCGAGGCGTATGGATTAACACCTAGCACCTGGAACGGATTCCGGGCGGGAAACCTGCCCCCTGTTTGTCTATGTTTCCGGCTCACCGGGGCTGTTCCTAGCTACGCATACTTTCGCCGCTCGTATTACTCTTCCATTGAAACTGTACCCCGGAGCTAATTCACGGGTCACCGTTCCGTCCTCGTTGTCACTAGTTTGCTCTACATGGACAGCTTCGCACAAAGTCGGGTCAAAAGGCTTGCCGACCACATCCAGCTTCTCGAGCCCCTGTCCCCCGAGTATATCAACAAATTGCTGATGAGTCATCCGGACTCCTTCACCGAGTTGATCCAGGCTCCCGGAGCCTTCCTCTATGGCCTGCCTAGCCTTCTCCAGGTTATCCAAAACCGGCAAAATAGACTCTATCAACGACAACGCGGCAAAACGCGATTTCTCGTTGTATTCGCGAGTCAGCCGTTTGCTGTAGTTTTCCGAGTCCGCAACCGCCCTTAGAGCCCTCTCTTCGGCGATGACCAGCTCTGATTCGCGTTTTTCCAGCTTTTCTGTCAGGTTGCTGATAATAGATTTGAGCTTGTTGATCTCGTCTTTTTTCTTTTTTGGGAGTTCTTTTTTCTCCAGCTTCCCGCTTTTGCGCTTGATCTCCTTACCGGGAATATCCCGCTCCTTCACAGAACCGGGCCCCTCCCGGTCCCCGGATGTTGGAGTGTCATTGTCCTGAATTGGCACTTTCAATTTTCTTCCCCGATGCTTTGACAGGTCAACCTCCCGCTTACTGATCTTGCGGTGTACGCCACCAGCGCCATGACATGGCCGTAGTTCATGCGCTTATTCCCGATGATACCGACAGCTCCGGCCATCCCGCTTAGTCCTGAAAAGGGGTGCGCTACGACCGTATAGTCGGCCAGCTCACCTATTTCAGATTCCGACCCTATCACAAGATATATTCCGTCGCTCTTCAGGCAATCATCCAAAAGCTCCGCCAACATGCTTTTCTCATCTATGGCGGCGAACAGAGCCTTGATTCCCGCCAAGTCCGCGGGGTTTTCCGTGTTGTTCAAGAGGTTGCTCGCGCCGTCCAGATATATCTTCCCCGCCCCGGCGGCTTGTTGCTGTTTCACCAGCTTTTCCGCCACCTCAAGCGCCGCCGTTCTCAAGGCGTCGAGGCAGTTTTCCTCCCGTTGCAACTTTTTCATAAGCAATCTCCTGGCCTGCGCCAGGTTTAGGTAGGTGAACTTCTCGTTATAATAATTTGTAATTTTGTCCAGGACATCCTGGGTGAACACGTCCCTGGTCTTGATGACGTATCTCTGGATTTCACCGTTGGTCGCTACCACCACCGCAAGAGTCATGTCATTTGATATCTTTACAAACTGAACCTTCCTGATGGGGGCCGACCCGGACGTGGCCACTCCCGCCAGCCCCGCTTGCGCGGAGAGGTTGGAAAGCGTTCTGGAAACCGACCCCAGGAAATCCGCCAATTCCAGAAAATCATCGCCGACGGTGGCGCGCTTGATATCCCTGGCCTGGTTTTCCGGCAACTCGATCCTTTCCACCAACGACTGGGCGTAATATCGAAACCCCTTGTCCGAGGGGACACGTCCGGCCGAGATATGGGGTTGTGTCAGGTAACCCCGCGATTCCAGGTCTCCGAGCACATTTCGTATGGAAGCCGCGCATAGACCGAAGTTATATTGGCTTGATATGACTTCGGCTCCAATCGGCTCCGATTTTTCTATATAACCCTCGACCACAGCCTTGAGAACCGCGCTGGCGCGATCGCTGATTTTACACTCCATTTGCCTGATATCTTAACTGTTGAATGAAGGAGTCGATTTGAATATTGTTTCATTATAAAATTGGGGGCATGTATGTCAAGGAGTACCGGTGCCGATCTCTGCGCGGTATGGTTTACCTTGACTTTCACGATTTGTGATCCCATATTTCGGCAAGGCGAAGCGGGGGCTTTTCAGGTGATTCGGAAAGGACTATAAAAATGGCCAAAGATTATTATGAACTCCTTGGGATAAGCAAGGACGCGTCAGACGCTCAAATCAAAAAAGCGTACCGCAAAATGGCCAAAAAATACCATCCCGATAAAAATCCCGACGACAAGAGCGCCGAAGAGATGTTCAAGCAAGTCAGCGAGGCTTACGCGGTTTTGAGCGATCCCGAAAAGAAAAGTCAATACGACCAGTTCGGCCATGACATGTTTCACCAGAGATTCAGCCGTGACGATATTTTCAACAGCGCGAACATGGAGGATATTTTCAGGGAGTTTGGTATCGGTGGAGACATATTCGGACAGTTTTTCCGGGGAGGCCACGGTCGATCGCACATCCGCTTCGGTGGCGCCGGTGGCAGAGGCTCGATGAACGGGTTCGGATTTGACGACATATTCGGCCAGGCGCCCGGGCCTATGCAGGGCCAGGACCTGACGGCGGAGATGACCATATCATTCCGCGAAGCCGTAGAGGGTTGTGAAAAAACCATGACAGCCAGGGTTTCAGGGGGGACCAAAACCTTGACGGTGAAAATACCCGCCGGCATCGACACCGGTAAAAAGCTTCGAATGAAGGGGGAAGGTGGTCCTGGGGTGAACGGTGGTCCCGCCGGTGACTTGTACATAGCTATTACCGTAGCAGATGACCCTGTGTTCAAACGGGAAGGGGCGGACCTTTATGTGGAAGCTCAGGCGCCTTATTCCACCCTTATTTTGGGCGGAACCATCACCGTCCCTTCGCTCGATGGTCACAAATCGATCAAAATCGCACCCGGGTCTGATCCGTCGAAAAAAGTGCGCATAAAAAACGCGGGAGCGCCAAAGCTGAGGGGCGCCGGGCGAGGCAATCTGTACGTCTCGTTAAAGGTGAAGGTGCCACGCAAAATCACGGAGAACCAGAAAAGGGTTGCCGCCTGGCTGGCCGACGCCGGTCTTTGATCACGCCGCTTTGCCAACAGCCCCCTGATATCGCCTAAACCCGCGTTGAACTATAGTTGTTGAAAAATACGGTGTAAATCCTTACATTAACAGCTGACGCCCAGATTATTGTGGCGCGGGATAAGACTTATGTTATGACTTCACAACAGATGGACATTTTCAAAAATTTGACCAGCATGGTCGATTCCGTGGCCGACCTGGACAACCTGCTGGGCCTTATTGTGCTTGCCGCCATGCGTGTTATGAACGCAAAAGCCTCTTCTCTGCTATTGACGAGTAAAAGAAGCGACAAGCTTTATTTCCACACATGCGTAGGTGACAAGGGGGACCAGGTCAAAAAATTCGAGCTGGACGAGGGCGAGGGGATAGCTGGATGGGCGGTTCAACAAGGCAGACCTGTGCTGGTCACCGATGTCGCCAACGATCCCAGGTGGTCGCCGAAAATCGCGGACGCGATTAATGTGGACACCAAATCAATAGCGTGCGCCCCGTTAACGTATGACAACAATGTGTTGGGCGCGCTGGAAATAATAGACCGAAAGGATGAGAAACCGCTGACCCAGGACGATCTGGACAGGCTTGTTGTCTTTTCGGACCTTGCGGCGGGGTTGCTGGTCAAGGCTCGCGAATATAACGAGGTAAACCGTGAAAACAAGTTGCTGAGAAAAGAACTGGCTGGCAGACATGAGATAATCGGCAAATCCAAACCATTGCTTAAGGCCATGGAGGATTGCGCCAAAGTCGCCTCATCCAAGGCTACGGCGCTGATCACCGGAGAGTCCGGAACCGGCAAGGAACTGTTCGCCAGGCTCATACACGATCTTTCCCCGCGCCGCGACAGGAGGCTTGTTTCTGTAAACTGTGGCGCTTTGGCGGAGACACTTCTGGAACGGGAGCTGTTCGGTCACGAGAAAGGAGCCTTCACCGGAGCCGACACACAGAAGCCGGGGCTGTTCGAGGCCGCTGATTCTGGCACGATATTCCTCGATGAAATAGCGGAGACATCACCTGCCATGCAGATAAAATTGCTTCGTGTTTTACAGGAAGAGTCGTTTTTCAGGGTTGGAGGACAGTCCCAGGTAACCGTCGATATAAGGGTCATCGCGGCGACAAACAAAAAGCTGGAAAAATTGGTGGAAGAAAAAAAATTTCGTGATGACCTATTCTACAGGCTGAACGTGATTAATATAGCTCTCCCACCATTGCGGGAGCGCGAGGGTGACATCATTATTCTGGCGGAGCATTTTCTTAGGAAATTCTCCAGAGATATGAAACGGGACGTCAGAGGGTTCACGGAAGAATCTAAACGAGCCATGCTGGCGTATCCATGGCCAGGTAATATTCGCCAGCTTGAAAATACCGTGGAAAGAGCCATCATCATGGCGGAATCGGATATGATCGGTATATCCGACCTGCCTCCGGAGATGACCGGATTCGGGAAAAGCCCCATCAGCGTGGGGCTTTCGTTAAAGGAGGCGCAAGATCATTTCCGGGCCGAGTTTGTGCGAAAGTCACTCGATCGTTGCGATGGCAACAAAACAAACACCGCCAAGATGCTCAATATCCAGCGCACATACCTTAGCCGTTTGATCAAGGAATACAACATACAATGAGACAACGTTCGCACAGAACAGAACCGGTGTTGCATGGATAGCCTTGTGTGGGTGGCCATGGGCGTGTTTCTGGCCCTGGCGATAAGCATGAGATTGCGTGAGGAGTCGAAGCTTGAGCCTCTGGCCCAATTTCCAAAACCTGCCGCCAAACACCCCGGTTTCAAATCAGGGACCGACGGCATATTCAAGGTCAGGGTCATCGCGATGGAATTCGACGAAATCGGCCCGGTGATATACATCAACGGTGAATTCGCCCTGGGACCGGAGAGGGTGGACATAGACATAGTGACAGCCGAAGTGCACATCGGGGGGAAGGTGGAAAATTTCGTCTCGTTCGATCCTTCCACAGACGACGATCCCGGCGAAAAAACAATAGGGGACCTGGTCAACCTGATCAGCCCCGTCTGGCTTGTTCCTGAGCAAAGGGGAAAGTTCCGGACCCCCATGTTCGCCCCGGATTCGGAGGACCGTCTTAACATAATTATGGACCAGCTCGACTCGGCCGCTTTGCGCATGGTTGAAAAGCTCGACATGGAATTCGGGGACTATCCCCTCGAGGGTGAATTCCTGGAGCGGATCGAGTCTGATTTTCTGAACGATTTCGTGGTGAAGGAACTGGCGTCCGATATAAAAAGGGAGTTGATCTGGCGAGCGGGTCACATGGTGGTGATCGTGAGGTTCATGAACTCCTATGACGAGGTTGTTGAGGAATCGCGGTTGGAACTTGATCTGGCCGCCAAAGACGCGGAGGCTCTGGATGGAAACACCGATAATATAATCCTGAACGCCTTTCGAGCCCAACTGGATCTTGAAACCATAAACTACAGCACAGTAGTCTACGAATCATAAACCAACATCTCTCCAGACCTCGACGCCCCTCCCCAACAATCTGTCACAGCCGATCTCCGGCCCCTGATGGAGCTTGCGAGGCGTGTTCTTGCCGCCACGAACGGGAGTCTTTGCGAATACAAAAAAACCCTTGGGCAGATCTTATGATCGAGCCCAAGGGGATTGGGTTATAGAATCCGCGGGTCGGCTCAGCCCCCGTTGGCTTTCATATACGCGATAAGCTCCTTAGCTTCGGCTTCGGATATTTTCGGCGTTTTCATCTTGGTCTTTTTGCGTTTATCGGCGCCTTTCGCCCATTTTTTCAGCTCCTGGGTTTCAGCGTCGTTAGCGGCCCATGTCCCCTGGGGATCCTGCAACCATTTGAGCAACCAGGCTTCGCTACGTCTTTTTGTCACGCCGGCTAGACCAGGACCGACTTTTTTCTTTGCGGTCATTTTGTGGCAGTTCTTGCATTTTTTCGACTTCCACAGCGAGGCTCCGTCAGCGGAAGCTACTCCTGTAGAAGCGAATGAAATCGCAAGGATAAACGCGAAGACTACCCCGAGATACTTGCTCATAAAATCTTCCTCCAATTATTTCCTGTCTCTAAATTTACCATGTAACCCTTGAAAGTCCCACTTTTCAGAGCGATATAAACTCTGCTGAGGCCCTTCCAATCATCGTCAATCATCGTCCCAAGGTCAAGAAGATTTTTCCGGACACAATTTCGCCATTGGAAGCCGTGTATATAAAAATCCCTGACAACCCCTGTCAACTCAAATCCGCAGAACCCGCCGAAGCGCCATCTGACGGTTTTGCTGTAAAAACTGTCACGATATATCCTAAATATCGTAGTACATGGTGAACTCGTACGGATGCGGCCGTTTGCGCAACTCGCCTATTTCATTTTCACGTTTGTAATCTATCCAGGTGTCGATTACATCCTGGGTAAACACATCACCCTTCATGAGAAAATCGTGATCCTCCTCCAGAGCTTCCAGGGCCTCTTCAAGGCTTGCCGGCATAGATGGTATTTCCGCAAGTTCTTCGGGAGTCAGGCCATAAATATTCTTGTCCAGCGGTTGGCCGGGATCGATTTTGTTCTGTATTCCATCCAAGCCCGCCATCAGCATTGCGGAAAAAGCCAGGTACGCATTGCAACTGGGGTCGGGGAAACGCAGTTCGACACGTTTGGCCTTCGGGCTGGGGGAATACATCGGGATCCTGATGGCGGCGGACCTGTTGCTGGAGGAATACGCCAGGTTCACAGGAGCCTCGAATCCAGGCACCAGCCTCTTGTACGAGTTGGTCGTGGGCGCCACCAGGGCCGCCAGGGACTTGGCGTGCTTTAACACACCTCCTATGTAATGCAGGCCAAGCTCTGAAAGTCCGCCATATTTGTCTCCGGCGAACAGCGGTTTCCCGTCTTTCCAGATGGATTGGTGCACATGCATTCCGGAACCGTTGTCGTTCCAGATAGGCTTGGGCATGAACGTGGCGGTTTTGTTATTGCGCCGGGCCACGTTTTTAATGATGTATTTAAACAGCATGAGGTTGTCCGCCATGGTAAGTAGCGGCGAATAACGCATGTCTATCTCACCCTGGCCGGCCGTTGCAACTTCATGATGCTGGGCTTCGATCTCGATGCCGCACTCCTGCATGACGATTACCATTTCAGACCGCAGGTCCATCAACGAATCGGTTGGAGGACAGGGGAAATAGCCCTCTTTGTATCGCGGTTTGTATCCCAGGTTGGGGTTTTCCTCGGCCCCTGTGTTCCACTGGGCCTCACTGGAATCCACCTGGTAAAATGCGCCGGACTCGTCAGAGTGATACCGTATGTCGTCAAAAATGAAAAACTCCGCTTCAGGGCCAAAATAAGCCGTGTCGCCAATACCTGTCGATTTTAAATAGGCCTCCGCTTTCTGGGCGATGGCGCGCGGGTCCCGGTTATACGCTTCTTTGGTGATAGGATCAAAAATGTTCGCCACAAGCGACAGTGTCGGATATTTTGTGAACGGATCCATAATGGCCGTGGCGGGATCGGGTATAACCAGCATGTCCGACGCGTTGATAGCCTTCCATCCCCGGATCGAAGATCCGTCAAAACCCAACCCGTCCCTGAAAATATCCTCTGTCAGTTCGGACATCGGAAACGAAAAATGCTGCCACAAACCCGGCAGGTCCATGAACTTGATATCGAACAACTTGCTCTTGTTTTTTTTTGCGAACTCCAATACCTGTGTAGGTGTCATTCTATAATGCCTCCTTAAAATAAATGAGAATATACCCGCTAATCGCCGAGTGTACTTACCCTGTCCAATGGAAATTACAAGCCCGAATGTGACTGTTCCGCAATTTAGCCGAGTGCGTCTTCGGGATAGGCCTCGACTTTATGAACAGCCAGATCCGACCCGTGAAACTCTTCTTCCTCATCCAGCCTTATGCCTGAAACAGATTTTATAGCGGAGTATACAATAAAACCTGCAAAAAGAGCCATAGCTGTTCCGGCCAGGGTACCTATTATTTGTGCGACCAGGCTGACTCCACCCATTCCGCCAAGGAATTCTTGGCCGAAGATTCCGCAAGCCACACCACCCCACGCTCCGCAAAGGCCGTGCAACGGCCATACGCCCAGCACATCATCAATTTTTAGTTTCTCTTGTTCCCATGCAAACGTTTTTACAAAAACAGCTCCGGCGATCGCCCCCACAAGCAGAGCCCCCAGCGGATGGAACTTGTCCGACCCGGCGCATACCGCCACCAGCCCCGCCAGGGCTCCATTGTGGACAAAGCCGGGGTCCGCCTTTGATAACACCAAGGCCATAAGAATACCACCTACCATGGCCATGAGCGAGTTTACCGCCACCAAGCCTGTTATCCCTGATATTTCCTGGGCGCTCATGACGTTGAACCCGAACCAGCCGATGCAAAGCATCCAGCTTCCCAGCGCAAGCATGGGGATGTTGCTGACGGGAATAGGTCTGGACTGACCATTTACCCATCTGCCTTTTCGTGGACCGAGTTTTATGACCGCCACAAGCGCGAGCCATCCCCCCATGGCGTGTACCACCACAGAACCTGCGTAATCATGAAAACCAGCTCCGGCAAAGGAAGCCAGCCACGAGCCATCCTGACCCAAAAGAGAGATGCGGCCCCATACCATCCCTTCAAACAGTGGGTATACTATCCCGACAAATATCGCTCCTGCAAATACCTGCGGCCAGAACCGCGCCCTTTCGGCTATGCCGCCTGAAATAATGGCAGGCACGGCCGCCGCGAATGTCATAAGGAAAAAATATCTCACAAGGTCGTAGCCGCTGTTTGTCCCAACCAGCTCTTGCGCCGAAGACAGGAACATCATTCCGTATGCCAGCGGAAACCCAATGAGCAGGTATACCACCGCAGAAACCCCGAAATCGGATATTATTTTTACCAAGGCGTTTACCTGGTTCTTCTTGCGGACAGTCCCCACTTCAAGAAAGGCGAAACCACCATGCATAGCGAAAACCATAACGGCCCCCAACATCAGAAATAGTACGTTCGCGCTCTCTTTCAGCGCCTCTGCTTCACTCATAATTCCCCTTTACTCATTTAAAATCAATGGTATTGCACACACAAGCCCCGCAGATCCCTTGGCGTCCCTAAAAAAAACAGGAACGCCTGCGGCTTTCGGGGGGCATCCTCTTCCAGATGAAACATCGGTTTTTCTCACAATGCGTTGGAGCCTCTTTCACCGGTCCGTATCCGAACCGCTTCTTCCACCTGTGACACAAAAATCTTCCCGTCGCCAATTTTCCCCGTGGCGGCCGCCTCGGTTATTTTTTTTATTGCGTCTTCTACCAGGCCGGCGTCCAGAACCAGCTCGATCTTGATTTTCGGCAGGAAATCGACTGTATACTCAGCCCCTCGGTACAGCTCGGTATGGCCTTTCTGCCTGCCAAAACCTTTTACTTCGGTAACGGTAATACCCTGGACCCCTACCCCCACTATCGCTTCTTTTACTTCTTCGAGCTTGAAGGGTTTGATTATCGCTTCTATTTTTTTCATTTTTCCTTTCCCCAATATCTGGTTTTGTCACCACTGTACTGTCATGACAAAAAAATTTGAATAATACGAGAAAAACCAGCTTTTAAACTTTTCGCCAAATGCAGAAATGCTTACCCCTGTGAACATCCAATCAGCGCAAGCATAGACGGCGCCAATCGGGTGTATTATGAGCACGTTGTTTTACAATTGGTTACAAATACGGAGTCAGCCAGATTGTTTCCATGCGCCTAATTATCGAGCAGGAATCTCTCCTGGCGCCCACACAATAGGCGCCATGTTGGATATGGCGGATATTGACAGCCCGGTTTTCGCCCGATTGTGTGAAAATCGGCCCGAATTCGCCAGAGAATGTATTAAAGTAGCAGGGTAGAATAAAACATATGGGAAACATGGAGTATTGATGAAACCTTCCATCAGTGGCAAAGATATAGCCAAAATAATCAACGCCAATCATCACGACCCCTATTCGATTTTGGGAATCCATGAAATCCCGGGGGGGGTGGCCGTGCGTGCTTTTGCGCCGGAAGCGGCGGAGATCGCGGTGATAGACATTCATGATCGTGATCTGCAATACCCCATGACAAGAATCAATGACGATGGATTTTTCGATACGATTATCCCGGACAGGGGCATATTCGCCTACGATCTGCACATCGTCACCTATAAAGGTATCCATAGCGTCCAGCGTGATCCTTACAGCTTTATGCCGTTTGTCGGGGAGATGGATCTGTATCTTTTCAACGAGGGGAATCATTATGAAATACACAAAAAACTGGGCGCTCACATAATAAATGTGGATGGCGCAGATGGGGTGCGGTTCGCCGTCTGGGCTCCGAACGCCGCCAGGGTGTCGGTGGTGGGGGACTTTTGCAATTGGGACGGCAGACGGTACCAGATGAGGTTGCTGGGGGTTTCCGGCGTATGGGAAATATTCATTCCCGGGCTTGGCACTGGGGCGCTTTACAAGTTCGAGATCAGATCGAAAAGCGGGGATGTCTTCAGCAAGGCCGACCCGTTCGCCTATGCCAGCGAACTTCGGCCTAACACAGCCAGTGTGGTCTGGGACGCGCTCCGGTACCAATGGAGCGATGAAAAGTGGATGACAAAACGCCGCACAAGGGAGTTGCTCGACAGACCAATGAACATTTACGAGGCGCATCTCGGCTCGTGGGCCAGGAGCCCGGAGCGCAACGAGTGGTTGACATACCGGGAACTGGCTCCTTTGCTGGTAGAGTATTGCAAACAGCAACGATATACAGATATCGAGCTTATGCCCATAACGGAGTTTCCATACGATCCTTCATGGGGATACCAGGTAACCGGATATTTTTCCCCCACATCCCGGTTCGGCGCCCCGGACGATTTCAAGTATTTTGTCGAGTATTTTCATAACCACGATATTGGGGTGATAATCGACTGGGTGCCTGCGCATTTTCCCAAAGATGATTTCGGCTTGCGTCGATTTGACGGGACTGCTCTGTACGAGCATGAGGACTGGCGGCAGGGGGAGCACAAGGATTGGGGAACGCTGATTTTCAATTACGGCCGCCATGAGGTAAGAAATTTCCTTTTGTCCTCCGTTTTATTCATGCTGGAGTATTATCACATTGACGGCATACGGGTCGACGCTGTGGCGTCGATGCTGTACCTCGATTATTCAAGGGAGCCCGGCGAATGGACCCCAAACCGGTTCGGCGGCAACGAGAACCTGGACGCCATAAAGTTTTTGCAACAGTTAAACGTGGTGGTACACGAAAAATTTCCCGGTGTGGTCACGCTGGCCGAAGAATCTACGTCGTGGGCCGGAGTGTCCCGGCCAGCATACCTGGGCGGGTTGGGGTTTACGATGAAATGGAACATGGGTTGGATGAACGATATCCTGGGCTATTTCAGGGTGGACCCGGTGTTCAGGAAATATCATCACGGCGCCCTGACATTCGCCATGCTGTACGCTTTTCACGAGAACTTCGTGCTGACACTGAGCCATGACGAAGTGGTTCATGGCAAAGGTTCGCTTTTAAACAAGATGCCTGGGGACACCTGGCGAAAATTCGCTAACCTACGGCTTTTATTCGGATATATGTACGCCCATCCCGGGAAAAAAATGATATTCCAGGGTAGCGACCTGGGGCAATGGGCGGAGTGGGATCATGAAAAATCAGTGGATTGGGATCTTCTTAAATACGCCCCCCACTCCAGGTTGCAACGGTATATGGCCGATCTTGGCGAGATGTACTTGCAAAACCGGTGCATGTGGGAGGTTGATTTTAGCCATGAAGGGTTCGAATGGGTGGATTTTAATGATTCGGAGTCGTCGGTGGTGTCATTCATGCGTAAAGCCCGAGACTCGTCGGATTACATGATATTCGTTTTTAACTTTACACCAGTGCCAAGACACGGATACAAGATTGGAGCTCCCGAACATGTCTTCTACCGGGAGATATTAAATTCGGACTCGGACATTTATTACGGATCGAACACCGGCAACGCAGGTGGTGTCTGGGCGGAGCGCGTACCCTTTCACAAATGGCCATGCTCCATAACCGCCACTTTGCCTCCATTGGGGATGCTTGCGCTCAAACCTTGTAGGGAATAATCACACCGGTTTGGCGTGACGTAGCGGGCGGAAGCCATACGCCACCCATGGCACAATCGCCTAAAGACTGATTTGACTTAACAGCGATTGAACGTATAATTTACTCATCGATCGAAGCTGATTAACATATTGAAATTGCGGATATATATCTTTTTGGGCTCAATTTTTCGTAGCGTTTCCATCTATAAACCGCTTTTGCTGTTGGCGGCGCTCGCCCCGGCCATATCAACCGCCTCTCCCGCCATTGCGCTGGATGACGCGTTTATGGTTGATGTTGTCCGGTCCGGATCCTATGACAAGGTAAGCGTATCCGCCACACTCAAAGGCGCCTTTACACCCCAGATCAGGGAATCGGTGTCAAGCGGCGCCCCGGTGATATTCACCTATTTCATCCAGCTAAAACAGTGGAGACCGTTTATATGGAACGAGACCGTAAAAGAGCTGGTGATCAAGAAGATGGTTAAATACGACACGCTCAAGAAGCAATACATGGTGTGGGAGAAAAAGGGGGAGGATGAGGACGACATAAGCTTTGAAATCGAGTTGGCAAGCGTTAATTACGATGAGGAGAAGAAAAAAAACGCCAGGAAAAAGGAAAAACGAATAAGGAAACATACAACGGAGCCTGTCATGGAGCCTATATTCATTGAAGACAGCGTTGCGTTCGAAAAATGGATGACACACATCGACAACGTTACGATAAGCGATGCAAAAGATCTTAAAGCGTTATCCAGATATTATGTTCGCGCGCGATGCAAAATGAAATCAGTCAGGCTGATCCCTCCATTTAACTACATCCTTTTTTTCGTCTCCCTGTGGGATTTCGACACGGACTGGACCAATTCGACAACATTTACCATAAACAGCAATGGAACAGAAAATAAAAAGCCTCCCAACTAGGCGGGCTCGATCAACGGCAGAAGCGTTCCAGCCATGGATATAAGGCTTCTCGCCAGGCGAGCTTTCAACCTGCTCAAATGGCTGGCCATACCAGGCTCGTATAACGAGCTCGATCCCAACGATATCATCGAGCGAAGGAAAAGAAAAACCCGAGCGGTGATGTTCGGTGTGATCATCTTGTTCATACTGATGACTCTTGCGGCCATCATCCTGCAAGACTCCAGTGTCGACGCTCCGATCTCGAACGATATAGCCGTTGCGCTGGTGTTCAACCTGGACCTTATCCTGCTGGTTGTCATCGTTCTGCTGGTGTTCCGGAACCTGGTCAAGCTCTATTTTGAAAAAAGGGGAGGAAAAGCAGGCTCGCGTTTTCAGACCAAACTGATTTTCGCTTTCCTGGGGTTGACCCTGATTCCCTCGGCGTTGATGTTCGCCGTTGCGTCGGAGCTGATAGGAGACACCGTTGACAAGTGGATCAACTCGCGCATCGAGCATACGTTGCAACAGTCCCTGCAAGTGGCCGATTCGCTCTACAAACAGTCCGAAGACGAAACCAACGCATACGCCTATTATCTTTCCGGCCTCATAGACAAACGCGGCTGGCTGAAGAAAAAATATGTAAACCAGCTTGCGCTTCTGGCGCGTCAAAAGGTGCTGGAATACAATATGGACATAATCCAGATATACAGCGGAGATTTCGAGCTGATCGCCGAGGCCAAGCACTCCCGTGCGGAAAACCTCGATTTCAAGCTCGATTCCAAGCCGGACATGCTGGCCAAAGTCGCCATGGGGGAAAGCGTTACCAGCGTTGAGGATCTGAGCGGGACAAACATGGTGGTAACCCTGGCGCCCATTCCAAGAAAGCTGAAAAAAGGGCAGATAAAAGGCCTTGTTGTTGTTGTAAAAATGGTTTCCAGGCAACTTATCAAAAAGATTCACTCCATAGTCGCGGCTTTTGAGGATTACAAGCAACTAAGCCTTAAAAAGGAGATAATCAAGGCCTCATACCAGGTCACTCTGACCATGGTCACGCTGGTGATTGTTTTTTCTGCGATCTGGTTCGGTTTTTACATCGCCAAGGGGATCACGGTACCACTGAAGATGCTTGCCGAAGCCACGGAATCGGTCGCCAAGGGAAACCTTCATGTCAGGATCAACCTGCCCAGGCAAAACGATGAAGTCGGCCATCTGATAAACGCGTTTAACAAGATGACAGAGGATCTGGAAAACTTCAAGGAGCAAATCGAGCAATCCAACAAGGACCTGTCCGAGTCCAACATCGAGCTGTACCATTGGGGGCAATACATAGAAGCGGTGCTCGAAAACGTTGTCGGCGGAATAATATCGATAGACAAAACCGGCTCCGTCACCACCATCAACGATTCCGCCGCGAGAACTTTCGGCGTCTCCGCTTCCTACGCCAGGGGACGCGATTACAGAAAGCTGTTTCAAGCCGCTTACCTAGACCCTATCCGCCGCATGATCCGGGATATGAGTGAGGAGAAAAAAACCATAGATAAAGAATTGATCCTCCATGTAAACGGCCAGCGAAGGATCATAAAAACCAGCGTCTCGGTCCTCAGCGACCACAACGGACAATATATGGGAATGGTGTTCGTGTTCGACGATGTAACGGACCTCATATCGGCGCAGTTGGCCATAGCCTGGCGCGAAATGGCCAGAACAATAGCCCACGAAATTAAAAATCCGCTTACACCGATTCAGTTGAACGCCCAGCGGATGCGGCGCAAATTCGAGCAGAATTCCGAGGATTTCGCCAAAGTGTTCGACGATGCGACCAACATAATAATTGAAGAGGTCGAGCGGCTCAAATCCCTGGTAAACAAGTTCTCCATGCTGGCCAAGCAGTCCGAAGCGGAACTGGGCGCAAAAAAAGAATCGCCGGTCGAGGGGCTTGAGCTGAACCCGGAGCCGAGCATGCTGCACGACATCGTTTTTGATATCGTAAAATTATACAAGGGCACTTTCCCCGGTGTGACCCTGGAAACGGCGCTCGACCCATCCATCCTGCTTGTGAACATAGACGCAGAGCAAATACGCCGTGTCATAATAAATCTTGTTGAAAACGCCATAGACGCGGTGAACGGAGATGGCCTTATATCCATAAGGACAAAAGCCGACTGGGACAGGGGCAAACTGACCCTCGAGGTCGCCGACACCGGGCATGGTGTGACCGAAGATATAAAGAGCAGGATATTCCAGCCCTATTTTTCCACCAAGGAAAAGGGGACTGGTCTGGGGCTGGCTATAGTAAGCCGTGTCATAGAAGATCACGGGGGAGTTATATCAGTCAATAACGCGGAGGGTGGGGGCTCTGTGTTTAGCATCGAACTTGATATCGATTAATGCTAGAATGCCAAATGAACCCCGGGTTTCCTGAAACGAACAACCTCCGTGGATAACCTCTGGTAATTAGTGTTTTTATGCTCGGCTATGGCAGGAAGCCTGGCGACAAACCCTGATTTTTGAACAAAGGACGCACGCTCGAATGACAAAAGGCAAAATCCTTGTCGTGGACGACGAAGAGAACATTCGAGGTTCCCTGAAGGAAATACTCGTTGACGAAGGTTATGAGGTCTCCATCGCCGAGGACGGGGAAACAGCCCTGCGCATGATACAGTCTGAAGCTCCGGATCTGGTTTTGCTTGATGTCTGGATTCCCGGAATAGACGGCATACAGACACTTAAACTGTTAAAAAAAATGGATTCCAACACAGAAGTGGTCATGATGAGCGGCCATGGCGCCGTTGATACCGCTGTCAAGGCCACGAAGCTTGGGGCGTACGATTTTATCGAAAAACCGTTTTCCCTTGATACGGTTCTTCGCAAAGCTTCCGAGGCGCTCCAAAACAAGCGCGGCAGGGCACAGGGAGGTGGAGCGGTCGGTGAAGAGGTTTTTACCGAAAACTGGTTTATCGGATCGTCGGAAAATGCCGCACAGGTAAACGCGTTTCTGCGAAAAGCTTCTAATAGCGTTGAACCGGCCCTGATTTGTGGCGAATCCGGTCTCGGCAAAAGATTCGCCGCTCGCCTGATCCACGAGCGGTCAAAACGGCGGAATGAACCTTTCACTGAAATTTCCTGCGACACTACCAGCGTCCAGGATTTTGACGCGCTACTGTTCGGAAAACACTCGGAAAACAGTGATGATAATCACATGTCGGATTCAAGGAGAACAACGCTGGCTGGCAGCGGGACGATATTTTTTGACAAGCTCGACAGCCTGTCCATTAAATCGCAACGCAAGCTCTTCAAGGCTTTGGACAGGGGCATAAGGGACCCCAAAAGTAGCGGTGGCTCTCTAAACGCGAGGATAATCGCATCTTCAGACTCGATTATCCGAAGCGACTCGGTTGAAAATAATATAATCAAGGGTTTTGTAGGCCTTTTTTCCGGCATGACGATAAACATCACTCCTCTACGCCAGCGCAGAGAGGACATCAAGGATCTTGTGTCCAAGTTTGTGGGCGACTTCGGCGTAGTTTACGGCAAACACATAGAAACCATTGACAAGAAGTTTTTGGACGTTATTTCAAGCTCTCCTCTTCCCGGCAACACAGTGGAACTATACAACATTGTCGAGATGGCTATCCTTTCATGCCAAGGCGCAACGCTGACCCTGGATCATCTTGCGCCGACCGACCATGAAAAGCAAACCGGATACGCAAAATCCTCCAAAAACACCGCCATAGCAGAGGTTTCCGGAACGGCCGACAAAACCGCCCGCACCAGGAAAGCGGCGCGGCGCACAAGCAAGAACACCGTGTATCAACGCACTTTGAGAAACTCCGTGGTACTGTGCGGCCAGGGACTGCACTCCGGGATAAAAACGGGGATAATTCTTTCACCCTTGCCGCCGAATTCCGGAATCGTCTTCTGGGATATCAGCTCCGGCGGGAAAGTGTCCGGGCTACTGGATTTCGTCCGCTCCACCGAATACGCCACAACGCTTTCCCATGGTGACGTTACGATCAAAACGGTCGAACACCTGATGTCCGCGTTGCACAGCTACCATATAGCCAATCTTCTCGTGAAAATAGGAGACGAAGCTCCTATTATGGATGGGTCGTCCCTTGATTTCTGCAAAATCATTGAAGATGGCGGGATAAAGGAGCAGGACGCGGTCGTAGAGCGTATTGCGCTGGACAAGGTTATCAGCGTCGGTGACCCGGACGATGGGCCATACCTGGCCGTGGAGCCTACGGACAATTTTTCAATAAGCTATTTTCTGGACTATCCCCCTCCCATCGGAAAGCAGGAACACGTCTATACCCACAAATCGGGGGAACATTACAGAAGGACAATAGCCCCGGCCAGAACGTTTGGATTTTTAAAGGACATCAAGAAGCTGGAAGAGGCGGGCCTTGCCAGCGGGGGGAAACTTTCCAACGTCATCCTTATAGACAACGAGAAAGTCGTCAACACGCCGCTGAGGTTTCCAAACGAACCTGCGCGTCATAAAATCCTCGATCTGATAGGTGACCTGTATCTGCTGGGCCGCCCGATCAATGGACATTTTATCGCAAAGCGAAGCGGGCACACCCAAAACATCGCCCTGATAAAAAAGATAAGCAAGCATATAAACTCCGGAAAACATGAACCAGAATCATAAGTTGCGCGTTGCGGTTTTGGCTTCCGGAAGAGGGTCGAACCTGCAGGCGCTGATAGACTCGTGCCGGTCGGGCGAGGTGGATGCGCGGGTGATTCTCGTGATATCCGACAATCCGGCCGCCAGGGCTCTCGAACTCGCCAGAAAAAACTCCATCCCCGCCACCGTGATCGAAGCGAAAGGATACCACTCCCGTCACGAGTTCAACACCGCCCTTGCCGACGCGGTGGAACGGTCCGGGGCGGATCTTGTCTGTCTGGCAGGTTTTATGCGTGTGTTATCAGAGGCTTTTCTTGAACGGTTCAACGGGATGATAATAAACATCCATCCATCCCTGCTCCCTTCCTTCCCCGGCCTTAACGCGCAAAAACAGGCGCTGGAGCACGGGGTGAAGGTGACCGGCTGTACTGTCCATTGGGTGGACAGGGGGGTCGACACCGGTTCGATAATCCTGCAGGATTGTGTAAAAGTCGAACCGGACGATACGGTCGAAACATTAAGCCAGAGGATTTTAAAACAGGAGCACGTCATATATCCCAAAGCCGTGCAACTGATAGCTTCGGGCGCTGTAAAGGCTCCCGTGCGGTAAACCTGCCTGCCGATAACATGACAAGTTTCACTAGTCTCATTTCCCGGCAAAAAACGCTTGGGGCGATTCTCCTTTTCGCCATTTGCGCTGTCTGCCTCCCGGCACAGGCCAGCGCGGCGCCGGCGGAGCTTGACGACCTTATAGCCAAAACCCAGGCGTCTTTTAACAAGACAAAAACGCTGACTGCGGATTTTACCCAGGAGACGGTAAACAAAGGATTCGGGCGTGTTACAAAATCAAATGGGCGCTTGTATCTTTTGAAACCGGCGATGATGCGATGGGAATATGAGACACCAAAAGGGCTTTTATTGCTGATCGACGGAAAGAAACTCTGGTATTACGACCCGGAGGACAATACAGCCTATTTTGACAAGCTGGAAGGATATTTGCACCCAAAATCCCCCGCCATGTTCCTGGCTGGCGAGGAACCACTGACCAGCCTGTTTACAATCGAATTGGCGCCGACGTCAAAAGAGGATAAACTTGATACCAGGGCAATGAAGCTGACCCCGAAAGAGCCGCAACCTGGCGTTCGGGCGATGTTGCTCAAGGTCGATGCAAAGACTTATACAATCCGCGAGCTGATTGTGGTGGATCATCTCGGAAATCGAAACAGGCTGATGTTTAGCAATGTCAGACAGCCGGACAGGATTGACCCGGATTTTTTTAAATTTAATATTCCGGAAGGGGCGAGCGCGCGGGCGATGCCAAATCCCGGGATAAAATAATATTGAATGAAAGATAGAGGCAATGAACATATTTGGCGTCATGACTTTTATTGAAACATTGACACCTGAACGGCTGGTCGGATGGGTGGAGTTCGGCTTGTCCGCGATTATAGTTCTGGGTATGCTAATTGTTGTGCACGAGTGCGGCCATTTTATAACCGGCAGGCTTGTGGGGGTGCGGGTCGAAAAGTTTTCCATCGGGTTCGGGCCCCGGGCGTGGGGCAAGACCATAGGTTCCACCGAATATCTGATTTCCTGGATTCCTCTCGGAGGGTACGTAAAATTTTACGGAGACGATCCGGACGCGGAGGTGGAGGACCAGGATGAATCGTTTTTTAACCAGGTGGTCTGGAAAAGACTGCTGATTGTGGCCGCAGGCCCATTTTCCAACCTCGCTTTCGCCATTGTCATTGTCGCCCTTGCGGCCATGATAGGGTTGCCGGAGGGCTCCAGGATAATCGACGAAGTAATGAAAGACTCACCGGCCCAGCAGGGGGGGCTGTTACCCGGAGACAGGATTGACGCCATTAATGGGCTTAAGATGGCCACCTGGAAAGATGTCCAGACAACCATCCAGAAATCGCCGGGCGAAAACCTCAGCATTGATGTGTACCGTGAATCGGGCGAGCGGGTGGAGCTTACAATCACACCGAGAGAACACAAGGGAGTCACCATCGACGGCAAAGAGATAACCATCGGCCAGATCGGTGTAATGCCCAGGCAGATAACAAAACAATACCCGCCCCACCTGGCCGTGGTCAAGGGTGTCACATGGACATGGGATGTGACGGTTCTCACCTTTTGGGCGATCTCGAAGCTGATCACCCGCGAGATTCCGGCGGATCAGATAGCGGGTCCCATAGGAATCATGAAAATGGCCGGTCAGGCGGCAAAGACGGGATTCGAAAGCCTGTTGCTATTTATAGGATTAATCTCGGTCAACCTGGGCATATTGAACCTGCTACCCATACCGGTTCTGGACGGGGGGCATATATTGTTTTTCTCGATTGAAGCCGCGCTTGGCAAACCGTTGAAACTCAAACACCAGGAGCTGGCCCAGCAGGTGGGTATATTCATGCTCATCAGCCTTATGGCCCTGGCTTTTTACAACGATATAGCGCGGATGATAAATGGTTGACTTTAAAAATTAAACACCACGAGCGTCGGGTCGCCAGATAAATTTGTGCAGTTGCAGGTTCAGTCTCGCCCGAACACCTGACTCCAAAAGCCATTTCGCTAATGTTTTTGGCTCCACTATACCGCTGGCCGGGGAAAAAAGAAGCGTGCAACGCTCCTCCAGGCCACGATCCCTGACCATCCCCACGGCCCAGTCAAAGTCTTCCCTGGACGTGATTACGAATTTTATCTGGTCTGATCGCTTTACATGATTAAAATTCGATTCGAAAAAGGAATCAGCCGCGCCTGATCCCGGGGTTTTTATATCGACAATATATATGGCCCGATTGTCGAACGATCCGATATCCACGGCGCCGTTGGTCTCCACCAACGTTTCAAATCCGCTTTCGACCAGCCTTGCGATCAACTCTCCGGCAACGCTTTGAGCAAGCGGCTCGCCGCCGGTTATTTCCACAAGTTTTACACCAAAACCTTTCACACGGCTTATGATATCCTCAACTTCCGCAGGTTCGCCGGCGCTTTTCGCGGCGTAAACCGTATCGCAATAGACACAATCCAGGTTGCACCCGGCAAGACGGATAAACACGCACGGCAACCCGGCGAAGGTCGATTCACCCTGGATTGAAAGAAAAATCTCTGAAAGCTTTACGGCGCCCATAAGCCGTTGGAAAACCCCGAAGTCCGCTTTTCAGACACGTTGTTTCTGGCGAGCCATCAGCATTTCATAGCTTTGTTTGGCCGCATATTGCTCTGCTTCCTTCTTTGTCCTGCCAATCCCGACACCGTAGGGTTCTCCAAGAATGAAGACCCGCACTTTAAACTTTTTCGCATGATCCGGCCCGGATTCGCAGATGAGGTGATATTGAGGATTTGAAAGGATATGAGCCTGGCAATGTTTCTGGATATGCCCTTTATAGTCGACAATCCGCTTTTCGGTGGTCAATCCGTCTATTGGCTCTTTGTAGCGCCCCAGGAATATTTCGTACACTTTGTCAAATGACGAGTCCAGAAACAGGGCCGCGACAACAGCTTCAAAGGCGTTGGCCAGCAGAGAGCTTTTCTCCCTGCCGCCGCTTCCCTCTTCCCCTTTTCCCAGCAAAAGATATGATCCGATGTCGAGTTCCCTGGCGAATTGCGCCAGGGATTGCTCGTTTACCACCTGCGCGCGTATTTTGGAAAGCTCGCCTTCGGTCATGTCACCATCACGTGTCATAAGGTAGCGGGACACCACAAGATCAATAACAGAATCACCCAGAAATTCGAACCGCTCGTTGTTCTTGATGCAACAACCCTGGTTTTCGTTGGTGTAAGACTTGTGAGTAAGGGCTTTGTTCAACAGCTCCGGGTTCTTGAAAACATAACCGAACTTGCAGGCCAAAGCTTTCAGTTTTTCAAGTCGATTTACATCAAACATCATTAAAGAGATCAGTTATTCCTCGAACTTCTTAAACACCAGGGACCCGTTCACCCCTCCGAATCCGAAGGAGTTCGACATCGAATATTCCACCTGGCGATGAACCGCCTTGTTGGGGGCGTAAAACAAGTCACAAGCCGGATCCTGATTATCCAGATTTATTGTAGGTGGAATCACACCGGTCTCAAGCGCTTTAACGGCGAAGATGGCCTCGATACCCCCCGCGGCTCCCAGCAGATGACCGGTCATAGATTTTGTGGAGGAAACCGCCAGGTTATGCGCATGCTCTCCAAAAGCCCTCTTGATCGCCTTGGTCTCGATAGAGTCCGCCTTTGTGGAGGTGGCGTGCGCGTTGATATACCCGACCTGCTCCGGCATAATCCCGGCTTCTTTAATGGCCAGATTCATGCACGCCACAGCGCCATCGCCATTTTCCGGGGGCGCCGTGATATGATAAGCGTCTCCGTTCATTCCATATCCGACAACCTGGGCGTAAATCCGCGCCCCCCTGGCCTTGGCTGATTCCATGTTTTCAAGAACCATCACACCGCACCCCTCGCCCATAACAAAGCCGTCCCTGTCCTTGTCAAATGGACGGCACGCCTTTTCCGGCTCGTCGTTACGTCTGGACAAGGCCTTGGCCGCGGCGAATCCCGCCACACCAAGCCCGGTGATGGCGGCTTCTGTTCCGCCGGCGATCACGGCGTCCGCCTCGCCACGCTCGATGATCCGGGCGGCGTCCCCCAATGCGGAAGACCCCGTGGAGCATGCGGTGACCGGACACGAATGCGGACCTTTTAGCCCGAAATGGATGGAAACCTGACCCGCGGCAAGGTTGGCGAGAACCGCAGGAATGAAAAACGGGGAAATCCTGCGCGGCCCCCGCTCCCTCAGGATGCCGGCGGTACGCTCTATTTCCGGAAGCCCCCCGATGCCGGTTCCCAATACCACACCAAACCTGCTCTTGCGCTCTTCTGACATCGAGGAGAAATCTATCCCCGCGTCTTTCAGGGCGAACTGGACACAGGCCAGGGCAAAGTGGATAAACCTGTCCATCTTCTTGACTTCTTTCCCGTCGATATAATCGCGCGGGTCAAATCCTTTTACCTCACCGGCTATTTGGACAGGATAACTTGAAGCGTCAAAACTGGAAATAACCCCGATGCCGGACCGCCCCTCGACAATACCTTTCCATGTCTCCCCTACCCCGATACCCAGGGGAGTGATCATTCCCATGCCAGTGACTGCGATATTTTTCATGACAATCCGATGGAACCAAGAAAGATACCAGTATCTCCTACACCCAACCCGGATGGGGAAAACAACATACTTGAAATAAAACCGAACAGCCTAATCCTGCTTGGCCGTGGCTGTTATATAATCGATAGCCTGTTGGACTGTCAAAATCTTCTCTGCTTCTTCGTCGGGGATTTCAATATCGAAAGCTTCCTCGAAAGCCATAACCAGTTCCACAACGTCCAGAGAATCGGCGTCCAGGTCACTGTCGAATTTCGCTTCAGGCGTCACCTGCTCAGCGTCGACTTCCAGTTGTTCGACAATGATCGATTTGACTTTCTCTTCGACCGACATAAGTTTTTCTCCTGAAAAATCGTTATTCTATTTTAGTTCAAAACTGTGAAAATCCAAGCTTTAATCACATCGCCATACCGCCGTTTACCGACAGCGTCTGCCCGGTTATATACCCTGCCTCGTCCGAAGCCAGGAACACAGCCGCCGCCGCCACGTCTTCGATAGAGCCGAATCGGCCCAACGGAATCGATTTTAGCAGTTGATCCTTGGCCGAGTCAGTTAAAACTTCGGTCATGGCGGTTACAATATAGCCAGGCGCAATCGAATTGACGGTCACCGACCTGCTGGCCAGCTCCTTTGCGGCCGACTTCGTCAATCCTATCAGTCCAGCCTTCGAGGCGGCATAGTTGGCCTGGCCTGCGTTTCCAATCTGTCCGACAACGGAGGTAATGTTTATTATCCTGCCGCCACGGCATTTTATCATCACCCGGGCCGCCGCCCGCATTAAATTGAAAGACCCGGTCAGGTTCACCTTGATAACTTCCTCGAAGTCTTTGTCTTTCATCCGGACAAAAAGTCCGTCCCGGGTTATGCCTGCATTGTTTACAAGTATATCTATTCCACCAAATGTTTCAATGTGCTTGTCAAAAGAATTCTTCGCCGCTACCGGGTCTGACACGTCCACCGTCATTCCTTCCGCGCGCGCGCCGAGCTTGCGGCATATTTCAAGTGTCTCGTCCAGGGAGGTCGACCTGGTCAACAACGACAGGTTGGCGCCTTCTTTTGCAAACCGTTCCGCGATGCCTTTGCCTATGCCCCTAGCGGCGCCTGTTATGATGGCGGTTTTACCTTCAAGCCTGCCCATTTGTTTCTCCCCGCATTTTTGCAATATCCTCCACAGACCCGACCCTGGCAACATCGATGGACCTGTCGATACGCTTCATAAGCCCCCCCAGCACCTTGCCGGGCCCTATTTCGATTACTCTTGAAACACCCATTTGTTTCAGCCGCCGCATCGACTCCACCCAGCGCACACACCCGGTGACCTGCCTGATCAATCCATTGGATACATCCTCGGCGGTCCGGCTTAGTCCAGCGTCAACGTTTCGAACGACAGGAATAGCGGGGTTTAGAAACTTTATGGATTCCATGAACTCCGCCAGCCCGTCCCGGGCGGGTTTCATCATCATCGTATGGAAAGGCGCGCTTACCTGCAGTTCCACCACCTTTTTGGCTCCTCTTGACTTTGCAATCGACATTGCGTTTCGAACATCCTCGGTCTTTCCGGCTATTACGGTCTGCTCCGGGCTGTTAAAATTAGCGGGAGCCACTTCGCCTCCGGCTTCATGGCAAATCTGTATGACCGAATCCGCGTCCAGCCCTATGATCGCCCCCATGGCGCCCACGCCGACAGGCGCCGCTGATTGCATCAGCTCCCCCCTTTTGCGCACAAGCCTGATCGCGTCGGAGAATGCAAGGGAGCCGGCGCAAAAACAGGCCGAAAACTCCCCCAGGCTGTGCCCGGCCACCGCGACCGGTTCAATATCACAGCTGTCCCGAAGGGCTTGTAAAGCGATGACCGACACCAGCAGTATAGCAGGTTGCGTGTTGGCTGTAAGCTGAAGCTCGTCGTCGGGCCCTTCACATATCAGCCTGCCCAGGGAGAACCCGAGAATTTCGTCCGCCTCTTCCACAAGGCGCCTGGCTTTCGGGCTGGATTCTATCAACGACGAACCCATACCGACAAATTGCGACCCCTGACCGGGAAACAGAAAAGCTGTTGTTTTACTCATGCTTTGTGTCAAGATCTGAAGAAACGAGGTAAGCTAACTTCCCTGACACGATCTGTCAAGCTCGAATTTCGCGGACAAAACCCCTGAATTGACCCAACCGGAGAATGAAAAAGCGACACTGATTACACCCCGGTCTCAGGGGATGACGGCTGTAGCGATGATCCTATTTTCAACATTTTACTTTGGCGCCTTGGGGAGGTTTTCCGCAAACCCGCCGAAAATTCGCGACAGGACCTGTTTCGTGTTCGGCATGTCGGGATATTTCCTTGTGCGGCTATATCGGCCTGGCCGTATCTGGTACAAGTTGGAATTGCTCACGGTTTTGTTAACGGAACCTCCCCATACGGATTTCCCCATATCCAGGTCATATATATACAGAGAAACGCTGGCCTTTCTTCTGGAGTAGTAGGTTATGTCATAACCTTTTTTGACCTTTATCTTTTTCCCGTTCGGCATTTTTTTTGTCTCATAGATATCCCTCGTTTTAATATTCCTCTCGGTTTCGTTCTTTTCAATCCTGGCGAAGATGACATAGCGAACACCTTTGAATTTCGACCTTACGACGCCCAGCGATGAAGAGCTTAGCGCCCCCGTCTCCCGGTGTTCAGACATCAATCTGTCGTACTTTTTCCTCCCCAGCTTGCTGACAAGCTTTCTGGAGGAGACGACGTTGAGCTCTTTTCTTTGTTTGGTGAACTGGCTCCGGAGGATATCCGAATAGGCTATGGTCGTGGTGGCGCTAATGTTGTTCACGATGGAGGCCACACCGCCCACCATTATTTTTGATGAGACAATCGTATCGTATGTGAAGCTGGGATCGTGCGTAAGCCCGGCTATCTTGGTGGCGCAGGACGTCGCCAACATGCAAAAAACGGCAAGACAAATGTACGCGCTGGTTCTTTTGTACATGCAAGACCCCCTTTCGATTTTCAGCTTTGCCCTTGATAAACTAAAGTATTCCCGTTTTCCGGGCTGGTTGTCAATACGGGCCAGGCGCAGGCGTGGTTCTTATTTTCTGTACAAATCATAAACAAACAACGCAAGCCCCAGAGCTGTCGCGAGGCTGAACACCAGCATCCCCGTTTTTATCACGATTAGATACGCAACCCCGGCCACGGCCGCTGTAACCGGTATGGTGAGCGCCCATGCGTTCAGTATGGACCCTACAACCGCGCCGGGGGATTTACCAAAGGTTTTCGAAGCTCCCACACCTACCACGGATGAGACCGTGACATGAGTTGTGGACACGGGCATCCCGAGAAAAGTGGCCGCAAACATGACCGCCGCCGCCCCCGATTCCGCGCTGAACCCGTGGACCGGCTGCAAGTCGGTGATTTTTTTCGCTACGGTTTTGATGATCCGCATTCCTCCCACCATCGTCCCGGCGCTGATGGATACGGCGCAAATGACAGTTACCCACAGCGGCACATGGAACCTTTCTGTCGCACCCGCCTGGTACAGCGCCAGAGCTATCAGCCCCATGGTTTTTTGCGCGTCGTTGGATCCGTGGGCGAAGCTCATCATCCCGGCGGACAACACCTGCATCCTAGCGAAAAACCGGTTGCCGCGCTGGACCGCCATGCCGGAAAACAGCCCCCTGGCCGTTCCGGCCAGCAGTCTGAACAATACGTATCCCGCCGCGAAACCGAATATTGGTGAGGTAAACAGCGCCACTATGATTTTTATCAGCATGCTCCACCTGAAAACGTCAACTCCCGCTCCGTTGATCAGCGCTTTTACAAAAACCGCCCCGAACAGGGCGGAAACAAGAGCGTGGGACGAACTGGATGGAACTCCGTATTTCCATGTAGTGAGGTTCCAGGCGATGGCGGTGGATACCGCCGCGGTTATCACGCCAGTGTCCATGTACACCGGATCAGCGACACCTGTGGCTAGAGTATACGCCACCTTGTGGGAGATCAGCGCTCCGGCAAAATTGAACAAGGCGGCCAGAGCCAGGGCGGCGGGGACAGTTAGCGCGCGGGTCGCGATCGACGTGGCGATGGTGTTGGCGGCGTCGTTGAACCCGTTTATAAAGTTAAACACCACCGAAAGCAGGACAACCAGGGCAAGAACGACAAGGGTGTGTTCAGGCATGTTCTATTATCATACTCTGGATGACTTTCATGATCTCCACCAGCGTGTCGACTATCTCCTCGAGCTGGTCGAGAGTTTTTTCGTCCATTACCAGGCGGCGATAATCTGACAGCCTGTTCTCTTTGGCCGCGGCGTTTATCTGGCTGGAAAGCTTTTGCTTGTTTGGCCAGTATATCCTGTCTCCCTCCGCCTCGATCACGCTAATGTCCGAAAGAATTCCGGAGAGCTTTGCGGTGTTTCGTCTTGGGTCACGCAGAAGCTCCACGGTTTTGCCCGCCTGTTCCACGCCCCTGGCAAACACCTTGAGCTGATCTTTTACGAATGGAGGAAAATCGGGCCTGTAATCCGCGTGGACGCTCATTTTGGCCGATTCGTCCAGCCTGTCCAGAGCGTCGTCCAGGTTTTTAAAAAGCCGGATCAACTCTGCCGGTGAATATGGCGGAGTGAACGTGCGTTTGAGCTCTGCGTTTATTTCACGTATGATTTTGTCTCCATCCCTTTCCAGCGTCTTAAGCCGCGCCAGCAGACTCTCTTTTTCTTCCGGCGACAACGCCCCCCTGTAGACGGCGGCGAGGTACACTTTCACGCTTTGGGAAATGAGGTCGTACATTTTCGACATGGGAGAAAAAAAGTCCACCTCTTCCGGGAAGAACAGGCTTAAAAAATTTTTCATGTTACCGTTTCCCGTCAATCAGACGAACTGTGTCCCAGGCTTTTGATATAGTTGTATAATATTGCAAAATATATCATGGCATCAGAAATCTTTCGCGCAACTTTAGCCGCAAACCTGTCGTCGCTCAAACGCGGTTCAGCCGATCTGGCCATGCTCCTGTCATCGCTTCAGCATGAAAAACTCTGGGATCGTCTCATACCGGCTAAAATCACGGGGTATACATGCAAGGTTGCGGTGGACGGGCGAATCAAGCATGTAAACTCCACCTATGATCCATGGAAAGAAGCGGATAAACAGCTCCTGTCAACGCTGGGCGCAAGGAGGCTCAACGACTTGTCTACGGCCTATTATTTCGGCGCGGGCCTGGGATATCACCTGAAACTGTTGCTTGAAACCCTGGGCGACCGGGTGCGCGTTGCGCTATATGAAAAAGATCCCGATTGGCTTGTTCTGGCGCTTTCATTGCACGATTTCACGGCAGAAATCGAATCGGGCAGGTTGCGCGTGCGCCTGGATAGGGTGACGGACAATCCTGAACCGATACGGTTGGCGTTTAACGATATAAGCTGGGCGCATCCGGTTCTCTGGGACCGGTATTGCTCCTATTACAACGGATTGATCAGAGAAAGCTTCACCACCTGCGAACCCCGGGAAAAAACGACGGTGTTGACCGTGATTATCTACCCTTATTCCGCCTATCTGAATCTTTCCGACTCCGTGTCGGAACGGTTCAGAGCTCTTGGATTCGATGTGGTCAAGCGCCCTAACATCCCCGGTGAAATCAGGAGCGCCGTACTGGAGAGCCGGCCAAGTCTGATTTTTTCCATGTCGTTCTCATCCTCGCTTGCAAAGCTTTCCAGCGAACTTGAAATCACCTACATATGCTGGGAGCTGGACAAGGTAATGAACCAGGATTACATACCATGCGGCAGGTATCCCTACAGCAAAGTGTTTACAACGTATCTCGGTGATGTAGCCAGGTTCGACGAGGCGGGACACGAGGCGTTCTATCTTCCAGCGGCTCCGGACACTCTCCTGGAAGACGATTTTGACCTTACCGAGGATGAGTCAAACAAGTACTCATGCGATATCTCTTTTGTAGGATCACCCCTGCTTTCAATAAACAACGACTATCTTGCGCTGTTGTCCTCCATAAAAGGCGCCATGGACCGCCATGGCCTGGTGGACGAGGGGCAAAGGTTAATCAACGCCATGGAAAAATCCATCGCAAGACAAAAAGAGTTTTCGATGAAAAACCGGTATGAGCTCCCCGGGCTGTTGCGGGACGAAATCGAGAAAGCCGGGGTGACCGAGCTGTTTACGTTTTCCATCGAGAGACTGGGCAATATCATCGCCAAACAGTGCTGTAAAATCCAGCGGCTTGGTTATCTTATGGAGCTGGCGCCGACCACCGTGGCCGTATACGGCGCCAGGGACTGGCTGGATGTGAAAGCCGACCATCTTCTGTATAAGGGCATGGCGGATTTTGACCGTGAAAGCGGGATGATATACAGGGCGTCGAAAATTAATCTGGATATCACAAGGATCTATCAGCTCGACGGATTCAGCGACAGGGTTTTCAATATCCTTTGGGCGGGGGGGTTTCTGATGATGAACCGCACAAAAACCATAGAACGCTCGTTCGAAATTGGAAAAGAACTGGTGGTGTTTGACACGCCCGGGGAAATGAAACAGTTGTGCGAACACTACCTGAACGAGGAAACCGAACGAAGGGACATCGCCCAACGGGGCCGGGTCCACGTGCGGGAGAGCCATTCAGTGGCACACAGAGTGGATGAAATGCTCTCCCGCGTTCCGGATATCGTTAATTAACGCCGGTTCCCGCCGGAACCTGTGACCCGAAAAAGTTTTTCACATATTCCGCCCAGCCCCCTTCATCGGCCGCCTTTTTACCCTCATCGGCTCCATCGCCTTTCAGATGGCTGAAAAATGCGTCGAGCTTGCCCTGTATCAGGCTCTTGGTCTCTTTTATTCCATCCGAGACCTGGGAAGGGAGATTACCCAGAATCGCCATCGCTTCTTTAAAACCGTTATCAATGGCTCCTTCGACCATCTTCTTGAACGCGTCAACCTGCTCTTCATAAGTCATATCCGGATTGTCCGCCGCGAACATGGGGAAAAAACCGAGCGCAAAATCGACGATCCTCGACGCCGTGGCTTCCGGGCCGAACGGGTTTCCATCGATAGCGGCGATATGGGCGTTGACTATATTCTCCGCCTCACCGGCTCGCTGGGAAGCGAAGGTGTCACCACCTTTTTGATCAGCGTAGGCCGCAAGCTTTTCCGCCATGGTCCCCGCCGGGGGCTGGGACTTTTCGAAACTCATCCTGATATAGCGCATACTGGATGATTCGGCTACTATCTGCCCGAAAGAACCCTCGCCGCCGCGCTGTACTGTTATGGCGCTGTCCACCCGCTGAAGCATCTCAACGGAAAGCGAACCAAAAAAGTTTTTCAACTCCACCTGGTCCGACCTGTCCACTCGGGCGCCATTGCCGTCTTGCTGTGGTTTTACAGGTGTGTTTAAGTTGCCTGTCCTGAATTCAGGACGGATTCCTGATATTAACGTTTCCACTCCGCTCATTTTAACCTCGGGATTGAAGTTTTGTAGGTAACTCAGTTATCGGCTTGCGGAGATTTTTCCATTAGTCCTTTTTATTTGAGCGACCCTTCCTATATCACATATATACAATAAGTTATATCCTCTCCCCTTCCGCGCAGAAAAAAAAGCCCATAAACTCCCCTTTCGGTCGGGGGAGCTTGCGGGCTTGTGGCTTTAATCCGGACCAGTAATCAGAAATCATCCCCATGACGCCTGGAGCCGCCCCTGTCCCGGTCGTTTGGGCGCCTGTCATGTCCACCGAAAGCCGACGCGTCCATACGCTCGAGTATTTTTTGCTTTTGTTCCGGTGTCAATATTCCCGTCATTTTCACCTGCATTCCCAGCTTCGTTCGTGTCATCTCGGCTTGCAATTCAGCTATTTCGTTTATCAGCTTGTCCAGTTTTGCTTTGTCCGGCTTGTCCTTGTGGAGCTCTTCTTGAAAATCGATTTGTACCAGACCGATTTCGCTCTTCGTTTTGATCATCCGCTTCCGCGTTTCGCTACGGAATTTCCTGACCTGTTTGAGCTGGTTGCTATCCAGGTTGATATCTTCCATCAGGACTTTTCTGCCACCGCCACGGCCTTTGTAGTCATCGTGGGCGGCCAGGGAAACCGTGGGAACAAGAGACGCAACCGCTATCGCGATAATTAGTCTACGCATCGTAACCTCCATTTATCCAAAAGATTTCGCTTAACTGATCAGCAATATATGTATCGAGATTTTCGGACTCGTCCAGGCTGTCGTCTGAAAAGTTCGTCGTGACGCCAAACACTGGAACAAGCATCTCGTCAACAAATTCGGCTATGTCCGTATCGGTCGAAACGTCCGGCGGCTTAACAACTTCCGGTTGAGGAGCCGGAGCCAGCCTGATGGCGACAACCAGCGCCACCGTCACCACCGCCATCGACCAGGAGGCCGCGTGTCTGGTGGATAAGTGTGTCCAGAGCCTGCCCCAAAGCGATGTATGGCGATCTTCCGCCATTTCATCGCTGTTGATCCGCTCCATTACTTTTCCTCGCAGTGATTCAGGGGGCCGCATTCTGTGAGCCTTGCGGAAAAGATCGTCCGGTTTCATTTCAAATCCTCCATTTGGGCCGCGAACCTGGCCAGGTCTTCGCGCGCGCGGGCTATCCGCGATTTCACCGTGCCCACCGGCACATCCATGGCGCCGGATATCTGTTCATAACTAAGTCCTTCAATCTCTCTTAGCACCACAGCCATTCTCCGGTCCGGGTCGAGTCTTTCTAGCAATTTCGACAAAGCCTGTTCCACCTCGCAAGATTCCACTCCCGCTCCGGGGTTTTGTCTCATGAATATCTCCTTGTCGACAACTCCGAAAACCCTCTCGTCGGTTTTACAGCCAGCGGGGCTCCTTCTTCTAAGCGTGTTCAGGGTTTTGTTCACGGTTATCCTGTACAACCACGTTGAAAAACTGGAACGGCCCTTGAAAGAGCCAAGCGCTTTCCACGCCGATACGAACACTTCCTGAGTAAGATCTTCGGATTCCTCGAAGCTACAGGTCATCCGGTAGGCCACATTCCACACAAAACTTTTATATTTGTCGAAAAGCTCTTCAAACGCCGCTGTGTCGCCGGCTCTGGCTCGGTTAACGGTGATTGTCTCGTTAATAATCGTGTTTGCGATACCATCCATCCGGTCGGTGTTTGTTTGAACCTGAACCGGCCATTGCGCCTCAACGTTGCCGGGATTCATATTTTGCGCCTTACTGCAACGAAAGGTTGTTTTCCCGCCATTCCATGAATTTCGCCAAAACGGCTGTCATTTATGTATGTTCTCATATTTATTGGACACGCACGGTTCAATAAAGTTCCCAAATCAGGGCAAAATCAGGGAAAATAACAAAAACAATTTCAACTTCAGGGGAACCGCCGCCATGGCAGGTGTTGGCAGACTCAAAAACAGACTGATCGCCGCTTTGTTTACCAGGTTTCCATCACTGGGAACGAAGGCCGCCCAAAAAGTGGAAACCATGGCGTTTGACGCAACCCCCTTTACCAGAATGTCAAAACCGCTCTCGGAGGCGAATCTGGCGCTGATCACTACCGCCGGCGTCCACTTGCGCCAGGATACGCCTTTTGATATGAGCGACCCGGACGGCGACCCGACATTTCGTGTGATCAACTCCGGCGCCCGTGTCGACGAACTGATGATAACCCACGATTATTATGACCACACCGACGCGGATAGGGATATAAACATAGTCTTCCCCATCGAGCGTTTAAGAGAGCTCGTCTCAGGTAAAAGAATCGGCCGGCTGGCCCCAAGGTTCTACGGATTTATGGGTCATATACAAGGCAGGCACATAAAAAGCCTTGTGGATACCTATGCTGCGCGGGTGGTCGCCATGCTCAAAGAGGATGGTGTGGACGTCGCCCTGTTCACACCCGGCTGAGGATTGTGCAACCGGTCCGTGGGACTGATTCAAAGAGTGGTGGAGGAACACGGGATCGCAACCATAGGCGTATCCATTGTCCGTAAGTTTTCTGAGGAAGTTCGCCCGCCAAGAACCGTTTTTGTCAAATGGCCCTATGGTCATCCTCTTGGAGAACCGGGCCATGTAAACCAGCACAGGGCCGTGCTGGAAAACGCTTTTGACCTGCTGGAGACCGCGTCTGAGCCGGGGATCATCCGTGACCTGCCTTACAAGTGGAAACGGGAGACCTACGGCTAGAACCGGATCTCACTACATCGCAACGACAGTTCCACGCACTTGCGTTACGGACAGGTGTGCGACAACGTGGCGCTGGGCGTGCTTACAAAAGTTCCATCGGTGCCGGTGATTGTGTACCAGTAGGTCGTACCGGTTGTACACCCTGGCGACGCGCCGACAGGATGCACAAAACTGGTCGGCGTGACAGTCGATGAAGACAGGAAACTGGTAGGACTGACCGTGGAGTTCGTGTCCCAATAAACTGTATAGGAAATGGCGCCGGTGGATGGCGTCCAGCTCACCGTCACATCACCGACAGACGGCGAATTATCGACAAAAGTAACGCCTATTACCTGCACAATACCGGGGCACGTCACCGACCCCACCTCCGTGGCTCCTAAGGCGGATTCGCCGGAAGAGTTCGCCGCCGTCATATTAAAATAATATATTTGGCTGACCGGACAGGAAAAAGCGTACACTGGTGACACTATTCCACCTGTTACGCTACTGGCCAGAGTGACACCGCCGGTCCCCTGGTTCCAATAGAGATTGTACCAGCTCGCATCGGTCACCGTGGTCCAGTTTATGTCTATTTGCCCGTTCACCGTGGAGCTCGGCGTGGCGGTCAGGCCTCCCGGCGCAGAAGCTGGAGGGGCTCCCGCGAACGATAAGTCCATGGAATCCTTGTTCCCGAAATCATCATTCACAATACATGTAAAAACACCCGTCGCCGAACCCTGATAGACAGGGTATTGCACATAAGCTGTCCATCCTCCAGGCCCGATCCACTCAAAATGGAGGGTCAGGTTGTTAGTATTGTCCACTTCGCAAAAAAGATAGGTGTCGTTTGTTGTGTTGTCATACCTCCCTGTAACCGAAATGATCTTGAACGGGGGCGCAAAATCGCCCCAAACGCTTTTACGGTCGGACCCGCCCATTCCGTCCACGACTGTGCATATGAATTCTCCGCTCGCAAAGGCGGTGTAGGTGGCGTACTGCTCGGTAGAAGACCAGCCACCGGGCCCGGTCCAGCTATAAGTCAACTGGTCGCCATCAGGGTCGAACGCGTCGCAATAAAGATAATCCGCGCCATTGGCGGGGTTGTGATCTATCCAGATATTGTATATCTCCGGCGGGGCGTTGACATTGACGGTGATTGTTATCGAGTTTGTCTGCAACGTAATATCCTTGACCAACGATCCGGTAAACGTTAAGGCCCGGTCAGTCTTCACGGTGACGTCAAACCGCCTGACGCCCAAGGTCAGCGTTACGGACACAAAAAGAGTGTCCAGCGGAACATCGATATAGAGCGTCTCCATATCGTCGCCGGATATAACCAGATTTATCCCGGTTACATATGTGGGTGCGACAGCGGACTTGGCGTTGGAGGGGACTATTATCTGGCCGGTGTCCGCGTTATAACTGTAGCCATCGGGCCACACCAGCCCCAGGCCCGCATCGGTGGAGCCGGAACCGCCAGAGCCGCCTTCATCAAACATAAAACCACACCCGGCCACGCCCGCTAATACCAGGAAGACAAGAGCCGGTAGCAATGTATAACGCGAGAGGGACGTGCGATGTTTCATGTTTCAATTTATATAACTTGTACCGGTATTTTCTCAAAATTACGGGAAAGTGACAAATCATTCCACCACCGGCAGATACAAAGGCGGCGGATGGGCCGCTATTTCACGCTCATGAACGCTTTTTCAAAAGCTGGAAGCGCGCGATGGCACACGCTGTTTTCACAGCAAAACGCGATCCTGAAGTGGCCAGCCCTGCCAAACCCGGCCCCTGGCACAACAAGAACATTGTTTTTCTTCAGCTCGGCGACGAACCGCACATCGTCTTCTATGGGGCTTTTCGGAAAAAGATAGAATCCTCCATCAGGACACACCACCTGATAGCCGATCTTGCCAAGCCCTTCGACAAGCGTGGCCCTGTTCATCGAATACTCGGTCATGTCACAGGTTATGTCCTGGAGATCGGAAACCACCCGCTGAAAAAGAGCGGGCGCGTTGACAAATCCAAGTATGCGGTTCGACAGGGTCATGGCGTCGATTATGGAACTCAACCCGTCAATCTCCGGGTGGACGGCTATATACCCGATCCTCTCTCCGGGAAGGTTCAGGTCTTTCGAATGCGATGTCGCCGAGATAACCGAGCGGAGCGACCGAAACACGGACGGAGCCTTGGCGCCATCATACATCAGCTTACGGTAGGGTTCGTCCATGACAAGATATATCGCCCGCCCGGTCAACCTGCTTTTACCCTCCAGTATTTCCCCGATTTTTTTCAGGGATTTTTCGGAATAGACCGCTCCGGAAGGGTTGTTCGGCGAGTTTAACAGCACCATGCGGGTTTTTGGCCCGATGACCTGTTCCAGCAGGGACGGGACAGGTTGAAACTTTTCATCGGTCTGAACCACCACGGCGACAGCCTGGTGGTTGTCTGCGTAGAACAGGTATTCCGCGAAGTAGGGGGCCAGCATTACCACCTCGTCGCCCGGGTCGCACAACGCCTTTATGATAACGTTGAGCGCTCCGCCTGCGCCCGCGGTCATAACGATATGCCGTGCGGTAAATTCCAGCCCCGATTGGCCACAGAGATACGCGGCGATTTTCTCCCTGGCATCCGCCAGCCCGGCGTTGGGCATATACCGGTGCGACCCGGGGGCGGGGCTGGCCACGAGCGCCTGTAGCCGCGCCTTTACTTCCGGCGGGGGTTCGGCGATGGGGTTTCCCAGAGTGAAATCGAAAACATTCTCCGAGCCCAGTTCCGCCTTGAGCCGGGAACCCTCTTCGAACATCCTCCTTATCCAGGAAGATTTCTCCATCATGTCTGAAATTTTTATCGAGACAGGCCCCGAACCGGATTTTTCTGACAATTTATCCACCACAGATCGTTTAACCGCTCATTTCAAATGGACACCTATTGTCCCGGTCCTTTTGGCGCATTCGAACCGTTCGTCAATTGCGCATGGGCGACCGCTTCGTCGATGATCTTCTCCGATTCCAGGTCTGATTGCAACAACGCGACCATCGACCTGGCCTGGCCTATGGTTATGTCATCGTCCATGTCTACGTTGAACTCCACCATTGTTTTGCCGCCGAGGTAATGGATGATAAGTTTGGAAACTCCGTTTATGCCGTCAACAGCCTTCGCCATTTTTTCTATACGCGATTCTATCTCCGCCCGGTTCGTCTTCATGATCTCATAATCCACGTCGTTTTCCGCGTCTATATGTATCAGCGCGTCGGTTGCAAGACCATTGGCCTTCAGATCGTGCCGGACCGTCTCGGCGATGTTATGGGCCTCTGAAACGGAAATGCTGGGCTGAACCTGTATGTGAACGTCGACGAAAATATCTCCCCCCAGCCTGCGGGTCCTGAGCTCGTGAAAATGTACGACGCCCGGGTTGCTGGAAATCACCTCTGTTATCCCGCTGACCTCTTCAGGCGAAACGGAGGCGTCCATAAGCTCCTGCAAAGCCTGCCAGCAAATCTCCCAACCCACCTTGGAGATGAGAAAAACCACGAATATGACCGCAAGCGTGTCCATGACAGGGAAACCCGCCATGGCCCCGCTGATGCCGAGTAACGCGGCCACGGATGATATGGAGTCTGTCCTGTGGTGCCAGGCGTTGGCTATCAGGGCCTTGTTGTTGTGCCTTTTGCCAACCCTGGACGTATAGTGGTACAAAAGCTCCTTTGACACGATGGACACGATCGCACCGGCGACAGCCGGCCATGTCGGAGAAGGCAGGACGCCTTCCAGGAGGTCTTTGATAGCGTCGACGATCAGAAGCAGGCCGACAAGCATAAGCGCGGCCCCCGTAGCCGCGGCGCCTATGGTCTCCGCCCTTCCATGACCATAAGGGTGGTCTTCGTCAGCCTCCATCGACGCGATGCTCACGGAGACGTAGACCATAGCGTCGGTCACCAGGTCTGACAGGGAATGGGCCGCGTCGGCCACCATCGCCGCCGAACCGCCAATCATCCCGGCGGCAAATTTCACCGCAGCCAGCGCCAGGTTCACAATGGAACCTACTATGGTTACTTTTTTGGCCTCCATGGTCCGGATGCGGAAATCGTCGCTGTCCAAACCGGCATGATCGTTCATATGCACCCGATAATTACACGAATTCGAATATACCATACAACATGCACAAATCGTCACCGGCTCCGATCACGAACATATTTTGAACAATTATGGTTTATAAATTAGAATAGATAGATTATGTCAATAAAATCATGCTGGACTGGATCATGACAATTTCGTCGAGCGGGGACGGGTAATGTCGGCGATAAGTGTTAACAATGTCGTAAAAAGGTTTCGCCGTGTCAGTATGCGCGGCGGCTACACCACGATTAAAAGCTTGTTGCTCAACACTTTCAGGGCTCCCGCCAATCCTGCGGTTCCCGACGACAGCTATTTTGAAGCCCTCAACGGCATTGATCTTGAGATCCCAAAAGGAAGCACCTGGGGGATAATCGGCGCTAACGGTTCCGGTAAATCGACATTGCTAAAGCTGATAGCGGGCATATACAAGCCTGACAAGGGGAAAATCCTGGTTGACGGCCGGGTCTCCGCCCTGATCGAGCTGGGCGCCGGATTCCATCCGGAGTTTTCCGGCAGGGAGAATGTGTTCATCAACGCTTCAATACTTGGGATGTCAAAGAAGCTGATCCGTGAAAAATTCGACGAGATCGTTTCATTCGCGGAGTTGGAGGATTTTATCGACAACCCTGTCCGCACATACTCCTCCGGCATGTTTATGCGTCTCGGTTTTTCCGTGGCCATCCATTCCGACCCGGATATACTTCTGGTCGATGAAGTGCTGGCGGTCGGAGACGAAGCCTTCAGCCACAAGTGCAAGGGGAAAACCCACGAGTTCAAGAAAGCCGGCAAAACCATTGTAGTAGTAACCCACTCCATGGCGGACATTCAGGAGTTGTGCGAATCGGCGGTGTGGCTGGAAAATGGAAAGATAAAGCAGATCGGGTCGCCCAAGCGTATCATAGATTCATACCTTACGACTGTCGCCGAGCTGGAAAACAAGATCCTGCTCGACAAGGATCACACCGGCAAATCAGCCGACAACAGCCAAACCAACCGGTGGGGAACCCGGGAAGCCGAAATTACCAGGGTCACCATGCGCACAAGTTCCGGCGAGGAGAGGTATGTGCATCAATCCGGCGACGAGGTTACGATCGAGGTGGAATATGTGGCCAACATGCCCCTGGCCGATCCGGTCATCGGCATGGGAATACACAAGCAGAACGGGTCTCATTGTTATGGCACGAACACCGTCATAGAAGGTATCAGGATAGACAAGATCGATGGGCCCGGCAAGGTGACCATGAAGTTCGACAGGCTCGACCTCGTCGAGGACAAATACACATTATCTGTCGCCATCCACGCCCGGGACGGCCATCCATACGACTATCACGATCAGATGTACAGCTTTACGATCAGGTCTCCCATAAAAGACGTTGGCGTGTTTAGGCCTCCCCACCAATGGAGCTTCAACGGTGGGACATCCGCCATCACCTACGGTGGAGCTGACGAATGAAGCCTTCGTTTGTCGTTCCATTTTACGGAGCCGACATTGGCGGCGGCGCGGAAACCTTGTGCAGACGGCTTGCCGAAAACCTTGCCCAACGGGGTGTGGAGGTGGAGGTTTTGACAACCACGCTACAAGACCTTGCCAGCCACTGGAGCCACAACTACCATGAGCGGGGAACATACCTGATAAATGGAGTCACAGTACGCAGGTTTCTGGTTCGCCCCGTAGACACCGATCTTTTCGTGCCTATTAACCGCAAGCTCATGGCGGGCGATCCGGTTACATTGGAAGAGGAAATTGACTACATGAACAACGCCGTCAATTCCGACGCGCTGTTCCAGTATATAGGCGACAACCAGCGGGATCGCGTCTATTTCTTTATTCCCTACCTTTTCGGGACATCACTTAACGGGTCTGCCGTGTCGCCCCATAAATCGTACCTGATCCCCTGCCTGCACAATGAAGGATATGCGCGGATGAAAGTCACAGGCGCGATGTTCGATCGTGTGAACGCCGCTCTTTTCCTGTCCAAATCGGAGATGAGGCTGGCCGAGTCACTTTATGGTGGGTTGCGCCACTGCGAGCCGGTTATGATGGGGTGTGGTGTTGATGAGATTTACGACGCCGACGCGTCCGGGTTCAGGAACAGGTTCGGTCTTGGCGGGGATCCTTTCATTTTATATGTGGGGCGCCGGGACGCAACAAAGAACACACCGTTGCTTGTCGAATATTTTCGCAGATACAAAAAGCTCAAGCCCGGGTCGCCTCTGAAGCTCGTCCTGATAGGGTCCGGCGCCATCCCGATTCCTGGCGAGGTGGCGTCGAGCGTGATCGACCTTGGGTTTACCTCCGTTTCAGACAAGAGCGGAGCCTACGCGGCGGCGACTGTTTTGTGCCAGCCCTCAAGGATGGAGAGTTTTTCGATCATGATAATGGAGTCATGGCTATGCGGCAGACCTGTCATGGTCCACTCGCGCTGTCCGGTCACCTTAGAACATGTGAATGAATCGGGCGGCGGATTATCCTTCGAGACGTTTCCGGAGTTTTACGAGACGGTTGAAACTCTGCTGGAAAATCCGGAACTGGCCGGAGCCATGGGTAAAAGAGGCGGTGAATATGTTCGCGCCAGGTTTTCGTGGGATGTAATCTGCGACCGGTTCACCAGGTTGCTTGACGCCTGCAGGGAGGCGGCGATTTGAAGAAGTTTCACCAGATGCTTCCCAACTTCGTCGTGGGTGACGCCATAGGACACAGTGTCTTGACGGCCCAGAGATATCTTCGCAAGCTGGGGTTTGAATCGGAAGTGTTCGCGGATGTGTTCCTGGAAAATGTCAGAGCTCGGAACTATCGCGAGTTTGCTTTTGAAGGACGGGACACCTGGCTTTTATACCATTATTCCACAGGGTCGGTGGTGAATTCTTTTGCGCTGGAAAACACCAGCAACATAGTTCTTTGCTACCACAACATCACGCCGCCCGAATTTTTTCGTGATTTCGATCAACTCGCAGAGAAAACATGCCGCGAGGGGCGGGAGGTCCTGAAAAGGTTCAGCGGCCGGGTGCGCTACGCCATGGCCGACTCGGAATATAACGCCATGGAGCTGGATAGTCTCGGCATCGGCCCGGTGGAGGTTGTGCCGCCCATCCTGGATTTTGACCAGATCAGGCCGACGGGAAAAAAACCGTTCGATGATGACAAAACCAACATCCTCTTTGTCAGCAGGGTGGCCCCGAACAAGCGATATGAGGATGTGCTAAAAGTGTTTCATTTCTACAGGCGCTACGTGAACACCAACTCCAGGTTGACGCTGGTGGGGGGCTACGGAAAAAATGACAGATACTACAGGTATCTGCGCAGGATCATCGAGACGATGAATATACCTGACGTGGTTTTCACCGGATTTGTCCCGAACGAAAAAATTGGCGACTACTACGCCAGCGCTTCCGTGTTCTTATGCATGAGCCAGCACGAGGGGTTCGGCGTCCCCCTTTTGGAGGCGATGAATTTCCGTGTTCCCGTTGTGGCGCTTTCCTGCTCCGGCATCCCCTATACGATGGGCTCCGCGGGTGTCCTTGTTTCCAGGAACGAGCCGGAAAAGATAGCGGAGCTGTTGGGGATTATGGTGGAGGACAACGCCTTGCGTGAGCAGGTTATCGAAAGACAGCTTGCAAGGCTGAACGATTTTTCCGACGCAAAAACAGAAGCCAGTTTCAAACATGTCATCGACGCCGTAATGAACGGATCAGGATAGGCCAGCCAGGCCGTGACCCGGTTTTCGTTTACAGGTGGCCGGTAAGCAAAGCCTTGATAACCAGGCTGGCGAAAATCCCCACCACGAAAAGCACGACAAGTTTGACGAATGTGGATTTGCGAAACGGGAAATCGTCTCTTTGATCATTCATGATAAATTCTCCCCGGATTCTACACGATATCTATCAGCATCATGCTGAACAGTACCGGAAGTTGGATTAACGAAAAGAAAAACAGCTTCATCGCCAGCTTCCGCTCCGACATCATGAACGTCACCGCCATGAAGATGTGGACAGCTCCCAGAATGATGGCCGTCGCCAGGTATATTACGCCCGCCATATTCAGATAATAGGGGAGCATGGTTACCAACGTCATTATTACAGCCCATATCGTTATTCTGATTTTTGTGGACTCCACCCCCATGGCGACCGGGTGGTTACGCACGCCGGCGGCTTTGTATTCGTCCACGTATTTAAGCGCCAGGGACCAGAAATGGGGATGCTGCCAGGCGAAGATAATAAGGAACAGCACAAAGGCTTTGATGTCCAGCTCCGGCTTGATAGCGGCATAACCTATGACAGGAGGCGCCGCTCCGCCGACACCGCCTATAAATGTGGCCAGTGGAGTGCGTCTCTTGGAGATCATCGTATACAGAACCACGTAGACAAATATCGACGCTCCGCACAAAAAGGCGGTCATGGCGTTTATCATGGCGCCGGCCACGATCATCGACAGCGCGGAGAAACCAAGCCCCATCGCCAGAACCCGACCCGCTGACGCCGACCCGGACGGAAGGGGCCTGCCCCTGGTCCGTTTCATTATCAGGTCGATGTCACGATCATAGTAATTGTTAAGCGCCGCCGCCCCGGCCGTGGCCAAACCTACCCCCAGGAGTGTCCAGAAAACCACGAAAGGATCTGGCGGATTCTTTTCGGCGATATACATCCCGCTTAACGTGGCGATCAGCACCATCACAACAATGCCGGGTTTGACCACAATTAAGTATGATGAAACCTGCCCCCGAGCTTCCATGCTTTTTTCGGGAGATGTCAAAATGGTGTTTCTGTGCATTTAAGTCACCGGTTCAGCCATTGCCTTGCGCCCTAGTATATATGGACCTGAGCGATAGGCCAGCCAGCCCAGCAAAAGAAAGCCGTTCGCTCCGTGAAGAATCACAAAGGGGAGAAACATCCCGCTCCATACCACGTAAACGCCTAAAGTAGCCTGGGCAAGGACCAGGACAAAAGTAACCGACGCGTTAAACGCGTCTTTGCAGACTTTTATCGCATAGGCCAGGTAGCCGGCAACCGTCAGAAAAACGGCAAGCGCCATAAGACGGTGGATAAAATGTATCGTTATCTTGAAATCCACCAGGTCCGGGAAAATAAGCCCGCGGCAATATGGAAAATCGGGGCAGGCGAGCGACGCCTGTCCATATCTGACGAAGATCCCTATTATCACCTGCGCTAACACTATTCCCAGGATCACCGGATAGAACCTGTTGGCTTTCTCTCCGGATAAATCCTGCACGGAGCGCAGGGAAAATATCATCAGCATAAATATGATTGTCGCCATAATGATGTGAAAGGAAATGATCAGCAGATGCAGGGCTCCTTCGAGAAGCGGGGCTTCTATGAGCACGATGACCCCTCCGAACACGGCGCCAACACCCAGCAGACCAAGCGCCGAACCGGTCAACCACCTGGTAACACCTTTTTCCCTGATCCATACCATTATTGTGGAAGAGAGGATGAACATCCCCGTCGACGCGCCCAACAACCTGTGGCCCCATTCAAACCAAATATTTATTTTTAATGGTGGCACGACCGACCCATAACAAAGAGGCCAATCCGGACAGGCCAGCCCGGAACCTGTGGTGGTGACCACATTGCCCATTACCATCAGCGAGTATGTAAAGAGAATCGACAAGCCCAGCAATATCTTGATCATAAAACCCCACGGAACCCAAAACGAAAGAGTTTTATATAATAGCAAAAAAATGCGGACCCGGCGTCTTTATACGCGACACCAGGTCCGCACCAATCTGTAAACCGCGTCTAGGACGCTGTTCTGGGTTGGTAATCGTATGGAGTCCAGTCCGCGGAGACTTCCGGCGGCTGAGGGAAATTGCCGGGACCCGGAGGCGACGCGGTGGCTGTCCACTCCAGCGAAGCCGACTCCCACGGATTGTTGTTCGGAGCTTTTTCCCCAGATATCGCGCTGTATATCCAGTTGATCAGCATGACGGCTATCCCTGCGGCGACTAAAATCGCCCCGACGGTCGCCAGTTGTTGCGACCCCTGGAACTGCGGGAACATCTCATAGTCGAAATATCTCCTGGGCATACCCTCCACACCGATTATAAACAGCGGATAAAATGTCAGGTTCACTCCTATAAAGTTGAGCCAGAACCCTGCCTTGCCCACTTTCTCGTTGTACATGCGACCCGTCATTTTCGGGAACCAGTGGTATACCGACGCGAAAAGAGCGAACGTGGCCAGCATACCCATGATGAAGTGGAAATGGGCCATAACGAAATATGTCTCTCCAAGATGCAACGTCAGCGATGACATGGCAAGCGGGATGCCGGTCAACCCGCCGATGAGGATCAGGTAGAGGCACGAAGCGGCGTAGTACATACCAGTGTTGAACCGGATCGCGCCCTTGTATAGGGTAAACACAAGGCTGATGGTAATAAGGCCGACAGGTACGCTGATAATCAGTGTTGTAACCATCATACCGATCCTGACCCAGTCGACCATGCCGGAGGTGTACAAGTGGTGAGCCCAAACGTCCGAGCCCAACAGGACAACCCCCCAGACGCCGCCGTATACGGCGACCCTGTAGTTGAAAATCGGGTTTTTAGACATTGTGGAAATAATTTCCATCAACGCCCCCACCGCCGGAAGCAGGATGACATATACCGCCGGGTGGGAATAGAACCAGAAAAGGTTCTCGTAAAGCAACACGTCACCACCGGCAGAGGGGACAAAAAATGAAGTTCCCAAATACTTGTCCAGCAACAGCAGGGTGACCGCAGTCGCCAAAACCGGAACAAAAATAAGCTGTATCACAAACGCGCCAAGAATGGTCCAGACAAAAAAGTTGATTTGGTTCCACCCCATGCCCGGAGCGCGCATGTAGATCACGGTGCAAAGAAAGTTAACAGCGCCCAGCAGGGATGAAAACCCGATGAGATGGACCGTGAAAACATAAAAGGACAAGTTGCCGGAGGAATACTGCGTGGAATATGGCGCGTAGCCGGTCCACATTATATCGGGGGGATCGGGCACCACAAACGTCAGCAACGCCAGTACGATGCCGAACCAGTAAAGCCACACGCTCAGGGCGTTTAGCCTTGGGAAGGCCACGTCATGCGCGCCGATCATCATCGGCAACAGGTAGTTGGCCATAAATCCGGTCAGCCCGGGAATCAGGAACCCGAGAATCATCGCGGCTCCGTGAAAATAGAGAAATACATTATATGTGTCAGCCTCTATGAGCGTCGGCCCGACCCATGTCAGCTCGAATCGTATCGCCATGGCCAGAAGACCGGCGACAGCGAACGCGGCCATCGAGCCTATCAGGTATAATATGCCCACCCTTTTATGGTCGGTGGTAAAAATCCATTCTTTCATTTCCCTTCCTCTCCTAAAAAGGTCTTACGTGTACGCAACATTCGTTTGTCTCAAAGCGGATGTCAGCTTTTGTGCGCTTCGGACCACTGGTCGAACTGTTGCTTGGAGACAATTTTTACTTTTCCGAACATGTGCGAGTGGTCAGTGCCGCAAAACTCGGTGCAGGTAAATACATGCTCTCCGATTTTCGCCGGATTAAACCAAAGATATGTCACCCGTCCCGGCATCAGGTCCTCCTTTATCCTGAAATCAGGAATAAAAAACGAGTGGATCACGTCTTCGCTTTTCATTCTCAGCACCACAGGTGTCCCGACTGGAACAACAAGACCTTCATCGTTGTCGCTTGTGGCGCCATTTTCATATTCAAAGTTCCAGCTCCACATCTGCCCCGTCACCTGCACTTCCATGGCGTTTTCAGGAACAGAGCGCTGATCGATCCAGAGCTTCCACCCCTGGGCCGCCAGATAAAAATCGTCCGCCATGAATATCAGAGCGGGAATGAGGCCCCACGCCAGGGACTGGGCCATGGTAAACCTGGGCCCACCGCCGACCTGGTTCGGGCTTTTTCTTCTGTACTTGATAAGAAAAACCGCGCTTATCACGCCAAAAATGGTCCCAATAATTCCTATGTCCCACAACAGGTGATGCCACACTACTTCAAATTCTTGCGTATGGTCCTGGAAGTCACCTGCGGCTTCCGCCGGCAGCGTAAACGCCGACATGACCACAGCGACTGGAAAGATAAAAAACATCCATCTGTTCATGCTGTCATCTCCTTGGATTTGACCCTTTTTTTAACTTTTAAAGCGCCGTAAACAAACGCTCCAACTCCTATGAATAGCGAGCCTACAGCAATGAAAAGAGGGTAGTTCAGCCCGTATTTCCCCTCTTTGTAGTTGTAGCTGTAACACAGGCCCACCGCTATGGCGATAATCTGGGAAGGTTGCAACCGATTGAAATTGGTGTCAATAATTGCAAGCTCCATATCCCTTGGCTCGATATTGGAGCTGTGCATAACCCGAACTATGCGCCCCTCAGGTGAAAGAAAAATAAAAGCGTTAGGATGGTAGAACATCCTGTCCTGGGGAGACCAGAAAAAGTTGAACCCTATTTTGGTTGTGAACTTACTGATATCCTCATGGTTCTTGAAAGTGGCGAAGGTCCAGTTTTTCTCCAAGCGCTCCGACAGGCCCATGTTCTTTTTGAAATGCGCCGCGGTCATGGCGTTGTCGTTTTTGTCAAACGAAATCGTGAGAATCCTGACATCATCGCCTATCCTCACCCTGCCAAGGGCCTCCGCTTCCTCCAACAGGCCCTCCAGCTCCGCGTTGAAAGCCGGACAGGCTCCATCGCAAGTGTAATAGGACAAAACCAGCACCGCCGACTTGTCTGTAAAATCGCCCATCGCAAACTCGGATCCTTTTTCGTCGACAAGAATGACATCCGGGTCAATCTTGGCGCCAAGATATTTGGACTCGTCGAGCCTGAAAAGCTCGGGGTCGATGTCTGACACTGTCGGTTTATATGCTCCGGAGGCGACGCCCGGCGCAACAGCGACGATCATCGCCATAACCAAAAGCGAAAATAAGGTGGCTGATCTTGAAACTGGCGACACTTGATCTACTTCCCGATTACCAGAAATAAATCTGGCTGACGACAAAAAACCAGACTATATCCACAAAGTGCCAATACAACCCGGCGGCCCCGGTAAAAGTCCGGTTTGTCTTGCCTGACAACGCAGGTATCAGCACTGAAACAAAAATCCCCAACCCCAACAGCACATGGGTTGCATGAAATCCTGTGATGGCGTAAAAAGCCGTGCTCTTGGCGTTGGTGCCAAAAGTAAAACCTTCATGGATAAGATGGTTGTATTCATAAAGAGTGCAACCCAGAAACAGCAGACCGAGGCCAATGGAGACCTGCAACCAGAACTTGAAGCCGCTGTTATCCCCAGCGTCGAGTTTTTCCTCACCAAAGTGGTACGTAATACTGGAGGAGACAAGAACAATCGTCATGAATATGGGCATCCCCACCCCTATATGGGGCGTACCCTCAGGCGGCCACTGCGCTGCGGTAAGCCTGAGCATCCAGTAGGAGACAAAGAGACTCAGGAAAATCATGGTTTCGGAAACGATAAAAATGGGCAACCCGGTCAGGGCGTAACCATTTTCCGAGTTTTCCGCCAGCCCCTCGCTGGTCCATCCGGCGATTCCGATCACAATTAACAGCAGACCGGCAAGGCCGAACACCGCCCCGGCCAATCCACTTCCATATTGGAAAAAAGAGGCGAACGCCAAAGGAACCCCTAAAAACACCCCCAGCGCCAGGATAAACGGGAACATGCTATATTCCCAATGGTGTTGAGTATGACCATCTGTCATAGAGCTTCTCCTTCAAGTTTAGTGGCAAAATTAAAATATATAGAAGGGCTCCAATCCATTTTTGGATTACCCCTATATCACAAAATGCCGCGCCTGCCTCAACATCCCCCCACATGCGCCGGACTGCTCTCCAAAAGGAACCCCTAAATTAGATCAAAGTATAGGCATAAAGCAGGACTAATGTCAAAACAAAGTATAATGCGAGGATAAAGAGATTGATATATAAGGCATAGCGCTTCTAAAAAAGGAACAGAGGTTGGAGAGAGTCTACAAATATCCCCTGGCCATGAGAAAAATCATGGCTCCGGTGACCAGGGCGGCCGCCCAGTTTATGGTGTGAAAAAGAGCGAGCTTTTTGTGAATCGACCCTTTTCCTCCAAATCCGGTCGCCATAAGCGCAACCAGAGTCGGAGGTATCAGGTAAATGATGACGAGATGAGTGTCCAGTATCCATTCGGGCGCTTTGCCCTCCATGGAGTAGCCGAGCCTGACCATGGCAATAACGATTACATACGATACCCAAGTAGCCAAAGCGTGGATGGTCGCGATTTTCCTGTGGCGGGATGTTTCGCCCCGGAGGGCCAGCGTCCCGGCCCAGATCAACAGCCAGGTAAGAAGAGGAACAGCCGCTTCGACAGTATATAAAAGCATATCAGGTTGTTACAGCGCCTCGCGCGTGCTAACGACCATAAAAGCTCTCCAGAGACTTCGGGTTTATTCCAGTCGCGGCCAGTTTTATCGCGTCATCCAGCTGTGACACCGGATAATCCATCCCGAACACCTGCTTGAAAACCATTCCTCCCGGGCTCAGGATTGTCACCGCTATGGTATGGTCCCAACCTCCCTCCTGGCCCGGTTTGAAGATCATTCCCAGCTTGTCTCCCAGTTCCCTGATCTTTTCCGGGTCTCCGGTGACAAACCTCCAATTATCGAAGGTGTCGATAAACTCCGTCCCAAACTCCCGCATCGCCTTCGGGGTATCGTTAACAGGATCGAAACCGACCGTTACAATCCTGTAATCCTTGCCCAGCTTCATTTTTTTGCTTTCCTGGACATAATTGGCCAGGCTGGAAGTAATCGTGGGGCACACATGGGGGCAATCTGTGAATATAAGCGAGACTATCAACGGCTTGTCCAGCCACTTGGTCAAATCGAACGGCTGCTTATCCTGGTCTGTGAAAACAAAGTGGCCTTTCAGCACTTTCCCGACCACCTTGTCAGCCGTACCAAACGCGGATGGTTCGTTTTTCATTTTCATGCTGTGATCGGGGCGCCAGTGGTTTTCGCTCCGTTTTTTAACAATCATCCACCCCATTATAAGCGCGGTTGCAATAATGAAAGCTATTGCCACGAACTTCACCGGCTTGCCACTTCTTTTATTCATAGGATTTTATACTCCTTCCGATATGTCGCAAGGTTCATTTGATGATAATTCTGCGGTTTACGGGGCGGAGCCGCTCCGCGGTAATAACGGCCATCGCCTGGCTCACGGCCGTGTCGAGATCGTCGTTGATGATCACATAATCAAACTTGTCCATTTGCTCCATCTCAGATCGTGCGGCTTTCAGGCGCTTTGCCACCACCTCTTTTGTGTCGGTCCCCCTGCCCATAAGACGCTTTTCCAGCTCTTCTGTAGATGGCGGCAGGATAAAGATGGATGCAAAGCTTATTTTCCTTGCGCGCAAGGTATCGGCGCCTTGCACATCTATATCCAACAGCAGATCATACGCATTCGAATTCAAAGCAGTGTCAATAGATTTCATGGATGTCCCATACATGTTGCCATGGACTTCGGCCCACTCTAAAAACTCATCGTTTTCCACCATGGTCATGAACCGGTCCACGCCCGTAAAATAATAATCAACGCCGTCGGTTTCCCCTTCCCGGATCTGGCGGGTTGTATGGGAAACGGACAGCTTCAGGTTGTCCACCCTTTCAAGCAGTCGGTTGGCCACCGTGGTCTTCCCCGCTCCCGACGGAGCTGAAATGGAAAACAGTATCCCCCGTTTAAACTCCTCCCGCCCGCTCATTCTATGTTCTGAACCTGCTCCCTAACCCTTTCGAGCTCGCTTTTCAAATCCACAACATGCGTCGTAATATCCGCGGAGGATGTCTTGGCGCCTATGGTGTTTGTTTCGCGGTTGATTTCCTGAAGCAAAAATTCCATCTTCCTGCCTATGGGGCTGCCGGACGAGGTCATCGTGGACCAGGCAAGCTTGAGATGGCTGTCCAGCCGTGTCAGCTCTTCTGTAATATCACCGCGGTCCGCCAAAATGGCGGCTTCCTGCATGATCCGGTCATCATCAGGGCTGTACTCCTCCACAAGCTTTGAGATTCTTTCCTTAAGCGACACCATACGCTCAGACGCGCCTTTGGCGCTTTCTGATCTGATCAGGCCCACCAGCGTCTGGATTTTTTTCAATCTTTCTTTCATGTCAGCGACGATGTTTTCACCCTCGGCGGCCCGCATCTGGTCCAGCCTGTCGAGCGCATCGTCAAGCCCCTGCCTGACCACCGACCAGGCGTCGTCAATACTCCATTCAGGATCGGCTATCGTGAAGATATCCCGAACCTGCATTAAATCTCCAATCGAAGGGGGATATTCGACACCATATTTCTCCGCCAGCGCCGACATCTGGGACATATAATCACTCAGCAAAGCCTCGTTGATGTTGATCATGCCAGTTGACTCCACCGATTCGATCGTCACTACCACATCGAAATAGCCGCGATCGAACCTGGACTTGATCTCTTTGCGTATACGGTCATCGAGTTGAAAAATCCTGCCGCTGATTTTTATGTTGAACTCCATGAACCTGTGATTGACGGATCTCGCTTCGATGGAGACGCGGCGTCCATCGCTTGTCGCCGTAGCCCTGCCATACCCCGTCATGGATTTTGCCATGAGATTACCGCTACCAGACCTGGTTGTCTTCAGACAGGGTCGCGATCATATCTATCTCCACCAGCGCTCCCAATGGCAGGGAGCCCGCCTGTATCGTCGCCCTGGCGGGCGGGTTGTCCCCGAACCGCTCTGCGTATAGCGCGTTGACCCTGCCGAAGTCCTTTATGTCGGCAAGATATATCGTGCTTTTCACCACATCCTCAAAAGACGACCCCGCCGCTGTCAATACCGCTTCAAGATTATCCAGCGTTCTTACGGTCTGCGTTTCGATATCGTCGCCCGCCATCTCTCCGGTGACGGGATCCAGGCCGATCTGGCCGGAGGTATAGACTATATCGTGGATGATCGTGGCCTGTGAATAGGGACCGATCGCTTTGGGAGCCTTGTCTGTGGTAACTGTTCTTCTGCTCATAAACAATTCCTGATCAGATAAAGTTTTAAGTTTAACTCAATAAGGAGCAATAGCAAACGGACAATTCACCAGTGTAATAGCAAAGTAATTGTGTCATTCCTTGAGGTGGCCCCCTTTCCCCGGAAACTAGCAGAGCAAGTTCGTCACGCCTGCCATTCATGACGCTTTATTATAACGCCGTGAACCCCGCCGTTGCAAAAAGCACGTCAGGACTGCTTTTACCAACAACAACAGCAAAGGGATCGCAAGATGAACAGGACAGGTGTTTCCCGGCCAGCTTCGACATGAAAAGCCCCCCAATATTTTGTACCAGCGATATTCGGAGTGGAACGCACCATGCAAGTGGGTGGTAGTCAAGAACTTTAACCGTTGTGCCGTCACAGCGGCGGGTTTACCTATCCGGAGATCGCCTTGAACGCCACGGCAAGGGCGACACCTGTAAATAGCGACAGCAGTATGCTTTTATACCGGCTGTAAAGACCCAGGGCCACGACCAGCGCGGTGAGTTTCACACCTAATTCCAGCGGATCGAATTCACCTTTCCACATGATGAGGTTCTTGGAGACAATCCCCGCGAAAAAGGCGAGTGATGTGTATGTCAGAAATTTCAATCCGCGCCCGCTGATCTCGTATCTGCCTGCCATGACAAAGGGGACTGCCCGCAACATGTATGTTCCCGCTCCGGCGCCCAGGGCGACCAGTATCCAGTCCGACAGGCTCATGATTCCACCATTGTCAGCGCAAGCCCGGCGACCATGGCCGCCGCCAGCAGGCCCCAGCCAGGAATCAGCGCCTCAAAAATGGGTCCCATGGCGAATCCAAGCCCCACCGCCGCAAATTCGTACCCTCCTTTGACGCCGGTGGCCAGCAACAGCGAAAAATATATGGGCATAAACAATGTCGCCCCGAACACAAGGTATCCCGGCAATCCGGCTCCCATCCATAATCCCGCCGCGGTTCCCAGAATTATCACCGGTATCATCGAAGATGCGATGCCTCGAAAATAGTCGAACAGGTCCACAGGGTTTTCCTTGCGGGACCGGAAAAACGTCAGCAGAAACGGAGTGGCCGCCACAAACTGCGCCCAGGGC
>JAJRZK010000010.1 GCA_024275315.1 Nitrospirota bacterium
GTGGGTTGCTCCATCACTCGGACCGGGGGAGCCGGTACACGTGCAAAGCGTACCGTAAACTTCTCACGGATCATGGGATGATTTGCAGCATGAGCCGTGTGGGCGACTGTTGGGATAACTCGGTGGCGGAGAGTTTTTTCGGGACGCTCAAGACGGAGCTTGTATACCATCAGGATTACGGGACACGGGCCGAGGCGAAGGGCGATATCTTCGAGTGGATCGAGGTGTTCTACAACCGCCAGCGGCGGCACTCCGCACTTGGATATTTGTCTCCGGCCAGGTACGAGGCTATGATGGCAAAAGCTGCTTAGAAAAGTGTCCGTGAAAACGGGGGAAGATCATTCGTCGACCACCCTGTCAGTCCGGGGTATATCGACTTGATGATCCAGACCTTGTGACCCCGCACCTTCGACTCCTTGAGCAGTGTGAAATCGTAATCTTCAAGATCACGGGAGGTCATGTCGGCGCAGGTGAAGTCGGACCCCATAAAAGAGCCCGACTTGTCAGACGAGACGATCCGTTTTGTTTTTCTCAGCGCCGGCAGATAGAGCCACTGGTCGTCATCTCTGGCCTCCTCGTCGTAGTCGTAAGTCAAAAAGCCGGTCCCCTTCACGTCCGCAGGATAGAGAAAAAACATCAGCTTGTAGGTGTCGACGCCGAAATCCTTGCTGTATGTTTTCAATGTTCGCGCCCGCTTGGATCCATGCCGATCGATCAGGATCATCTCCATATCGGTGATCATGGTTTGCCCGTCGTCCCGCGTATCGACTTTCTCCATGATCGACCGGGCTTTGGGGTCGTCTGCGTGAGCGGAGTACGGGATCAGGATCAGCCCGAACAACAGTACGGTTATAGATATTTTATGCATCATAATATTCCTTTCATGCAATACAGGTACGGTTACTCCTCTGCTGCCATGGTTTCCGGCGCCGGTCGGAAAACGGATATCAGGGAGGGGGCGATAAAGAAATCGGAGAGAAGCGCCATAACGATAGCGGTTCCGGTGACGATTCCAAAGTTTACGATGTTTGACATATAGGAAAAAACAAAGAGATAGAAGCCGACACTCAAAACAACCGTCGTCACCAGCATGGCCCGCCCCTGGTGTGCAGGGTGTGCGACACCGCTTCGGCCATGTCGTCGTCTGTGATATGAAAGCGGCGGAAATTGGCCATAAAGTGGACCGTATCATCGACAGCCAAGCCGAGGGCGACCGAAAAAGTCAGCATGGTGAACATATCAAGCGGGATGCCGGCAAGCTGCATCAGGCCGCCGGCAAAAAGTAGCGGGAACAGGTTGGGGATCATCGCCACCAATCCCATTTTCACGGAACCCACCATGATGATCATCATGATCGTTATCACCACGGCGGCTATCATATAGCTCTGTGCGGCGCTCGACATCGTAGCTTTGAGTGTCCGCCCCAGCAGAGCGACGATGCCTGTGACCGCCACAGTGGCGTCGTCGCCCAGAACCTTCGAGAACCGCTCTTCGACATGCTCGACGAACCCGGCGTACTTGATGGCGTCGAGCCACGGCATTTTCATGGTAAACCGGGCGCGCGAAAACTGGCTGTCGGTGAAGTCATCCAGGTCGTCAGAGCCCGAGTTGCGAAAAGGAGAAACTCCTGGGCGATGAGATCGCGATTGTCCGGGATGGTGTATTCATCAGCCCGATCTTCGTTGAGAGCCCTGTTGATTTCCTTGAGTATCTCACCGAGGGAAATGATTTTTCCGACAAAGACATCGCCCTTCTCATATGCGCCGAACTCGTGTTGCAACTGGTCCGGCTTTTTCATTATCCCCGGTTCGTACAGACCATCGACTCGCCCCGTGTCTATGACCACCTCGACGGAGGTGTTCCCCTCATCTTCGCGTCAACGATCGCGGTCGCGGTCCGGGTTGTCGATCCTTCGGGGAGCCACTTGAGCGGATCGTGGGAAAACTGAGGTTGACTGACCAATACGGCAGATCCGACCATCACCAGGGTAGCGGTGACCAGGATCGGAACCGGCCTATTGACCGAAACATCAGTCACCCAATCGAAGAACCTGTCGAGCCGGTCGTCCCGCCGGGTGGCGCCATCACTGTGCTTTTGTTTGATAGTAAGAAAAGAGATGATCGCCGGTAGTAGCGCCATGGTGTAAAACAGGGCGATCAGAATGCCGAAAGCGGCGAACTTCCCCAAGTCGTCGATGGGGGCGACTTGGGCCCCGGCGAACGAGCCGAGACCTGCGGCGGTGGTCAGGCTGGTCATGGTGATAGCCAATCCCGAATGCTCATAGGTGGCCACAAGCGCCGCTCGCTGGTCCTCTCCTTTCTGTATTTTGTGAAAGAAAATGGCCATAACATGGACCACCGCCCCTACGCAGACCGCCAGAAGGAACGACGGCAACGTCTGGGTCGGAGGCATGTAGGCGTCCCGGTGGCGGCCATCAGCCCCATGGTGGAAACAAGCGAGAGCAGGGTTACCGTAAGGGGAAGGATCACGCCTGAAACGCGCCGGAACATGGCAACAAGGAGACCGCCGATGGCGATTGTCGCGATAATCATGAATTTCTTCATATCGCTCATCATGTTTTTTTTGGTCTCGTAGGTCACTACGGAGGACCCGGCGACGTTAATGATGAAATCAGGCGCGTTGAACTCGCCTATCACCTCTCTCACCTTTTCTATAACTGCGCTGTTCTCCTGATCGCTCAGAAGCTCCCGGTCGGTGGCGGGGCGGACGCCTCTTCGTCGAACCCCTCCTCGAACGAATCTTCCACAACACCGATCTGTGTGTAGTTATTCGTTTTCAGCGCCACCGTGGTCAGCTTCCCGTCCTCGGAGATCATCAGGTTCGGATATAGAGGGCTCGACATGACGCGCCGTTCCAGCGCGGCGACCTGCTCCGGTGTTTCCGGGAACGTCTCGAGAAGATCCTCGACCACCAGCCGATCCTCATCGCCGTAGGTGTTGCGGGCGTTGATAAGGCTGGTCACTTCGTCGAGACAGGGAACCCGCTCTTCAATGGCCTGATGAAAAGCCTTGAGCCGCTTGAGAAATTTGACGTCGAATACCTTCGGCGGCTGGATAGCGATGACGATCAGCTCATCATGGCCGAATTGGTCCCGGAATTTCTCATATGCCAAAAGGGCCGGGTCCTCCTTGTGGAGAAAGCCCTCCGTAGACGTGTCAACGGTGATCCGGGGCAGGTTCTTGACGAGGGGGACGGTAATGAGAAGCGCTACGATTATGGCGATGAACCGATAATCATAAGCGGCTCCGGCGAGACTCTCGAACAGCCGATCAATCTTTCTCCGTGTGGTAGACATACTGTTTGGGTCCTTGTTTATATAGTTGGGAAATTATGAAAAATTCCATTTGCGGAGACGATTCCCCAGCATGATCATGACGCTTCTCCGGGTTCGGCGCCTGAATAGTCCGCTTCACGATGATTTACAACCGCATCCCGCCCCGCCGGTCTCCGAGCACGTGTGGTCGCTTGTTTGACAATTGTGTTTTACTTCATCACCGGAAATGAGGCGTTGGGCTGGGTGAAATTTCCAGGCGGCTATGGCCATCAGAACCCACACGACACTTCTGAAGCTCATCGCGGCGACAGTTCGCGCCTCATACGTTCCACCGCCGTATATATGGAGCAGAAAGAATCCGAAAACAGCCAGGGTGCTCATGGCGATCACGGCTATAAACCCGACGCTCCACTTCCTGCCCGTGAACAGGCCGATCCCGCCGATTATGTAGGCGAACCCGGCGAAAAAGTTAAACCAGACCACAAAGGGAACATACGCCCCGGCCGCCTGCCGCGCCTCGCCATCGATGAAGAGGACCGACCCACCTGCTTTAATTGTCATTGCGCCGAAAATGATGGCGACAACAGCCATCCCCCGGAGCCACCCGCCACCACTTCCTCTAACCTCGTTCATTTGTTTTCTCCTACCGATGATTTCTGACCCGGCGCACCGAGCTCGTTCCAGTTTCGATGGCCGTATTGAAATCACGCCGATTTGCAAACCCAGACGCTTCACAGGCCAGTCGTCTCATCTCCGTATCCGCTTCCCCAGATGCCATGGTTCCACTGCCCGGGCTGGTGGTTTTAACTCTGTCGATCCATAGCGGCGCCGGCCGCTCCTCCATTTCCCTGGCGCCGACCGTGACCATAAGACGCTCCAGCCGACGCATAACGTTATTTATCGCTCCCGCTTCCACCTTCGGCAAAAATGAACTGGGTAAAGTCTGAGTAGCGGCTGATTGCGCCCTGTTCCACCCGCTTCGAGCGGCAAAGATAAGCAATTAATTACTCACATTGATCTCCAAAAAAAATCACCTACCGGTGTCCTGTGGCGGCCCAGACATAATTCCAAAGCTTCTCCTCCTGCTCCTGGAGCGAGAAGTTGAAATCTGAAACCGACCATTGAAGAAAAAGCCCCTGCATCGTAGCCGCAATAAATTTCGCGGTTTCGTCGGGGTCGATATCCGTCCGGAAAACTCCCTGCTGGGCGCCCCGCTTCAGGATGGAGGAAACGACTCCTATGTATCGCGCAAAGATATTCTGCACAGTTTCCCGGAGCCTGGGATCCTCGACATGGAGACGATCTGAAAACAAAAGCCGGGGCACACCATGTCGCTTTGAAATAAATTTGAGGTGCACCGAAAAGAGCTTTCTGAGCTGTTTGTCGGCCGGACCGGTTTTGGCGAGGACCGGCTCAAGAGCCTTGAACAGAGCGGAGGCGACAAATTCTATGGCGGCGTGGAAGATCGCCTCCCTGGTTTTGAAATGGCGAAATATCGTAGGCTGGGCAATCCCCACCCGGTCTGCTATCGATTGGGTGGTCACGGCGCTGACGCCAACCTGCGCCGCCAGATCGAGCGCGCTTTGGATAATCTCTGTTTTTCGTGTTTCGTGATCTTTTCTCATCAGCAACCTATGTAAGTGATTACTTACTTACATACTATGTGGACGCCGGAACGTCAAACACTTTTTTTTCTGGCGCTTGATTCACTACCATAGAATCGGCCGCACGTCCCGCAAACCACCCGCGGCGCCACCGGAAAAGGTAGGGCGCGAAAGGCCGGCGCCTCGTCAAATCCAAATTTTCTATACGACGAACTGTTTGATAATAAACTACTTGAAAAAGATGTGCCGTTAACCTGCGCATTTGGTTTTTTATACGCCATTTGAGCTTGAATACAGCTCGACCACATTCCCTTCGCTATCTTCTATTTGAAAAACGCGGTATGGCCCAACAGAATTTACAGGCGCCGCAATCCTGGAAAACTCTTTTATCCGTGAGTACTCCTTATCCGCGTCCTCCACTCTGATACAAACAACACAGTTGTTCCCCATCTGAACAGTTTCGGATGTTGACGTTGGATCAAAAAGGCCAAAAAGAAATCCGTCAATATCAAAAAATGTGAAACTGTCATTAGTCATGACGGGATCCGATCTGAACACCTTCCTCCAAAAGGACTCCGCGCGCTTTCTATCATTTACCGAGATATAAGCAGAGTCAACCTTCACAGGTTCACACCCGTAACAGAACGGGCCGCCACAACACGAAGCAAAGCGATCCTTTGCGACGACGGGAAATTACCGGATTCTCTTTTTGCAATACGCGTTTTGCCGTCTTTACTGGCAGGCGTCGCGAAACCCAGCGGCGCAACCTTTTTTGTAGTCGGCTTTGGCCTTGTCCATTTCGCCCATGATTTCGTTGGTCTGGCCACGGACATAGTAGGCCTCTCCGAGTTTCGGGTCGAGCGTAATGGCCATGTTCAGGTCTTTGAGCGCTTTGTCCACATCCCCCATGTCTTTGTTCGCCTTGCCACGAAGCGCATACGATTTCGCGTGTTTCGGGTCTTCCTTGATGGCTTTGGTGGCCAGCTCAATCACCTTGGTATAGTTGGCCGAACCATAAGCCCCTCTGGCCTGATTGTAGAGCTGTTCCGCTTTTTTAGAGGCCAGGGCTTTCTTTCCCCCCCAGCTAAAACCAAGCGCCGACGCATTCACCGTCAGGCTGAACATGACAACCATGGTTAAAGCAACAGTTTTATACAACTTTACCTCCTTTATTACCGATATCAGATGGGTAATTTGAAAATGTGACAGTTACCCCCCTGTTATTTCTCTGCCCAATATATCATAACGCAAGCCTGTTCAGGGCCTCTATCAGAGCCTGTCTTTCGTATTGGGAGGTGGTAAGCTTCAAAGCTTTGTTATACAGCTGTTTCGCTTTTTCGGGCTGGCCGAGCTGTGTCCCATACAACCCCGCGAGGTTTACGATGGCCATAAAGTAGTTTTCATCGAGTTTCACGGCGGCGCTGAGCTCCACCCCCGCTTCGACCATGTTACCGGCGTTGGCCAGAAACATCCCCCGCAAAAACTTGAACTGCGGTCTGAAACTCCCACGGGTGTCGAGTTTTTCCGTAGCGTCGAGCATTTCCAACCCAAGATCCGCTCTGCCACCGTCCAGCGAGGCGTACATGGCTTGAAGGTTCAACATGATGTAGGCGTACCTGGCGTCCTGGTTGTCGGGGTTCACCTGGAGCGCTTTACGGAATAATTTCGCCGCGGCTCGTTTGTTGCCATCGTTGAGTTCCACCTGCGCCCGATAAAAGACGCCTTCCGACTCGAAATATTTTTTAAGCTTGGCGATATCTTCTTCAGAAGCGTTGACGACCGGCGGCATGGCGCGATGTTCCAGGATTTTATTCAGGTTTTCCCCCTTGATAACCACACCTCTCGTGTGAACCCTGGGGGCGGTAAACTCCACACGGGGTTTGTCGTCCGTTAATGGCTCTATTCCGTCTATATACTCTGAAATCTGCTTTGGTCCCATCATATAGGTGGCGACGATCTGGAACTCGTCTGTTATCCCTATGCCGTCGAGACTGCTTAGCACGCCCGGTTTTTCCATCTCTTTTTTGATACGCTCAAGGTCGACAGGTATCTCGTCCTCCGCCCCGATCATCATCGCGTCCCATTTGGTGTACCACATAGCCGCCTTCGGGAACACCGACATAAAAGAGGCGACCAGTGACCTGATATCCTCATCGGACAGATGATGCAGAGGTATCCACTGGGATATTATTCCCCCCTTGTTGAGCCGTGTTTTGCAAATCTGGTAATATTCTTTCGTGTAAAGCGACACTATCCCGGCGTTGGATGGTGGAGGCGGCTCTGAGGTGATGAAATCGAATTTGTTTTTCGTGGTAAGCAGATAATTTCTCCCATCCTCCTCCACGATCCTGAGATTCGGAGAGTTCATCACGTCCAGGTTGCCCTCCGCAAAGCCGTGGCCGGCGTCGAACACTTCCCTGGATATGTCAACCGCCGTAACGCTGTCGAGCTCATGCGTCAACGCGGCGCCGGCAGTGGAGCCCGTGCCGAAACAGATCACCAGGGCTGTCTTCGGGTTTTTATGCAACAGTAGCGGAATATGCGCCTGAAGCCTTTCCAGTTGCAACGCCTCCCGGAAAGCGCCCGCTATGTGGTCGCCATTTATCCACAACCTTTTTACCGGTTTGCGGCCTGCGCTAAGGTCGGTCTCCTGCCTTGATATCAACACCGTGGCCGAAGGTCCCTCCTCGTAGAACTCGATCACGCTACCTTCATCGAGCTTTTGCGCGCTGAGAACATACACGATATCGGACTTGATAGCGAAGGATATGGTCATGGGGACGCATACGGCGAAAGCAAGGATCATCCCTGCCCTGCCCATTTCCCTGGCGCGAGTGACAACCAGCCACAGGCCGGACAAAACCGATACCCACGCCACGGCTATTATGCTGTTCTGGATTCCAAACGCGGGGATCAGCATATAGCCCGCCACCACGGATCCCGCCACGCAACCTGTGATGTTCATGGCGTAAAGCCGGCCCACCTCGCCCCCGACTTTTTCTTTTCCGGACGATACCGCATCCATGACCATGGGGAAAGCCGCGCCCATAAGGAACGTGCAGGGCGTCACGACGAACAGCGAAAACATGAGCGCTGAAACCATCGATTCTCCGCCCGGAAGTGATTGGGCGATCGCCCCGCCGGCGTCAATGGAGTGGTTCAGCGCATCGATAATGGATCTGTTTATAGCCATCCCGGCGAGTGAGGCGATCGCCATCACCCCGACGCCTATCTGGAACATCGCAAACAGCCCGACACCCCGCTCCCTGGTCCTGGTTGGACCGGCAGAAACAAAGGCGGAGCCAAATCCTATTCCCAAAAGAAAGACAGACAATATCAGGGAGAAGGCGTATGTTGTGTTGTTTAACAGCAGGATCAAAAGCCTGGTCCACAGCACCTCGAGAGCCAGCGCGCAAAATCCGGATATGCCGTATAGGATATAAAGTGAAGCGTTGGAGTCTGGTTCCGGCTCCTTGTCGCCGCTGGTTTTTTCCAGGTTGTCCGGCCGGGAGACGGTCCAGCTTTTTTCTCCGGCGATCAGCCACGCCGCCACCCCCGCCAGGATGTTTATCGCCGCTCCGACCTGCATTGTCCCTGTCAGGCCCAGCGCTTCTATAAGCGCGAATCCGGCCAGAACGCACCCTGTCATGGCCCCAAGCGTGTTCACGGCGTACAAGGCCCCCGCCAACCCGCCGTAACGACCCTTGTCTGAAGATATGGCGAAATAGCGCACAATAGAAGGCAAGGTGCCGCCCATCAGGATCGTGGGTATTATAAGCGCCGTCACAGCCAGAACGAAACGGAGCGTTATGACGTAAAACGTCGCTCCTTCCACGCCACCGTGGGCGAACAGGTAAACTTTTTCCAGTAGGGTGTAAATTCGTGGAAAAAGCAGGACATAAACACCCAGCCCGATTTCCAGCAACGCATACAGCCGAACCGGCGACATGCCGCGGTCCAGCTTCCTGCCGAACATTTCCGCTCCAATACCCAATCCTCCCATAAAAGCCACAAGCACAGCGCTGACGGCGTATATGCTCACTCCCAGCAGAAGTGACAGTTGCCTGACCCAGACAACTTCATACGCCAGACCGACTGCGCCTGAAATAAAGAAAAGGATAGCGATTACAAATTGACGTTTGTTTTTCATAGTTATCCAGAACAATTCAGGACTGATCGAACGTCCCGCCCGAAAGATGCGCAACTCTCAACGGTTTATTTAAAAAGCCCCTCTGGGGCCATGTTCCCACCAAGCGCGATTATTTTACCAACCAATCAAACATCCCGCCCGAAAGGCGCGCAACTCTCAACGGTTTATTTAAAAAGCCCCTCTGGGGCCATGTTCCCACCAAGCGCGATTATTTTACCAACCAATCAAACATCCCGCCCGAAAGGCGCGCAACTCTCAACGGTTTATTTAAAA
>JAJRZK010000011.1 GCA_024275315.1 Nitrospirota bacterium
AAGGGCGATATCTTCGAGTGGATCGAGGTGTTCTACAACCGCCAGCGGCGGCACTCCGCACTTGGATATTTGTCTCCGGCCAGGTACGAGGCTATGATGGCAAAAGCTGCTTAGAAAAGTGTCCGTGAAAATGGGGGAAGATCAGGGTATCCGCGCCAGGCGGCGACACGGTCCAACACACGGACAACACGTTGCGCCGGTAGACTCAAATCAACTTCGATCCCAAGTAATTCACGATTAAAATCATCCAGCAGGTTAAACGTCCGAAACTTCCTGCCACTCCACAACGAGTCGCTCATAAAATCAGCCGACCAGCATTTGTTGATATCCACCGGAATATACAAAGGCTCCGGATGGCGGCTCTATCATTTCAGCGGTCTTCTTGTAACCCTGTTCACCAAACCTGCGCTCCCGTTCGCGGGTAGTTTATACACCTCCACGGTCCCGGTTTGCCTGCGGGACGCAGCCTCCCCGCTCTGCGCGGGCTCTGGGTAACAAGGGTTTTTGTTGACACTGCTCGACCTGCGACCTTGACTTTGGCATGCCCCGATATCATCATGTAAGGGTAGTTGGAACCGGCAGGTTTCGGATGGATTTATAACGTATTTATGGAGAGCGCAAATGCTTAACAGAGGAACTAGCAATTATAACGTTGGATACGCCAGCGCATACGCCATCGCGGCAGAACAGCAGCGGTTCATGGTGCGTGTTTACAACTGGATGGCGTCCGGCCTGGCGCTCACCGGGTTGGTGGCGTGGATAATCGCCAACGACCAGACCCTCAGCCAAACCATCCTGACAAGTCCCATACTGGTAATTGGCCTTATATTGGCCCAGCTCGGCCTTGTTTTCTGGCTCGCCTCATCGGTCATGCGAATGTCCGCGATGACCGCCATGAGCGTGTTCATGGGTTATGCCGGCCTCATGGGTGTGACGATGTCATCTATCTTCATCATCTATCCGGTGGCCACGATTTCCAGCGCGTTCGTTGTCACGGCCGGCACGTTCGCGGTCATGAGCTTTATCGGATATACAACGAAAAGGGATTTGACCGACCTGGGCGGGTTTTTGCTCATGGGTCTGATCGGGATTATACTGGCCTCGCTGGTAAACTTCTGGCTCCAGAGCCCGGCGGTGCAGTGGGCCGTGACATACCTGGGACTTTTCATTTTCATCGGTCTGACGGCGTACGATACACAGAAAATCAAGCAGATGAACATCATTGGCAACGAGGGTACCGATGAAGACACCAAAGAGGCCATACGCGGCGCGCTGACCCTCTACCTCGATTTCATAAACATGTTCCTGTTCATCATCCAGATCATGGCTGGTAACAGAGAATAAGCGCAAACAGTAGCCCAACCGGGGGGGACGCTATTGCGGCGTCTCCCCTTTTTTTGTGCCGCAATGTCCGGCAAACGCGCTCGGTAACCCAAAAACGGACAAAAAGTGACATCGGCGGGTAATTTTTTGCACTTTTGGAGAAATCCAAAGAGTTTCGTGGTTCAGGGAAACTGTATACCATTGTAATATATGCAGTTGGTGTAGAATTGCTAATCTGGCACGGGTTATGCTCCGATAAGTAAACAGATAATTAATATTGTGTCAACCATTGACAGCTGAGTTTTCAATTTCATGGATGGATGATTGTTTATAGTTCACCAGACTGAGCCATAGCCAATTTGAATCCATAGCTTGGCGCATGCTTGACGCGGAGGTGATTTATGAAACCGTTAAACATTGTATTAATCACTGCGCTGGCGGCGCTGTTTGCGCCGGGCTGGTCCGAGGCTATGGAAATTAAGCAGTCGTATATTGTGGTAAAAAGTAGTGACGGTCGCAAATTTCTTGAAAAAGCGTGGGTTGTCGATAAACGCATTATCATGACCTCCCCGAGAGAGCTCGATGCGTATGTACTGCAGGAGGACGGGATATTCGTTGACGGAAAAATTCCGGTGAAATTTCTCGCCCGCAATTCCAGGCGATGGATCAAGGTCTATGTCAGCGACAGGGATATCCCGACCAGCTACGGAATCCCGCACGAGATCGCATCGGCTTACGCGAGGCTGTATACAGAGATCAGGCGGGCAGGTGGTCTGGAGAGATTTAGAAATGGCCACAGAAGGCCTGATTCGGATCGATATAGATATCCGGTAGTCAAAGCTTGGTTGGAAATGGACATCCTACTTGGTCCAGCGAAAACCAGCGAACCGAAGATTTGATCTGAGGCGCCTGTCCTCAACCCCCTCCAGGCGCGGCGGATCAAATCCAGGGACTATCGGTGTCACGCGGGGCGGCTCAACACAAAAACGGGCCCCCCGCGTGTTTTATCGCGCTTCTGATCAAAATCCGGTTGATAAATACCGATCCGTGATGTTTTAATCATTACATCGTTGCGGTGAGCGTAGCTCAGTTGGTAGAGTGCTGGATTGTGGTTCCAGTTGTCGCGGGTTCGATCCCCGTCGCTCACCCCATTATTTCCGCCGCTTGTTGCGCTATCTCTATCTAGTTGATATTGCGGGAAATATGGCGTTGTGATTTCCTGGCGCTCCTATAAAAATCACTGGTATCAAACTAATGCGTTAATACCCGTTGAAATATAGCCGTAAAAATATTACACTTTTCGCTTTTCAAACAAAGTAAACGTTTCAAAGTAGGCGCCACCTGGGAGCCGGGAAACGAAAAGCGGGCAGTGAAGGGGAGCAATGGTTGAAGTCAATTATACACTTATAATCCAGACGATAAACTTCCTGGTTATGCTCTGGTTTCTGAACCGCTTCATATTCAAACCTGTACTGAAGCATATAGACGAGCGGGACCGGAAGATGGGCGCCATGAGCGAAGAGGTGGAAGACCTCGCCAAGCGGGGGGAGGCGGCCTTGGCCAAATATGAAACAGAAATACGGGAAATCAGGCGTGAAGCGAGCGAGGCCGTGTCCTCCGCCCGTCAGGAATCTTTGGGTATCCAGGCCAAGATCCTTGATGAGGCCAGGGCGGACTTCAAGAAGACGATAGACAAATCGAGAAAGGAAATGGAGAAGGAAGTCTCCATTGCTTCTGAATCGTTAAAAAAAGACCTGGACCGTTTCGCCGGCTCGCTGGCGGAAAAAATTCTGGGCAGGAAAGTAACCTGATGAATCGATATCGCATCGCCCTTTTAGTGGTTGCTTATCCTCTCGTGGCTACGTAGGCGTGGGCCTCTGGAATTCCCATGGCGGAGCAATGGGACCTGGCCCGCGATGGTGGAAGGATTTTCAACGCCGCCGTTGTCCTGGGGGCTATCGCCTATGCTATTGTACGATTCGGCGGACCAATCCTGCGCAAACGGGCGGAGCTCATCGCGGAGCGACTGGAGGAGCTGGAGAAAGCCCGTGTCGACGCCGAGAAAAGACTGAGTGAATATGAGCAAAGGGTAAAGGAGATCGAGGCGGAAGGAGAGAAGATCAAAGCCGAGGCCAGGGAAGAAGGGGAGCTGATACGTAAAAAAATTGTGGAACAGGCGGAGAAAGACGCCAAACGGATTGTGGAAAAGGCGTCCGAACAAATCAGGATTGAAACCGAAAAAGTCAAAGCGGACCTTCGCCGCGAAACCACCCTGGCCGCGATTGGGCTTGCAGAACAGCTTCTAAAGGATAATATCAGGCCGGACGATCAAAAAAATCTGATGGAAAAATACTTTGCCAGCGTGGGGAAGAGAAATTGAAAGAAACCGCGGTAGCGAGGCGATACGCGAAAGCGTTCGCGGAAAAATATTCGAAAGAACCGGGATCGTTGGAAACAGTTCTTTCGGAATTACGCGGGTTCGCGGAAGTTTTCGAAACCAACCGCCAGTTGCGGGTGGTCATGCTAAACCCGGCCATAAGCCAGCCGGAGAAGATATCGGTTCTCGATGGCATTCTTGAAAAGATGGGCGCTGGCGGAAAAGCAAAGGAGATGCTGGCTCATGTTATCGTGAAAAACAGGCTGGCCCTTGTAGAGCGTATGGCAGATGAGTTCGAAAAAATATCGTTTGAAATTCTGGGCCGGGTCCGGGTGGATGTCTCCACCGCGGTCGAGCTTTCAGATAAGGAAAAGCAGGATCTCGTGGAAAAGCTGTCCGCTATCACGAGTAAACAGGCTGTCGCCGATATAACGGTCGACCCCTCCCTTATCGGGGGGATAATCGCCCGCGTTGGCAGTGTAATGTATGACGGAAGCATCAAAAACCAACTCAAAGCCTTGAGGATAGGACTCGAATGAGCGAGGGAAACAGGGGAAAATGAGCATCAAAGCCGAAGAAATCACTTCGATTATCAAACAGCAGATCGAGAAGTACGAGCAGAAAGTCGAGCTCAAGGAAGTAGGCACAGTCATCTCCGTAGGAGACGGGATAGCCCGAATCTATGGACTTGAAAATTGTATGGCCAGCGAAATGCTGGAGTTTCCCGGGGGTGACATCGGCATGGCGTTCAACCTCGAAGAGGACAACGTGGGCGCCGTTCTGCTCGGCAGCGACATCGAGATAGGAGAAGGTGACGAGGTAAAGCGCACCGGCAGGGTGTTCGAAGTTCCCGTTGGAATGGGGGTTGTCGGTCGTGTGCTTAACGCCATAGGCCAGCCGATAGATGGCAAGGGTCCCGTGGAATCAGATGTGTTCGGCCCGGTCGAGCGTATCGCCCCCGGCGTCATCGCCCGTAAGTCTGTCCATGAACCGCTTCAGACCGGCATCAAGGCTATCGACTCGATGATACCGATAGGCCGCGGCCAGCGTGAGCTTATCATTGGCGACAGGCAGACCGGCAAGACGGCCATCGCGATAGATACCATCCTGAACCAGAAAGGACAGGATGTATATTGCATATACGTGGCCATAGGCCAGAAGCGTTCCACCGTGGCTCATGTCCAGAAATTGCTGGAAGAGCGCGGAGCCATGGAGTACACGACGATCATTGCCGCTACCGCGTCGGAGTCCGCTCCGTTGCAGTACATGGCCCCATACGCCGGATGCGCGATGGGAGAGTGGTTCCGTGACAGCGGCAAGCACGCGCTGATAATCTACGATGATCTTTCCAAACAGGCCGCGGCCTACAGGCAGCTTTCGCTTCTCATGCGGCGTCCCCCGGGACGCGAGGCCTATCCTGGCGACGTTTTCTATTGCCACAGCCGCCTTCTGGAGCGTGCGGCGAAACTCAACGACGAACTCGGCGCAGGGTCGCTGACCGCGCTTCCGATCATAGAAACCCAGGCTGGCGACGTTTCAGCCTATATCCCGACAAACGTGATATCTATCACCGACGGTCAGATATTCCTGGAGTCGGACCTGTTTTATTCAGGTGTGCGTCCGGCCATCAACGTCGGAATCTCGGTCTCCCGCGTCGGCGGGGCGGCGCAGATCAAGGCGACCAAACAGGTGGCGGGCAGGTTGCGTCTCGACCTGGCGCAATATCGCGAGCTGGCCGCATTCGCGGCGTTCGGCTCCGACCTGGACGAGACCACCCAGGCGCAGATTCACCGGGGCGCCCGGCTGGTGGAGATTCTCAAGCAGGGGCAGTACAAGCCAGCGCCGATCGACAAGCAGATCATCATCATCTATTGCGGCGTTAACGGCCATCTGGATGACCTGCCGGTGGAGTCGCTGGGCAGGTTTGAAGAGGAGTTTCTTTTGTTTTGTGATTCGAAGTTCCCCCAGATTTCCGAAAGCATCCTCGGGGAGTCCAAAATCACGGAAGAAAACGAGGAGACTCTCAAGAAGGCTATCGAAGAGTTCAAAGGCCGGTTCGAAAAAGAATAGACCATGGCCAATCTTAAAGATATCAAGCGCAGGATCGTCTCTGTCAAGAACACGCAGCAGATCACCAAGGCGATGAAGCTGGTGGCCGCCGCGAAACTTCGGCGCGCCCAGGAGGCGGTGGAGGCTTCCAGGCCATATTCCGAGAAGATGGTGGAACTGGTGGAAAGCCTCGCAGAGCGCTCGAACCCGGAGTCGCACCCTCTGCTTAAACGGCGCGAGGTTGAAAATATCCTGATTATTTCCTTTACGGGTGACAAAGGCTTGTGCGGCCCGTTCAACAGCAGCATACTCAAGGCCTCGCAACGGTTGATAGCGGATAACGAGGGGCGGGGCATTTCACTGTGCGTCATCGGGAGGAAGGGGCTCGATTTCTTTCGCAGGAGACCTTTTACCATAACCATGAACATCGTGGACTACGCCAAGAGGATAGGTTACGGCATGGCGGAGGAAATCGCGAAAACCGTGACGGAGGCTTTCACCGCGGAGAAAGTCGATGTCGTGTACATGGTTTACAACAAGTTCAAAAACGTCGTCGTCCAGGAACCGCAGACCGTGTCCCTGTTGCCCATGGAGCTGGAAGGGGCCTATAAGGAGGAGGACAGCGAACTGGTCGAATACGAGTATGAACCATCGGCCGAAGTGGTGCTCAACGAGACACTCGAAAGGTATGTCGTATCGAGGATTTACCAGGCTCTGCTGGAATCCAACGCCTCCGAGCATGGAGTCCGGATGACGGCGATGGACGCGGCGACGAAGAACTCAAAGGAAATGATAGACAACCTGACCCTGGAATATAACAGGGCCAGACAGGCGGCGATCACCACCGAGCTGATCGAAGTGGTCACCGGCGCCGACGCCCTGGAAGGGTAGCCGTTACGGCGATAACAATTAAATATTATTATGAAGTGTATGTATATTTCGAAGGCCTGGAGGATATAAATGACGACCGCAACACAAACAAATGGGAAAATAATACAGATCATCGGGCCGGTGCTCGATGTGGAGTTTCCTCCCGGCCATTTGCCCAAGATCTATAACGCCATAACCATCGTCAACGAAAATGGCGACAAGATCGTCGCCGAAGTGGCCCAGCACCTGGGAGAAAACACCGTGCGCGCGGTCTCCATGCAGACGACAGACGGCCTGACCAGGGGTATGGAAGCCGAGGACACCGGCCAGCCGATATCCACTCCTGTCGGCAAGGGGATTCTGGGCAGGGTTTTAAATGTCATCGGCGAACCGGTGGACAACGCCGGTCCCGTGGAGGCGAAAGAGCGGTGGCCGATCCATCGTGACGCTCCGACGCTGGAGGAGCAGTCCACGAGCCTGGAGCCGCTTGAGACCGGTATCAAGGTTATCGATCTTCTCGAGCCCTATCTCAAGGGGGGAAAGACTGGCCTTTTCGGAGGCGCGGGGGTCGGCAAGACGGTTCTTATTATGGAGCTTATCCGTAACATCGCCATGGAGCACTCCGGTTTTTCGGTTTTTTCCGGTGTCGGCGAGCGTACCCGTGAAGGTAACGACCTGTACCATGAAATGAAAGAAGCGGGCGTGCTGGACAAGACCGCGCTTGTGTACGGCCAGATGACAGAGCCTCCGGGGGCGCGTCTTCGGGTCGGACTGACCGGGCTTACCGCGGCGGAATATTTCCGTGACGTGGAGGGTTTGGACGTGTTACTTTTTATCGATAACATATTCCGGTTCTCCCAGGCCGGTTCCGAAGTTTCCGCTCTTCTCGGCCGCATGCCTTCGGCCGTGGGATACCAGCCGACCCTGGCCACGGAGATGGGCAACCTGCAGGAGAGGATCACCTCCACAAAAAAGGGCTCGATCACGTCGGTGCAAGCCGTGTATGTGCCCGCCGACGACCTGACGGACCCGGCCCCGGCGACCACGTTCGCCCACCTGGACGCCACGACGGTCCTGTCGCGTCGCATCTCGGAGCTGGGCATATACCCGGCCGTCGACCCGCTCGACTCCACTTCCCGCATTCTCGATCCGAACATAATCGGGCAGGAGCATTACGATGTGGCTCGTGGCACACAGACCGTGTTGCAGCGATACAAGGAGCTTCAGGACATAATCGCTATACTGGGTATGGAAGAGCTTTCCGAAGATGACAAGATAACCGTCTCCCGAGCCAGGAAAATCCAGCGGTTCCTGTCACAGCCTTTCTTCGCGGCCGAGACCTTCACCGGTTCACCCGGCAGGTACGTCAAGCTCAGCGACACCATAGCCGGGTTCAAGAGCCTGATAGCGGGTGAGTGTGACGAGATTCCGGAGCAGGCCTTTTACATGGCGGGCGATATCGGTGAAGTTCACGAACGTTTTGAAAAGATGAAAAAGGGCGACTAACGATGTCGGACACACAAGACCCCGGATCGTTATCGCTCCAGATCGTAACGCCGCACAAGGCTGTTCTGGAAACGGATGTGTCCATAGTTACCCTGCCCGGCTCCGATGGCGTTTTCGGTGTCATGCCGGGGCATTCGCCTTTTATCACCACTTTGCGCCCAGGTGTTCTGGAGTTTGAGGAGGGGGGGATGCCGCGTCGCATGGCGGTGTCCGCTGGTATCGTGGAGGTTACCCAGGATCGGGTGATTGTGCTGTCGAGAACTTGTGAATCCCGTGACGATATCGACGTTGAGCGCGCCACACGGGCCAAGGAAAGGCTGGAAACCGAGTTGGCGGGCAAAACCCACGCCGATGAATCGTGGGACAGGCTCGAAATCAAATTGAACAGGGCGATCGCCCGGCTGGATGTCTGCTCGCTTTAACTGTCAGTTCAAAACGTTTTAAACGTGGTTAATCGGCCCTTGGGCAATCACGCTTATATGCTAAGTTGCGCAGAGTCAGTTCAAAGCGTTTTGGGCGCGGTTAATCGGACCCGCCATCCTGTTGTTTCCGTTTTACAGTCACCCTTGTGTTAAAGATCACCTGGTTCGGGATCAGCTCTTCCCCCTCCTCGCTGTCGATGATCGTGTAGCGCAGGTTTATCTCTCTTACCCTCCCGCTCGCCCCCGCCACGGAAAGGTGGTCGCCGATGACAAATGGACGGTATACAACGATCAACACACCCGCAAGCAGGTTGCTCACCGCGTCCCGGAGTGCAAACCCCAGGGCGAATCCGCCAAGACCCAGGCTGGCGATCAGGGGTGTGATGTCGATCCCGATGGTAGATACGCCAACCATTACGGACACGGTTATAATGATATAAAACAGGGTCGTGGTCAGTAGCGTGCCGAATTGGTTCGCCCAGTCACGCCCCCGCACCGCTCTTTCAACGCCAACACGAACCAAACGCGCAAGGTAGTAACCGGCCCCCATGACCAGAAACCCCAGCGTAACCTTCCACAACAACGGCAAGACTTCGTGCGCCTGGTTTTCCATATGCTTCTCCAAACTATTTTTTCAGGTATTGCAGGTTTTGATAGGTGAATTGTATCGGGGAAATGTTAAAAGTCTCCGTAAACTCAAGCTCCGGACAGGTGTTTCCCCGCTTGAGCATTTCGAGTTGATCGACGGTGACGGGGAAAAAGCCGAACCTCCCCAGCGCCGCCGCCATAGGTTTGATAATGGCGAATGGCAGGCGAACGGTGGGTGTACGAGGTTTGCCCAGGGCCTTTCCGATGGTCTGGATGATCTGGCTGAACGCCATGGGGCGCCCCCCTCCCAGGTGGAACACCCGCCCGACAGCGCCAGGCTCGGCCAACGATTTCACGAAGCAGGAGGCGACGTCAAGAACCGATACCGGGTCGAGCATGTATTTGCCATCACCAAAAACAGGGGTGACCGGCGCCACACGGATAATCCTGGCCAGTTCTGAAGTAAACTCCATTTTTCCGTCCGAATCGCCGAATATCACCGAGGGGCGGAATATTGTCCAATCCAGCCCGGACTCCCTGACGACCTGTTCCGCCCGCCATTTGGTGGTCTGGTAGTCAGAAACCCCGTTCTGCGCGGCTCCATTGGCGCTCATGTGGATAAACCTGCCGATACCGCAGAGCTTTGCGGCTGTGACCATGTTTCGCGTGGCTTCGTAATGGAGCTTTTCAAATGTGACACCGGCGGAGGCGTTTTCGCGAATGATACCAACCAGGTGAATTACCGCGTCGGCGCCTTTCATCCCCTCCTTTAGCTGCTCAACATCCTCAGCGTTTCCATGGGCGATGCGTATACCCTCGAGGAACGACAGTTTCGGTTCGGATCCCGGCCTGGTAAGAGCGATTATGAAATGCCCGCTCTGGCGTAACGCCGCCAGTATGTAATGTCCCACGAACCCCGTGGCGCCGGTAACGAAAACTTTCATTGAAAATACATTTCGCAATTTGAGAGAATGAAGCACACTCTCATATACATTGTCGCAGGTAAAATATATGTGGCGCAATAAGAAGATGGACATGGATATGTCAAATAACATAACAGAGCGGAATATTCTGGACTTTGCCACGGATATCGAAAAAAAATCCGCTGAATTTTACCTGAAAACCGCTGAAACCACCCGGGACCCGCAAGCCCGGGAGCTGTTGCTGGACTTGGCGGAGGAAGAGAGAATACACGAAAACAAGCTTAAATTCCTCATGGTCAAGCTCGAGACGGAAAAACCGCTGGCGATGGAGCTAGACCCCGCTGCGATTGAAAGCCTGAAAAAGCTCAGGACCAGGGTCACACTTTCAGAGGAATCAACGGTGGAGGATGTCCTGCAACATGCCATGGAGCGGGAAAAGGGGGCGATGGAGGTATATGATGTGTTCAGCCACCTGCTAGGTGAGGGGGCCTTCGCGGAGCTACTGGGCTATCTCGCCGGTGAAGAGCGCAAGCATTTCAGGAAATTCGAGGAACTGCTCGACAGCAGGCAGGGGTGACAATAAATAACGCGCCCCGCCTTCCCTGGTCGTCGGCTCGACAATTGGCGAATCGTTAGCCTCCTATCAGTAGCGATACGATGAAAAGAAGTATATAGAGAACCGACAACGCGCCCAGAGTTTCTATCGTTGAAAGATTGTTCTTATCCATTTTTTTCTCCAGTGAAATAACGCCTGCCGTGACGACGATTCGAACGCCGTCACGGCAGGCGACTATGAGTCAGGATCATCCTGCGTTTGATGATCCGTAAATCAGGTCAACAGCCGGGTTTGTTCAGGCCGCTACAAGGGCGAGAACCATGGCGAGCATGTTAAACGCAACTATGGACGTGAACAGACCCAAAAAACCCAGCATATATCTACCTTCTTTGCGGCTGTATGTCGTATCTTCCATTTGATTTTTTCCTTTTATATAATTTCGCTTATCATCGAAGTGTTCGGATTTATGCAAGCAATAAAAGCAACCCTAGTGCCATAAATGTATCTGCTTGTATGTTATAGCTTTAAGGGCGACAAGGGGCTTTGCGCGAGCGACGGCGGGGGATGATCCGTCTCAAATCAAAACAGGTGGTGTCTTTAAAGACAGTACAATCACCTGCCGACGGTGGGAGGGGATGGACGCGACCCTATCTGGCATTCCCCCGGGAGGAGCCGATTTTCCTGAGCCTGCATTCCCGCATGAACCCGGCGAAAAGCCTCCTGCTGGGGCTGTCGTTTTCCAGTAGCAGCTCCGGATGCCACTGCACACCAACAAGAAAAGGGCCGTCGTCAGCCGACTCGACAGCTTCGATCACCCCGTCTCCGGTCCGGGCGCAGACCAGAAGACCTTTGCCGACATCTTTTATCGCCTGGTGATGGGTTGAATTGACTTTGATCTCCCGCTGGCCCATTAATCCGTGAAGCCTCGAGCCTTTCGCGATTTGGACACGATGAACAGCCCTGTTTGAGGGGCGGGATTGCTCGTGCTTCAGGCGCCGCCGGCCCATCTGCGTCTGCAAATCCTGGTAAAGCGTTCCTCCAAACACAACGTTGATCAACTGGTGCCCTCCGCAGATCCCTAGTATCGGCATGGAAAGTTTTAACGCCTTTCTGGTGATCCGCATCTCCATATTTGTCCTGGCGCGTTTGAGCGGGCCCATCTCCTTTATCGGCTTCTCACCATACAGGGCGGGGTCGATGTCGAAAAATCCGCCGGTCAATATCAGGCCATCGATCAGGCCGAGGTAATCATCGGTCCTCGACGGATTGTCAAAAGCTGGAACAAGCACAGGGACGCCTCCCGATTTTGCTATCGCGTCGAAATAACTTTTTTTTTGCAAAAAAAAGGAAGCGCCGCCGAGATTGCAACGTAATATGTGGACAGCGTCATGTGTGTCGGATGTAAGGCCGACAACAGGTTTTTCTGCGCGTTTCATAAGGCCACAGTATCATCCTTAAACCATGACATGTCAACCTGCGGTCTTGACAAAGAGATGTGACGGGCATACGATAAATCCCTGATAAATCAAGGGGAAAGGTCTGCCGCCATGCCCGTCGCCAAAACTTTGAGCGCCGCCGTGTTCGGTGTGGACGCATACGTGGTGGAGGTGGAGGTGGATCTGGCCGCCGGGGCGTTTTACTATTCCACCGTCGGCCTGCCCGACGCGGCTGTGCGCGAATCGCAAAACCGTGTCCTGGCCGCGTTGGAAAACTCCGGGTTCGACCCGCCCATAAAAAAAATAACTGTCAACCTCGCTCCCGCCGATATCCGCAAGGAAGGGTCCACGTTCGACCTGCCCATAGCCGTTTCGATATTGCTCGCCGACGACACGCTCAAAACCAGTATGGACGACACCATGCTGTTCGGAGAGCTGGCGCTCGACGGTCGCGTCAAGCCGGTGCGGGGCGTCCTGTCCGCCACGATCCTGGCGCGTAACAGAGGGTTTAGAAGAGTGATCACGCCGAAAGACAATTGCGAGGAGGCGGCGGTGGTCGACGGCGTGGATGTGATAGGCGTAAGCTCTCTGCCGCAAACCATCGCCTACCTTAACGGTGTTGAGCTGATAAAACCGGCCGCCAATCGCGTGGATCAGTATTTCAGCCAGCGCAACGACGATGGGCTTGATTTCGCCGATGTCAAGGGACAGCGACACGTCCGGCGAGCGATGGAAATCGCCGCGGCGGGAGGGCACAACCTTATCATGATAGGTCCGCCAGGTTCCGGCAAATCGATGATGGCCAAACGTTTGCCGACCATCCTGCCGGACCTGACGTTCGATGAAGCGATAGAGACCACCAGGGTTCACTCGGTCAGCGGGCGCCTGAGCGGGAAATCTCCCATAGTGACAAAACGCCCGTTCCGGGCGCCGCATCACACCATATCAGACGCGGGCCTGATAGGAGGAGGCGCCATACCCACGCCCGGCGAGGTGTCGCTGGCGCACAACGGGGTGCTGTTCCTGGACGAACTACCGGAGTTTCGACGGAGCGTCCTGGAGGTGTTGCGCCAGCCCCTGGAAAACGGGGAGGTGACCATCAGCCGGTCATCGATGTCTGTCACGTTCCCGGGCAGGTTTATGCTGGCCGCGGCGATGAACCCGTGCCCCTGTGGATATTACACGGACCCGGACAGGGAATGCTCCTGCTCCGGATTGATGATCCAGAAATACAGGAGCAGGATATCCGGCCCGCTGATGGACAGGATAGATATACATATCGAAGCCCCGGCGATGAAATACCGGGAGATCATGTCGCCGGCGCAAAGCGAGCCGTCGGAACGAATCCGCAGGAGGGTGAACAGCGCCAGGGCGCGCCAGCTCGAAAGGTTCGACGGGTCCCGCATCTATTGCAACGCGCAGATGAACCCGAAGCAGATCAGGAAAATATGCGCCATCGACAATTTCTCCGCAGCCATTTTGCAAGCCGCGGTGGACAAGCTGGGATTGTCCGCCAGGGCTCATGACAAGATACTGAAAGTTGCAAGGACCATCGCCGACTTAGAAGGGGTCGATTCCATAAAATCCGAACACGTCGCCGAAGCGGTTCAACACCGGTCGTTGGACAGGAGGATTTTTTAGCGGGCCGTTAATCCGATTTACAAAAGTTTATCTAAAATTCTTGCAAACCGGGTCGGCCTTTGCGATAATGTCAGATTCACGAAATGTGGTCATTTATTCTGGAGACGCAAATGTTTGCGGTTGTCAAAACCGGCGGTAAGCAGTACAAGGTGTCGCAAGGCGACATCATCGATATAGAGAAAATAGACGGCGAAGTAGGGGCCAGCGTGGAGCTCGGCCCGGTTCTTTTGACCAGCGACGGGAAGGGGGCCGCCGAAATCGGCAAGCCGGAGCTGGAAGGGAAAAGCGTCAGCGCCAGGATCATCGCCCAGGGCAAAGGCGAAAAGGTGGTTATCCTGAAGCACCTGAAAAGAAAAGATTCCCGCAAAAAGCAGGGGCACCGGCAACGTCTTACGACTGTGGAAATCGTATCGATAAATTAACCAACGGGATCAAGGGAATAGAAAATGGCTCATAAAAAAGGTCAGGGTAGCACATCCAACGGGCGCGACTCGGCTGGACGCAGGCTGGGCGTGAAAAAATTCTCGGGAGAGCTTGTAAAAGCGGGGAACATACTGGTAAGACAGCGCGGCACCCGGTTTTTCCCGGGTAAAAACGTCGGTATGGGTAACGACCACACCCTTTTCGCCAAGGACCACGGTGTTGTGCGGTTCGATAAAAGGGGCAAGGGGTTGCGCAGGTTTATCGACATAGAAATAGCCAAAACCGGGACATGAGCCTGTTTGGCGCGTATCCAGACTAAATATTCATCAAGCCCGCTTCCGCCAAACGTTGGAGTTGGAGGAGCGGGCTTTTTTTTGCCAGTTTCCCTGGGTTGAACCAGTATGAGCGTCTTTATCGATCATGCCCGAATAGAGATAAAAGCCGGTGACGGCGGCGACGGGCACGTCAGCTTTCGCAGGGAGAAATTTGTCCCCAGGGGCGGTCCTGATGGTGGTGATGGCGGAAATGGTGGGAACGTGGTGTTTCTGGCCAGCCACAACCTGGGCACGTTGCTCGATTATAAATACGAAAAGCTTCACGAAGCGGAGCATGGCCAGGATGGCGGAAGGTCGCTAAAGACCGGGAAAAGCGGGGATGACCTGGTGCTGAAAGTCCCTGTCGGCACCCTCGTTCTGGACCGTGAGACCGGCGAAGTTATCGCCGACATGGACGAGAACGGCAAAACGGTCGTGGCGGCCAGCGGGGGTAACGGGGGCTGGGGGAACGATCATTTCAAGTCATCGGTAAACAGGAGCCCTCGCCGCGCCAACAAGGGGCAACCAGGCCAGGTGCGCAGTATTGTCCTGGAGTTGAAGCTGATGGCCGATGTGGGGGTCGTCGGATTTCCAAACGCGGGGAAATCGACTTTTGTCGCGAGGGTCTCCAACGCCAGGCCGAAAATAGCCGACTATCCTTTCACCACCCTGGTACCGAATCTCGGGGCGGTCGAATGGGCGCCACACAAATCTTTCTACATTGCCGACATACCGGGGCTGATAGAACACGCCTCCGAGGGAAAGGGGCTTGGGAGCCAGTTTTTGCGCCATGTCGAGAGGACCCGCCTGATACTGCACCTGATTGATCCCCTGGCGTATGAAAAGGGTCGGGACCCGTATTCCGATTATGCCGCCCTGAACAGGGAGCTGGGGCGGTTTTCAAAAGAACTGGCCGACAAACAGCAAATCGTCGCGATAAACAAGATCGACGCTATCGCCGATTCGGAGCTTATGGAAATGCTGGTGGAAGAGTTTGCGGAAAAGGCCGGAATAGACGTTTTTTGCATAAGCTCGGTTAGCGGTGAAGGCATTGATAAACTGGTCAAAGCCCTTGGAAACCGCTTCGAAAAGCTCAGGTCGGAAGAAACTGAAAAAGGAAATAAAGACAGCAACGGAGAAAGATGGTCTTTTAACGCTTGATTTTGGGCGCCACTTCGGTATATATAATCCTCTCTAGCGATTTTAGTGTGCGGTTTTTTTATCGGCTCCTTTTGCTGGTCTTGAGGGGGGATCGAAAATAATAGACGATAAAAAAGCGTATGGACATCCATGCGATCGCGCTGGAAATCGTTTTGCTTCGGGGGGGGCTATAGAGCTTATGGCGAGTTGTCGAGGACTCTAAATAAGGGGGAGTATGGCTGTGCGTTACCTGTATTTGGTTGTTGGGGCGTAAGCTGATATGACAACAGAAATGGTAAACTCCCGTATCCGCGCAGGATCAGTCGCATGAAGCTTCTTTTCAGCTCGTGGCTTGGGGATGTGGTGGACAACAGGGGGAAATCTCCCACCGATTGCGCCAACGTGAAAAATATCCCGCTTGATTTCGGCGATAGCGGTGTCGTAAGCGCATTTATAGGGTGGAACGGAATAATCATCGTCTCGCAACCCTACGATATCGTGGAGATGACCTACCAATACGCCAAGGCTCTCCAGGACAGCTCCTGCGCAAAATGTTTCCCATGCCGTACGGGTACCAAGGTCATGGAAGACCTGTTGCTTGACATACTCGAGGGAAAAGGTGACTCAGGGAGCCTGGATCAACTGGAGCGGCTTTGCGATTCCATCTCCAACAACTCCAAATGCGGCATCGGACAGCTCGGCCCGACAGGCATCGAACACTCGCTACGTTATTTCAAGGAAGACTACCAGGCGTACCTTTCCGGAGCGAAAAAGCGAAGTGGTTTTAAATACCCGTACAAGATGACGGCGCCGTGCACGGTCGCCTGCCCTACAGGGATGGATATTCCCCTGTACATAGAGCACATAAAGGACGGGAATTTCGCCGGTTCCCTGCAGACCATTCGCGAGGCAAGCCTCATGGCCAGCTCCCTGGGACGGGCGTGTTTCCATCCTTGCGAGAACAACTGCCGCCGCGCGAACGTCGACGATCCCATCGCCATCTGCAAGCTGAAGAGATTCGCATGGGACTACGAGGACCAGCACGCCGTTGACAAACCGGAGCCGCCCGAAAAACATAAACACAAGGAAAAAGTCGCGGTTATCGGAGCGGGCCCCGCCGGACTCGTATGCGCCTATTATCTGACCCTGCAAGGCTACCCCGTGACCATATTCGAAAAGTTGCCTTTCGGCGGTGGGGCCATCAGGACCGGCATTCCGCAGTACCGCGTGCCAGACCCTGCGCTGGACAGGGAAATCGGGTATCTGCAGGAGCTGGGTGTGGAAATCAGATACGGCGTACATTTCGGAAAAGACGAGACGTTCCAGAGTCTCAGGGGAAAAGGGTACAAAGCCTTTTTTCTGGGGACAGGCGCCGATATTTCGAAGCCGATGCGTGTGGAAGGGGAGAAGGAAGGATACAGCGGTTTCTACAGCGGGATCGATATACTGATGCAGGTGCAGATGAAAACGTGCCCGGTGCCTCGCGGCGAACGGGCGCTCGTGGTCGGCGGCGGAAACACGGCCATGGATTGCGCCCGAAGCTTTATCCGGATGGGCGCGCGCGTCACCGTTGTTTACCGCCGGACAGAGAAAGAACTGCCCGCCGACCCGCATGAGTATCACGATTCGCTGGACGAAGGGGTCGAGTACATGTTCCTGGAGGCCCCAAAACGTATCATCGCGGAAAACGGAAAGGTCGTAGGTCTGGAGAGCCAAAAAATGAAGCTCGGTGAGCCGGACGAGTCGGGCCGCCGCAGACCTGTGCCGATAGAAGGGTCCGAGCACGTCATCCCTGCTGATTATATCATTTCCGCCATCGGGCAGGACTGCGATATTTTCTATCTCAAGGATGAGCCAGGCGTGGGAATCAGCAAGTGGGACAATCCTCTGGTTGACGAGGATACGCTCCAGGCCGATGTCAAGGACGTGTTCGCCGGAGGGGATTGTGTTACCGGCCCTCTTACACTGGTGGACGCTTCCGGCCAGGGGAAACGGGCCGCGCAGAGTATCGGCCAATATTTGCGAGGCGAGCCGGTGCGCATCAGCGACGAGCAAAGAATGGAAAAAATCATCGCCGCCATCGGGGCCTATGACAAGGACGAGCAGATACCCAACCCGAAAGGGTGGAAACGGCAACCCATGCCCATATGCGACCGGGAATTGAAGCTGAACTCGTTCGAGGAAGTGGAACTTGGCTACACACAGCCCCAGGCCATGGAAGAAGCGGCCAGGTGCATGAGGTGTTACATAGTGGGGCTCGCTTGCGTGGTTCCTTCCGACGGGAGAGCGGACAAATGAACGAGACATCCACCGCGAAAACCGTCTCGCTTACCATAGACGGTCAAACCGTCCGCGTCCCCGAAGGGGACACCATCTTAGCGGCCGCCAGGCGAAATGGCGTCGATATCCCTACGTTGTGCTTTCTGGAGAAACTCAAACCCATAGGCTCGTGCAGGATTTGCTCCGTGGAGGTGGATGGATCGGCCAGCCCCATCATGTCCTGTGTTACGCCGGTGGTGGAGGGGATGAAAGTGGTCACCAGTAGCGAGCGGCTTTCCCGTTACCGCCAGGAGATGATGCGGTTTATTCTGACGAACCATCCGCTGGACTGTCCCGTGTGCGAGCGCTCCGGAGAATGCCTGTTGCAAAACCGCACGTTCGAGCTGAACGTGACCGAACACCCTTTCAAGACCATCGATTACAAAAAAACGGCGGTGGATGACTGGAACGAGTTGCGGTACAACCGGAACCTGTGTATTTTTTGCGAGCGTTGCGTGAAGGTGTGCTGGGAAATACAAGGATTCGGAGCCCTGGAGATTGGCGGAAACGGGTATAACGCCAGGATAATCCCCACTACGGGCGAAACGCTCGATTGCGATTTCTGCGGCCAGTGTCTCGCCGTGTGTCCCGTGGGCGCCATTTCCAGCGCCATCGTTTTTTCCGCCCGGTCGTGGGAGATCGAGAAGGTGGAAACGATTTGCCCTTTCTGCGCCGTTGGTTGCTCTATAGAAGTGAACGTCAAAGATGGCGCGCTGGTGAGGAACACTTCCAACGACGGGATAGGAGTCAACAACGGCAACCTGTGCGCCAGGGGAAGGTTCGGCCATGAGAGCGTCCAGTCCGATGACAGATTCAAGACCCCCATGGTCCGTAAAGGGGTGAAGCTGGTCGAGACGGGATGGGACGAGGCCATAGGAAATGTCGCGGAAAAGATATCCGAGGCTGTGAAAAATGACGGGCCCGATTCTGTCGGGGTGATAGTCTCCGAAACCGTCACCAACGAAGACGCCTACCTGATACAGAAAATTTTCAGAGCCGGCCTGAAATCGAACAGGATAGAGACACTTTCGAACATGCTTAATCCGAAGCTGAACTCCGGTATTTTTGACGAGCTGGGCCCATCCGCGCCTATCGTGCCATATGACCAGATCGGAAAAGCGGGATCGTTTGTTTTCTTCGGGTGCGACGCGGAGAAGGAAAATCCGGTGATAGCGAACATGGTTCGCGTGGCGATGAGAGACAAGGGCACACCCCTGTTTGTCGCAAACGCCCGCAATCCCCTTTTCACGCCAAGCGCGAGGCAACGTGTTCGATATGAATATGGAACAGAGACGCAACTGGTGGCGGCGCTTATAGGCGCGCTCAACGAAAGCGGACTTCCCGATAATAGCCGGGCTGATGATCCGTCGGCTTTTATTAAAACCGCGGAGTCGGTCGGCGTTTCAGAGGCGCTGAAAAGCGCCGGGGTGTCCGAGGAGGCTGTAAGGCGGATGGCCGAGGGGATCAAAACCGCCGGGTCCCCGTTGATTTTTCTCGGGAAGGAAATCCACGATCATCCGAAATCGGCGCAAATAACCCGCGCGCTGTCGAACCTGGCCAATCTTACGGGCGGCCGTTTGCTGTTATACCGGGAATACTGCAACAGCCAGGGCGCCAACGATATGGGTGTCGGGCGGTCTCATTTCCCCGGCTATCTCAGAACAGACAGCGATCAAGCCGCTGGTTATTATTCCGCCAAATGGGGCGTTGAAATCCCCGTTTTTTCGGGCCCGGCTCCAGACACGCTCGCAGAACTCGTTGCGGGAAAAATCAAGGTTCTCATAGTGGTGGGGTGTGATCCGATCACCCACTATAATGACGGTCAGTTTGTCAGGGAAGCTATTCAGTCCGCCGGTTTTGTCGTAGTCACCGGTTCTTATGACAATGAAACGGGTGTGCTGGCCGATGTCGCCCTGCCCACCACAGTCGCCGCCGAGCGTGACGGATCTTATACCAACAACGAGGGCCGGGTCCAGCTGATCCGAAAAGCGGTGGAGCCTGCGGGCCAGTCGAGGCCCGAGTGGGAGATTTTCCAGAATTTGGCCGGTCGGCTGGGTATGGATATCTCATATGAAACATGCGAACAGATAGCCGGGGAGATAGCGGAATTTGTGCCGGGCTACCATGGGTTGACACACAATCGCATCGCACAGGGAGGGGCGCTTGTAGACTATCCGGGCAAAAGCTCCGATGTGGAGGGGTACGAGTTCGACACGGTAACGGTCTCTTCCGACGGTGCAGGGTTTCCCTTTGTTGCGGTAATCGGCAATTCACTGTTCCATCTCGGTGTCGCCAGCCGTCACAGCAAAGCGTTGAACCGTATGGCGCCCGGACCCTGCCTGGAAATCAGTCCCGACGACGCCGCCGCGGCTGGCGTGACCGATGGAGACGATGCGATTGTGGAATCTGTGCAGGGAAGCATAAAAGCGAAAGTCGTGGTGACAGAGCGGTCTTCCAACGGTGTTGTGTTCATCACGAAAAATTTCGAGAACGCCCCCGCGACCCACCTGATTTATCGCAAAAGCCCTGTAACCAGGGTAAAAGTATCCCGGGCGGGCGGATAACACCATGGCTACAAAACAGGGAACCGGCATGGACACTGTGGTGTCCGGTCTGCAAGACGGGTCGAAGAATTCGGGGTATCGGGGAATGGGATTGACTTTGTCGGTTCAGATGATAGACTTGGCCCGCCTTAGGGTTGCAGTAGCGGGGATTTTCAATTGAATCAGTATATTCCAGTTCTTATCATGTTCGCCGTAGCCGTCGGGATCGCGGGGACCATGATCGGGTTGTCGGAGTTTCTGGGACCCCGTCACGTGTTCCGTGAAAAAATGGAGCCTTTCGAATGCGGTGAAAATCCTATCGTTTCACCCAAGCAGAGGTTTTCGGTCCGGTTTTATCTTGTGGCGATGCTGTTTATAGTATTCGACATCGAGGCCGTGTTTCTTTTCCCATGGGCGGTGATATTCCAGTCCCTGGGGTTGTTCGGGTTTGTGGAGATGATGATATTTATCCTGCTGTTGGCCGCAGGTCTTGTATATGTCTGGAAAAAAGGAGCTCTGGAATGGGAGTAAAAGGCGAAGACGCGGAAGCCACGGCCGCCCTGTCGGACAGCGTGATAATAACCCAGCTTGACAAGATCGTCTCGTGGGGGCGCAAATACAGCTTTTTTCTTTATCCGTTTATTACCGCGTGTTGCGGGATGGAGTTTATGAGCGTGGCCGGTCCCCGGTATGATATCGACCGGTTCGGCGCCGCGTTGCCCAGGTTTTCGCCACGTCAGGCGGACCTTATGATGGTAGTCGGGACCATAAGCCATAAACAGGCCCCCATCCTGGTGAAAGTGTATAACCAGATGACAGAACCCAAATGGGTCTACGCTTATGGAGCCTGCACGGTGTCTGGCGGTATGTACGACAATTACGCGACCGTGCAGGGGATAGACACCCTGATACCGGTGGACATTTATGTCCCGGGCTGTCCGCCACGCCCGGAAATGGTGCTGGATGGGCTGATAAAGCTACAGGAAAAAGTCGTGCGTGAGCGCCACGTAAAGGAAACAAAAGGCGTCTCGCCGGTGGGTGAGGCCGACGACCGGATTGTCACCTGACAGGGGACAACCATGATAGAGATAATCTGATATGAGCGACGATACGAAAATTCCCGATATGGCCGCTGGCGCCTCTGCGCAGGTGTCGGCCGTTCTGGGCAGGATCAAGGGGAAATTCGGCAATTCCGGGATCATTATACATACCCACAGCATGCACGGCGACGACACGGTGGTTGTCCAGGCGGAGGACATTCTCGAGATCATGGAGTTTTTGCGCAACGACGACGAGCTGATGTTCGATATGATGATGGACCTTACTGTTGTGGACTATCTGGGGAACCAGGGCATATGGAGCTACCTGAAGGGATTAAAAGCCCGGTTCGAGGTTGTGTATCATCTTTACTCCATCGAAAAAAACCACCGGGTCCGCATAAAGGTCCCCATTTCCGAGGACAACTGTTTTATAAACTCGGTCACGAGAATATGGGCCGGGGCCAACTGGTTCGAGAGGGAGGCGTGGGATCTTTACGGGATAATCTTCCGTGGTCATCCAGACCTGAGGCGCATACTGCTTTATGAAGATTTCAAGGGGCATCCTTTACGAAAGGATTTCAGCAAAACAGACAGACAACCCTTAATTGGACCGAAAAACTAGGACTGCAAGGGAAATGACCGACTCTTCCAGAGACTACGATTTTTATGTGGAAAGCCACACGGAACCGATGGTCATCAACATGGGGCCATCCCATCCGGCGACCCACGGCACAGTCAAGTTCCTTCTTGGCCTGGACGGTGAGACGATCAAGGATATCGACGTGGAGATCGGCTATCTTCACCGTGGATTCGAGAAGGAATGCGAGGCCCAGTTGTGGAACGGAGTTTTTCCCTATACCGACCGGCTCGATTACACCGCCAGCGCTCTTAACAATATCGGGTACGCCCTGGCGGTGGAGAAGCTGATCGGTATCGAGGTCCCCGAAAGATGCAAATATATAAGGGTGATCATCGGTGAGCTGGCCAGGATGAGCGGCCACTACACCAACCTTGGCGCAAGCGCGCTGGAGCTTGGCGCACTGACGGCGTTCATATATTTCGTGGAAGCCCGCGAGTTGGTCTGGGACATCATTGAATCTGTTTGCGGAGCGCGGTTGACCCACAACTATGTGCGTATTGGCGGCGTCATCAGCGACTTGCCGGACGGTTTTCGCGAGAATGTGACGAGCGTGTTCCGCACAAACAGGGGGCTTTGGGCCGATTTCAACAAGCTGCTGACGAAAAACCGGATTTTCCTGGACCGGATGCGCGACACCGGCGCGATATCCAGTGACGACGCAATTGAATGGGGTTTTACCGGTCCGTGTCTGCGCGCGTGCGGCGTCGGCTATGATGTTCGCAAGGCCAATCCCTATCTGATCTATGACCAGCTCGATTTTGAGATACCGGTGGGCGAGACAGGTGACAATTTCGACAGATACCTTGTCCGCATGGAAGAGCTCAACCAGTCCATGAGGATTGTAGAGCAATGTCTAGAAAGGATACCCGGCGGACCGATAAACGTGGACAATCCCCAGTGGAGACAGCCTTCCAAAGATGACATTTTCACTGAGATGGAGTCGATGATCTTTCATTTCAAAAACGCCATAGAGGGAGTGAAAGTTCCCGCGGGCGAAGCGTACCAGGCTGTGGAGGGCGCCAACGGCGAGGTCGGGTTCTACCTGGTTTCCAACGGAGGCGGCAAGCCGGTCAAATGCCGTGTCCGGCCTCCATGCTTTCCGATGACGTCCGCGTTGCCCCTGATAATAAAAGGGAGCCTGCTGGCGGACCTGATTCCCACTTTCGACATGATCAACCTTATCGGCGGGGAGTGCGACAGGTAATCATGGGCATCGCCGAGATGATAGAAACAATCGTCAAGATCGGGTTTATCATTGGGCTTACCATCGGTTTTTTCGCGCCGATGCTTGCCTGGGTGGAGCGAAAACAGTCGGCGGTAATGCAGGACAGGATAGGAGCCAACCGGGCCGATTTTTTCGGTTTCACCGTTATCGGGCTGCTCCACTCCCTGGCGGACGCCATCAAGCTTATTTTCAAGGAGGACTTTATCCCCAGGGGAGCCGAAAGAGCTCTGCACACCCTCGCGCCGGTGATAGCCGTGATACCGTCCCTGATCGCCTTCGCCGTGATACCTTTTGGCGGTAAATACACGTTGTGGGGGCACGAGGTCAACCTGGTGATAGCCGATCTCGACGTGGGGGTTCTGTACGTTTTCGCCATCTCTTCCCTGGCCACTTACGGAGTGGTTATCGCGGGCTGGGCCTCCAATAACAACTGGTCACTGCTCGGCGGGCTCAGGGCCTCGGCGCAGATGTTTTCATATGAAGTCGCGATGGGCCTTACGGTTATCGGGCTGATCATGTTCTACCAAAGCCTGAGCATGGTGGATATCGTCGCCAAGCAGGACAACTTTTTCCACTGGGGCATCATCTGGCACTGGCCCGCGTTTGTCCTGTTCCTGGCCTGCGCCGTGGCGGAAAACAAAAGGGTGCCTTTTGACGCGCCGGAGGCGGAGGCGGAGCTGGTGGCGGGGTATTTCACCGAATATTCCGGTATGAAGTTCGTGATGTTCTGGACGGCGGAGTTTATAGAGATGGTGACCATCGCCGGGCTTTGCGTGGCGCTGTTTTTTGGAGGTCATCATGTTCCCTTTATCACCGATGCGGAACTGGCGGGCGGGTTTTCCTTTCTTGGCCCGAACGTTTCAAACCTTGTGGCGATGCTGATCGGTGTGGGAGTGTTCATATTCAAGCTGGTGGCGTTGCTGATATTGCAGATGACGATACGCTGGACCATGCCCAGGTTCCGGTATGACCAGATTATGAAACTTGGCTGGAAGATGATTTTGCCCCTGTCGCTCACCTGGATTTTCATCGTGGGCGTGGGTATTCTTACCGGCGTGATGCCGAGCCCCTAGGGAAGGTTGTGTCGATATGGCCATAACAGTGAAAAAAGTTGATCGAAACGTGACCATGACATTGTGGGAACGGTCGTATATTCCGGAGATGACCCGGGGGATGATCATCACAATGAAACACTTCGTGGTGAACCTGGCCGGCCTCGCCCTGGAGGTTGTCGGGGGTAAACGTCACAGAAAGATAATGACCATTTACTATCCGGAGGAAAACCCGGTCATTCCCCCGGCGTATCGGGGCAGGCCGGCGCTGGTGCGGGCGGAGAACGGCCAGGAAAAATGCGTGGCCTGCGGTCTTTGCGAGGTGGCGTGTCCCCCCCGTTGCATCAGTATCGTCGGGGGCGAGCGCGAAAACGGCGAGCGGTATCCGGTAAGTTATACGCTCGACGGGTCCCGTTGCATATTCTGCGGCCTTTGCGAGGAGGCGTGCCCCAAGGAGGCGATCGTGATGAGCCACGATTGGAAAAACCTTTGCGAGCACGACAGGTCGAAAATGATATACGACAAGGAGACGCTTCTGTATCCGGAACGCAACCTGAAGAAGCGCCTGAACGTCATAAGGGAAAAATATTTTAACGCGAAGCTGTACCACAAACCATCGGAGAAAGACTGAGAAGGCGGATAGAGCATGGAGCTGATTATTTTTTACCTGGTTTCGTCTATGGCGGTGGTATGCGCCGTGGGGATGATCGTGGCGCAGAAACCTGTCACGTCCGCCGTCTGCCTGGTGGCCGTGATGTTCTGCCTGGCGGTGCTGTTCGCGTTGCTCAACGCCCATCTTATAGCGGCCTTGCAGATACTGGTGTACGCCGGCGCGATCATGGTCCTGTTCCTGTTCGTGATCATGCTGATGAACCTGCGGGAAAAAGAGGGGCTTGTGTCGGCTCATTTGGAAAAGGTCCAGATGGTGGGTGTCCTGGCGCTTGGCGCTCCCCTTTTGTGGGTGATGTCGACGGCGAAAGTGTTTGTCGGGGCAGGGGGGGATGTAAAGGATCTGGCGGAATTCGGCACTACCAGGGGGGTCGGAGCGCTGCTGTACACAGAATATCTGCTCCCGTTCGAGATAGCGTCGATACTTCTTCTGGCGGCGCTGGTGGGGGCGGTTGTCCTTACGAAAATAAAGCTCAGATAGTTTTTGTATAACAGGATGAAACGGAAATAATTAAGCGATGTTGACGGTTAATCACTTTCTCAGTCTGGCGGCGGTTCTTTTCGCCATTGGCGTGGTGGGCGTTATAACACGCCGGAATATCATCGTCGTCATGATGTCGATAGAGCTGATGCTGAACTCGGTGAACCTGACGTTCATCGCTTTTTCCTATTATATGAACGATATGGCCGGACACATTTTTGTTTTCATGGTGATGGCGGTGGCCGCGGCGGAGGCCGCGGTTGGGCTGGCGATAGCCTTGGCGCTGTTTAGAAACCGTGAAACCGTGGACGTGGACCGGGTGAACCTGCTCAAGGGCTGATGGGTGCAATCAGGATGATCGACAGGAACGGCGACAACGAAACATATGAAATGGAGCGCGGGCATGTGGGGTCTTGATCACATATGGTGGGTTCCTATCCTGCCGCTTTTGGGGGCCATCATAAACGGTGTCCTGGGCTTTAGGATACCCAGGCCCTGGGTGACCTTTTTTGCCATAGGGTCCACTGGGCTCTCTTTCGCCATCGCGCTGGTTGCGTTTGTCAATCTTGTAACGCTCGACCCGGCGTTGAGAGTATACGAAAATGTCCTTTTCGTCTGGATACAATCCGGCTCGTTCACCGCCGAGGCGGGCATCCAGATCGATCCGCTGTCCGGCATATTTCTGCTGATAGTCACCGGAGTCGGTTTTCTCATCCATGTCTACTCCATCGGGTACATGGGTCATGAACACGCCTATCCCAGGTATTTCGCGTATCTCAACCTTTTCATGTTCTCGATGTTATTGCTGGTGCTGGGCAACAACTTCCTGCTGATGTTCATCGGCTGGGAGGGGGTTGGCTTATGCTCGTATCTGCTGATCGGGTATTACTATGAAAAGGACTCCGCCGCCGACGCCGGCAAAAAGGCGTTCGTGGTCAACAGGATAGGCGATTTCGGATTCATCCTGGCGATCATGTGGATATTTTGGGTGTTCGGATCGATAGATTACACCACGGTGTTTCCCGCCGCACACGAGACGTTGGCCCCCGGTGGCGTCGTGGTTGTCGGGATAACGCTTCTTCTGTTCCTTGGCGCAACAGGAAAATCGGCGCAGATTCCGCTTTACACATGGCTACCCGACGCCATGGAGGGCCCTACCCCGGTCTCCGCTCTCATACACGCGGCGACCATGGTGACCGCTGGTGTGTACATGGTCGCCCGATGCAACGCCCTTTTCAACCTGGCCCCGGCCAGCATGGTTGTCGTGGCGCTCATTGGCGGCGCCACCGCCCTGTTCGCGGCGACCATGGGGTTATACCAGAACGATATAAAAAGAGTGCTGGCGTATTCCACAGTTTCACAGCTGGGTTACATGTTCCTGGCCTGCGGTGTCGGGGCGTATACCGCCGCCGTGTTCCATGTGATGACCCACGCCTTTTTCAAGGCGTGCCTGTTTCTGGGTTCCGGCTCTGTGATTCACGGCATGTCCGGCGAGCAGGATATGCGCCAGATGGGCGGGCTGAAAAGCAAGATGCCCCGAACCCACATTACATTTCTGATTTCGACGCTTGCGATTTGCGGTATCCCAGTTTTTTCGGGGTTTTTCTCGAAAGACGAGATTCTGCTGTCTGCGTTCATCGGGCACACTCCGGGCCATATCGTGTATTGGGGGCTGGCGACCATCGCGGCCGCCGTCACGGCTTTTTACATGTTCAGGCTCTACTACATGACCTTCACCGGAGACCTTCGATCGCAGGATCATCATGTGCGTGAACACGTGCATGAATCTCCACCGGTGATGACGGTTCCGCTTATCATACTCGCCGGGCTGGCCACTGTCGGAGGTTTTCTCGGGTTGCCGGCGTTTATAGGACCCCACGCGTTAAACGAGTTTCTCCATCCCGTATTCGCCACCCACGGGGCTAATGAGCATCCCCACATATCATTGGGGCTGGAACTTGGGTTGATGGCGTTTTCCGTGGCTGTGGCTGTGGCGGGGATATACACCGCGCGGCTGTTTTACCATGTCCGCCCGGAAGCGGCCGAAGAACTGGCCAAACGGGAAGGTTTTATCAAGACTGTTTACACCACCATACAGAACAAGTACTACGTCGACGAGATATACGATTATCTGGTGGTAAAACCGATAATCAAAATATCCGACTCTTTCCTGTGGAAGTTTTTCGACGTGAGGATAATAGATGGCTCCGTCAACGGCATAGCCGCTTTTTTCGGGGAAATGAGCTCTTTTCTGCGCAGGACCCAGACCGGGATGGTGCGCAACTATGCGCTGATCATGGTGATCGGATGTGTATTTATCGCCGGATTCTGGGTGATTGCTTCGGGGAATTGACACGACTATGGAATCAGCGCCGATACTTTCGATTATAACTTTCATTCCGCTTGCCGGGATGATCCTTCTGCTTTTTATCGACAAGCGGAACAAGGGCCTTATAAGGGGCGTAACTCTCACCACTGCGTTGATCGATTTTCTTGTGTCGGTTCCCCTGTTCTTTTTCTTCAAGCCGACCCACGAGATGCAGTTTGTCGAAAAGGTCTCGTGGATCCCCGATTTCGGAATCTACTACAGCATGGGGATAGACGGGATTTCGCTCTACCTGGTTTTGCTGACCACCCTGACCACCGCCATCTGCGTGGCGAGCACGTGGAGGGCGATAGACAAGCATGTCAAGGAGTTCATGATCTCCATACTTCTGCTGGAAGTGGGGATGATCGGCGTGTTCTGCGCCATGGACTTTTTCCTGTTCTACATATTCTGGGAGCTGATGCTCATCCCTATGTACTTCATGATAGGCGTGTGGGGCGGTCCGAGACGCATCTACGCGGCGGTCAAATTCTTTTTGTACACGATGTTCGGCTCGGTGCTGATGCTGGTGGCCATTTTGTGGCTCTATTTCCACAACTACCAGCAGACCGGGCAATACGACATGAGCATCCTCACATATCATTGGACGTACATAGACCCGGGAGCCCAGACGTGGCTGTTCCTGGCGTTTTTCCTGGCGTTCGCCATCAAGGTGCCGATGTTCCCGTTCCACACATGGTTGCCCGACGCCCATGTGGAAGCGCCCACCGCAGGTTCCGTCATCCTGGCTGGCATCCTGCTGAAGATGGGGACATACGGTTTCCTGCGTTTTTCCCTGCCGATATTTCCGCAGGCCACGGAAGCGGCGATGGGCTGGATCAGCGCGCTCGCTATCGTGGGAATAATTTACGGAGCCCTTGTGGCCATGGTGCAGCCGGACATAAAAAAACTGGTGGCCTATTCCTCCGTGAGCCATCTCGGGTTTGTGACGCTGGGCATTTTCGCGCTGAACACCCAGGCGCTGGAGGGAAGTATTCTGCAGATGATCAACCACGGAATATCGACCGGCGCGCTGTTTCTTATCGTGGGTGTTCTATACGAAAGGAGGCACTCCCGCCTAATAGCGGATTATGGCGGGATATCGGCCAGGATGCCCGTTTTCGCCGTCGTGTTCATGATAGTTACGCTCTCCTCGATCGGGCTGCCGGGCCTGAACGGGTTTGTGGGTGAGTTCCTGATCCTCGTGGGTGTCTGGAAATCAAACCCGATCATGGCCGCGCTGGCGACCACCGGCGTCGTGTGGGCGGCGGTTTATATGCTGTGGATGTTCCAGCGTGTGATGTTCGGCAAGATTACGAACCCGAAAAATGAAAAACTCACCGATCTGAACCTGCGGGAAATAGCGTATTTCGCTCCGCTGATTCTATTTATATTTATACTGGGCGTGTTCCCGACTCCATTTATAAAGAAAATGGAGCCGACGGTGGAGCACCTGGTTCAAAAATCCAACTTCGCCCTGGCTCGCACGGTGGAACCCGGCGACGCGGCTGGTATGTTGAGTAGACCACCATCCGGGTCGGCGGCGACAGATTTACAAAAGACAGTTGCCCCCAGTGATGTTACATCCAGCGCTTTGGGGTATGTCGATTCGGCCGACGGCGGAAAGGAGCGGAGCTGATGCCGATATCAATACCGGACATTAACATCGGATCCATCGGCCCGGAGCTTATCCTGGCGATAGTGGCGATTGTGGTTCTGCTTGTGGAGGTCTTCTCCGTGAGCAAGGGAAAAGACCATCTCGCCTACATCTCCCTGGGTGGCGTTCTCCTGGCGGCCGCTGTCACCTCGAGGATGATCGGCGAGCCGTCCACTACTTTTTCCGGCATGTACGTTGTCGACAATTTTTCGACATTTTTCAAGCTAATCTGCCTGCTGGGGACAGGGATGACCATACTGGTGTCGGTCAAGTACAACAAGGATGAGGATATAGACAACGGGGAATATTACGCACTGCTCCTGTTCGCCACGTTCGGCATGTTCTTTATGATATCAGGCTCCGACATGATGACTATCTTCATGGGCCTGGAGGTGATGTCGCTGTCCCTGTACGTTCTGGCCGGGTACACCCGAAAACGGTTCAAATCCAACGAGGCGTCGATGAAATATTTCATCCTCGGGTCGGTCGCGTCGGCGTTTTTGCTGTACGGCATGGCCCTGATATATGGCGCCACCGGTTCGACTAATCTCGGCGTGATAGGCTCCGCCATCTCCGGCGGGTCAGCCTCGGCGTCCCTGCTGGCGATGGGGTCGGCGATGCTGATCATCGGGTTTGGGTTCAAGGTGGCCGCCGTTCCGTTCCACATGTGGACACCGGACGTATACCAGGGCGCCCCGGTTCCGGTTACGGCGTTCATGTCCGCCGGGCCAAAAGCGGCCGCTTTCGCGGCGTTTTATCGTGTGTTCAGCCAATCCCTGCATGGCACGCAACCGGAATGGTGGATCATCATCTGGGTGCTGGCTGTGCTGACCATGACCCTCGGCAACATAGTCGCCCTGTTGCAAAGCGATGTCAAGCGGATGCTCGCCTATTCTTCGATAGCCCACGCCGGCTATATACTCGTCGGGTTCGTGGCGGGAGGCAAGCTCGGTTCGTCTGCGATCCTGTTTTACCTGCTGGCCTACACCTTCATGAACATCGGCGCTTTCGCCATCGTCACCCTGGTGGCCCGCCAGGGCGAAACAAAAACAAGCTTCTCCGACTATGTGGGTATCGGTTACAAATATCCCCTTATGGGTGTGACCCTGGTGATCTTCCTTTTCGCGTTGGCGGGGATTCCTCCCACGGCTGGTTTTGTCGGAAAATTCTACATTTTCATGGCGGCGCTGGACCAGGGTTATGTCTATCTCGCCATAATATCCGTTCTCAATTCCGTTGTTTCGGTCTTCTATTATCTGCGCCTTACCGTAATGATGTACATGAAAGACGAAAGCGGAGAAGAACTGCCCCCGATTAAATTCGCCGCATCTGTGGTCGTGGCGCTGGCCATCGCCATATATGGAACCTTGTGGCTGGGAATTGTGCCGGCTGGATATATGGCTTTCGCACAATCCTCTTTTCTGCCGTATTAAACCCGATCAATCGCCCGGATCTTTCACATCCCGCTCTTTTCCGCCTGTTCCTGTCCGTCACACTAGTCATGGTAAAATCGGATTTGAGATAACAGGCGTGGATGATGGACTACACTGGCCAGAGCGTCATGGGACAGGGGACACGGGAATTAACTGTTTCATATTTCCGCGTTTGGCTGATAACATCTTGGGTATGGAGACTCGGGCGCTGGCTGGAAGATTTCAGGCAGGCGTTAAACAGCGCCAGATCAAAATAATGAACACAAACCCGTCGGTTCTATGCAATTGGAGGAAAAAATAGATGTGGAGCAAAACCCTGTCGGCGATACTGACCACCGCCATACTGTTCGCTTCGGCTTCCGCTTACGCAGGTGATATCATAGTGCCGAGGGATGAACTTGTCTCGATTCTGTCCGGATATCACGATACGCCCGGCGAGGATTACTGGATGAAGCTGGACCCGGGCCAGACCAGGGAGACGTTGAAATCCATCACCGATGACCCCACGGTTTTTACGCCGGTAAGGGCCAGGGCCCTGATTGCGCTCACCTATTTTGGTAACGACGAAGTCTCGGGCCTGCTCTCGAACAAGCTCAGGACGGAGACACTGCCTTACCTTCGCTCCGCCGCTTGCGAGGCGCTGTCCCGCCTGAAGGGGGAGGAGAGCCTGCCGGAGCTGAAGGATGCGCTAAACGATCAGAATGTCATGGTCAGGCTCACGGCGATTCGCTCGCTTCGTCGCCTGGGTACGGACAACGCCAAACAGACGTTGCAAAACAGGCTGGCGACGGAAACGAACACAACCGCGAAATCGGTGATACAAAGAGCCCTGACCCAAATGGAACAATAACGCCTTGGGTAAGCTTGGCGGCCCTGGTCGTTACAGGTGAAATTTTCCGTGCGTGAGCCTTATGGACAGGTCTGAGCAGGCGGTGGACGCCCTGTTGCTATGCGGAGACAAGGGTTCCAGTCGGCCAGTTATGGGCGAGAGCAAAGCGTTCCTGTTTTTACATGGAAAACCTCTGTTTATTCACACGCTCGACGCGCTTGAGGATGTCGGGAGGATAAGACGCGTCTTCATAGTCGGCGACAAACGCAAGCTGGACAGGCTCCTTTCAGAATACAATCGCCGCGGTTACCGCAAGCCTGTGGTTACACTTGAGCAGTGGAACAACCTGCTATCCAACGCCTGGAACGGTTTTTTGGCCACCCTGGACGGGTATAAGCCGGGGGACGAAGACCGCGACCCGCAGATCAGGAACAGGGTGATTTTTATTCTGCCCGGAGACTCGCCGATCGTATCGCCGGAGGAAATCGACGATTTTTTCGACAAGGCGGATATGAAAAGCTTCGACTACGTGGCGGGAATGACTCCAAGAGAGGTGATGAGCCGCTATTACCCCAGCGGGGGTAACCCGGGGATAAAAATGGCCTATATTTACCTGAAAGAAGGCGCGTTCAGGATAAACAACCTCCACATGGCCAGACCTTTCGCGTGCGGCAACAGGATGGCGATCCAGCAAATGTACAACTCCAGGTATCAAAAAGACATCAGGAACATAATCCGGCTGACCATGAATATGTGGACTCATCACGTCAAGATGCAAAGCCTGATGCTATACATAATTATGCAACTCTCCATGTTTTTTTCCTTTGTCGGGCTGGAGCGGGTGGGGGATATGACCAGACGACACACCTCCATAAAATCTGTCACCGAATCCATCGGCCGGATATTGGGTCTTCGTTTCGGATGTGCGATTACCACGCGGGGAGGGGCGGCGCTGGATATAGATAACGAGAAAGATTATGAAACCATGAAACAGATGTTCACAACATGGCGCAAGGCCCAAAAATCAGAATAGCGGCGTCGTCCCAAACCGGCTTTGCGGGGTTGGTCGCGCTGATCGCGCTGGTCCTGCTTTGGCCCGAAAACGCCTGCGCGTGGGGCGCCGGGATACATGTGGCCCAGGGGTCTTTTATCCTGGACAACCTGAAGATGATAAACCCGCAGATAGCGGCTACCCTGGCCGAGTGCCACCTGGACTATATTTATGGATGTATCAGCGCGGACATTTTCATAGGCAAAGGGTATCGCAGAAAACCTGACCACTGCCACAACTGGAGCGTGGGGATCAAAGTGCTGGAAGGCGCCTCGGACAAGTCCACCAAGGCGTATGCGTATGGGTATTTGACCCATCTTGCGGCGGACATAGTGGCGCACAATTATTTTATACCGAACCTGCTCTATTCAACCCCTGCCTCGAGCAACCTTGGTCACGTATACTGGGAGTTCAGGGCGGACAGGTTTATCAAAAAAAGAAACTGGGTCTTGGCTATAAAAGTTGTCTCCATGCACAATCACGGCAACGACACCCTTATCAAAAGGGTCATGAACCGGAGCAAGCTCAGGTTCGGCGCAAAAAAAATGATATTCAAAAGAGCCGTTCGGCTCAATGACCTTATGGTGTGGCGCGACAACGTCGAACACGCGTTTGATGGCAACAGAAGAATCACCCGTAAACAGGTGTCAACGCTGAACAATTATTCGTTGAACCTTATCCTGGATATGCTGAAAAAAGGGGAAAACTCGGTATGCATGGAGTATGACCCTGTGGGTACAGACAATATCACCGAATCGAGAAACAGAAGAAATTCACTGCGAAACAGGATGAAGCGGGGGCCTGTAAAGGATATGTTCCAGGTTCCGGATCAGATTCTGCAAATTGACTATCTGGACCATGAAACCATACGGATGTAACGGGTCTGGCCTGACTCTATCCGGCGTGTCCCTGGACTAGCTCGTAAAGCCTGCCAATTCTTTCAGCCGGGAGCCTCGGATTAACCAAACCCAACGCCCTTTTAAAATGACCCTCTGCGCCGGGTGCGTCCCCGTCACGGAGCCGTATCAGGCCCAGCCTGTATGAAATGAAGTAATTGAGCGGCGCGTCCCGGGCCACTGTCAAATATACCGGCTCGGCTTCGCGATACAGCCCTCTGGCGTACAGCAAATCCGCTCGTAGCCGGGTCAGCAGTGGGTCGGGGCTGTCGCCGCTACCCGCCTGTTGCGCCAGTTTGTCCAGGTGGCGGCCGGCCTCTTTGTAATTGAGGTTTTCAAGGCAGTAGACCGCGAGTGACTCCAGCGCCTCCGGGTTTTCTCCGTCCAGCTCCAGGGCGCGTCTGAAACGTTTTTCCGCCTCGGCTTTTCTGGACAATCCATCCAGACGATCCCCCTCGATGACCTGGCGGTAGACCTGGCGGTCGCGGGGGCTGGAAATATTGATCACAAGGTTTAAAAAGTGCGAGAGAACCCAGTATAACCATACCGCCATGTCGTCAAGCCGGGCGATCATCCAGCCGATGGGGCCCTTAAGAGTCTCCTCGCGCTCTCTGGCTCCGCAATCGCTCGGGTCGCTTCGGATTATAGCGCTCTCCACCGCGACAAGGCATATGGCCTGAACCTCCAGAGAGGAGTGGGGCAGGTCATTTTCCACACCCTGCAAGGCGGCGCGGTCTCCGTCGAGAAAGCTGGCCACGGCCTTGAGCAGTCTGATCGTACAGTTGCCACCGGCGTCGGGCTGGCAACTTTCAAGCAACGATATGGCGTGCGCGTGATCTCCGCGACGGTGCGCCTCGATAGCGGCGAAAAGCATCAGCGCGTCTCTGGCGGGGCCCGTGGCGGGCGCCTGGTCTATATCTGTGAAATCATGGTTGACAAGCCCCAGCCGGAGAGCCAGCCTGGGGTCGTCCTGTCCAGATTCGATGGCGTTGGCCAAGGTTAGCCGCGCCTGATCCTCCCTGCCAAGCTTGCAAAACCTGGCGGCCCTGCGGATGGCCAGGCTCGAGGCGAATGACATGACAGGCGCGAGCTACCAGATAAGCTGGTTGCGCAATTCAAAATTGGTGTTGCGTATGCGAACGGCCAGCAACGTGGCCAGGTTGCGCATCAGATGGTACCCGATCAGACTTTCCCTGTTCAGCAAATCCTCAAGCTGTCGGCAGGGCAACATAACGGTCTTTACATCGTCCTGGGCGATGACGTTGGCCGACCGGCGGGATTTGTCTATAAAGGAAAACTCGCCAACCACACACTCGCTTTTTAACAGCCGCAACGGCTCCGACATGGAGTCGTAAGGAAAACGATGAATTTCCACGGAAACCCACCCTGCAAAAATCAGGAAAATATCACATGAAGTGTCGCTTTCCCTGATGATGTAATCGCCGGAATGAAACTCCATCATAGTGGTTATTTCGGCGATCTTGCCGACCTCTTCCGGGGTCATGCCTACCGCAAGCTCGCTATCGGAGATTATCTTAAAGCAATCCATAACACACAAGGGATATTAAGAGTGCGCCTGCATTATACAGCATTTTGCCGCAATCGGGTATCGGGCGGCGAGTCGCGGTCATCCGGGGCGATTATCCCTCCGGCTGGTCACTGGCGTCCACAGTCGTTGTCTCCTCCTCGGTGGCCGGTCCGGATTGATTATCCCGCTCGGTTGGCGCGTCTGCGTTAGGGTCGGTGGCAGGCTCTTCTTCAACTTCCGGTTTTACCACCACATTGACACGGGCCTCTATTTTTGAATGGACCTTGATGGCGACTTCAGTGGCGCCCAATTGTTTAACGGGATGCTCCAGGCCTATTTTTCGCTTGTCTATATCGAAACCCTTCTCTTCAAGTGCTTTGTGAATATCAGCGCCGGTGACGGAGCCGAAAAGCTTCCCGTCATCACCTGATTTGCGTGTGAACACCAGGTCACCCGCGGCTTCGAGCCTGGCCTTTTGCTCCTCGGCGGCCTTGATAATTTTGGCGATTTTGCGAGCTCTTTGACGAAGATTGTTCTCATAGGTTTTGATGTTTTGCGGCGTGGCTTCAAAGCCAAGCTTCTTGGGTAGCAGATAGTTGCGGGCATAGCCCGGTTTTACATCCACCGTGTCCCCCGCTTCGCCAAGAAACTGCACATACTCGTTTAATATAATCTTCATGTCATAATCTCCGAATTACATTCAATAAACCGGGCCGCTATCAGGGCAGGCCCGATTCCTCTTTGTTTTGTAGCTTTCTGAAATCCACCCAAACATCAAAAAAACCGGCCGAGCACACAATGGCTATCATCAATGGCTGGGAAAAAATCAGCGTGTACCCGAACACCTTGACAAGGACGCCAAACCGGGATTTCTCGAAAAAATAATGAATGATGGCGACGCCCTGGGCCAAGTAGATCGCGCATGCCACCAGAAAAATATTCAGCGCCATACTGTGAACAGCGCCATCTCCGGCCAGGATGAGGAAGCCTGATATGATCACAAACCACACCATCTGCTCCGGAGCGCGCCAGGTTGCAAACACATGACCGGGAAACACGATACCCCATCCATACTTTGCAGACATGGCCCTGACGACCATATAGTTTACGGACGCGGTCACAAAGGCGCTGATTAAAGTAAGGCCTATAAATATCTTCACGAAAAAAGAGGCCATCGAGCCGGAGTTGGCCTGTAGCCATTGAATCATCTCCGGATCAGCGCCGGCTTTCGTGTACGATTCGGTGATAGCGGCCATGGCCGACGAGGCCCATTTCAGCAGTGATTCGGATGGGCCGGCGGCGGTGTAATAGCTCAGAGCCGTAAACAGGATGGCGCCGGATATCCAGGGTATCAGTGTCGCCATGGAAATGGTGACTTCCAAAGAGGCCCTTTTCATATAGGCCTGCGCCAGAGCCCACGCCATCAACCCGCTCGACGCCAAAAAGAAAATGGCCTGCCCCGATCCTCCGACTACATACACAAAAACGCTGGTGATCGCGATAAGCGTCATGCCGATCTTGGCGCCGTGTATAACCAGCGCGTAATACAAAGGCGCCGGAGTGAACATCCCGAACGGGGGTATGAAAATCGACATGTAGAAAAACAGCAACGACAACACAAAAGGGGCAGCAAGCACGGCTGTCCCCGTGGGTTTGTCCTGTTGTAACGTTCCGGCCATTATAACAGCGACTGGTTCACACGTTTGTAAACGGTATAAGCGCCATGGTTCGGGCGCGTTTGATAGCGACAGTCAACTTGCGCTGATGCGGGGCGCAGTTGCCGGATATGCGGCTGGGAATTATCTTGCCGCGCTCGGTCAAGAGGTTTCTGACGGTCTTGACATCCTTGTAATCGATGTTCTCTATCTTGTCCATGCAAAACCGGCATATCTTCTTCTGATAATAAGGTCGGCGTCTGGGCCGGCCGCCCCTGGCTGGTCTTCTCATCGTACTCCATTCTCCATGCTAATGTAATAACCTACCGATCGGTGTAATCATGATCTGTAATTTTGCTCTACAAGCTTAAAACGGCACGTCCTCATCGGGCGCGGGGCCGGAACCCTGGGCCGGACGGCCGTCAGAGTAATCTCCCTTGCCGCCACCCAGAAACACGACTTTTTCCGCGGTGACATCGAGCTTGCTGCGTTTCTTGCCATCATCGCTGTCCCAGGTGGAAAAAGTCAGACGCCCCTCCACGCAGACGGATCTGCCTTTGCTCAGATACTCAGAGCAGCTCTCGCCCTGCTTGCCCCATACCGTGATATCGACAAAGCAGACCTCCTCTTTCCACTCGTCCCCCTGCTTGAATTTCCGGTTGATCGCCAATCCGAACTTGCAGATGGCCGCGCCTGAGGGGAGATAGCGAAGCTCCGGGTCCCGGGTTAGGTTGCCGATCAGTATGACTTTATTCAGGCTTGCCATCGGCTGGTTCCTTGTTTGTGTCAGTTTTAATCTCGTCCGCCACGGCCTCGGCTTTCCCGGTTTTCTCATCAGCCTGTCGCTGGGCCTGGCTTTCGGCCAGAAGATCGCTTTCGGATTTTCGTCCTGCGGCTCCGTCGAACAAAATGACCATACCTTTGAGAATGTTCTCGTTAAACCTGTAATGCCGGTTCAGGTTCTCCGGCGTTGTAGGGGCGGCGCTGAACCGAAGAAGCGTGTAAAATCCGTATCTCTGCTTCTTGATGGAGTAAGCGAGGCGTTTTTTGCCCCACAGGTCCAGGCTGATAATAGAGCCGCCGTCCGCTTCGGCGATCTTGGTTATGGCGTCGACCTCTTTTTTGATATCCTCGTCGGAAAGGTCTGCCTTTATGATAAAAAGGGTCTCGTAGTCTTTGGGCACGGGTTCTCCTTTCGGTTATAAAGCTCCGGCCACCATGCGCGGAGCAAGGAGTTAATAATATTAAACAGGAAATTCTAGCAAAATCGGCGTAATCCATGCAAGTTTTTTGTTTTTTTTCGCATCGCCGGCCTGGAAGGGTGTGTCAGCGTGTATGGCAAGACGGCTGGCGAAAAGCGATACATCTAAAACTCGGGGGCTTACAGAACCTGCGGATATGGAAAAAGCAAATGACATTTCAGGCGGTATTGCCCTGGTAACGATTGACATATTTTCCGCTTAAGTTAACAATACACGGATGGGAAAAGTATCTATACACGCCGCTAAGGACCTGGCCAGGCGGAAGGTTCACGAGACGATCGAAAAGACCATAATACACAAACGCCAGGCGGAGCTCGCGCTGGGACAGTGGGATTTTGTCGTGTTCGGCCCTTCGCGCGACAAGAAAGAGACGGTGTTGCGTGTCGGCGTGGCCGAACAGGCGGTAATCCAGAACGCTTCTCTTTATATAGCCGCGCTGGGAGACCCGGCGACCGTGGGGCGTCCTGGCATGATTTCCCTGTCGGAGCTTGCCGGCGGCGACCTGGCTGAAGAGCTCGCCGACCTCGAAATATACCATGTTTCGCCGTTGCGCCCCATAACGATCACCGAAAAAAGGAAGGGGCCGGAGCTGTCCCGGATGCGCGACCTGTCGCTGGAAGAGTTTTCCGACGCCAATGTGGCGATTATAGAAACCCCCGATCAGGAGGCGTGGAGCTTGTCCGTTCTTAAATACCTGCATCAGTGCGACGAAACCCTGGCAGATCCCGTAATTTCGGAAATACGAAACCGCATGACAGACACATCGATCACATTCAACCAACCTGGCGGCTGCCTGCAGTAAAGCCGCATCGCCGTACGGCCTTGCGCCCAAAGGGTTGAGCAAAGCCCGGGCGGGCGTGATAGAATGCCTCGAATGAACGGAAAAACAATCAGACTGCCGGAGCGCCCCCGCATACTTGTCGCAAGGACCGACAGGATCGGAGATGTGGCCCTGTCACTACCGGTGTTCGCCTCGTTGAGGCGGGCGTATCCCGAAGCCCGTATTGTGGCCCTGTCCAGGGATTATACGAAAAGCCTTTTCGAAATGTCGCCGGATGTCGATGACGTTATCCATTTCGATTCTGACAACGCGCACGTGCCGATACGGCGGTTCGTCCGGCTGGCGAGGGAAATCAGGTCGGAAAAATTCGACGTGGCCATTGCGCTGTACCTGAACTTTTCGGTGGGCGCGCTTCTGGCGTTTGGCGGTGTGCCGCGCAGGGTCGGTCCCGCGACGAAAGCCGCCCAGATATTCCTTACAGACAAGGTTGTTCAGCGCCGCTCGAAGAGCGCGCGTCATGAGGTCGACCACAACCTGGACCTGTTAATAAAGCTCCTCGGGGTGGCTCCTGTCAGGCAGGCGTCTATCGATATCCCCAAAGACAGGTCACCACGGTATGCCGGGGAGGGGGGGCGATTCCTGGTGGGGGTGCATCCTGGTCACGGCGGTTCTTCGCGCAACTGGCCGGAGAGGAATTATTCCGGGCTCATCGCACGGTTGAAAGAATCGGGTGTTGATGTGGTCGTGACCGGAGCCGGCCACGAGCGGGATGTTGTGGAAAGGGTAATGAAAAATTCCGGAGTTGAAACCAGGGCTTACATCGGAGACGGTGATTTGGCGGAGCTGGCTTCCGTGTTGTCGGAATTCGATGTTTTTGTGGCTTCGAGCACGGGTCCTCTCCATATGGCTACGGTCGCGGGCGCCAAGGCTGTTGGCATATACTGCCCCATTTCCGTATGTCTTCCGCAAAGATGGGGTCCCATCGGTTTGCATGACACCGCCATTATTCCGGATGTGGACCCGTGCGAGAGTTGCGTGGAGGACAAATGCCCGCATTTTGACTGCATGGACTCCATCACGGTGGAAAGGGTTCGCGACGAGGTGATGAAAAAAATCAATATCGCCGCCTGCGCCTGATCGATCGATGAACCTGTACAGACGCCTCTTAACCTATCTAACTCCCTACAAGGGCAAGTTCATCCTGGCGTCTGTCTTCATGATATTCGTCTCCGGCTCAACCGGTATGGCGGCCCTGATAATCGAGCCTATCCTGGACGAAGTATTCCTGAATCATGATGTCCGGATGTTGAAGCTGCTGCCCCTAGGGGTGGTGATCATCTACATGGTCCGGGGTGTTTGCAGATATTTCGCTTCGTCGCTGATGCAGATCATAGGCCAGCAAGCCGTGCGCGATATACGCAACCACCTTTTCAGGCATTTGCAAACGTTGTCCCTGAGGTTTTACTCGTCACACCACTCCGGCAAGCTGATGTCCAGGGTTACCAACGATGTGCAGGTAATCCAGGATTCTGTTTCCATCGTGGTGTATGACATTATTCGGGAGTCGCTAACGCTGGTGGCTTTGCTGGCTGTGGTGTTCTACCAGGACTGGAAGCTTGCGATAGTCACTATTTTTATCATTCCCATGTCGGCGGGGCTTATCGGCAAGCTGGGCAGGTTTGTGCGTTCCGTGTCGAAGGAGGCGCAGGAGCGCATCGCTACTTTGAACGCCACGCTACTGGAAACGTTTACCGGTATCCGCGTTGTCCAGGCGTTCGGTATGGAAGAATACGAAATCGCCAGGTTTGCAAAGAGCAACTCGGATTACTTCGAGTCCCTGAAGAAAATGATCAGGATCAACGAGCTGTCCAGCCCCTTGCTGGAGTTTATGGGAGCCCTTGGCATAGCCGCGATAATTTGGTATGGCGGCAGTCAGGTGATTGACGGGCATACGACCGTCGGTTCTTTTTTCTCGTTTCTCACGGCGCTGGTGATGCTTTACACTCCGGTCTCTAAGCTAAGTCGGGTATACAACAAAACCCAACAGGCCCTCGCCGCCGCGAAACGGATCTTCGATCTGATAGACACCCCGCCGTTGATCGTCGACAAAGAAGGAGCTATCGAGCTCGGGCGTTTGAAGCGGGGGATAGAGCTTGTCAACGTCAGCTTTGAATACGAGCCAGGGATTCCGGTGCTCAAGGACATAAACCTCCGCGTGGAAAAGGGCCGCATAGTGGCTTTCGTGGGGACATCCGGCGCTGGTAAAACAACTTTGAGCAACCTGATTCCACGTTTTTTTGAAGTGACGGAGGGAGCGGTGTTGCTGGACGGCGTTGATATACGCGAAGCTACGTTAAAGTCGTTGCGAAAACAAATCGGGATCGTAACCCAGGAGATATTCCTGTTTCATGACACAATAAGAAACAACATCGCATACGGCCACCTGGACGCTCCCATGGATTCTGTCATCCGGGCGGCCAAGGCCTCTTACGCCCATGAGTTCATTATCAACACCCACAAGGGGTACGACACACCCATCGGTGAGCGTGGCCTGAGGCTTTCCGGGGGGCAACGGCAGAGGATATCCATAGCCAGGGCGATCATGAAGGATCCCGCGATCCTGATTCTGGACGAGGCCACATCCGCGCTGGACAGCGAGTCGGAGTTGATGGTTCAAAAAGCGCTGGTGAACCTGATGTCGGGCAGGACAACGCTGGTCATCGCCCACCGGCTGTCCACCATTCTAAACGCCGACCTGATAGTGGTGCTAGATGAAGGACGGATCATTGAAAAAGGGGCGCACGACCAGTTGCTGGCGCGGAACGGCTATTATCGAAGACTTTTCGAAATGCAATTTTCAAAAACGACCAAGATCGTCAAGTAATATATTTGATGGAGAAAGCATGAAAAGCATTATTCCAATACTTGTGTCAGCATTTGCTCTCATCACGCTCGCAGGTTGTGAGAATCTCCAGGAAAGCGCGCTTACCGGGGGCGAGGATGTCCCATACGACAAGCTGGCGATAAACATGTTTCCCCGCAACCGGGTGGTCGGGGATTTGGCGTCGCAGATAGCGGATATCAAGGCTTTGGGTATTAAGCATATACGCGTGACATTCTGGTTTGACAACCAGTTTCTCGCCTATTCCGGCGCCGCGCCGAATTTCGCCATGTTCGATGGATTGGTCAACGACGCTGTAAGCGCCGGTGTGGAGATAATCCCCATCCTGGCCTATGTGCCGAACTGGCTCAAGGGTAATTCGGGGTGGAAAACGGTTTTTATAAACCAGTATGTGATACCGATAGTGGCCCGTTACGGGCCTTACGTGAACTATTGGGAAGTGTGGAACGAACCGGATGAGCTGACATTTAATGTTCTGGATGGAACGGCGGCGGATTATTTCGACCTTTTGCAGAAAGCCTCCGCGGCCATTCGCGCGTATGATCCCTCGGCGAAAATAGTTTCCGCGGCCACGGCCAACATCGTCGCAGACGGGCTGGCGAAGTTCAACTGGACACAAAGCCTGATAGACATGGGGCTCTCTTCGTACGCGGATATAGTCAACCTCCATTACTACTCCGACCTGGATATCGAGCTGAGCGCGTTCGGGGGCGGGCTCGTGGAAAGTTCCGGGATGACGGTGTGGGTCACCGAAACCGGCAAGTTCGGCCAAAGCGGCCAGAAGGGCTATTTCGATTCGAACATGCCGTATATCAATAAATCGGTCAACCCGGAGCTTATCTTCTGGTATTGCTATGTGGAGGGGCATTTGACCTCCAGCGGCCTGGACCCGGAAAACACTTATGGCCTGCTTACATTCAGCGGCGGGCATGTGGTGGAGTCTCCATTGTACACACACCTGAAAAACCGCTAAACTAATGGCTGGCATCCGTGGACGAATCCTTGAGCTCTACTAACTCAGCTTTTGCCAGCCGCTTTGAACAGGCCGGGTGGGTGTTTGTTTTTCTGTTCGCGTTTTCAGACCTGTTTTCCATATCAATAGCGCAGATATCCGCCGCCGGGATGTGCCTGTGCTGGGCGGGCAGATGGTATGTGACAAAAGAGGCCCCCGATTTTTCGCCGGCGAAATGGCCCATCCTGGCGTTTATAGCTTCTTCGCTTATCGCGGCGGCCCTTTCCATGGACGTAATGGAGTCATTGAAGGATTCCAAGGACCTTCTGCATATTTTTATTTTTTTTGCCGCATACGATTTGTTCCGTCGTCACCCCGGCAGGATAGAGATCACGTTTCGTGTTGTGGCCGCGTCAGGAGGCTTGATAGCCGTTGTGGGGCTCGGCCAGGCTTTCATGCGTGGGATAAGAATAAACGACCGCATTTCCGGATTCAACGATATCTACATGACTTACGCCGGGTTGCTCATGCTGGCCACCATCTTGGGCCTTGCCGTCGCGCTGTTTTCCTTCAGGAAATGGAAAGACGCGTGGATACCGGCGGCGTTGGGATTGATGATTTTTGCGATACTTCTCTCGCTTACGCGAAACTCGTGGGTCGGGCTTGTCGCCGGGGTGACGGTTCTTGTGGCGTTACGAAAACCGGCCGCTCTTTTGGCGGGGCCTGTCCTTCTCATGATAGTTTTGGGGCTGGCTCCGGCAAATGTGCAGGATAGAATTTACAGCGTGTTCGACATGCAAAACGTATCCAACAGGGAAAGAATATATCTATGGAAAGCAGGCGCGAAAATCATAGCGGATTATCCGATGTTCGGTGTCGGTCAAAACGCTTTCCCGCTGGTATATCCGAGATACAGGGATCCCGCGGTCGCAGAGCCTAACATATCCCATTTGCATAACAACTTTTTGGAGCTTGCCGCAGAGCGGGGGTTGGTCGGGCTTGCGTGCTGGATGTCGATGTGGGGTGTTGCGCTGTGGTCTGTCGGGATGTTCTGGATAAGATCGGAAAAGCCGATGGACCCGTCTGCCCGGGCCGCCCTGGCGGCTTGTTTCGGGAGTGTGACGGCGTTTTTGTGCGCTGGCGTGTTCGAATATAATTTTGGCGATTCGGAAATACAGATGCTATTCTATTTCATTATGGCCGCGGGTATGGGGGCGGCCAACTCTGCTGTAAACGGGACCGGCCGCGGCTGGGAATCGACAGCCAATTCACCATGATTTTTTTTCGAATCGCCGCGCAGGTCAGGTGAAAATGGCTGTACGATTTGTCTTGAAGTTGTAACTTAACCAGTTTAACTTGTAGTTAAGAAAAAACAGCAATTCTGGATCGGTAGTAAGCATGGGCCTTAGCCAAAAAGAAAATGAGCTAATCAAAAAAGCGTTAATTGAGCAAAAAACCGGGTTGCTCAAAGAAGCCAACAAAACCGTGTCAAGCGATTTGGGGGTTGTCGAGGAAGAGCTGGCGGACACGATAGATCGTTCCTCTGTCGAAACCGAGCGCAATTTTACCTTGCGGCTACGTGATCGCGAGAGAAAGCTACTTAAGAAAATCGACGAGGCTTTGGACCGGCTTGAAAATGGTGAGTTTGGCGACTGCCAGGAGTGTGGGGAAAGCATCGGGCTAAAAAGGCTGAAAGCTCGTCCCGTGGCTACTTTATGTATCAACTGCAAGGAAGCGCAGGAGCAAAAAGAGAGCCAGTTCGGCTGATCCTACACCCGGTTGGTGGCTATTTTTTCAATCCTGTCCCTGGAATTCAAAACCTTCCGGGAATATCTGTTTTTCAGTTTTTTCCCGTCCCGTATAAATTTGTTCAGCCGTGTCGGCCCCAGGTTATACGCTTCCAGGGCCAAAGTCAGGTTGCCGAACCTTTTCCGCATTTTGGCCAGATAATATGAACCGACCCTGACGTTGACCACAAGGTCGTCCAGATGCTTAACCACCATGTCAGGGGCCATGTTGAGCTCGCCTGCGATCGCCCGGGCGACAAAGGGCCTTACCTGCATCAAACCCCGGGCTCCCTTGTGAGAAACCGCCTGTCTGCGAAATCCGCTTTCCGTCTCTATTATCGCCAGCAGCAGGTACGGATCGTGTCCGTTGATTCTTGAATATCGGGTCACCGCCGCTGTGATCATGGACATCTCCTGTGTGGACAGCGTTTTTGCCCTGGTTTCCAGAACCCTGAATATTTCATTTTCCTGCTTTTTAGCCTGGAGTTGGATTTTCTCCTCTAAAGCCGCGATACTTCTTTGTAGATTGCGCTCGTGCTTATTGGCCTCGTCGGCGAATATCAGCGCAAACATGAACACTATACAGGTTGACACCATCAGGAACAAAGGAACAGATATCCTGATTATCATAAGTTTTTCCTGAACCTAATTCTGTTTGGAATGGATGTTGTATACTGTTGGTTAATCGACGAAGTAATATTATCTTAAATACTATGGAGGAAATGTCAATAATGAAAATTTGGGGCCAGCCTCAAGCCTGCGCGATATAACTCGTTATATAACAGCATGATAGATAGTATTTGTCTGAAATATAAAGAGTTGCGGCAATCGTCAGGATATTGACATTTCAAGGATTTGCAATGGTGGGACAATGAAAATAAAATGTCCGAATTGCCAGGCGGCCTATAAAATTGACGGCTCTGCACTGTCTAATGAGGGCACATATGCCAGATGTTTACAATGTGAAAACATATTTTTCCTGAGAAAACGGTCCGAATCCGAGATCAGACGAGCGCGCAAAAGGGAAATTGGTAAACGGCGTCGCGCCACAGCCAGGGTATCACAGCAAGTCGAGGCTGGAGTGGGGCGTGAGAGCGTGGTTGACAGTGGGGATTTTGACAGCTTCACGGAAACGGAGCTGGAAAACGAGTTTCCTGATGGAGCGACTTACGAGGTTGGGCCGTCCGAACAGGAGCCCGAAGAGCAGTCCGAAGGAGATGCAAAAGAAAAATCGGTTGTTGAAAAAGATTCTGGTGAGAAAAATAAAATCAACGTAAGCCAGGATGACGTTTCGGATATCGCTGAAGATCCATCGATCGCTCTGTCCCCGCCGGCGGATACGGATAACGAGCCTGTCCCGGCTCCATCTGATGGAAATATCTCTGACATGAATAGCTCCGTCGAAGCAGGCGTTTTACAGTCCGGTATCGATTCTGCGCCTAATGAAAACGGGGCCGATACATCCAAAGAGATTGTAGACAAAGAATCTGTCTACGCTACCGACACCCCGCTGACAGACAGTTTCCAAAATCAAGCGGAACAAACGCAGGTGGATCCTGTGCCCGATGAACCAACACCTGAAACGCGTCATGCCGCTGTGGAGGAAAGGGCTCCGGCTGAGGACTCCATCTCGGTCGATCTGCAAGACAATATAGATGCGATATTTTCGGCGAACGCTTCTTCTGCTGACACACCCGAAACCATGGAAACCACATCCGACGCGCCTGCGTCACAGGACGATATCGACGCACTGCTATCCGCGAACGCTTCTTCTGCTGACACACCCGAAACCAT